>DATAXK010000040.1:0-4492 GCA_036266805.1 Solirubrobacteraceae bacterium
GAGTCGATGCTGCTGTCGGAGGAGTCTTCGTAGAACGTGAGCGGGTCATGCTCGGGACGAGCCATAGATACGAAATCGGTAGCTCGCGGAGCAGCCTTGAACCGTTGGACAAGCCGCAAATGTCCCAACTGCTTGTCGCGCCAAGCAGGAGCGCTAATCACCAGAGTTGCATCACCAGAGTTGCGTTGTCTCGGGCGAGCGGAGCGGTTCTTGACGCCGAGTCTGGAGGAGGAGGTTAGGCTCGCCCGTGCCGGTGTATGTTTCGCGATAAACGGGGTGTCCGTGGTGGCTGAACGCTGGTCTTCGGTCGTAGCTTTCGTTGTCGTCACGGTGTTGGCCGGAGGCGTAGGTGTCAGTTTCGCGGGTAGCGGAGCGACGAGCGAGTCATCGGCCCGTCAGGCATCGACTGGGTTGATCGCGTTCGTCGGTGTCGATGATCGAGATGTCCATGTGATCAACTCGGACGGAACGGGCGCGAAGCGGCTGAGCGCTGTGCCCGCCGCGTTCCCGCACTGGTCGTCGGATGGGACGAAGCTCGTCTTTACGAAATACGAATCCTGCGACCCCCTGACCTGCGCGGTTCCATACGAGGTCATGAATGCCAACGGCTCGGGGCTCCGCATGCTCACGCAGGGGCCGTGGGGAGGAGTCGCCTCTTGGTCGCCGGACGGCCAGAAGCTGGTGCTGGGCTCGCTCGTGCAGCCGCCCCTGATCGTCCTTGATGCGAATGGGAGCGGAAGGCGAACGCTGACGTCGGCCGACGGTGGCTGGCCCGCATGGTCGCCGGACGGCAAGGAGATCGTCTTCGGAGGGCAAACGCAACTGTACGTCGTCGCCGTGAACAGCACGCATGCGCGCACGCTCACGCGGACACCAGGAGAGAAGCTCGCACCCGACTGGTCACCAGACGGGAAGCGGATCGTCTTCGAAGGAACCCCATCGCCCAACGCCAGCGACATCTACGTGATGAACGCCGACGGCACCGGCATCAAGCGGTTGACGCACAGCGGGGACGACGGTGACCCGAGCTGGTCGCCCGACGGCACGAAAATCGTGTACGACACCCAACCCTCGAACTACAAGAATCAGATCTTCATCATGAACGCCGATGGCTCACACCAGACGCACCTCACGAGCGGCTACGAGCCGGACTGGCAGCCCGTGCCCCGCTGACGACTGATCAACGCGGCGGCTCGGGCGACGGGCCGCTCGCCTCCGCCCCCGGCACGATGCCCCCTTTCGCGTGGACGCGCCAGAGCCAGTCGCTACTCCTGCTCGCGCGGGCGCAAGCAACAACGTCATGCTCGCAGCGCTACGGTTGCAAGCGTGGAGCCAGAGGACGCACCTCGCACCGGGAAGATCGTGATCGAATGGACGCGACTGCCTGAGCCATACGACTCCTTCGACTGGGACGTTCAGCTAGACCCGCCAGGCCTTTCTGGTGAGGACGTGTCGAAGATCTTGGCGGAGGTCGCGACGCACTTCTGACGCGACTGGTCGTCGCGCAAAAGAGCACTCTGACTGCTCGTCCATCACTGGCGGCGTAGTCGTTAGCCTCGGGCTGCGTTGCCATGGCTTTCAACAACCCTGTGACGTAGGAGGTCCTATGACTCGTTACGCGGTGGCGCACCTCGAGGAGATCGAAGAGATAAGCGATGGCCGCTGTTCTTCGCGCCCCATCCGCCTGCATTTCGGCATCACGTCTTTCGGTGTCAACGCCTGGACGGCTCGCGAGGCTGGCGATCGGATTATCAACGAGCACGATGAGGCCGAGCTGGGGGACGGGCAAGAGGAGCTTTATCTCGTGCAACGCGGCCGCGCGAGGTTCGAGCTTGACGGCGAGTCGCTCGAGGCGCCAGCCGACACGTTCGTGTTCGTCCGCCCCGGTGTGAAGCGCACGGCGTTTGCCGAGGAGCCGGGGACGACGATCATTGCCCTGGGCGGCACGCCGGGGAAGGCACACGAGCCCAGTGGCTTCGAGGTCTGGGCCCCCCTCGCTGTGCTCTACGCGACAGGAGAGTACGCAGAGGCCGCTGACCGAGGTCGGGAGCTGATCAAGGCGCATCCCGAATATCCCGGGCTGCTCTACAACGTGGCGTGCTGCGAGAGCCTCGCGGGACGAACGGCCGATGCGATCGAGCACCTCGGGCAGGCGATCGAGCGCGCGGACCGGTTCCGCTCCCTCGCCGCCGGCGACTCCGACTTCGATGCGGCTCGCGAGGACCCGGCGTTCAAGGCGCTCGTGGACTAAGGGAAGGGGTCCGCGTAAACTGGCGATCGAGGCGACCCGCGCCGGGCTCGCGAGGCTCGTACGCCGGCGGTTCACGATTTGCGGGAGTCGCGGCGAAACACGAGCCGCCGTGACGAACGAAAGCCGATACGCGGCCACTGCTTGTCGCGCGAAGCGACAGCGTTGTAAGTGGAATCATCAACTTGTTGAGTCGGCGTTTATGGCCGGTGGCGGCGTGTCGATGACGAAGCAATGGGCGAAACGCTGACTCCGCTTCTGCACTGGGCCGCCTGTCTCGTTGGCCGGTCGCGGGTGCGGGTGTCAGGGCGGCGGAGTCGAGGGGCTCGGCGCATGCCGATCCTGGCAGCGACTTTGGTTGTCTGTAGCGCGATCGGCGTTGCGCTCGTACTAGCTTCGGTTGCGTTCGGGAAGACGCCGGTCACTTATTCCGCGGGCAGGACGTCTGCGGTTGCCACCCGCGGAGGGGAACTCGTGTCAGGCGCCGAGCGACAGGTGTCAAGGCATACGGCTCGGGCCGTCGCGGCGGCGATAAATCTGAGACGCGGAGATCTGCCGACGCTCAAGCAAGGCCCCTCGCCGACACCCGGTGAGGTCCAGCAGGATGCCCAGATAGCTGCGGCGCTCGCGCGTTGCTATGGGGGCCCTCCTTACAGCGACGTTCTGGCTGATGTCGCCTCTCCGCCATTTCTCGGCGGGTCGGGGAGTAGCGCGGGATTCATCGCCTCTGAGACGGAGATTTTTCCGTCGGCCGCGCTCGCAAGCGATGACATCGACGCCGGCAGCAAGCCTGGCGGCATCGCGTGCATTCTCTCCGCTTGGCGCGCCGTGATGAGCCCGAGCGCGCCAGCCGGGCAAGTCCTGCGCGGACACGCAGTCAACATTGCCTCTGTCGTTGCTGGAACTGGAATCCCCTTCGCGACCCGGATGACCTTCACCGCCTCGCCGAGCGCATCGTCGAATGCGAACCCAACAATCGTTGGCCGCGTCGACCTGTTCGGGTTCGTGCGCGGCCAGGCTGAGGTCCAGCTGACCGTACAAACCGACGGCGCCGTGCCAGCTGCTTCGACCGAGCGACGGCTCGTCACGCTGCTCGTCGCGCGGGCCGGAACAGCAATCGGCTAACGCTGACGCGCGACGAACTGTCACCGGTTCGGGCGCGCCCTCATAGCCCGTGGGTCGTACTCTGGGCCCATTGCTGAGTTCTCGTGGCGAGTCATACCGGGGAATGCGGGCCGGCACGCGTGTGCGGCGCTTCGACGGCAGCGAGGTACGAGTTGTTGCTGTGAGGACGCCTGAGCGTGTCCTGTTGGCGCCGTGGCGCACCTCCCCTCCCTTGATCCAGGTTGCAGAGTGGGCTGACGATCCAGTCTGGATGCACCCCGACGCGGTCGTCGAAGTGCTGGCCGACTGACTCGCGCCCCCCTAGTGCTGCCTGAACCCTCCTCTACCGAGTGCCGTGTGCTCCTCGCGCAGAGCGAGAGCGGGCGCGCGGCGGCGTCGGTAGCTTCTGTCCATGGTTTGGACCGTTCGACTGGTCAGCGAGGACGGCGCGACGCTCGCACAAACGGCGTCGACCGGCGACGGCGCCCTTGCCCGTGCTCAAGCGCTTGCAGACATCTACCCGCGCATCGCCGAGATCGATCCGTACGGCGACACGACCTTCAACGGCTTGCAGGTGCCCGCCCTTCTGGAAGAACTGACGCGCCTAATGGAGGAGACCGAGGAGCCGTCCGAGCTGCAGTGGCTCCTCGACCTGCGCGACTTCGGTGAGCGCTGCCGCACCAAGCCGCACACTTACCTCAAGCTGCTCGGCGACTGATCGCGACGCGGTAGCTGAGAGTGCTGCTGCTCGCGCGAAGCGGTAGCGATCAACTACGACACGTCAGTGGGAGGCTTCCCGCCCCGGAGGATGCGAAGCGCCTCTGCGACGTCGATCCCCGGCGCGAGTCCTTCGGGATGTTCGGCGATCAGCTCGGCCAGCGCGTCTAGTCCTCGTGGGCCCAGCTCGAGGCTTTGGAACGTGATGACGTGGCCGCCCGGGCCCCGGATGCGCGCTTCGCCCCCGGTGGCTTCAAACGCCTGAGCAGCTTCACGGGCCTCCGGCACGGTTCGGTGCTTCGAAAGCTTCTCCCACTGGTCCGTCTCCGCCCGCCGACCATCGACCCGGTAGTAGACAGGCACCGAGCCAACATAACCGCATCAGCACCGCTCCGGGCCATCGACGACTACTCCCCATCGCGC
>DATAXK010000007.1:0-61848 GCA_036266805.1 Solirubrobacteraceae bacterium
CAAACGCCCCCCAACGACCCCCAACCCATCCACATCCGCAACAGCCATAGCCGCCATGATCCCTCCCCGTGCCGATGACCAAACACGAAAAAGGTTCGCCACCCCACCCCCGAAACCTACAACACACCTAACAAAGCACTATTAGAGCTCCTATCAAAATGCGCCCGCACGCCTGTGACGGCCGTTGGCCTTCGCGGAGCTGTGTCCTCGGGGCTCGACTTGGCACCACCAAGCCTTCGGGTGGATGGGCATTAAATCCTTGCTCCGCTCGACCCTCGACCACCCCAGCCGCACCCGCATTTTGATAGGAGCTCTTAGTCTTTGACTTCCTTGAGTATTGCACGGCTAGCACCGGAGTGAGCGACCTCGAACTAAAATACGCCTGGGGCCATCAACATCTTCGTTTCGAGCATTTTTCGCGCGCGGGCCTCGAAGGCATCGGCTCGGTCTTCCAAAATGTAGTTGCGCAGACCATGAAGATCACCCGATCCGAGGATGGCGTCGAGTGCCTGCATCTCTGCTTCGGTGAGGTTCTGCCGCCCTTCGGCGTGGCGGCGACTCCCGAAGATCGCGCCATTGGAGTGATGCCCTGGCAGCGCAAACGAGAAGGCATGATCTATCAGCGCGAGGCTGCGCGGTTCCGCGTCGTAGCGGAAGTTCGTTGCATGGCGATCCTGCTGCCCGACGAGGCTGTCCCAAAAGCCTGCGGCATCAGCTTGAGCACGTGCGTCTTCGAACACTTGCGTATCGGGCATTCCGCGCCGCTTGTTCACGAGTGCTCCGCCTTCTAGCAACGGAAGCGCTCGCAAGACGGCCGCCGGGACGAGCTGGTCCCATGGAGCCCCCATAGTCGCTGCAAGGCGCCAGGCTGCAACCTCATGCAGAACGGCCTCTACCGGGTCCTGCTGATAGCCGGCGCAGGCTGCAGGGTTCTGGCCACTGAATGGCTTGAAGATCGCTTCGCGACGGGATTCGAAGACGACGAGATGCGTCTGGCTCGCACCCTGATTGATGGTCGCATTCGGCGCGTGTTCCAGGACTGCCTCCCGCTGCATCAGTTGCTCCACTGGCGAGCCGCTCCAGTTCGCAGCATAAAGCGCGTTGACGCGTTCTTACAGGTCCATCCTGAGATTCTCCTCGCGGAAAGAACAGTCGCTCCCCGCGCTTCGGTTTTGCCCGCCTCATTGACGGCTACTAATAGTTGCGTTGATGGTAGACATTCGTGTGGTCGGGCATTCAGACTGACCGGCATATTCGGACCGCAACGTAGCTCCCGTTGGACATCCCAGCCATTCCCATCTCGAACTACGAGTACGTCTACGACCGCTGTAAGCGTCCCCGAGAGCGGATATTTGGATTTGCCAGGCCCCTGTGAGACTTCCATCGCACGTCGCTAAACCAAAGGCGCCCAAAGGCCCGCCGTTTAGAGACAACAAATGGCCTGGGCACAAGCAGCCGCTGACGAGCGCCACGCTGCGTCAGCCGAGCTACACAAGCGCATACAAGATGCTCATGCAGCGAGACTCAGTCCGACCCGGATCACCCAGGAGGCTGGTCTGTCTCGTCAAGCTGTTTACGAAGCCCTGGCCCAGCGACCTTCCTAACCGTCCCCAAGAAGTCCTCGCGTGACGGGATCGGGACCTCGATATCGCCTCCTTCGCGGGAGGCGTCTGGGTAGGCTCTGGCCTCGTGCTTCTCGTCAGTCATCTTGAGCGAGGTTAGCGTGAGTACCTCATCGCATCGTCTCAAGCTCTACCGGGCCGACGAGCACATGCGCGACATTGAGGCGCTTACGGACCCCCTTTCCGAACGCTGCAAATACCCAGTGATCGAGACGATGAAGCCCGAGAAGAAGGGTCCTGTCTGGGAGTACCGGCTCGATCTCAGCCATGTTCAGCCGCCGGAGCTCCTGCCGATCTTGATCGGTGATTACATGTTCAACGTCCGCTCCGCGCTCGACCACCTGGCCGTTGCCCTCGCCCCGCGCAAGTATCGGCGCAAGGTCAGCTTTCCCGTCTTCACGCGCGATCCACTCATATGCGACGAGAGAAGCGGGGACTACCTGGATGCTGAGGCAGCTCGCCGCTGGTTGGAGTTGGCCAAGTACCTGCCAGGCGACTGCCTTGCAGCACTCAAGGCGTTGCAACCTTACGAGGCGGCTGCGCTTCACGGCCACGTCGCCAATCACCATGCCCTCGCGCTTCTCAGTGCCTTCCAGAACGCCGACAAGCATCGAGAACTCGTTGAGGCCGTCGTTGCGCTCCAAGAAGTCGAAGCGGATATCGATGGCGAGACTATCTGCGCTGTGCCCACATTCAAGGAAGGCACAGTAGTCGCGCGCGCCCCAGCAAAAATGAACGTCAAGGTCGAAGGGTCCGCCATTGTAGGACTCCAAAGGGGTCGCGAAGTATGGATCTTCGACCTGCTGATCCGAAAGCTCACGGCCTTCGTTTTCGACGAGCTGCTCCCTCGCCTTGAGCCGCTCCTGAAATAGCCGCGCGCCCATCTGAGCCGTCCCAAGATCCGTAGTTTGGGGCGACAAGCCTTCCGGGCGGGATACAGAGATGACCCATATGTGTCCTCCCGCACACTAGATAACCTCCCAAAGCGAGAAACTGGCCGGGCAGCCAAACCGATCTCGGGAGGCCTCATGCAGACATTCATGCTCAAGCTCGATCGTTGGCTTAGCCGCCACCGCCGAGCCGTGATCGGCGTTTGGCTCGTGCTTCTGCTTGCCGCTCTGCCGTTCGCGGCCAAACAGAGCGACCATCTCTCGAGCGGCGGCTATGCGATCCCTAGATCTCAGTCGCAGCGATTCGTGGCCCAGCTTCCCAAGATCTCGGCGGGTGCCCCACGCGGGCTGCTTGCCGGTGTGCTGGAGGCGAAAGTCAGCGCGAACGCCACGGAGATGACCCAGGCACTTGCCAAGCTTGACACCGCCGCGGCCGGCGCGGCTAACGTGAGCTTGTCCCCCGCCGTGCACGCACAGGCACAGCACGCAATCGACACCGCCGGCGACCGCCAACACACACTCGTGGTGCCACTTACGTTGAGCGTCAACGAAGAAGGCGCCGGCAATGTCGCTACCGAACTGCGCCAGCGGCTCAACCTGAATGGCCCGGACAGCGGTCCAGTGGAGTTGCATCTAGTCGGCCAGAACGCGCTTTGGGCGGGGCTCCAAGACCTCAGCAAGAAGGATCTGGCGACCGCCGAGAAGATCGGCTTTCCGATCGTGGCCTTGATCCTCGTGGCCGTCTTCGGCTCGCTGATCGCGGCAACACTTCCGCTCGCGCTCGGGGCGGTGTCCGTGCTGATCACCGGCGCGATCATCTACTTCCTCTCGCTGACGATGGAAATGTCTGTGTTCGTGACGAACATGGCCTCGATGATCGGGATCGGCGTTGCGGTCGACTACTCGCTGTTCGTGCTGGCGCGCTATCGCCAGGAGATCGGTGCGGGCGCGGAGCCCGAACAAGCGCGCGCCACGGCGCTTGCAACCTCTGGGGTGGCGGTCATCTTCTCTGGGGCCACAGTCGTGACGGCGCTGCTGGGGCTGTACATCGTGCATGCGGCGGCGATCCGCTCGATGGCGCTCGGCGCGATCGTGGTCGTCGCGGTGTCCGTACTGGCCGCCTCGACGCTGCTGCCGACGCTCATCTCCCTGTTGGGCACACGTACGCACGCACGCGGGCGCGTGTTCTCCTGGATCTCGAGCAGGATGCCCAGCCCGAAGAACTTCTGGGAGCGTTGGACGGCGCTCGTCACCCGCCGCCCGACCCTGACCGCTGCCACAGCCGCGATCGTGATGCTCGGGCTCGCGTTTCCGGCGTTGAAACTGCATACCGCCGACGGTGCCCTGCGCCAGTTCCCCAAGGGCAACGAGACGTTGAGGGGCTTCCAGGCCGCCGCTTCGGTGGAGGGGCCTGGGGCGAGCAGCCCGATCGAAGTGAGAGCTCCGGCAAGCGAGGCGGCAAAGGCGCGCCAGGTCCTGACGGCCGACACCGAGGTGCGCGACATCGCGGCAACGATCACCTCGAAGGACGGCAGCGAAGTGCTGATCCGCGCGATCCCGCGCCACGACGGCGAGTCGGCTCAGGGGCAGCTAGCCGTGAAGCAGTTGCGCGCCAACCTCCCAGCAGGCGCGCTCGTGGGCGGCACAGCCGCCTATCTGAGCGACTACCACGCCGAGGTGATGGGCTCGATGTGGAAGGTGGCGCTGTTTGTGATGTGCGTGACCTTCTTCGTGTTGATGTTGCTGTTGCGCTCGATCGTGCTGCCGCTGAAGGCTGTGGTGATGAACCTGCTGTCGGTCAGCGCCGCCTACGGCGTGCTGACGCTCGTGTTCGGCACGGTGGAAACACTGATCCCGCCGCTCGTGTTGGCGGTCGTCTTTGGGCTCTCCATGGACTACGAGGTCTTCCTGCTTAGCCGCATCCGCGAGCGTTATGCCGCGACCGGCGATACGCGCCGGGCGGTCGTCGAAGGACTCTCTTCGAGCGCGCCCACGATCACAAGCGCCGCTTTGATCATGGTGTGCGTGTTCAGCGTGTTCGCGCTGACCGGCGTGCCGTCGATCAAAGAGCTCGGCCTCGGTTGCGCGCTTGCGATCGCGATCGACGCGACCATCGTGCGCCTCGTACTCGTGCCGACGGCTATGGAGCTTTTTGGCAAGTGGAACTGGTGGCTTCCCCACGGGCTCGCACGGTACCTGCCTGACACTTCGGTGGAGGCACTAGGTCAACACGCGGTGGCGGCTGTGACAAAGAGCGAGCGCCGGCCGGTCGCAACCGACATTGCCTGAGGCCACCGCGTCGTGCTGGCGACAACGCCTACTTCACTACGAGGTTCACAAGCCGCCCCGGCACCACAATCTCCTTGACGATCTCGCGACCGTCGATGTGCGTGAGCACGTTGGGGGCGGCCAGGCACAACGCCTTCAGCTCCTCGGCGCCGGCGTCACTCGGTGCCTGCACGCGGTCGCGCAGCTTGCCGTTGACTTGACAGACCAGCTCGTACTCCTCGCGTTCGAGCATCTCGGGATCGGCCTGCGGCCACGGCTGCTCCCAGACACGCTCGCCGGTGAGCATGTCGTAGATGTCCGATGACAGGTGCGGAGCGAACGGAAAGAGCAACGAGGCGGCAGTGGCCAGGCCAAACCGCAGTGTCTCGACCTGTAGCGTGTCACGCATACGTGAGCAGTCGTTGAGCAGCTCCATCACCGCGGCAATGCACGTGTTGAAGCCAAAGTGACGCATGTCTTCGGATACCTTCTCGATCGCCCAATGGGCCTTGCGCACTAGCTCGAGGTCATCGCCCGCCGGCGAGCCGTTGCCCGAACCGAACGCCCCGGCCGAGGGCAGCGGACCCCGCTCTCCGCGCTCGGCCGTGTCGGCCGCCAGACGCCACAGTCGTGCCAGGAAGCGGTGCACGCCCTCGACGCCCTCATCAGACCAGTCGGCATCCTGGTCCGGCGGGCCGACAAACAGGATGTAGCAGCGTGCGGTATCGGCGCCGTAGCGCTCGACGATCGAGGCCGGGGAGACCACGTTGCCCTTGGACTTGCTCATCTTGGTGCCGTCCTTGGTGACCATCCCCTGCGTGAAGAGCGCCTTGAAGGGCTCCTGGAAGTCGAGATGACCGAGGTCGGCAAGGGCCTTAGTGAAGAAGCGCGCATACATCAGGTGCAGGATCGCGTGCTCGACACCGCCGATGTACTGATCGACCGGCATCCACTGCCGCAGCGCCGCCTGATCCCAGGCCGCGCTCTCGTTGCGGGCATCGCAATAGCGCAGGAAGTACCAACTCGAGTCGACGAACGTGTCCATCGTGTCGGTCTCGCGGCGAGCCGGACCACCACACGACGGGCACTCTGTGGCAACCCACTCCTCGGCACCGGCCAGCGGCGAGCGACCGTGCGGTGCGTAGTCCTCTACATCGGGCAGGATCACCGGCAGTTGCTCGATGGGAACAGGCTGCATGCCGCAGTCCTCGCAGTAGACGATCGGGATCGGGCAGCCCCAGTAGCGCTGGCGCGAGACCAGCCAGTCGCGCAGGCGGTAGTTGACCGAGGCGTGGCCCTTGCCCTCGCGGTCGAGCCACGCCACGATCGCGGTCAGCGCATCGCGATTGTGCATGCCGTCGAAATCGGGGTGCGAGCTCACCAACGGACCGTCGCCCGTGTAAGGCAACTCCCCCTCCCAAGCGTGCGTATCCCCGCCATCGTCCGGGACCTCTTCGATCACGCGGCGGACCGGCAGGTCATACGCGCGCGCGAAGGCGTAATCGCGTTCGTCATGGCCCGGGACCGCCATGATCGCGCCGGTACCGTACTCCATCAGCACGTAGTCGGCGACGTACATCGGAATTGCCTCGCCGTTGACGGGGTTGATGACGCTGCGGCCCAACGCCACCCCGGTCTTCGTCTTCTCGATCGAGCCGCGTTCCTCACCGGACTCAGTCAGCACCTGGTTGATGTAGTCGCGTACCGCCTGCTCTTGCGGCGTACCCTGCACCAAGCGCAGCACGTCGGGGTGCTCCGGGGCCATGACGAAGAACGTGGCACCGAACAACGTGTCCGGGCGTGTCGTGAAGACCGGATAGTCGATGCCGAGCTCCTCGCAGCGGAAAATGACCTCAGCGCCCTCGGAGCGTCCGATCCAGTTGCGCTGCATCGTCTTGACGTGCTCGGGCCAGTCGATGCCGTCGAGATCGCCCAGCAGGCGCTCGGCGTAGTCGGTGATGCGAAAGAACCATTGCTCCAGCTGCTTGACTTCGACCACGGCGCCACAGCGCTCACAGCAGCCGTCGACCACCTGCTCGTTGGCCAGCACCGTCTGGTCGTTCGGACACCACTTGACGGCAGCCTCACGCCGGTATGCCAAGCCCGCCTCGAACAGTTGCAGGAAGATCCATTGCGTCCAGCGGTAGTAGGAAGGTTCGTGCGTTCCCAGCTCGCGCGACCAGTCGATCGAGATTCCCCATGAGCGGAACTGGCGCTGGAAGGAGGCAATCGACTCGGCGGTGGAGTCGCGCGGATGGACTCCCGTCTTGATCGCGTGGTTCTCTGCTGGCAGGCCAAAGGCGTCGTAGCCCATCGGGTGCAGCACACGGTGACCCGTGCGTCTGTGAAAGTGCGCGATCGCATCGCCGACGGCGTATTTCTTGAGGTGGCCGATGTGAGGCTCGCCGCTCGGGTACGGCAGCATCTCGAGCACGTAGGAGGTGGCGTCCTCCGCCTCCCCGACGATGGCCTCGTTTGAGACCTCCCAGGTGTGCTCCTCGGCCCACACCTTCTGCCAGCGTGGCTCGATCTCCTGCGGGTGGTAGCGGCGCTCTGCCATTGGACAGCGCAGGTTAGCGGTCGGCCCCCGACGGTTCTTTGAAAACGCGATGCCCCCCGCACGCGCGGGGGGCATCCACAATCCGACAAATGACCATTCGACCTTGCCCGGCGGGCTGACTCTCGCCCTCTGCGAGCGTGTCCTGCCTCAGGCAGCGTGTTCGACAAAGCGCGAGTGCGCGCGCACGGCCTCCACGATCTCCGCAGGTGCCGTGTGCGGCGAGCCCGCGTCGAACGGCGGCTGGGGGTCATACTCGAGCCCAAGCTGGATTGCCTGCGCCAGCTGGTCGCCGCCGATGCGGGCGGCCAACTGAAGCGCCATATCGATGCCGGCGGTGACGCCGGCGGAGGTGGCGATCTTGCCGTCGAAGACGACACGCTCCTCCACGGCGTCGGCGCCGAGAGTGCGCAGTTGCTCGATGGCTTGCCAGTTGCTTGTGGCGCGCTTGCCGTCCAGCAGCCCGGCAGCGGCAAGCACGAGCGAGCCCGTGCACACCGAGGTCGTCCAGGTGGAGGTCTCGTGCGCCGCGCGCAGCCACTCGTGGATCGGGCCGTCCTCCATGAGAGCGGTCTGGCCAGGTCCACCAGGGACTAGCACGATGTCGGGGTGCGGCAGCTGCTCGATCGTCGCGTCCGCGAGGATCGCCAGCTGCGTCGTGTCGGTGCGCTGCGGCGCGGCCTGCTCGGCGACGAATGTCACCTTGGCGCCAGGGATACGACCGAGCACCTCATATGGACCCACCGCGTCCAGGGCGGTGAACCTCGGGTAGACGAGTATCGCGATCTCCATCTTTTGCCTGCTCTCTTTGGTTTGGATTTGGATGGGCGTGCCCTTAGCGGGAACGCGCCTGTGTGCTCACGCGGCCGCCGTCTCGTCGGAGGGCGATCCGCTCGGGTGAAAGCGACGGCGATACTCAGCCGGGCTCACGCCTAGTGCGCGCAGGAACGAGCGACGCATCGTCTCCGAGGTGCCGAAGCCACATGTGAGCGCGACTGTGGAGACTGGCTGTGCGCTGTCCTCCAAGGCACGGCGGGCAGCCTCCAAGCGGATGCTCTCGACATAGCGAGCTGGTGTGACACCCGTCTCGGTGCGAAACACGCGCGCGAAGTGGCGTGGACTCATGTGGACGCGTTGCGCCAGCGCCTCGACCGACAGCTCGCCCGCCAAGTTCTCGACGATGTGACGGCGAACGTCGCGCAGCGGCTCACGCACCGGCTCTTGCGCGGCCAGGGTCGCGCTGAACTGTGACTGGTTGCCCGGGCGGCGCAGGAACAGGACAAGTTGGCGAGCGATCGCAAGCGCGGCATCGCGGTCGAGGTCTTCTTCGACCAGCGCGAGCGCCAGGTCCATTCCCGCCGTGACGCCGGCTGACGTCCAGACTGGGCCATCGCGCAGGAAGATCGGCTCGGGATCTACTTGCACACTCGGATAACGCTTGGCCAGCTCTTTGGCAGCTGACCAGTGGGTGGTCGCACGCCGGCCATCGAGTAGTCCCGCGGCAGCCAGCAGGAAGGCACCGGTGCAGACAGAGGCGATGCGCCGGGCGCGCTTGGATGCGCTCACTATCCACTGGAGCGTGGCTGGATCCTTACTCGCCGCATGTGAGCCGTAGCCCCCGGCGACGATCAGCGTGTCGAGACGGCGCGGAGCCTTGGAGAAACTGCCGTGCGGTATGACCCGGAGCCCGCTGGACGTACGCAAAGGTGCGCCGTCGTGGCTGAGGATCGAAACCTCATATCCACGATCTTCTCGACCGACGGCTTCGATCAGCGTTTGCGCCCCGGCGAACACCTCGAGCGGACCGGTGACGTCGAGACTCTGAACGTCCGGGAAGGCGAGGATCGCAATCTGACGGGGCAACGCACGCTTGGGCATCGCTCGATCATGCCTGAGCGAATGCCTGTCCGCAAGGACAGATTTCCCACTATTTCTGCCATAACCCAGCAGCAGACATCGGCGCTGCCAAGGTCAGGGACTGACGGTGGCCGACGTGCTCAGCACCTGGCCCTGTGCCCCAAGCGCCTGCACCGCTAGGTACGGGGTGCTCGGACTCGCGATCGAGGTCTCGAAGCCGCTGCGCGGAGCTACCGCCAGTGGTGAAAGCGCGTGAGGACTGGCCCCGCCCAATAGGGCCCATTGCGTCACCGCCGTGGCCCCGTTCCAACTGACGTAGGCGACGATGCCCCCGTGGGAGCCGGCGCGCACGACGAGCCGTGGCGGCTGCGTTGGGTCGCCGACCCAGGGGAACTTGAGCACCGTGTAGGACTGGTAGAGCGCGGGGAGATGGGCGTCGAACAGCAATTTGCCTTCAGGGGCGAATTCCGAGAAGTACGGTTCCTGGCCCCAGCCGACGAACCAATTGCCGTTCCCCTGCGGTTGAAAGTCGCCCTGACTCGGTGCCGACAGAGCCGGCGTGTGGGTGAAGCTCGAAACGAGCGAGGCCGTCATCTTCTGGCGGTTGAGCGAGAGCACGATGACGCGCGATTGCGAATGCACCTTGGGGGTGCCGCCATTGTCGAAGAACGAGATCGTGCCGTCGGGCTCTTCGCGCACGTCATGCTGGAAGGCCGGGGCCGCTCCCGCGCCCATGGCGAAGCTCGATTGCTTGCCGCCCAGGCGCCAGGCCACCTGGCCACTGTTCGCTTCCACCTCGTAGGCGGCCCACGTGTTACGCGAATCCACCAGCAGGTTGGGACCGTGTTCTGAGACGGCGTTGATGTGAAACCAGTCCCACGGCGAGAGTGGAGTGCCGCCACCGCCTATCGGCATGTAGGAGTTGGTGACGGGTACGTGGTCGAGCGCGTGCCATTCGAAGCGAACTAGGCCCGTGCGCAGATCTAGCTCCTGAAAGAGCGTGTCCGCAACCGCACCGTTGGCCGGCCCCCCGTATGCGCTCAGGTTGCAGCGGATGGCGTCGTAGACCGTGAACAGGGCCGTGCCGCGCTGCGAGATCGCAAACGCGTGCAGGTCCGGTTGGTAGCCGTTGCCGGCACGCACGATCGCGATGTCTTTGTAGGAGCTGTTGGCGATCACGATCCCGGCGTCGCGCTGTCCCGCCGACACAAGCGGGTCTTGCCACCATGTGAGCACCGGGTGACCTTCGTATTCCTGTACGCGCAGGTCAGCAGCACGCTCTCCGCTCGGTATGGGCTTGAACCACACGAGCTTGCCCGAGCCATCGAGGATCATCGACCCGTACTGGCCCGGTCCCGCATAGGGCGCCAGGAAGATGTCGCCTGGTGCTTGGGAGCCTGTGCTCGTGGTCACGTCAACCGTGGGCGGCTGCAGGTCGGGGCGTGAGAGGAAATGCTGGAGTTCGCTTGGCTTTGGTGGTGGCGGCGGTGGCGGCGGCGTCTCCAGCGAGCGACTGACGCTGTCCACTTCGGCGACCGTGAAGCGCCAGGCGATGGGCGTGCTGGAGCTGAGGCCGCGCAGGACAGCGTGAACCGTGACGACCTCGCCTTGGGTGAATGGCTTGGTCGGCACGAAGCTCGCCCCGTCACCCTGGGAATAGGGCAGCAACCGTCCGCTGTGGACGCCGCTGTGCGAGCCGGAGACCTTGACGTCGGCGATGTCGGCTGAGGGCGGACCGAGAAAGCTGATCTGGGTCAGATAGGAGGCGTCGAGCGTGTCGGGTGCCGGGGTGACCGTGACAGCCCCGTTGGCCAGCGCGGCCGACTCGTTGAGTGTCGAGGGCACACAGCCAGGTGCTGCAGTGGCGGCACCGCTCTCGGGTGCGGCGAAGCCAAGCGCGGCGGCGACAAGGAAGGCAGCCGCGGCGCTCGCTCGGGCGACTCTGATGCGGTATGGCAAGCGCGAGAGGATACGCGGGGACGAGACGATGGGCGCCGCCAAGAGGCCTTACCATGAGGCGATGGAGTTGGGTGAGACACCACAGCGTGTCCAGGGCATCGTCGACGCCGCCGAGCGCGCGGCGCGAGAGTTGCGCGAGCAGGCCGAGGAGCGCGCCGCCGAGCGGATCGCCGAGGCCGACCGCGCCAGCGCCAACCGCGTGCAGGCGGCCGAGGCCGAGGCGCAGGAGATCCTCGCCCAGGCCAGGACACAGGCCGAGCAGACGCGCAACGAGGCAGTCGCGGCCGTGGGAGAGATCCACGCCGAAGCAGGGCAGGTGCTGGCGGCCGCTCAATCGGAGGCCGAGCAGGAGCTGACAAGTGCGCGCGACCGAGCTGGTAGCGAGCTGGCCGACGCACAGCGAGAGGCGACCCGCCTGTTGGAGGACGCTCAGGCGCAGTCCGAGGCTACATCGACCGGCGCGAAGGATGAGGCCGAACGGATCCTTGCGAACACGCGGGAACAGGTCCAGCAAAGGCTTGCCGAGGGCGAGAAGCAGCTTGCACAGAGACTTGGCGAAGGTGAGAAGCAAGTAGCCGTGCAACGCGCGGCCGCCGAGGAGGAGGCGAGCGAGGTCCGCGCCCGAGCACGAGCGGACGCACGCGAAATCGTCGGCGACGCAAACGAGATCGCACGCGAAGTGCTCGATGACGGCACCGAGGTCTCGCGCAACCTGCACGACCTATCGGTCTCGATGCGCAACAACGCCGAGCGCCTACTGCGCGACGTGAGACTGACCCACGGCAGCATGACGGCCCGCCTCGATCAGGTGGCGCCGGGAGCTTCCCCAGCAGAGAGATCACGCCGCGACCGCCCCACTCCCCGCTCCCGGCATGCCTCATACGACGACCCGAACAACGATCTAGACGTGCCGGAGTTCATTCCTCGGGGGTGAGCACGGTCCGGAAGCCGAGCGTTATACGATTGATTGAAGATACGGGGCTATAGCTCAGTTGGAAGAGCGTCTGGCTGGCAGCCAGAAGGTCGTCGGTTCGAGCCCGACTAGCTCCACTGAACTGTTCGGCGCGCAAACCACGGGGGCGCCGACGCGGTAGGTGGGCAGGATCTCGTTGCGGCTGTTGACGCGTAGCTCTGCAATGAGGATGGCGAGGAGTGCCTTTGCTTGCTCGGGCTCGCCGTGTTCGATTACGTGATCGAGATGGTCAGCGACGGCGCGGAGTGCCGCCGCGTCAGGCGTAGTCGGTGCGTCTGTGGCTAGTTCGTGGGCGAGTGCTTGGTCTTGGTCGTGGAGAGCGTCCAGGCGTGCCTTGAGCGTGGTCAGCCGCTCGTTGAAGTGCGCGGGGTTAAGGTTGCCGGCCTCGAAGGCGTCTTGGTAGCGGTCAATCGCTCGTTCGGAGCGGGTGATCTCCTTGGCGAGCGATGCGCGCTGTTCGGTGAGCGCGGTGCGGTCGGTGTCATCGCTCGCGGCGGCCTGCTCGATCGCGTCACGGATGAGCCCACCGTCTCGGTAGATGCTAGTGAGCTGGGAGAGGATCGCGGTCTCTAGCTTCTCGCGGGGGATACGCTCGCCGTCGCAGCTTTTTCGTCCGAGCTTTTGTCGACCTGAGCAGGCGTAGTAGTGGTATGTGCCGCCGTTGCCTTTCGCGGACATCCCGACGTATGCGCGGCGGCAGCGTCCGCACCGCACGAGCCCTGTGAGTAGGAACTCAGCGCGGCTTGCCGCGCGCATCGCCAGATCCTCTCCGCGCTGTTTCAGTAGTGCTTGCGCGCGATCGAACGTGTTCTGGTCGATCAGCGGCTCGTGCAGACCGGGGAACGTCTGATCGCGCCAGTGAACACGACCGACATACGCCTCGTTGCTCAGCACCCAGAGCACGATGTTGGGCTGCCAGCCACGCGACGGAGCGGGCGCATGTTCGTCCACGAGGCGCCGGGCGATCGCAGCGGCACCGAGCCGGCCGGCCGCGTAGCGGGTGAAGATGCGGCGGATGACGGGCGCGGTGCGCTCATCGGGGACGAGTTGCTTTTGCTCGTTGCGTGCGTATCCGAATGGGATGCGTCCGTTGGGCCAGCGTCCTTCCCTGGCGCGTCGCTCAATGCCGCTGGTGACGCGGTCGACGATGGTGGCGTGCTCGAACTCGGCGAACACGCCGAGCATTTGCAGCATCATGCGGCCGGCCGCTGAGCCGGTGTCGAATGGCTCGGTCGCCGAGCGCAGCACGACTTTGAGGGTGTCTAGCTCCTCGGCGATGCTCGCAAGCTGGCGCACCTTGCGGCTGAGCCTGTCAATCCTGTAGACGAGCAGCTGGTCGATCCTGCCTTGGCGGGCGAGGTCGAGCGCGGCTTGCAGGCCGGGCCGGTCGAGCTTGGTGCCCGTGGCGCGGTCTTCGTGGTGGGCGATGATCCGCCAGTCCTCTTGCACCTTGCAGAACGTCTCCAGCCGTTCCTGCTGGGAGGCGAGCGAGGTTGGCTGGTTCTCCTCGTCGGTCGAGATGCGGGTGTAGATGCATACGCGTGTCATCGCCAAGGCTCCTCCTGCTCGTGGTCGTGCTGGTGGTCGAGGAGATCAGACCCCGCGCCGGATCTCAAGCCGTCGCCCACCAACCGCTGACCGGCTACGGCTCGCTGTCTCTCGCGTTCGGCTTCGGCGTGTTCCTGGGCACGCCGCTGCTCCCATTCGCGGGCCATCTCGGCATCCTCTGCCGCCACGGCGGCCGGCGTGTCCTGCGGGCGACTACGCGCACCGAGCGGGGATAGTGCCACCCAGCGCTCGGGCATCGGCGCCTGCCAGCGTCGCCCGAGAGCGTGCTCTTGCGGTGTGGCTTCGACGCCGGTCATCGTCACGTAGTCCGTCATGCAGTAGGGCCGATCGTCTCGGTCGAGACAACGCCAGATCTCTCCGAGCGGCCCAAGCGTTTCGAGCTGGGCTGTGGTCGTGACCCAGAGGCGCGCTGTGAGCAGTTGCCGAGCGTCCTTCGTGCCCTCTTGGTAGAAGCGCTGGGCTCGGCGCTCTCCAGGCACCACAAAGCACACGTTCAGCGGGCGCTCGGAGCGCGCCAGCGTCACCCCGTAGCTACGGATCTTCCCGACGAGCGTCGTCATTGGCTCGGTCGCGCGATCCCACTCAACCGTAATCCCGACGACCCCGGAGAGGGTGCTCAGCGTGAGGCTGGCATCCGGTCGCGCGCTTTCATACGGCGGCAGCGACCAGTACGGCTTGATCGCACCCCAGCCAGGCTCCCACGCCCCGACCCACACGCCCGACGTGTCGAGGGTCGCGGCGATCACGTTGCAAGCGAACCTGTTGCACTCCAGGCGGTGCGCGAGCTGCGCGTGCTCGTGGAAGTCCTGCTGACGATCCCAGCCAAGGCCACGCCGGTCACGTCCGAGCCTCGCGGCGACGAGGTATGCGCCGACCTCATCGAGTAGCCAGTGCGCTTGTGGCTTACCCAGCGAGAACGGGCCTGCGGGATAGAACCGGTCGATCACTCGATGGCGATACAGCCACAGCAGACGATCCTGGCAGCGTCGCAGCGAGCCGAAGAACAGCAGTCGTAGCTGGTCGGTCGTCAGGATCTTCTGGCGATACAGCAGCCATGCGATCTCCCGGTCACGCTCGGTCGTGTGCTTGGCTACCTCCCAAGCGAACGCGCTCCCTACACGCGCCTGTCGCGTAGACATACCGTTAGGCATCTACTTACCTCCCTTTGTCGCGCACCTGGAGCCCTGGCGTTTTGCGGTCCCATGCGGGGAATCCCGCGTGTCGGTGATGGGTTTGGCGCCGGGCATAGGCGCGCGCAATTCGCGCTTGAAAGCGCCGGGCAAAACGCCACGGCGCCCTTTCGCTTCATCGGCGAGCAATTCGGCGAGCAGCCGAATCGCTTCGAGTTCCAGTTCACGTGAAAGCCGCTGCACACGAGGGCGCGCGGCGCGAATGTAATCGTCCATATTTTTCTGGTGTCGGTGAGTGACCCTTACGACGGCAACAACGCCGCCAAGCCAGAACCCAACGGACACCAGACCACCGGCCCACACCCGCTCAAGGGCTCTAAAGGACAAAGGCTGATTTGGGGGCGTTTGGTTACAGCCCGACACCAATTTTTATGTTGTGTCAGCCGTGTGTCAGCAGACACCACAGCAACCACTGGGCGCTAGAGCGCGTCACGGCAACGCCGGGTCAGGCGTCGGTCCACTTCCAAACGTTGCGACGCCCACCACGCCGATAACGCACCCCGCCCAGATCCTCAGGGTCGATCCCCTCGTCGCCCGGCTCCGTGCGGTCATCAACGTCCGGGGTAGCGTTGTCGGGCTCGGCCCACTCCGATAGGCAGTACGTCGCCGATCCGAGCTGCGAGCACGCCGACTGAAACCGCTCGGCCAGCGCGAACCACGCATCCGAACGGACCCCATCGGCGTCGAGGACGCCCGTCGCGTCCTCCAGCGCGTCGCGCACTTGCGCTCGGAGCCCGTCGATTTTCTCGGCTGCCAGCGTCCGGGCGTACCGCCACACCTGATGCTGCGGAGACTCCGGCAACCCCGTCGATGCGTCTCCACGTTTGGTGCGTCTGCAACCGCTGCTCGTCAATCCCCAGATCACGACCCCATGCCGACGCGAGCGCACGAGCAGGCCAGCGGCGATGAACGCATCGATCTGCGGACGCAACCGCCGCGTCGTCCACGACCCATAAACGAACCCCAGGTGCTCCGCGATGTCGCTCATCATCACGCCTTCGCCCTTCCGCTCGCGATGGCGTTCTGCGCGCTCCACGGCCGCGAGCACCAAGTCATCGGGCACCAGCTCGAATCGGCGCAACTCGCCGTCAGGATCAGGTCGGACTCCTGAGGACCGCACGCCGGCTCCCCGCTTGCCTCCCTCTTTGCTACTGGGCATCTCCTGGCTCCTTTCGTATCCCGAGGAGCGCGCACGCGAGCACGACCCGCCAGCCGCAGACAGCTACGGTTGCCGTGGCATCGAAGGCACGCCCTTCGGTGCTAAAGGCCGGGCGGGCGCCACTAACGCTCGCTCGGCCGCTTCAGTTGTCGATTCGCGCGAGAGCAGAGTAGAACCCGCGCCAGATCCCAGCCTCACCGCTCTCTGCGCGATCTCGTAGGCGTAGAGTGGTGAGGTAAGGAATCAAATCGACCTGGCCGTAGGCCATGCGGCGAGTCTTGCCGGTGTGTCGGCCCGCGCGAGTCCGACAAGCGCCAGAGCATCAAGGAGCGTGGGAGCAAGCGCGACATGGACCGGGGGCTGCGGGAGGCGCGGCAGTAGGGCGAGGTGGCGAGCTGTGCCGGATCAGAGCTGCGAGCAGCTCTTGAAGCCGTCGTGCTTAGCGATCGGTGAGATCCGCTGCTCGACCTTCCCGACCTGGTTGAGCTCTTCGATCGCGGCCTTTTTCTTGGGCTGTACGTTGGTGCTGAGGTTGCCCGCGTCCTGGGTGAATTCTTGCGCGCCTTCGATCATGTGCTTCCAATCGGAGGCCATCGCGGGCGGGGGCTTGAGCTTGCGCATCGCTTCGAGCTGATGCTGCTCGAAGCCAGCGAGCTTGTCGGCCACATGCGTCAGCTCCTGCGTGGTGTTCGCCGGGCCGACCTTCGTCATGTTCATCTGCACCTGTGTGCATAGGGCGTTGGCGTGCCTGACGAGCTGAGCCCTGGTGAGCGGCTTGGCGGATTGATCTCTGGTGAGCGGCTTAGCGGATCCGCAGCTGGCGAGCACTGCGCCCAGACAGAGCGCAGCGACCACAATCGGCAGGTGCGCCGCAGGCCTGCGGCGCACCACGCGAACTCGGCCTCGATCAAATCCCCCGAACACCCAGCAACAGGCTACATGCTCTGCCGCTCGACGTGCAGCCTCCGATCTGCACGACAGGCGAGCCGCCTACGACCGGCGGCGATCATGATGGTGCGATGAGCATCGACGCCGAAGATCGCTCTTCGTGGCCCATCCGACGAAAGCGCCTCTGGGATCGCCTGGGCTCCGCGGTGCTGCGCTCACTGGCGCCGGAAAGCGGCGAGGCGGGGGCGATCTAGGGCTGATCCTGGTCGGGTCGCTGATGGCGGCGGAGAGCTACAAGCACGACTTGCTCTCGGCCTCCTGAGCCGGCTCTGCCAGCGCGCTCGCAGCTTGGCGTGACGATGGCCAGGCGTAGCGGGCACTCGCATGTCAGCGTGCCGCACCCGCGTACCACTTGCGAGCGATCCGGGATCACCGGGAGCGGATCAGCGACCGTATACGGTGCCGCCTCCGGCCGCCAAGCATGCGGCCCAACATCGGCCAGCGTGTCCCAATCGGCTAGCCGAGTCGGAGGCATTTGTGCGGACGGAGGCGGGTGACCGACATAAAGGCCCAAAAATCGCCACTATGCTAGGATCTGGAACTTCATAAGATCAACGAGCAATCGATGGAGGACTATTGTGAACGGCTTGAAGAAGCTTGTCCGCACCACGCTCTACTTGTTTATCTGCACTGGGGCAATTGGCGCAGCGACGACTGCGTTGGCAGCAGCTCCGGCAGCCGCCTACACTGGCCACGTGTACTGCGAAAGGTATGTCGAAACGGGGAACTGCACGGAAGGCGACTCCCCGCCGTACACCTACACGATCGCCCAGAATAAGGGAGAGAACCTGAGCGGCCACGGTATTTGCATCGATATTTTTAACGGACCCAACCCCTCAGAACACTCAGCATACAACTGCGCAGAAGGAAAAAACTATTCACTCGAAGAACCGTATTCTTATGGCTGGGCCGCACAGACATGGAATTGGCATAAAGAATATAGCGAGATCTGGGGCTGGTACTACGGTTGCACAACCTATTGCTAAACGCAGCGACGATCGCGAAAACGCCAAGGCCAAGGAGTCATTAACTATGGGTATCAACAAATATTTTAGTGGGCGATCCAGCATCGTTGCTGGTTCGGTTTTGGGTTGTTGCGGGATCGCGGCAACATGCGTAGCGCTAGCCGCGTCATCACCAGCATCGTCAGCGTTGCCGAGCACAAAAAGTGGCGGCTCGGTCACTGTCGCACCAGCGCTTGTCCGGGATCTCTCCGTGTTGGGAACGACAGAAGGCGGGCTGCCGACATGGGCGCAGGCGCGACTCAGCGTGCCGGGTGGGACAGCCGAAGAAGAGGGGCTGAACCTCGGTGCGACGCGCTCAAGCGAAGTCGATGGACTCACGGTATCGATTATTCCCGGGGAATCAAATGCATGTGCGTACATCAGGCCGACGGGAGAAACGCCATCCTGGTGGGGGACGTCGTATCCTGTTGGAGTGTGCGCATCCACCGCTGAAACCATCACGGGTGGGCTCAGACTTTGGCATGGAGGCGGCAGCAAACTGACGGTGGTTGGCGTTGTGCCCGACGGCTATTCATCCGTTCGAATCACAGGGAGCAACGGAAGCGCCATGACCGTGCCTGTGGTTAACAACGCTTACGTCGCTCGGCTCGAAGACCCTGCGCTGCAATCGGCGACCGCACTGGAACTACAAGGTCCTGAAGGCCGGGTGGAGCACATCGAAACCGAACACGGGTAAATTCGCCTACTGCATAACTACATTTCGCGCTTTCAGCGCCCGATAGGTGACCTTCGCCTTCCCTTCGCCAGCGGCCCAGCCGTCGGCGAAGGGAACTGAAGGGACCGTGGCAGTCCCTTTCTTAAGCGTCGTATACGCAATCCTGGTGATGTCGATTCTTGGGCATCGATGTTCGATGCGGTCCCGGAGCATGTCATCCACGCGCGTTCTGGTGAGGTCGACATCAATCGTGGGGTACGGCACCCTGTCGGAGTTTCGCTGGGCAGATCGCCAGCGTGCGACGAATCGAAGTAGCCGCACCAGGTTGCCTTCGGGGTGATGCCGCACCGCGGCATCGACCGTGCTGCGGGCGCTCCCGAGCGGGTGAGCTTGTGCCGGGAGCGTCAGGTCACGCGACGCGCACTTGTCGCACCGTGCACGACCACCGTCCGCGGCTTGGCCAGCGAGGTTGCCCTAGAGCCAGACGACGATCCAGTCCCTCGTCGATCCTCGATCCTCGATCAACCTCGACTCTGTCGAGAGCGTGTCTGTTGTGGGATGGCTCAGCGAGACCGCATGCGAGAGGTGTGCGCGGCGCTCGACGTGGCAGTCGAATGCCCCCACGGCTAATATCGGCCTGCGTCAGCCAATTCCCACCGCTCGCGCGACCGTCACCGTATGGCTTGCCCACAGCCAAGTTTCGCCCATTTAGAACTGCCTTGGCATGCGGTTCAGCCGACGCCGACAACTGGCGCAAACATCAGCGCACGGTTTGCGCGCCGAACAGTTTCGCCCATGAGATGTTGTCGGAGTTCTTCCGTCGGTGCCGGGCCAGTTCTCGTCCGATCAGCGGATCTGATGCACCTGGACATCGTGGGTTGGGTTTCTCCATGCGCTGTCAGCGGTCAGCGCTGGAGCGTCCAGTCGCCTTGCAAGCGCCAGGCATGCACGATCGCCGAGTGATAGCCCGGCATCACGCGTCAACGGACGCCGTGCTGCGGTGTCGATCGCGTCGGCGACCGTGAATTGCTCCACCGTAATCGCGCCGTCCAGCAGGCCGCTTTCGAAGAGCCGGGCGGCAAGCTCGACAGAATCGACTCCCCTGCCGGCGGAGCGGCTGAGCACCTCTGCGAGGTTGACGGTGGAGATGACCGCGCCTTCGGCGATGGCCTCAGCGACGACTTCAGCACCAGACTCGTCCTGAAGGTAGGCAAGCAACGCCGAGGCGTCAAGCACAGCAGTCAACGACTGCTACTCCTCTTCTGCAGCGGCTTCAGCTCGCCGCTCGGATAGCAATTCCTCGGCCATCGACCCTCCCGGCAGATCACGAAGCAGGCCACGATTCTGATCGGCGACCACGCGATATGGGCGCAGCCGCAGCGAGCCATCCTGCTCAGTGCTCAAAAGCATGTGAGTGCCCGGCTTCAGGCCGAGCTTCCGGCGCACAGAAGACGGCAGCACCAGCCGTCCACGCTCCCCTACGGTAATACGCATATCGAGGTGGGCCATAGGATGAATGTACCACTTTTGTAGATCAGCCCACAGAATTGGTTCGCGGGCGTGCGTTCGATGATTCGTTCGTCGAGAGCCAGGTACGTGAAATCGATCGCTGGCGCGACCGACAGCGCATGGTTTGCGCGCTGAGAAGCTTCGTCAAATGGACAGTGAGGCCTCGCTGGCGCTCACCGGCCTAGGACGTCGTACTTCGCCTCTGTTGCGCTCTTCTGGGGTCGCCACCACCAGTCGTTGTCGCGATACCACTCGATTGTGGCGTCAAGCCCAGCGCCGATCTCAGCGTACTGAGGCTGCCAGCCAAGCTCGCCGCGAATCTTGGTCGAGTCGTTGGAGTAGCGCAGATCGTGACCCGGACGGTCGGGTACCAGGTCGAATGCGTCGAGCTCCTCGCCCATGAGCTCGAGCACGTGGCGCAGAATTTCAGCGTTGCTGCACTCGTAACCGGAGCCGATCAAGTACGTCTCGCCGATGCGACCCTTGTCGAGGATGAGGTGGACCGCGTCGTTGTGGTCGTCGACATGGGTCCACTCGCGGACGTTCTCCCCCGCGCCGTAAAGCTTGGGGCGCTGGCCCACCAGCACGTTGGTGATCTGGCGAGGGACGAACTTCTCGACGTGTTGGTAGGGGCCGTAGTTGTTGGCGCAGTTCGAGAGAGTCGCCCTCGTGCCGAACGAGCGTACCCAAGCGCGCACCAACATGTCCGAGCCGGCCTTCGTCGCCGAGTAGGGACTCGACGGGTCGTAGGGCGTCCCCTCGGTGAACTTGTCGACGGCATCCAGTGGCAGGTCCCCGAACACCTCGTCGGTGGAGATGTGATGCAGGCGCCGCTCGTGGCGGCGGACCGCTTCCAGGATCGTATAGGTACCGATGATGTTCGTACGGACGAACGGGTCCGGGTCGTGTAGCGAGTTGTCGACGTGCGACTCGGCAGCGAAGTGGACCACCACGTCATGTTCGGCGATCAGACGATCGACGAGCTCAGCGTCGCAAACGTCGCCGTGTACGAAGCGGACGGCATCGCCGACCGAGGCGAGACTCTCGCGATTGCCGGCGTAGGTCAGCGCGTCGAGCACGGTGACCTCGTACTCGGGACGGCCGCTCACAGTGCGGTGCACGAAGTTCGCACCGATGAACCCGGCTCCGCCGGTGACGAGCATCTTCACGGGTGAGCATTCTATATAGCTGGCGCCGCGACATCGAGATCGTCGAGTCGCGCACTCGACAGCACTACACGCTCGCCGCGAAACGGAACCGCCTCGGCTTCAAGCAGCCGCCGCTGGCGGGTTCCCTTTGCGAGCGAGCCATCGGCGCGAACGACTCGGTGCCATGGCACCTCATGCGCATCGGCAAGACTCAGCACATAGCCCGCCATGCGCGGTGCTCCCGGCGACACGTCTCCGTAGGTACAGACGAAGCCTGGCGGGATCGCCCGCACCCTCCGCAAAATCGCAGCCTGACTATCAACCCCTGCCTTTCGTGCCACCCAACGAATGGTGTCACAGTCCCAGCACCGACCCAAGGATCGCTTCATATTCACCGGGCGGGTCTCTCACGGACCGCACCGAGTCCTGAGAGCGGATTCGTCGATATAGGATGGCCGAAATGAAGCCGAACCGTTCGATCCCAAAAGCAACCGTCATCCCCGTTCTGATCTATCCGGACGTGCGCGCGGCGGTTGACTGGCTGGGCGCGGCCTTCGGCTTCCTCGAGCGTGTACGGATCGGCGAGGACCACCGCGCGCAGCTGAGCTTTGGCGATGGCGCTGTGATCCTCGGCGATGTGAGCAACGATCGGCGCCCGCCGCAACCGGGCGAGGTCACGCACTCGGTGATGGTGCGTGTCGCGGACGCGAACGCTCACTGCGAGTGCGCCCGCCGGCACGGCGCCCGTATCGTCGCGGAGCCGACCGACTTCCCGTACGGCGAGCGACAGTACACGGCTGAAGACATGGCCGGGCACCAATGGACGTTCTCTCAGACACTGGCCGACGTCGCCCCAGAGGATTGGGGTGGCATATCAGTCACATACGATTGACGCTACAAGCGGCGCACGGGGTTACGCGACTTCTGTCGACTTCGCTTGAGAAAAGTTACCGCCCAGCGGTGGACTCTACGATTACGCCGCTTTCTGGCGAGGCGAAACCTCTGGCGCACCGGACAAACCCTCCCCGGTCTCGAGCAGCGTCTTGAGACTCGCGAGGATCAGCGGCCAACCGCTGCTGACACTCTCCAACATCGCGCTTCCTGGGTCGAAGTCGTCGTGGACGACGGTCAGCTTGACGCCCTCCCCAATCGGCTCGATGTCGAAGCTCACCTTGGAGCGACGCTCGGCGGCCAGCTTGGCCGCGTACTCCTCACCGAACCCGACGACCTTCGCGAACTCAGGCGTGACGGTCTGCCACGTGTATGCCAACCTGCGGTAGGGCTCTGACTCGAGCACGATCTGGGCGGGGTCGGCGATCGTGACGCCACCGTACTCCCAGGTCATCGGCGAGCCGGCCTTCCAGTCCGAGCTGAAACTCGTCCCCCAATATCGTTGCGTGAACGCGGGATCGGTCAGTGCCTGCCAGAGCTGCTCGGGCGTGGTCTTTATGTAGGTCGTGTAGACGAACTCAGGCTTCTGCATCGGATTGTCCTCCAGGGCTCTCTTGAGGTCTGAGAGCGCTTGCGCGCGCTCGCGGTCGTAGTTGTCTATCCAGCGCTCGCTGATGGCGTTGATCGGCTCGGCGTTGAGGTAGTGCAGCTTCTCCCGACCGCGCCGGACAGGGGTCACCAAGTTGGCGGCTTCCAGAACCGCCAAGTGCTTGCTGACGGCCTGCCTGGTCATGTCGAGCTCACGACACAGGTCGCCAAGGCTCTGCCCGTTGTGTGCATTCAGGCTGTCCAACAGTCGACGACGGCCGGGATCGGCCAGGGCCTTGAATACCTCGTTCATACGATCCTCGCTAACGCTAAACATGCAACCATTTGGTTGCATGACAATATACGCAACCAAATAGTTGCATGTCAAGCTGAGCTCGCCCAGCTGAGCTCGCCCTAGCGAATCTGAGACGTACTGCCTCTAGATCTATCACCCCATCGGCAAGGTATATCTACGGCCTGCCTTCCTCGGCGACCCGCGAGCGACAAGTCCCGCCGCGGCGCAGTCAAGCGCCCTGCACCTCAATGCTCTTCTCAGAGCAGATGCCGCAAGCGCCAGCCGAGCGATGGCCCCCCGACTGAGCTTGTCGCGAGTGCGCTCGTGGTTGCGACGACGCTCGCCCCGGGAACAGTCACTCTCGCCATCTGCTCGCCGGCCTTCAGCCGAGTCATCGCCGGGCGCGCGGTCACGCGTACGGGAACCCTCTCCCCTCCCCAGCCGATCTGCCTCAATGCGCCCGCCGTGACCGCCGTGGTCCTCCGACCATCGACCGAACCAGCGCTCAGCACGGCCGTGCCAGCCCGTAGGGCCGTCCTGAGACGAAGGCTTGCCGCTGTCGAGTCGCCGAGCTGGCGAGCACTGGCCAAAGCGGCTTCGATCAGCGACCCGCCTCGCTGGCTCAGCACAACGCCAAGCACAGTCAAGGCACGCCCATCAATCAAAATCTTCTTAGCGAAGACCAGGCATCCGCCGGCGGCTCTGTCCGAGCCCGTCTTGACCCCCACATATCCGTCTTCGCCCACGAGTCCGTTGTAGTTTGCCGTGCGCCCAACCACCGGAAGCACAGCCGAGGACTCATCGACGATTTCCGCGAACGCCGGGATGCGCATCGCCGCGCGCGCGAGCTTCAGTTGATCGCCGGCGGTGGAGACCGTTTCGTCGTTGAAGCCGCTTGGGTCGGTGTACGTGCTCGAGACCATGCCAAGCGTTCGCGCGGTGGCGTTCATGCGCGCTACGAACGGCGCGATCCCACCCGCGTCGTAGCTGGCAAGCAGTGCCGCGATGTTGTTCGCCGAGGGCAACAGCAGCGCCTGCAGTGCTTGGCGCTCGCTGAGTTGCTCGCCGGCCCGCACATCCAGCGTGGACTCGCCCAGGGCCTCTCGCTGCTCCTCTTCCCGCACGTCCGCGGCCGTGATCGTCATCGAGAACCCCGGCTCGCCGGCCGTCAACGGGTGCTCTCTCAGCGTGAGATAGGCGGTCATCACCTTCGCCACGCTTGCGATCGGTACCGGCGTAGAGCCCCCAGAGGTACCGAGGCTGCCCACCCCCTCGACTTCGACCGCCGCCTGGCCTTCCTTGGGCCAGGCAAGCGCGGGTGCGCTTCCAGCTAGGTGCACATATGCCGGCAGAGTGCGATGGACGAGCAGCAGTGGCGTGCCCTCCGTCGTGATCCGGCGCAACCCGACCAGCAACAGCAACACCACCACGAGCGCGCCAACCACCGGCCATCGCCGGTGGGCGGGGCTTGCGCTCACCACCCGTCGCTGCACCGTCGTCGCCACTGCCTGAAAACGCTAGCGCACGCGGTGGCGGGACTCGCCAGCTCAGCAAAGCGGATGCGCGAGCGAGCAGAAGGTTTCGGGCACGGGTCGCTTGATAGTGCGCCAGACGACGCTCGACAACCGGTAGAGCCCGCGTTCGCCGCTCCAGTCGACGCCGCCGGAGTCGGGCACGACCGAGCCGATGATTTCGTCACCCGTATGCACGAACGTGAACTTTGCACGCTGCGCGACGCGACCGCCGAGGCTGTAGCGAGTCCATCGATCCGACCGCGGATTGGCATAGGGGTCGCGGTCATGCAGGTAGGCATACAGCCAGCCTCCAAGCAAAGTGGGCGAGAGAAACGCATGTTCGCAAGTGGCGCTCGCTCCGGAGGTGACTTGGTCGACCAGCTTTGGAGAGCTACCGATCCGCTCCAACCACAGGCTCGTCACGCCAAAGGATTCCGAGCCGCTCGTCGTCGAGTAGGCGAGCTGCCGACCATGAATCGTGAGCCCAGAGATCGTGCCTGTCTGGCCCTTGGGCCAGTGCCCCGCCTCCGCAGAAGAGCCCTCCTCGTGAAGTCGGAAGCGCCACGGAGTGCGCCGGCGAGCTGCCGATCCGCCACTGAAAAAGGTTGTCGGGCCTATGTGCCCCACCGCCGGGATTGCGGCGCAAGAAGACAAGCAGCCCGCCCCAGATCGCCGGCTCGTGGACTGAGGAGCCCGGTACCTCCAACATCTGCTCGGTGGCACCAGCCACGCCGAGCTTGAGCTCATAGATGTGGCAACCCTCCAGCTTGTCGATGTCCGAGCAGCGCGAATAGACCGCCGCCACCCCAGGGCCATCCGGTCCTAGCTCGACGTCGAACGGCGAAGCTCTCCCGGGAATCGGCGCGAGCGAGACGGCCCCCTTTGGCGAGCGCAATACAAGCACATACGCGTTCGTGGCAAGGTCCGCTCGACTCCACGCGGCCCAACCACCGTAGGCAGAGACCATCGACCCGCTCGCGTCGAGCAGCGTCGGCGCCAGAGCACCAGCCCGAGCGCTTGTTCCCACAAACGCGGGTAGCGCGCAGGCAAGGCAAATCAAGAGAGACAAGCCACTCGGCGACGAGCCGGCCCCGTACGAACCAAGCACGTAATGGCCAGTACCAAGGCGGTAATCGGACGTGGTCTTGTGGAGTGGAGGGACATCAGCCGATCTCTGCATATCTTCTCAAGCACGGGGTTGGCGAGCAAAGGCATTTGGAACAGCAAGCTACCCTTTGACCGTGCTTCAGCGGCTCGCGATCACATGGGTGTTCAACACCATCGCCCTGTTCGTGGCGACGTGGCTGCTGTCCGGGCTCAGCTACGGAAACGATTGGTGGGCGCTGCTCGTCTCCGGGCTCGTGTTCACGTTGGTCAACTTCTTCTTGAAGCCGGTGCTGGCAATCCTCTCGATCCCGTTCATCATCGTCACACTTGGGATCTTCTATTTCTTGATCAACGTCCTCATGCTGTATCTGACACATTGGATCGTCCCCCAGTTCACGATCTCGAGCTTCTGGTGGGCGGCGCTCGCTGCGATCATCATCAGCGCCGTCAACTGGATCCTGCGCAAACTGGTCGAACCCGATCGAGAAGACCTGACGGTGGCTCAAAGCTAGTCGCTCGGCTTTGTGTGACGGCGTGCTCAGCGTAACCTCGCTGGCCGTTGCATGAGCCGACCCGCTGCTGGCAAGCTTTACGGATGATCGACGACGAGGAGATTCTCAGCGTGCCCGACGTCGCGGCATGGCACGACTGGCTGACCGAACATCACGACCAGTCGACGGGCGTCTGGTTGCGCTTGGCCAAGAAGGGCACAAGCGAGCCGACGCGTCTCAGCTACGCCGAGGCGCTTGACGAGGCGCTGTGCCATGGCTGGATCGACGGACAGGTGCGACGCCTGGACGAACTGACCTTCCGCCAACGCTTCACGCCGCGACGCAGCCGTAGCGCATGGTCAAAGCGCAACGTCGACCATGTCTCGCGACTGACCAAGGAAGGCAGGATGAAGGCGGCGGGCTTGGCCGCGGTGGAGCGCGCAAAGGCCGACGGCCGCTGGGAGGCTGCCTACGAGGGTCAGGCGACGATGGAGATGCCAGCCGACTTGGCAAGTGCTCTTGCAGCTGAGCCTCGAGCGCAAGCAATGTTCGAGATCCTCTCCAGTCAAAATCGATATGCGATCCTGTTTCGGACCCACAGCGCCAAGCGCGCCGACACACGGACGCGGCGGATCGAGCAGTTCGTCGCAATGTTGGCACGAGGCGAGACACCGCACCCACAGAAGCGTCGACTTCCCGATTGATCGGCAAGCGACTACCAACCTAACCGTTCGCCGGCTGGCTGGGAGCGCCTCCGATCGCGTTCATCAGCCGACGCCGGCGTGCTCGCACCCGCTTGAAGCGCGCCTGCGAGCGAGCCATGCGACGCCCGTCCGAAGGGTAACGGCGACGGGCCCAGGGCGAGGAAGGGGACGCCAGGCGCAACGTCCCGACGATCGAGGCGAGCGGGATGAAGACGCCGATCAGGCCGAGCATCGGCTTGCCCTTGAGGATCGCTATCGCCGAGAAGACCAGGTCGACCACAACCACCGCCACGAGCGAGCCGATCGGAGATGCGCTGTCGGAGGCATCAAACGGCGCGATGCCAAGCACGACGAGTCCACCGAGCAGCGTTGCGACGATCACCGCGTCGATCGAGGCGCGCCCCTCCTTGGACCAGTAGACGTCTTCGAGGTGTATCCAAAGTGCGAACTCGTCCAGTGTGAGGCCGGCGCCAATGCCGAACGCGCCGGCAAATATCTCGAGCCACGGACTTGGCGGAACCAGCACGAAGTTGAGGAATCCCGACACCAGGATCAGCACGATCCCCCACACGAGATGGTGCAGGTGCAGCCCTCCTTTGGTGGTCACGCTACCCGGCCACCAGGTCACTTTGGGGTCGCGTATGAGGCGCGCGCTCGTGCGAATGAACAGGAACGAAGCCAAAAATCCGCCCAACAGGATGAAGCCGGCACGCTGCCCGCGCTCGTCGAGGAAGTGATGCGAGGTCGCGAAGTTGAGGGTCAGCGTCGCCACTGCGAAGATGGTGACAGTCCTCGCGAATGTCTGCCGTACGCGCCGAGGAGCGAGCGATCAGGCGCCGTGCGCCGGCGCATGCAACACGGCTCTGGGCGCTTTGCCGAACGAGCGTGCGTGACGAGCAGCTTTGCGAGCGTGCGGACCACGACCTCGACGCCGGCACGGCTGTCGACGAATGCCACCCTTGTGCTCGAGCTTCAACAGTTGAGGAGGAGCTGTGGCGGGCTGTAGCGCTTCAGGCGGCGACGTCACAGGTAGGGCAGCCGTCGGTTGGATGCCGACACCGTTGATGCCGAGCACGTTGATCTGTGGGGTGGCGTTGGTGATGAAGATCAGCGAGGCGTCCTTTTCACCGGGCGTCGTCGGTTGGAAGCCGATCGCAAATTCACAGGAGTTGCCAGGCGTCACGATCTCGCCGTCGCAGGTGTTGGCCAGCAGCGAGAACATCTCTGGAGTCCCCGTGACCAGGAAGGACTGCTGGATGAACAGCGGATAGTCGCCGCTGTTTTCGATGTTGAAGATGTGCGAGGCCGAGGCGCCGATCGGGACGTTGCCGAGCTGCGATTCGTCGGAGCTCACGCTTATCTGTGGGCCAAGCCGGCCTTCGCCTTCGAGCACGACGTGGAGCGGGCCGGAGGTCGAGTCGCTTTCGATCACGAGTTCGGCGCGCTCCAGGCCGAGCGAGGTCGGCTGGAAGCGGATGCCCAAGTCGCAGGAATTGTTTTCGGAGAGCTGAGCGCGTTCGCAGTTGCCGTACTGCACCGAGAAGGAGGAGGTGTCGGGACCGGAGACGCTGACAGATTCGATCTCCACTGCACCTTCGAGACTCTCGATATTTACCTGTTCGGTCTCGTTCTGGCCTTCTTTTTCTTCGTGTTCGCCGTGCGTATAGGGGATCGCGGCGAACTTCAACGGGCTCGGCGTCGCGGATAGCGTGCCTATGCCGACCGCACCCGGAACCTGACTGGACAACCGACTCGGCCCCGCCTCGGCCGACGACGGACCAATACTCATCGCGCATACGCAGACGACGACTGAGAGCAGTGCAGCTCTTGCGGACATCGTGGCTCCAGATCTCGCGCCGGCCCATCGAGGGGTACCGGACGCATTCGAGGGACAGCATCTTCTTCGGCGCCCTCGCCGTTTCGTTGAGCTGTGCACGAGATGTTGGTGTGGCCCGCAATCCCCGTGTGGCCCGTTGTGGCCGATGCTAAGCTCCCGCCCGACCCGGAGGGTGGGGTCGGCAACTCGTTTCCCAACAATCCCCCACCCCTGAGGCAGAGATAGCCGCCTTGCGTCGCCAAAGCTCAATCACCGCGCTGTCATGGATCCCTTCGGAGGCGGTCGAGGACAGCATGCGCATTCGGGACTAGCGTCCGTGCGAGTTCACCTCTGTGGCGTTCGGGGCTCGACCCCCGCGCCGGGCGCCGATTTTCTGCGCTACGGCGGACATACCTCCTGCGTGGCGATCGCCCACGACGACGCGCCCTGCCCCACTTTGATCCTCGACGCCGGCACAGGTATACGCTCGGTGACGGGGCTGCTCGGCGGGCAGGCCTTCAGCGGCACGATCCTGCTGACACATCTGCACTGGGATCACGTGCAGGGGCTGCCGTTCTTCCACGCAGGTGACCACGACAGTGCTCGCGTGCGCCTGTCACTACCCGAGCAGGAGGACGGCGCCGAGGCAACCTCGGTGCTGGCGCGTTCGATGTCGCCGCCGCATTTTCCAATGGAACCCGACCAGCTGCGTGGTACGTGGAGCTTTGCGACGCTTGCTCCCGGCGAGCAGGAATTCGACGGCTTCACCCTGCTGGCGCGCGAGATCCCGCACAAGGGCGGGCGCACGTTCGGCTATCGCGTCAGCGACGGGCGCTCGACTTTCACCTATATGCCCGACCACTGCCCCACCTCCTTCGGTGCCGGTCCGGACGGATGCGGCGAATACCACTCCGCCGCACTGGAGCTTGCCACTGAGACCGACGCGCTGCTGCACGACTCGCAACTGCTGACGCCCGCCGAGTTGGCGGCTGAAGCTCGCTTCGGACACGCCGCCGCCGACTATGCGGTTGAGCTCGGACGCCATGCGAAGGCGCACAGGGTACTGCTTGCTCACCATCGACCCGACCGCACCGACGATGCACTGGATGCACTGAAAGAGCGCTTCGCCAACACTTCCGGTGTCGAGGTGGTCGTCGCCGCGCAGGACTCCGTGCTGCAATTGTGAGCATGGGCTTCGACCGGCAACGAGCAAATAGAGCCGGCTCAAGTCGATGAGTGCGAATAGCACACCGACTGGCACGCCGGACGCGGTTGTCGTCGGCTCCGGGCCGAACGGTCTTGCCGCGGCGCTCACGCTTGCACGCGCCGGACTCGCCGTGCACGTGTACGAGGGGGCGAGCACTCCCGGCGGCGGTTGCCGCACCGAGGAACTGACGCTCACCGGCTTTGCTCACGACGTCTGCTCGACGGTTCATCCACTGCTGGCGGCTTCTCCCTTCTTCAGCGAGAAACCGCTTGCCGGACTCCCGCTGAAGACCCCGGAGGTCGCTTTCGCCCATCCCCTCGACGGCGGGCGGGCCGCCGCCGTCTCAGGCTCGGTCGAGCAGACTGCCGCAACGCTGGGCGCGGACGCGCGCGCCTATCGCCGACTGCTCGCACAGCTCGTCAAAGACACCGACGCGATCGTTCCCTCGGTGCTGGCGCCGCTGCTCTCCCCCCCTGCCCATCCGCTGGCGATGGCCCGCTTCGGCTTGCTTGGGTTGTGGCCGACGACGGTGCTCGCCCGCCGCTTCAAGACCGACCAAGGGCGTGCGCTGCTGGCTGGACTGGGCGCCCATTCGATGCGACCGCTCGGAGCTCCGGGCACCGGCGCGTTCGCGCTGTTGCTTGGAGTGCTTGCTCACGCAGTGGGCTGGCCGGTCGTGGAAGGAGGCAGCTCGCGCATCGTCGAGGCGATGATCGCCGAGCTTCAGAGCCTCGGCGGCCAAGTGCACAATGGCCATTGGATCACAGACCTGCAGGAGCTTCCGCGCGCGCAGAGCACGCTGCTGGACATAGCGCCCCGCAACCTGCTGGAGCTCGCTGGATCGCGCTTGCCAGAGCGCTACGGAAAAGCCATGCGTCGCTTCAAATACGGACCGGGCATTTTCAAGATGGACTGGGCGCTTGACGGGCCCGTGCCCTGGCAGGCAGACATTTGCCGAAGCGCACCGACGCTGCACATCGGCGGCGGCTTCGAGGAGATCGCGCGCAGCGAGGCCGACGTCGCGGCCGGGCGCCACTCGGAGCATCCCTTTTGCATCGCCGTGCAGCCCTGCGTCGCCGATCCGACTCGTGCGCCCGCCGGTAAGCACACCTTCTACGCCTACTGCCATGTGCCCTCGGGCTCCGAGCGCGACATGAGCGAGCGGATCGAGGCGCAGATCGAACGCTTTGCTCCGGGCTTTCGCGAACGCGTGCTTGCTCGCCACAGCGTGAACGCGGTGGAGAGCGAGCGCCACAACCCCAACTACGTCGGTGGCGACATCAACTCGGGCGCGGCCACCTTGCGCCAGACGGTGTTCCGCCCCACCCCCAGCTTGCGCCCCTACCGCACACCAATTCCCGGGGTATATCTGTGCTCGTCCTCCACGCCGCCCGGCGGCGGCGTGCACGGCATGTGCGGACAGGGTGCGGCACGCGAAGCGCTAGACGAGTTGGGTCTGTAGGTCAAGCTTGGCTTGAGCGCCCGCGCCAGGACGGTGCGTGGCCTCGTGCTCCAGCAGCCACACCTTGCGATCGAGCCCACCGCCGTAGCCAGTGAGGCTGCCGTCGGCGCCGATCACGCGGTGACACGGGACGACGATCGCAACCGGGTTGCGGCCGTTGGCCAAGCCGACCGCACGCGAGGCTTTGGAGTTGCCCACCCAGCGCGCCAGCTCGCCGTAGCTGATCGTCTCGCCGTATGGGATCTCACACAAGGCTGCCCATACTCGGCGTTGGAATTCTGTGCCGTGCATCTCAAGCGACAGATCGAAATCGGTCAGCTCGCCGGCGAAATACGCCTCCAATTGTGCGATGACAGGCGCAAGTCCGCCATCGTCTGGTTGCGCGTCGGCCGGGATTTTTTTGAGGTGACGCTGTTCGTGCATTTGGATGCCAGTGAGCTTCTCCCCGTCAGAGGTGAGCGTCAGCTCGCCTATAGGGCTGTCCATCGTCGTGGTGATGATCGTGGGCAGGCTCGTGCCTGTGAGTGTCATGCTGCCTCCTGGGCCAGCGTCCCTGTGGACGCTGGATCGACGCTTTCGCCGCTCGCAAGCGGCGGCCAATGGTTGATCGGATGAGAGCTGGCCGACCAGAGGTACTGCACCGCGTAAGCCCGCCACGGGCGCCAGCGCTCGGCATGGGCGCTCAGCGCTCTTGGAGAGGCCGGCAGGCCGAGCGCTTCGGCTGCGCGACGCACGCCGAGATCGGCGGCCGGGAAGGCGTCGGGATCGCCAAGCGCTCGCATCGCGATCACCTGCATCGTCCACGGGCCAAAGCCGGGAAGCTCTGAGAGGGTCGCGAGCGCCTCGGCGCGATCGCAGCCCGGGTCAAGCGACAGGCGCTTGCTTTGCAACGCCTCGACGAGCGCGGCGAGTGTGCGCTTACGTGTCTGCGGCATCGCCAGTTGCGCCTGGCCCAACGCCTCGGGCTCGGGGAAGAGATGCGTGAGCCCGCCCTGCTCATCGGCGACCGGCTCACCGTGGCGCGCCACGATCCGGGCCGCGTGCGTACGGGCGGCGGCCGTGGAGACCTGTTGTCCTAGAACCGCTCGAATCGCAAGCTCGGCACCGTCGACGCAGCGCGGCACCCGCCGTCCCGGTGCCCTTGTCACGACTGGCCCCAGCTGTGGGTCTGCAAGGAGCAGCTCGTCAATCGCGACCGGGTCGGCGTCGAGGTCGAGCAGCCAGCGGCAACGCGCTATCGCGGTCGTCAGATCGCGCAGATCGGCAAGCCGCGCGCGGCACACGACGTGCTCCGGGGTGGGCGTCAGCTCGACTATGCCCGGACCATGCGGCAGACGCAGGGTCCGTCGATAGGTGCCATCGAGCACCTCCTCGACTCCGGGGATCGCCGTGGCGGCAAGATGACCGAAGAGGTTGTCTGGGCACAAAGGCTGGCGAAACGGCAGCCGCAGCATGATCGCGCCCTGTGCGCCCGTGCCGGAAAGCGGGACATTCCCGATGATTCCAGTCCGGCTGGACCTATCGCCGGCGTCCCGTCGATTGCTCGCGCGAGTTCGCAGCTCTGTCGGGGCGGTCGCGAACACCGTGCGGATCGTGTCGTTGAACTGACGCACGCTCGAGAAGCCGGCCGCGAACGCAATCTTGACCATCGTGAGGCTGGTCGTCTCGATCAGGACACGCGCGGTCTGCGCGCGCTGCGCTCGGGCGATCGCGATCGGTCCGGCACCCAACTCGGCTAGCAGCATTCGCTGCAGCTGGCGCACGCTGTAGCCAAGCCGTTTCGCGAGACCCGGCACGCCCTCACGATCCACAACACCATCGCCAATCAGCCGCATCGCCCGTGCCACCGCATCCGCGCGTCCGTCCCACTCCGGCGAGCCGGGGGCGGCGTCGGGACGGCAGCGCTTACACGCGCGAAAGCCGGCCTGTTGCGCGGCCGCGGCCGTCGGGTAGAAGCGCACATTCTCGCGCTTTGGCGTCATCGCGGGACAGCTCGGCCGACAGTAGATGCCGGTCGAGGTCACAGCCGTTATGAACCACCCGTCAAAGCGCGGGTCACGCGACTGAGCGGCCTGGTAGCAACGGTCGAAGTCCTCGATCATGCATCTCAGTCTGACCTACCGACGGGCAGAAGTCTGGCGGTTTTGCGACATGAAGGTTTTAAGGACATGAAACACGACCCAGTCGGCCCAGCAAAGCGGAGCACAGGGGCTTAGTCAGCGCGCCGCTGCGCGATTACACGCGCCCCCTTTGCCGGCACGAGCACGACCGCTCGCCGGCTGGTGCGCTCGGTCCGCGGCCTGACCGGACGCAGGCTGAGCGCCCTTGTCAGCTCTTCCAGCACGATTTTCGCCTCGAACTGAGCGAAGGACGCGCCGATGCAGCGACGGACTGAGCCACCGAACGGGAACCAGCCACCGGTCGGAGGCCTCCTGTCCAGGAAGCGCGTGGGCCTGAACGTCCAAGGGTCGGGATAGACATCGGCGCGACGATGAACGAGCAATGTGATCGGCAGCAGGTCGGTGCCGGCCGGCAGCTGATAGCCGCCGATTGTGAGCGGCTCACGCAGGCGACGGACTATCCCGCCTGTCGGAGGATGCAGCCTCAATGTCTCTGTGACCACCGCGTCACAAAACGCGGCCCCTTCGCTGGCCAGACGATCTTGGGCGACCCGGTCACGAGCAAGATCGTGGATCGCCCAGGCAAGCAGCGTCGCGGTCGTCTCATGGCCGGCGATCAACAGCGTCATCAGTTCGTCGCGCAGCTCCTCGTCACTCAGATGCCTTCCGTCCTCGTCGGTGGCCTGAATCAGCATCGAGAGGATGTCCTCGCGTTCGTTGAGATCGGCCATTGCCCGCCTGCGTGCGATCTCCGCGAGGATCTCCTTGTCAACACGCGCGAGTTGCCTACGAAAGGCAGGCACGCTGTTCAGGCGCTCGGGCCCGACCAGGAAGAAGAAAAGCACTCGCCGCATGTCCGTGACCCACGCAATCATGGTTTGCAGCGCCTCCGCCAGCTCCCCAACGCGCTCTCCTTCCTCCATCCCGAACACGCATCTCATGATTACCGCGAAAGTGAGCGCCTGCATGCGCGGCAGGGCCGCCACCGGCTCCGCGAGCGGCCACTGCGCGATTTGCTTGCCGGCCGCCGAGCGGATCGTCTCTTCGTAGGCACGCATGCGCTCGCCGTGAAAGGGGGGCAGCACGATGCGACGACGGTGCAAATGTTCGGCGCCGTCGAGCAGCAAGAGGTTGCGCATACCCAACACAGGGCTGAGTGCCTGATTTGCCTCGCCTGAGTCGACCTGCTCCGGTCCGAGCGCGAGCACTTCCTTGACGATCTCGGGGTGGGCGATCGCGACCCACTGCTGCCCGAGCACCCTCAGCGTGAACACGTCGCCGCAACGACGATGCGCAGCCGCGAAGTAGCCGTCGGGGTCGAGCGTGAAGCGCAGCGTGTGCAACAGCACGGAACCGCGCATCGTGGGTGGCATCCTCGACGCTCGGGGCTCTTGCCTTGATGGGACCTGGGGTGTTTGCGACTCCAGAGTCTCGGTCATCGTGAACCGCCTCCGTTCTATGCGTGGGAAGCAAATTCTTGCTTCCCTTTGGCAGCGGCACCCCTCCTACTCAGAGGATCTTCCCACAAACCCGTTGAGCGCCAAAGCGAAAACGCTGTTAGGCCGCCGCGCTACTGAGCCTCCGCTCCAGTGTGGAGCGCTTGACTAGCAGGGCGCCCCACTCCGCATCGTCCATCTCACACGGCTCGCTTTCGCCGAGGAACTCGCGTAGCACCGCCGCCAGCCTCTCGGGCTCTTCCAGATGCGGAAAATGCGCGGCGTGCGGGAGCGTGCGAAAGCGGCTGTTTGGAGCCGCTTCGTGCGCGCGGCGACCGTGCTCGAGCGGAATCGTATTGTCGCGCTCGCCCCACACGATCATTGTCGGCATCGACTCCAGCAGGTACAGGCGATCGGTGGCGCTCACACGCTGGCCGCGCACGTCGATCACCGCGCGCAACGTCTGCAGGAAGGCCTCGCGCGCCTGCGGATGCTCCAGCGGACGCAAGGCGCGGGCGACTGCCTGCACGTAGGCGCCCTGCCGCACTCCGGCGCGGCGCAGACGTGTGCCCGTACCCCAAACGGCGTTCAACAGCCGTGGATGCGCCGCCAAGGACAGTGCGGCCGAGACTCCTGGCAACGCTGCTGTGCGCAACATCGGGCTGACCTCGTGGCCCAGGCCACCGCTGGAGACGAGCACGAGACGCTGCACGCGTGCTGGGAATTGGTAGAAGAACTGCATCGCGACGCCGCCGCCGAGCGAGTGGCCCACGATCGTCGCGCGCTCGATGCCGAGCGCTGTGAGTAGGTCGCGGACACTTGCCGCGTGGGCGCCCAACGAGTAGTCCCCGCGCGGCGCCGCGGAATCGCCGTGGCCGATCAGGTCAGGAGCGATAACCGTGTAATCGCCTGCCAGGTCCAGTGCCACCGACTGCCAGTGGCTCGATGAGTTGAGCATCCCGTGTATGAGCACGACGGGCGGCCCGTCGCCCGCGATGCGGTAGACCGCCCGGCGTCCGTGCAACTCGATCTGCCACTCGTCGAAGTTGGGCACCTGGTGGGCAACACTAGCAACGGCACGAGCGCTTCAGTAAAGGGCCCTATTGGAATCGTTCCTAAGCGCGTGCCCCCGCTTGCGGGTCAAGGCGCGACATCGTGACCGCCGCTTTCAGCTCGGCGCCGGCGCCGCCCATGTAAAGGCCCTTGACCGGAGCCACGTCGGCGTAGAAGCGCCCGTGCCCGATCTTCACGTGGGTCTCCCCCGCCAGCCGCCGATTCGTGGGGTCGGCTCCTACCCATATCGGCTCACCGTGCCCGTCAGTCCCTGGCAGCAAAGCCTCGAGCCAAGCGTGCGTGTCGACCTCCAGCGAATCCGCGCCGCCGTCCTCCGGCGCGGCCCACAGGTAGCCCGATACGTAGCGCGCGGCGATGCCGAAGCGACGCAGCAGCACCAGCGAGAGATGTACGAAGTCCTGGCAGACCCCGGCGCGCGTTTGCAGCAGGTCTTCGACGGTCGATCCGACATAGGTGACCCCGGGCCGGTATTCGAAGCGGTCCGGGATCCGCTCGCACAGCTGCTCCAGCATCACCAGCGGGCTAACACCCGCGAGCTCTGCCTGCATCTCCTCCAGGCCGGCGATCATCGGCTGATCCTGCCACGGCAACGCGAACTCGCCGGCGGCGTCGATGTAGGCGTCGCTGTCGACGCTCTCCCACGATCCGCGCGGAGGCTCGAGCGGATCGGAGGTGACCACGCGCGCGCGTACGTCGATCGTGAGGCTTTCGTGGGCTGTGGGAATACCGAACTCGAGCACCTCGGTGCCGAAGTAGTCGAGGTGCCGGCTGACGCGTGCCTCCGGCTCGATGCGTGTGTGGAACTCGTCGCAACGCTGCGAGGAGGTCGTGGCGGGACGCACGCGCAGCGCGTTGAGGTTGTCTGAGACCGGGCCTTCGTAGGCGTACTCGGTCATGTAGCGGATCGCGAAGTGCATCTAAGCTCGTTCCTGGCCCGGAGTGGCGCCGGCAAAATAGCGCTCGGCGACGTCGCCGTCGATGCGCGCCAGCTCCTGCTGGGTGCGCTCGCAGATTCCCGACAGCTCGGCGCCGTCGGGCAAGGCCCGTCTTTGAAAATCCAGGTCTGCCACGAGCCGGCTGACACGCAGCACCGGCTTTGAGTTGCGCGGACCGGCGTCGGCGGTTGTGAAGGCGTCGTGCAGCGAGTCGGCGCAGGCGGCCACGCTATCTGGATAGGCACGCTCGAACAGAAGAAAGCGTGCGACGGGATGAGCGTTCGGCGGGGCGGTTACCGCGCGCAGATAGGCGTGAAAGCCGCCGACGGCCTGCAGCAGGATCAGCGCATGCCCATCGGCCGCCTGATGCTCGCCGGCTGGCAGGGCGATTCGCAGCATTCGCAAGACCATGTCTGAAACCTCGATCGTGCCACCGGCGTCCAGGAAGCACTTGGCTTCGTCGCGCAACATCGTGCGCGCCGCCACACCCCAGATCAAGGCTGTGCGCTGCTTTACGTATTGAGCGGCCAGATATGGGCCGGCTGGTGCAGCCCAGCCCGGCTGGCCCCCACCGCGCAGGCTGAGCGTGGTCGTGTTGATCGCCTCCCACATCTCGGCGCTGATCACGTCGCGTACCGTGCGGGCGCCCTCGCGCGCGCGCTCGACGCTTGCCAGCATCGAGCCGGGACGGTCGGCGTCGAGCGTCAGCCGCGCGAGCGCGTCGACGTTGTCGGCTCGTTCGCGCTCGCCTTCGTCGCCGAGCATCGCCAGCAGGCCGCTCGAGCCGAAGCTGACGCTCGGCATCGCGTCGGAGGTGCCCTGCACCTCTGCTTGGAACACGGCCTCCACGGCGCGGGCGGTGAACTCGGCGCGCGCGAGGTTGCGCCCCAGCCAGTAGAGGTCGTGGGCGATGCGCGCGAGCATCAGCTGCGCTGCTGTTGCTGTGGGCTTTCTTGCTGCTGTTGCTGCTGCTGGCCCATCCAGGCGCCGTAGCGTAGGTCCGGCAGCGCCGGCGGCTGTGTATCGGCGATCGGCGGGCCGGCACGATCGGCGTCGTCGCCGTCCTCGAGCACCCACGTGTCCTTTGAGCCACCGCCACGCGAGGAGTTGACGATCATCGAGCCGTCTTCAAGCGCTACCCGCGTGAGCCCGCCCGGGACGATCTCGATGCTCTCGCCGAAGACGGCAAAGGGACGCAAATCGACATGGCACGGGCGCAGCGTCCCGTCTGGGGAGACGGTGGGAGCGGTTGAGAGACGCACGACGTCCTGGGCGATCCAACGCTCCGGATGGGCCTTGACGCGCTCGCCCATGCGCGCGATCTCCTGCTCGCTTGCGTGCGGGCCGATCATCACGCCTTTGCCGCCGGACTCACCCGTCGGCTTGACCACCAGCTCGCCGAGCCTGCCGAGGACGTGCTCGCGCACCTCCCGATCGGAGAGCAGGTAGGTGTTGACGTTCTCGAGGATCGGCTCCTCCGCCAGATAGAAGCGGATCATCTCCGGCACGAAGCAGTAGATCGCCTTGTCGTCCGCCACGCCCGTGCCGAACGCGTTTGCGATCGCGACGCTCCCGGCGCGGTAGGCGCGCACCAGACCCGGCACTCCCAGCAGCGAGTCCGGCATGAACTCGAGCGGATCGACGAAGTCGTCGTCCAGGCGCCGATAGACGGCGTGGACGCGCTCCAGGCCGCGCGTGGTACGCATGTAGAGCACGTCGTCGCGCACCACCAGGTCCGATGCCTCGACGAGCTCGACCCCCATCTGCCGCGCCAGGAAAGCATGCTCGAAGTAGGCCGAGTTGGCCGGCCCAGGAGTCCATACCACGACGGTGGCCTCACTCTCGGCCGATGGAGCGACCGAGCGCAACGCCCGCAGCAGCAGCTGTGGGTAGTGATCGACAGGGCGCACGCGATAGGAGGCGAACAGCTCGGGCACCAGGCGTGCCATCGCGGCGCGGTTCTCGAGCACGTAGGAGATGCCGGAGGGGATGCGCACGTTGTCCTCGATCACACGCCAGGACCCGTCGCTGTCGCGCACCAGGTCGCAGCCGGCGACATGGCAGTAGACCCCTCCAGGCGGGCGTATTCCGTGCACGGCACGCGCGAAGTGCGGACATCCAGCCACCAATCGCCACGGAACAAGGCCCTCGCGCACGATCTCCCGTGCGTGGTAGATGTCGTCGACGAAGTGGTTGAGGGCGCGAATGCGCTGCGCCAGGCCCCGCTTGATCGCGCGCCATTCCTCGCCGGTGAGCACACGTGGCACGAGATCCAGCGGAAACGGGCGTTCTTTGGAGTGCCCACCCACCCCACCACTCTCGCTGCTGGTCTCGAAGGTGATCCCCTGCTGCATGAAGATCGCATCGCGCCTGCGGCCTGCGTCGACCAGGCCCTCCGGCCCAAGTCTGCCCAGCTCTGCGACGAGCGCCTGGGCCGCGGGCCGCGGCGTGCCATCGAGCTCGTAGAGCTCGTCGCGGAATGGAGCGCGAGGCCGGTAGCCGGCCTCGATCGTGTCTGCTGCGACGCCCACCGCGAAATTCTCGCCGTGGGAGGCCGTCGGCGCCTTCGACCGTTGGAGCAATTCTCGGGCATCTGAATGCCCGTTTGTCACAACCGTCGACAACACCTGCGCCATGCGGAATTTGCCGAAAGGTCGGTCAGACGTTCTCGGCTCGGCGCGCCGGGACCTCTCCCCACAGCTGCTCTAGACGATAGAACTCGCGCGTTGCTGGGGTGAAGATGTGCACGACCACGTCCAGGTAGTCCATCAGGATCCAGTCGGCGCTGCTGAGGCCCTCCACGCGCCGCGGAATCAAATCGTGCTCGTGCTTGAGACCCTCGATGACGCCATCGTGGATCGCCTTGACCTGGCGCTCGGTGCCGCCCGAGCAGATCACAAACCAGTCGGTGTAGCCGAGCACCTCGCGCAGGTCGAGCGTGACCAGCTCGGCCGCCTTCTTGTCCTCGGCGTAGCGGCAGATCTCGTCGAGCAGCTCCCGCGAGTTCATCGCGGCCCCCCCGCTTGTCCGACAGGCTGGCGGCCGTAGAGCTCGTGCTCGGCGATGTAGTCAGCCACCTCGGCACCCACCAACGCGTTGATCGGCTCGCCCGCCGTCAGGCGTCTACGAACCAGCGAGGAGGAGACGTCGAGTCGCGGCATTGCCACGAACTCGATGCGCGCGTCTGCTTCCAGCGGCGTGAGCGCGTCGAGCACGTCGCTACGGCTCGTGTCCTCGCGCTCTGCCACGGCGAGCCGCGCCAGCTTCAGGATTTCACGCGGCTCACGCCAAGAGGCGAGCGTCTGGGCCATGTCGGCACCGACGATCAGGGTCAGCTCTGCGTCGGGATCGCTTGCATGGATAATTCTCAGGGTATCGACCGTGTAGGACGGGCCGGGCCGCTCGAGCTCGAGCGTGCATACGCCCAGGCGGGGGTCGCCGTCTATCGCCATCTGGCACATCCTCAGGCGATGCTCGGCGCCCGGATCCCACTTGGCCGGCTTGTGTGGCGGGATCGACACCGGCGTCAGCAGCACTCGCCGCAACCCGAGCCCGCTCGCCGCCGCTCGCGCGAGCGCGAGATGGCCGACATGCGGCGGATTGAACATACCGCCGAGGATTCCGATGCGCTCGCCGGCGTCACACGCGGACGTGGCCGGCGCCTTCGACGAGGTACTTAGACGTGCACAGCTCTCTGAGCCCGATCGGGCCGCGCGCGTGGAGCTTCTGCGTGGAGTTTCCGATCTCGGCGCCCATCCCGAACTCGCCCCCGTCGGTGAAACGCGTCGAGGCGTTGACGTATACGCAGGCGGCGTCGACGCCGAGCTGGAATTCGCGCGCGCTGACCGTGTCTTTCGTGACGATCGCCTCGGAATGGCCAGAGCCGTGGAGGGCGACGTGCTCGATCGCCTCTGCCAATGAGTCGACGACCGCGACCGCGAGCGTCAGCGCCAGATACTCGGTGTCCCAGTCCTCCTCGCTCGCCGGCGCCGTGAGCGCGGCGGCCTGGCCGGCATGCTCTGCGGCACGCTCATCGACGCGCGACTCCACGCCTGCGCCGTTGAGCGCCACGAGAGCACGCGGCAGGAACACAGGGGCGACGTCGGCGTGGACGAGCAGCGTCTCGGCGGCGTTGCACACGCCCGGACGTTGCGTCTTGGCGTTCAGCACAATTGCGAGCGCGTCATCGAGGTCGGCGGAGGCGTCCACGTAGACGTGACAGTTACCCGACGCGGCGTAGATGACGGGCACGCTTGCCACTTCCTTGAGGGCGGCCTTCAGACCCTCGCCGCCGCGCGGGATCAGCAGGTCTACCAACCCGTCCTGAGTTGCCAGCTCGGCCAGCTCGCCGCGCCCGCCGCCGGCGACCAGGCCGATGCAGCCCGCGGGCAGGCCCGCGCCGACGGCGGCCTCGGCCGCGATCGAGGACAGCACGGCGTTTGAGTGCTCGGCGCTGGATGAGCCGCGCAGCACGATTGCGTTGCCCGACTTCAGACACAATGCCGCGGCGTCGATCGTGACGTTCGGACGTGCCTCGTAGACGATCGCGATCACGCCCAGCGGGACGCGCACCTTGCGCACATCCAGACCGTTTGGCAGGCGATGGCCGTCGATCACCTCCCCCACCGGATCGGGCAGCTGGGCGACCGCTTCGACGGCTTGCGCGATTCCCTCGATTCGCCCTGCGTCCAGTCGCAAGCGATCGAGCAAGGCCGCGCCGATGTCGGCCTCGCGACCGGCCACCAGATCGCGCTCGTTGGTCACCAGGATCTCCTCGGTGCGCTCGCGCAGAGCGGCCGCGATCGCCAGCAGAGCCGCGTTCTTGGTGGCGGTGTCGGTGCGGGCCAGCGCCCTCGACGCCTCGCGTGCGCGCTCGCATGTGCTCGCCACCGATGAGACAGTGATCGCCATTCAGCTAAGGGTACGACAGTGAGGCGGTCCGACAGACAGAACTCAGGTCAGCACCATGTAATCGCGGTGCACAGCCTCCTCGCTGGCACGCGGCAGGATCTCCTGGACCGCCTTTGACTTCAGGCCCATCACGCGCCTGAGCTCTTCGGCCGAATAGCTGCATATGCCCTTGGCCATGACCTGACCGTCCTCCAGCGCCCCGCTGTCCTCCCCGCGCTCGGCGATCTCCACCGCGTCGCCCGCATCGAAGTTGCCGAGCACGTCGACGATCCCTACCGGCAGCAGGCTGGTGCCCTCCTCGCGCAACGCCCTCGCGGCGCCTGTATCGACGAACAGCGTTCCGTGGCTGGGCTTGGCATAGCGCAACCACAGCTTGAAGGATGAATGACGCGCTACGCGCGGGGGAAAATTCGTGCCCTCCAATTGCCCGGCCAGCACGGCGTGCAAAGCGCCATCTCGTACCCCGTTGCAGATGACCGCTCGAATACCCGCCGCCGTGGCCATGTCGGCGGCGACGACCTTGGAGCGCATTCCGCCGGAGCCCAAGGGCGAAGTCGTGTGGCCGACCTCGGCGCCTTCGAGCGTCTCGAAATCCGTGACCTCGCGAACCAGACGAGCGTCCGGGTCGTGCCTTGGGTCAGCGGTGTGCAGGCCGTCGATGTCGGTCAGCAGCACGAGCAGATCGGCGCTCGTCAGGATTGCGACCTGCGCCGCCAGGAAGTCGTTGTCACCGAAGGAGATCTCGTCGGTGGCGGTCGTGTCGTTCTCGTTGATGACCGGCACCACCCGCCAATCGAGCAGCTTGCGCAAGGTCTGGCGGGCGTTGAGGTAGTGCGTGCGCGCGCTCATGTCCATGAACGTCAGCAGCAGCTGGGCGGAGATCAGCTCGCGCTCGCGCAGCAGCTCGTCGTAGGCGCGGTAGAGCTTGCCCTGGCCGACGGCGCTTGCGGCCTGCAGCTCATCGACCCCACCCGGACGCGAAGGCAAGCCCATGATGCGCACGCCGCGCGCGATCGCGCCCGAGGAGACGATCACGACCTCCTTGCCCTCGCTGTGCAAGGAGGCAACCTCATCGCAGATGCGCGCAAGCACGGCGGTGCGCAGCTCACCTTGCTCGTCGGCGACGATGCTCGAACCCAGCTTTATGACCACACGCTTCATCGAGGGCAGCCTAGATGGTGCTGGCGCTGGTCGCGTGTGACACAGTGATTTTTGGGCTGAGCGGGCCGGCGCGACGGGCGTGCGCAGGGTGGAGCTGAAGTGCGGCCAAACTCCGCGACGGACGCCGCTACGCCGTCTCGTCTGGGTCGAGCTCGAAGACCACTCCCGCTATCTCGAGGTCGTCCCCTGGCTGAAAGCCCTCCGCCTCGAGCGCTCGCAGCACTCCGATCTTGCGCAAGCGTCCCTCTAGATAGGCCATCGCGTCCTCGTTCTCGACGTCATAACGCGCCACTAGGCGTTCGATCCCACGGCCGTTGACGGCAAAGGAGCCAGGACCGATGCGCTCCACCGCAAAGCCGGTTGAGGCCGCCGGACGGAACACCATGTGCTCGGCGAGCTCAGGCTCACTGCCACCGCCCGGTTGGGGGCTCATCAGGACGTTGCCGCTTTGGCCAACCTCCACGCCGGAGCCCGCGGCAAGCCCAGAGCCAACGCCACGCCCTGTGCCCTGCCCAGCTTGCTCGATCGCCGGCACGAGTCGCAGCAACTCGACAGCCAGCTCTCCCAACCCGGCGCCGGTCGCACTTGAGGTGGCGATCACCGATACATCGGCGCCGAGGCGCTCTGACCAGCGTGAGACCTCCTCGCTGACACGCCGCGGTGGCACGAGATCAGCCTTGGAAAGCGCGAGCACGCGCGGTAGGCGCGCCAAACGCTGGTCGTGCGAGGCCAGCTCGTGCTCGATCGTGGCGTGGTTGGCCAGCGCGTCTGCCTGCTCCTCGCCGCTGAGCTCTGGGGCGAGGTCGAGCACGTGCACCAGCAGCCGCGTGCGCTCGACGTGGGCAAGGAAGTCGTGGCCCAAGCCGGCGCCCTCGCTCGCGCCTTCGATCAATCCGGGGATGTCGGCTATCACCAGTTGGCGCTCGTCTGCTTCGAGTACGCCGAGCACCGGCGAGAGCGTCGTGAACGGGTAGCTCGCGATCTTGGGGGTGGCTCTCGTGAGGCGTGCCAGCAGCGAGGACTTGCCGGCATTTGGCAAGCCCACGAGGCCGACGTCGGCCAGCAGCTTGAGCTGTAGCCGCAACCAGCCCTCCTCGCCGACCAAGCCACGCTCGGCAAAGCGGGGGGCCTGGCGCGTTGGGGTGGCAAAGCGCTTGTTGCCCCTGCCTCCAGAGCCACCCTTGGCCACCACCGCGCGCTGTCCCGCCGCAAGCAGGTCCCAGCGCCGTCCCGCGACGTCGCCCTCGACTCCTTCGACCTGCGTGCCCGGCGGCACACGTACGAGCAGTGTCTGGCCGTCGGCGCCGTGACGCTGAGAGCCTTCTCCATGACCGCCGCGACCCGCTCGGTAGTGGGGGGTGCGCCGAAAGCTGTGTAGGTCGCGCAGCGAGTCGTCGCAGACGAGCACCACATCGCCGCCGCGACCACCATCGCCGCCGTCGGGACCACCCCGTGGGACGTGCGCTTCGCGGCGGAAGCCGGCCGAGCCGTCGCCGCCGGCACCGGCTCTCACTTCAATTCGTGCGCGATCGTCCAACATCTAGTGTCAGCCAAGCCTTCGGGCCCGCGCCACGGGCGGGCTGCTTCAGCTGTTCTCGGAGAGCACGTTCACAACCCTGCCACGGCGGCCGGTCGTGAACTGCAGAGTGCCGGCCGCGCGCGCGTAGAGCGTGTCGTCTTTACCGATGCCTACGCCCGTGCCCGGCTTGAAGCGAGTGCCGCGCTGACGCACGATGATCTCTCCGCCGGTGACGGTCTGGCCCGCGAACGTCTTAACACCAAGTCGTTGGGCGTTGGAGTCGCGGCCGTTGCGGCTCGACCCGAGTCCCTTCTTATGAGCCATCTGCTGTCTCCTTGGTCTTAGCGGCCGGCTCCTTCGCCGCCGCCATCGAGATGTTCGTGACCTCGATCCGCGTCAGCTCCTGGCGGTGGCCGGTGCGGCGCTTGTAGCCGCGCTTTGGCTTGAACTTGAACACGCGCAGCTTCTCGCCACGCTCGTGCGCAAGGATCTTCGCCGTGACCTTGACCTTCTTCAGCGAGGCGGCGTCGAATACCGCGTCCTCGGAGCGATACAGGATCGGCTCGAGCGCCACGCTCGCGCCCGCCTCAGCGGGGAGGCGCTCCACGAGTAGGGTCTGACCCCGCTCGACGCGGTACTGCTTGCCGCCTGTCTTGACGATCGCGTACATCTGCTCCTACTACTCCGAGGTTGCCTCTGCCTTAGCAGCCGAACGGCGCCGTCCGCCTCTTCGGCCGCGGCGCCGTGGCTTTGATTGTAGGTCATCCTCGTTGCTCTCGCCCGCCGACTCGCCCTCACTCGTTTTCGAGTCGCCGGCGACCGGCACCGGAGCCGGCTCGCGCGAAGACTTTTCTGAGGACTCAAGCGGCGCAACCGCGTCGGCCAAGTCAGTCTGCTCTCGCTCGCTCACTTGAGCCTCGCCCGCCTTGGGTTGCGCGGCTGGTTTTGAGCGTCGGCGCGGGCGTTTGGTCGCGGGGCGCGCGGCCGGACGGGGCGCCGGGCGAATAACCTCGCCGGACTCGTCGAGCAACAGCGCGCTGGCCGCGGTGCGACCGACCGTCTCGATCCGAACCATGCGCTTCTCGCCAACGTTGCGCGCGGCACCGGCGATCGAGATGATGTAGCCGTCGAGCTTGGCCACCGCGTCATCCACGTCGTACATATGTGGCTCGACGATGTCCACGAGTACCTCGTCGCCCTCACGGAATGGCAGCGCGCGTTCTTCGACCTCCTCGCGCGTCCCCTGAAAGGTGATCGCGAAGTGGTCGAGCACAAGCCCTTCTGAACCCTCGAAGTGAAATGAGCGCTCCGTCTGGGCCTCGAGTGCGTGCAGCACGCGCGAGCCCTGCCCGGTGAACTGGGCGGTAACGCGCGGATTGATCTGTACGAGGAACGCCTCCGCGTCGGGGTGCTCGACCACAAGGTCGCGCAGCCTGCGCTCGAATTCGATCGCGATCGTCTCCTCCGAGCGGATCACGCCCTCGCCCTCACAGGTGGGGCATGGGCGACTCATGATCTCGCGCACCCCCTCGGTCACGTTCTGGCGGGTCATCTCCACCAGCCCCAAGCGCGATATCTCGGCGGTGAACGTCTTCGTGCGGTCCTCGTCGAGCGTTTTGCGCAGCGTCTTCATCACGGCATCGCGGTTGCGCGCGCGCGCCATGTCGATGAAGTCGATCACGATGATTCCGCCGATGTCGCGCAGGCGCAGCTGGTTGACGACCTCCTCAGCGGCCTCGAGGTTGGTCTTGGTGATCGTGTCCTCGAGGCTTGCGCCCTTGCCGCGCCCGATGAAGCTGCCCGAGTTCACGTCGATCACGGTCAGCGCCTCGGCGTAGTCGATCATCAGGTAGCCGCCGCTGGGAAGATCCACACGCCGCGACAGGACTCCGTCGATCGCCTCGGTGACCTTGTAGGCGTCGAGCAGCGGCTCCTTCTCCTCCCACAGTTCGACGCGCTCGACCAGCTCGGGAGCGGTGCGGGCGAAGAACGAGACGAGTCGGCGGTGCTGTTGCTCGTTGTCGACGATCGCGCGCTCGAAGTGCTCGGAGAAGATGTCGCGGACCACCCGTACCGAGAGGTCGGCCTCCTGAAAGACCATCTCCGGCGCCTGGATCTCCTCTACGCGCTTCATCAACACCTCATGCAGCTTGTGCAGATAGAGCAGCTCGCGCTCAAAGTCCGCCCGCTGCGCGCCGTGGGCGGCGGTGCGGATGATGACTCCCCCCTGGCCGATCTCGAGCTTGGCCGTCTGGCGGCGCAGGCGCTCACGCTCTTTGTCCTCCAAGCGACGCGACACGCCGACGCCCTCGCCGGTGGGCGCGTACACCATGTAGCGCCCCGCGATGGTGACCTCCATTGACAGACGCGCGCCCTTGGTTTTCAGCGGGTCCTTGACGACCTGAACCACGATCTCCTGCCCTGGCTGGAGCAGCTCTGAGATCTTGCGTCCGCCGCCCCCGCCGCGGCCGCGCTTGGGCGCCTCGACTCCTGGGAGCACTATCTCATCGACGTGCAGGAAGCCGTTCTTCTCGAGACCGATGTCGACGAACGCGGCCTCAAGGCCTGGCAGCACGTTGTCCACCTTGCCCTTGTAGATGTTGCCGACGATCGAGCGCCCGCCGCGGCGCTCGATGTAGAGCTCAGCTATCCGGTAGCCGGCACCGGGGCGTGCGCTGGAGCGCTTGGAGGCGCCCCCGGTAGAACGTGATGCCCCATTCGAGGCACGTAGGGCGCCGGGCGTTCCGGCAGCCTCCAAAAGCGCCACGCGCGTCTCCGCGCGATCGACGCTGACAAGCACTTGCTTTCTCAATTTGATCCAGTCTTTCGAGATCTGTAATGGGTGGGACGAGCAGGTTTTCGAATCCCTGCGCCCGTGTTATCGCCGAATCCCGTGCAAGCGGACGCCGGACCATTGCGGTCGCGGGCGCCGTCTCGGCTGGTTGGTGGGGAGTCTCGGCTGACATCTTCTCTAGTGGCGGACAACGCGGCCCTTCAGCGCCTGGGAGGCGCGTCCCTGGACGTAGATCGATTGCAGCAGACCCACTGCCAGAAGGGTTGTGATGACCGACGATCCGCCATAGCTCATTAGAGGCAACGTGACGCCGGTGATCGGCATTATCCCTACTGCCATGCCAACGTTCACGAAGACCTGGAACATCAGCATAGCCAGGACCCCGGCGGCGAGGAGCGAACCGAACAGATCCTTGGACATCGTGAGGATCCGCAGCGTGCGCCAGATCAGCAGCGCATACAGCGAAAGCACGAGCGCCGCTCCGACGAATCCGTACTGCTCGCCGACCGCCGCAAAGACGAAATCGGTTTCGCCCTCAGGCACGTATTTGCCTTCGATCTGGGTCGATTCGCCGCCGCGTCCCGTCTTTTGGCCTGAGCCGATCGCGACCTTCGACTGCAGCTGCTGGTAGGCGCCTTCGCCGGTGCTGCCGGACGGATTGAGGAAGACGGTCAGGCGTTCTTCCTGGTAGGGCTTGAGCACGTGCACGCCGACCGCGGGCGCCGCGACCAGGACGATCGCGCCCGAGACGATGACCAGCGCGACCAGTCCCGCCAGTTGCCGCCACGAGGTTCCCGCCACGAACAGCAGCATGAACGCGATCGCCATATAGACGAGCCCTGAACCGAGGTCCGGCTGGAGAATCACCAGCATCGCCGGCACGAGCGCAACGAGCAGCACGCGCGCGGTCGTATCGAGCTCGCGCAGCCGCCGCGAGCGGCCCACTACGAACGCCGACAACGCGACGATCAGCAGCACCTTGCCGAGCTCTGAGGCCTGAAAGGAGAACAGCGGAAAGCTGATCGCGCGCGTCGAGTGCACCGAGCCCTTGATTTCACGACCGAGCGCGAGCACCGCAAGGATGCTCAAGATCAGCGCACCGTAGATTGGGTACATCAGGTGGCGCAGACGGGCGTAGTCAAGGCGTGAGAGAGCCACCATCAGCGCCAGCCCGACCGCAAGGTAGATCGCCTGACGCTCTACGTAGTAATGAGGATCATCTGGAATCAGTTTGCGGGTTGCCACTCGCAGCGTGAGGATCGAGCAGATCCCCAGGCCAACGGTGGCGAGCGTCAGCAGCGGGTCCAGCGGCAGACGCGGCCCTCCGACCGAGGGCGTGGACGGCGCCTCAGTTGGCTGGATCGGGCTGAGCGATGACGCGGAAACGCTTGTGCTCACTTGTCTGGGTTCGAGCCGGAGACGAGCGCCAGCGACTTGTGGAACCACTTGGAGGCGATCAGCCGCGCGATCGGCGCGGCTGCTTCGTCGCCGAAACCGCCCTGTTCGACGGTGGCCGCGATCACGATCGGACGCTTTGGGTCGGGCAGGAAGCACATGTACCACGCCTGTTCGACCTGGCCAGCGCGTTCGGCGGTGCCCGTCTTGCCATACACCGGGTGTTCCGCCTGGTTCCAGCCCGCCCACACGTCGGCCGAGGTGCCCCCCGGCGCGAACGTGGCATCGTGAATGCCTTCCATCACGTCACTCAGGTCCGAGTAATTGAGCTGGACGTGGCGAATCGGAGGGGCCGGCAATTCCTGCACCAGGCCGCCGCTCGAGTTGTCGATCTCCAAACCCAAGTGGGGGCGAACGACGGTGCCTTCGCCCCCGTTCATGTACGCGTTGGCAAGCGTCGAGTACGCGACGGCCATCTGTAGCGGCGAGGTCAGCAATTCGCCCTGCCCGACCGCCAGGTGCATGTCGTCGCCGATCGTCCACGGGCCGATTTCCGAGACGATGTGGCAGACGCTCGCGGCTGTCTTGGGATGGTTGTGTTCGCAGCGTTCCTGCAGCTTGTTCTGCTGAGCGCGCCAAGCGGCATCGGGCACGGTCCCTTCTATCTCGTTCGGCAGGTCCACGTGCGTTTCTTTGCCGATCCCAAGCTCCTTGGCCATGTTCTGGATCACGTCGCCGTGGCTGTTTGCGTACTCGCCGACCGTGAAGAAATAAGTGTCCGAGGAGACCGTGAGCGCTTGGACCAGTGGCAACGCGCCGTAGTCGTTTTTGCCGGAGTTGCAAAACTGCTCGGCGCCCACGGTGATACAAGAGCCACCTCCCAACGGCTCATCGGGATTGATGACGCCGGCTTCGAGCGCCCCCATCGCGGTGATCGGCTTGAAGGTCGAGCCAGTCGGATACTGACCTTCCACGGCCCGGTTGAGCAGCGGTGCGCGCGGATCTGGGCCTTCGTCTTCGCCGCTGCCGTTGAGCGCATCGAATTCGCTCTGTGTCATCGGTTTCGCAAAGCGGTTGGGGTCATAGCCCGGATATGAGCCCATCGCATAGATTTCGCCATTGAGCGGGTTCATCGCCACGAACGCCGCCCCAGAGCCCGGGTTGCCTTTCCCCTGAGCCAGCGCCACGCCGTCGCGCAGCGCCTTTTCGCCCTCCTGTTGGAGCCCCAGGTCGATCGTCAGCTTGAGGTCGTGGCCGGCCTTTGGCTCGACCACCGGCAGCTTGGCGGGCTCCGGCTGACCTTCCGCGTTGACCTGCACGAAGCGCTCTCCGGGCTTGCCGCGCAGATAGCGATCGTAGTAGTACTCCAGGCCCGACTGACCGACGACGGTGTCCTTCAACACGCCCTTGAAGGCCGGCAGTTTGAGCTCTTCTTCGCTGACTGAGCCGACGTGACCGAGTGTCTGGGCGGCCAATTCGCGATACGGATAGCTCCTGATCGAGACCGGTTCCTGCTTGACGCCGGGAAAATCGTTCTGGCGCTCGGCGAGCACCGTCAGGGCAGCCAATCCCGCGTCGGTCTTGATCGTGACCGGCGCATAGGGAAGCTGCGTAATCCCCGCGATCACGCGTTCGTCGATCAACCTCGGGCTCAGGCCGATCACCGGCGCCAATCGCCGGAAGAGCTCACGGGTGCTGACAGCCGAAGCGGGCAGCGCGGGAATCGGGACCCTGCGCAGATGATCGGCGCGGGCGAGCGCGTGTAGCTCGGCCAACTGTGCTCGGTTGGCGTGCCGGTGCCCGTGCCTGCCGTCGCTCTCGTAGTCGTTGAGGTTGTCCTCGTAGGCCTTCAACCGTTCACCCGCGGCCACATATTCCTTGTCGGCTTCGGCGAGACGAGCCTGATATTCGGCCGCCTCTTCCTTGACGGACTCGGGCAGCGAGCTCGGCAGTATCTGGACGGCGTTGCTGACCTGGCTAGCCACGATTGGCTGACCTTCGCGGGCGAGGATCTCACCGCGTGGTGCGGGTATCGACAGTTCACGCTGGTCGTTGGCCTGAGCCTGCTGGACATACTGTTCGCCGCTGAGCACCTGCAGGTACCACAGGCGAAAGAAGATGATCCCGAACATGACGAGCGCGATGCTGCCAAGGATCGCGACGCGCAATGCAAGCGAAGGCGATGAAGGCCCACCCGCCCCGCGCGTATCGCTCGGTCGCAGCTGCTCGATCGAGCTCACCTCGAGCCTCCCCTGCCCTGTGAGAGCGGGCTGAGACCACCTGTCGTGTAGGCGCGGCGACGACGACGGCGTGGATCGTCGGGCAACGCGCCAACCAGGCAGCGGCGTACCAGCGCCCACATCGGCAAGGCCACGATCGTGTCGAGCAAGACGCCGACGACGATCTCACGCAGCAACTCGAAGCTCACCGGTGCATCCACGCCGAGCAGGAACTCGATCACCGAATAGCCGACCATCGCGGCGCTCGCGGCGGCCGCTCCGACGAACAGCGGCGTAAGCGCCGCCTGCGGATCGCGCAGCTCGCGCAGACGACCTGCCCAGTAGCCGATGATCGTGAATGTGAGCGAAGTCACGCCCAGCGTCTGCATCAACGTCAGGTCGACCAGCAGCCCGACACAGAAGCCGGCAACCGCGCCCAGCGTGGAGCCGCACAGCAGCCCGACGAACGCCACCAGCAGCGGTGTCAGGTCGACGCTTACACCGAACACCGGGATCTCGGAGACGACGCTGATCTGGACGAACACGACGATGACCGCCAGTACCGCCACGCGCCACACCAGTGAGCCCGGCAGCCAGGCCGTGCCGCTGTCGCCGCCCACGCGCCGAGTGGTTGTGATCGACGTGGCTCCCCGCCTACCGGTCGGCGGCACGCTCATCAGCCGCCTCCTCCCGTTTGCGCTACCTGGCCGCTTTGAGATTCTTCTTCTGGAGTGAGCTGATGAGTCGGCGTCAGGTTGGCGACGGCATTGCTGAGCGAGGCTGCCCGCGAGCCGGACGAATAAGTCAGAACCTGCACGAATTCGAGGCTGCGCAGGTCGGCCAGCGGGCTTACGCCGACCGACTTGAAGCCTCCCTGTTCGTTGACGGAAGTGACCTGGCCGATCGGTATCCCCTTCGGGTAGAGCGAGATGCCGGGGCTTGCCACGGTGCCCGAAGTCACCACGTAGTCGCCTTGCACCGGCGTGGCGGCCGAGGACTTGTAGATCTGCATCAGCAGGCGTCCCGGTTCGCCGACTTGGGGTTGCACGAGGCCCACCGCTCCGGTTGCGCTGACCTTGGCCGTCACTTCAACCGCGCTGTCGGTGATCAAGCTCACCTGGGCGGCGTCTGGAACGACCTCGGTCACCTTGCCGACGAGTGCTTCGTCGGCGATCACTGGGTCGTTGACGCGCACTCCCGAGGAGGAGCCTCGGTCGATCGTGATGATCGAGTACCAGATGTTGGGCGACTGATAGACGACGGTGGCGGTAACCGGGTTGTAGTCGGCGATGCTGAGCTCGTGATCGAGGTGGAAGAGCTTGACCAGTTCCTTGTAGGAGTGTTCGTTTTCCTGGTTGGCGGTGTATTGCGAACGCAGCTTGTCGAGCTGCTTGCGCAGTTCGGCATTCTGGCTCTTGGCTTTCAGGGTGCTGTCAAACCAGCCAAACAGGTCTCGAACGGGCTTCACAGCCTTGTTGGCGCCATCCTGGATCGGCGAGACAACGGTCAGGAAGCCACGCTGCACGGAATGCAGGCCACCACTCGGAGCCTCGCCGAAGTATGCAGTCAGCAGGATCAGGGAGAGCACGACGAGCAGCGCGAGCACCGCACGTCTGCGTCGAACCGTCTTCTCATACACGAATTGGGACCTTCCGAAACGTTCATAGGAAAGAGTACCCGCGTACCGCACGGGCAGGGGCAGACACACGGTGTCGCCAGCGGAGCCGGTGGAGGCCGTCGAGCAACACACCACGGACGGCGAGTGGCGGGCAGCCGAAGAGTTCGCTCATCGACGACGGCGACTGCGCGAGTTGCGGTTGGAACGGTGGATCGCCTCGAACTCCTCGAGCGAGCGCCCCGACCCGACCGCCACGCACGTCAGCGGAGACTCCGCCAGGTGCGCGGGCATCTGTGTCTCCTCACGCAAGCGCTGATCGAGTCCCTGCAGCAGAGCGCCGCCCCCGGCAAGCATGATTCCGCGATCCATGATGTCCGAAGCGAGCTCGGGCGGGGTGCGGTCGAGGGTCTCCTTGACCGCCTCGATGATCTGCGAAAGCGGCTCCTCGAGCGCTTGGCGGATCTCCTCGCTGGTGAGCACGACCGTCTTGGGCAGACCCGCCACCATGTCACGGCCGCGAATCTCGGCCTGCAGCTCCTCCTCCATCGCACAGGCGGAGCCGATCTCCAGCTTGAGCTCCTCGGCGGTCTGCTGGCCGATCAGAAGCTTGTACTCCTTCTTTGCGTAGTTGATGATCGCCTCGTCCATCTCATCGCCGCCAACCCTGATGGACTGCGAGACGACGATCCCGCCGAGGGAGATGACCGCCACCTCAGAGGTTCCCCCGCCGATGTCGACGACCATCGAGCCGGTCGGCTCTCCAACCGGCAGGCCGGCGCCGATCGCGGCCGCCATCGGCTCCTCGATCAGGTAGGCGGTACGTGCGCCAGCCGACAGGCAGGCCTCCTCCACGGCGCGCTTCTCCACGCCCGTCACGCCCGAGGGCACGCACACGACGACGCGCGGATGGGCCCAGCGGTTCTGGTGGACCTTCTGGATGAAGTGACGCAACATCTCCTCGGTCACGTCGAAGTCGGCGATCACTCCGTCCTTGAGCGGGCGGATCGCCTGGATCGTGCCGGGGGTGCGACCGAGCATGCGCTTGGCCTCGATGCCCACCGCGTGCACCTCGCCGGTGCGCGAGTCGATCGCCACCACGCTCGGCTCGGACAGCACGATCCCGCGGCCACGTACGTATACGAGCGTGTTGGCGGTTCCGAGGTCGACCGCCATGTCGCGGCCACCGAACCCTGTGAGGTAGGTGAGGATGCTCATCTTTTTAGGTAGGGAGCACGCTCGGATTCGGCTTCGCCTGGCCGGTTGGCTGGCATCCCGGCGCTCCGGGGCGTACCCGCGGGGAGTCTAGCGGACCCCATCGTCCGGCTGGCAACCTTGACAGCGTATTTGCAGCGGGAAAGTACGTCAGAGCCGATCCTTGACCGGTATGGGGAAAAGCTCCGGGGCCATGTCGAGGAGCTTGGCCACAGGCAAGCCGACGACGTTCTCGTAGTCCCCGCGAATCTCGCGCACCAGCATTGCTCCAATACCCTGGATCGCATAACCGCCGGCACGGCCGCGCCACTCGCCGCAGGCCACATACCAGTCGATCAGCTCCTCAGAGCACTGTCTGAAGACGACCTCCGTCCGTGCAAGGCCCACCTGCTCACGATCTCCCTGTAGCAAGGCAATACCGCTTAGGACTATGTGCGTCTCCGCGCAGAGCGCCGCGAGCGTTTCGCGTGCCACATGCTCATCCGCCGGCTTGCCGTAGATACGAGTATCGAGCGCCACCAGCGTGTCGACGCCGAGCACCACCTCATCACTTCCGGCTGCGTGAGCAGCACGCGCCTTCAGCAGCGCGTTCTCGACCGCCACCTGCTCGGGCTGGCCCTGCTCGATCTCCTCGACATCGGTCGCGCGCACCGCGAAGGACACCCCCAGTCGTTCGAGGATCGCCCGGCGCTGCGGTGAGGCTGAAGCGAGCACGAGCGGGCCGACCCCGCTCATGAGCTGCTCACACACATACTCGCCGCCGTGAAGATCTCAATCGCCGCCACAACCGCGGCCGCGAGCCTGTTCAGGCCGAGAGCTCGGGAAAGAACAGTGCCGTCTCGCGGGCCGCCGACTCGGCCGAGTCCGAGCCATGGACCATGTTCTGGCCCATCTCGATGGCAAAGTCGCCACGGATCGAGCCAGGGGCGGCATCGAGCGGATTGGTGGCGCCGATCGTCTGCCGAGCCGCCTTGACGGCGTCGAGACCCTCGAGGACCATGGCCACGATCGGCCCGGAGGTGATGAATTCCACCAACTCGCCGAAGAACGGCTTCTCGGCATGCTCGGCATAGTGGCGCTCTGCCAGCTCGCGCGTCACGGTCATGTGTCGCAGGGCAACGATGCGCAGGCCCTTGCGCTCGAAGCGAGCGATGATCTCGCCCGTGAGCGAGCGGGCGAAGGCGTCCGGCTTTACGAGGATCAACGTGCGGTCCATGTGTTCCTTTGGTTCGTAGGAGATAGTCGCGGCACGAAGGCCGGCTGGTATTGAGAAGAGTGTTCGGCGCTCAGGAGGTTGGGCGCGGACGACGCGAGCGCGGACGCGAGCTCGGCTTGACGGTGGCCTCGGGCTCCGCATCCTCGCGCCCGGGCCCAGGGGCCTCGGTAGCAGAGCTCGACTCCGAGGCAAACGAGACCTCGCCGACGAAAGTAGCCGGCTCAGGTGCCCTCACGGCAGCACGCTTGGCCGCCCGCGCGCGAGCCGGGGACACCGCCTCCACATCGAGCGCGGCCACCTCCAGTTCGTCCTCGACGCCAGCGCGCGTACGAGCCGTGGTAGAGGCGCTCGCACGCTCTGGACGAGCCGTCCGTCGCGTTGCCTTGGCCGCTGCGGGTACGTCGGTCTCGCAGTACGGGCAGATGGTCCAAGCACGATCGAGGGGTCGCGAGCAGCTGACGCAACGCTCCTTCAGCTTGCGCAGGCAGCTCGGGCAACGAATGAAGTCGTGCTCGATGCGGTAGTCGCAGTGAGGACACAGGCTGTAGTCGAGCCCGTGCAGCCGCGCTTCGGCCGCCTGCAACTCCAGTTCGCGCTCACGCACGTCCTCCAGGTACTCGGGTGGACGCAGGATCATGTAGACGATCGTCCCTACGAACGGGAACAACGACGCGACAGTGGCGCAGCCGACCAGCATCGGATCGGCGATGCGACGACGGGCGTCGGCGTAGGTCCAGTACAGCAGCGAGAAGTACAGGACGACGACGAACAGGATCAACAAGTCGATGACCAGGCTCAAGCTTTTACTTTCGATTCCGAAGTAGGCGATTGGTGGTGACATCGATGACCTATACGGCTCCGCCGAGGGATTTCCCTGCAAGCACGCGTGAAACGGGGCGCTTCGATCCGTGATGGCGCATCGGGCGCCGAGTTTAGAGGCTATCGGGCAAAAAATGCGCGATCAAGTTTGGGGAGGGCAGGTTCTTGCAGATCCCCAGCCTCACAGAAACAGTCGGCCGAAGCCGTAGCCGGCGGCAAAGAACACGAGGATCACAAGCGCCACGATCAAGGCGACGGCGCCGATCATCGTCAGTACCGATGGGCCGTCATCGTCCACGGCCACCCCCTTCCCGCGGTTGTTCTCGTTGTTCGTCGTGCCTCTCGAGCCCCATCGCGGCGGTATCCAGACCAAGCTCGTCCGCGTGGGCAAACAGATCTCCGACCAGATAGACAGATCCAGTTGCCAGAACCGCGGCACCGTGCTCACGCGCCCATTCCCGCGCCGCCGCCAATGCCTTGGCCGGCTGGGACTCGCAGATACCCTGCTCGAAGCCGAGCTGGCCGGCCAGCGATTGCAGTGTTGCGGGCGAAAGCGCCCTTTGACTCGGGGGGGCGGTAAACCACGCCCGTTCGCACAACGGCAGCAGCTCACGGAGCATGCTGGCGGCATCCTTGTCCTCGAGCACGCCGAACACCAGCGCCAGCGGGCGTCCATCGAGCAGCTCGGGCAAGGACTCCACCAGCGCCGTGATCGCAGCTGGATTGTGGGCGCCGTCCAACACAGTGAGCGGGTCCTCTCCGAGGATCTGCATACGACCGGCAACCGAGGTGGAGATCGCGGCGTCTTGCACGGCCTGCTCGCTCAAAGCGATCCCCGATTGCTGCAGATAGGACTCCGCCGCCAATCGCGCGAGCGCGAAGTTCTCACGCTGGAACGAGCCGCGCGCGCGCATCTGCAGGTCCTCGGGAGCTGGGTCTGCGACCAAGAGTTCACCACCACGTTCGGCGACGACGCGGCGTGCGAGCGCGAGCACCTCTGGTTGCAATTTAGAGCCGAGTGCCAAAACCGAATGCTCGCCAAGGACCGCGAGCTTCTCGGTGGCGATATCGGTGAGCGTGGGACCGAGCCAGCGCGTGTGCTCCAGGCCCACGTTGGTGAGAACAGCAACCTTCGAGTCGATCACGTTCGTCGCGTCATAGCGGCCGCCGAGACCCGCCTCGACGACGACCACCTGCGCGCCGCGCCGCGCGAGCTCCCAGAAGGCGGCGGCTGTGAGCAGCTCGAACTGGGTTACGTGGTCGTCCTCGGCGAGCGTACGGTTGACTCGCTCAGCCGCCCACGCAGCGCGCGCGATCGCCGCCGCGAAGGCGTGGGTCTCGACGTCGTGCTCGGCAATTTGAACCCGCTCGGAATAGGACAAGAGGTGCGGCGAGAGGTAGCAGCCGCTACGCAGCCCATGGCGCTCCAGAATCGCGGCGGTCATCCGTGTAGTCGAGCTCTTTCCGTTCGTGCCCACCACATGGATCGAGTCGAAGCTGCGCTCGGGCGATCCGAGCACCGTCATCATGCGGTGCATCCGGTCAAGTCCGAAGCGCATTCCGAACAGCTCCAGTGAGCGCAGATGACGCGCGGCGTGCTCGGGGCTCCAATCTTGACTCATAGGACCTCCGACTCGACGTGCTCGGGGCGACTCATAGGACGTCCAACTCGGCGCGCAGGCGCCCAAGACGCTCGCGCTCGCCCGCGACCACCGCTGCCGGCGCCTTCTGCACGAAGCCCGAGCGCTCGAGCTTGCCCTGCACGCGTTCGATCTCCGCGAGCAGCTTCTGCCTGGTCGCCTCGCGTCGGCGCTCGGCGGCGCCGAGATCCAAGCCCTCCCCCGAAAGCACCTCAACTGTGCCGCCGGGGATGGGGACAGACGCGACCGCGGTGGGCGGAGCCGGAGGCTCCCGCCCACCCGCGACGGAAGCATCCCCATTGGCTGGGCTCGTGCCCACCGCATCGAGTGCCTGAGAGCGCTCATCCTCGGCGAGAAGCCGCAAACGCGCCAAGCGGGCGAGCAGCGGGGCCGTCAGCTCGTAGCCATCCGCGCAAAGACGCGCGTCCACAAACTGACCGGCCCGTGCGCCGACCGAGTCCCGCCAACCGCGCACCAGCGTCACCGCCTCGATCGTGCGCGCCAGCTCTGCCTCCGCCTGCAGGTCGATCAGGTCCTCTCGAGCGCGCGGATAGGAGCAGCCGGCGAGCAACTCGCCGCTGTCATCGAGATATCGCCACAGCTCCTCGGTGACGAACGGGATCAGCGGATGGGCCATGGCGACCGTCTCGCGCAGCACATAGAGCAATGTCGCGGCCAGCTCCTGCCTACCGTCATCCTCGCTGCCCGCCTCGGCGAGATCTGACAGCCGCTGCTTGACGATCTCCAGATACCAGTCGCACAGCTCCCCATAGACGAAGTCATAGAGGCCGAGCGCAGCGTGGGAGAAGTCGTACCGTTCGATGCGCACGGCGGTGTCGCTCAGAACCCGCGTGAGCCGTGAGAGGATCCAGCGATCCTCGACCGTGCGCGCCAACGGCTGCGGCTCGACTGCTTCTGCGCGATCCGATCCAAGGCTGGCGTCGATGCGCACCAGCGCGAAGCGCGCCGCGTTGAACAGCTTGTTGGCAAGCGCTTGACCCTGCTGGACCTTCTCTGCGGAGTAGCGAACGTCCTGTGTGGAGGACATCGCAAGCAGGCCGAAGCGCACCGCGTCGGCACCGTGGCTGTCGATCTCCCGCAACGGGTCGATGCCGGTGCCCAGCGACTTGGACATGCGCCGCCCGTCGGGCGCCTGGATCACCGAGTGTATGTAGACGTCGGAGAACGGCACCTCGCCGGTCAGCTCGATGCCCATCATGATCATGCGAGCGACCCACAGGAAGAGGATGTCCCTGGCGGTGGAGAGCACGTTCGTCGGGTAGAACGCTTTCAACTCGGGCGTGTCCTGTGGCCAACCGAGCGTTGCAAAGGGCCACAGCGCGGAGGAGAACCATGTGTCCAGCACGTCCTCCTCTTGGCGAAGGTGGCCCGCGCACTCCGCACAGGCATCGGGTGCGCTGAGCGCCACGTTGACGTGACCGCAGGTCTCGCAGTAGTAGACGGGCAGGCGATGACCCCACCAGAGCTGGCGTGAGATGCACCAGGGACGGATGTTCTCCATCCAGTCCAGGTAGACGCGCCGGTGGTTCTCAGGCACGATCCGCACACGTCCGTCGCGCACGGCGGCGATAGCGGGGCGCGCCAGCTCGTCCATGCTCATGAACCATTGCAGCGAGATCAGCGGCTCGATGCGCTGACCGGAGCGATGCGAATAGGGCACCTCGTGCTCGTAGTCCTCGCACGCGACGATCCGACCTTCGCGCTCGAGCTCGGCCACCACGGCCTCGCGCGCCTCCATCACCGTGAGACCGGCAAAGCGCTCGCCCGCCTCGGCGGTCATGCGCCCGTCCTCCCCGATCACCGACACCTGATCGAGCTCGTGACGGCTGCCTATCTCGAAGTCGTTGGGGTCATGGGCTGGGGTGATCTTCAACTGGCCAGTGCCGAAGTCCATCTTCACGTAGTCGTCGGCGATGATCGGCAGATGTCGCCCGACAAGCGGCAGGATCGCCTTGCGCCCGACCAGCGCTCGGTAGCGCTCGTCATCTGGATGAACCGCCACCGCGGTATCGCCGAGCATCGTCTCGGGACGAACGGTGGCGATCGTTACGCTGCCACCCCCCTCCACGTCGTAGCGAATCGAGTAAAGCGTGTCCGTCTCACGGCGCTCCTCGACCTCTAGATCCGAGATCGCAGAGCGACTGCCCGGATCCCAGTTGACGATGTAGCGGTCGCGATAGATCCAGCCCTTCTCGTAGAGCTTGACAAAGACCTGCATTACCGCGCGGGCATAGCCCTCGTCGAGCGTAAAGCGCTCTTCGGAGTAGTCGCACGAGGCGCCAAGCCGCTTGAACTGCTCGACGATCGTGCCGCCGTAGTGCGCTCGCCACTCCCATACGCGCTCGACGAACGCTTCACGCCCCAACTCGTGACGATTGATGCCCTCGGTTAGCAGCGCCTTCTCGACCTGTGCCTGCGTGGCGATCCCGGCGTGATCGGTACCAAGGATCCACTTCGTGCGTCGGGTGGGCGGGAACTTCATCCGGTTGTAGCGAATCAACGTGTCTTGCACAGCGCCGTTGAGCGCGTGACCCATGTGCAGCGAGCCGGTTACATTCGGCGGCGGTATCGCGATCGAGTAGTTCTCGCTCGCCACCCCGGCGGGCTCGGGATGAAACAGACCTGAAGCAAGCCAACGCTCGACGATCCGCGGCTCGACCTCGGCAGGCTCAAACCGGGTGCGATCTTCAAGCTCTTTGATGCGCTCGCCCATGGAGCGTGAGTGTACGCAGCGGAGCTGTTGTTACTGCGCCAGGCCGCCGAAAAGCGCAAACGGGCGTGCAGGTCCGTTCACTGCTACCCAAGCGTCCCAAGCTGCACCCTCGACGTCGAGGGTCGAGCCCTGTGGAGCCTCGGAACGCAAGCGCTCGGCAAGCGCATGCGCATCGTCCTCGTCTTCGGCACCGAGTGTGAGATGCCGCCAATGACGCTGCACAGGGACCCCCTCCGCGGCAAGGCGCTCGGCAAACGCGCGCGCATCGTGATGAGTGGGTAGCGTCACACGCACTTCCCACTCTGGGTAGCCGGTTTGCCTGGACTCCTCAGTCTCCTGCTCCTCCAAGCGCTCGTGCTCGCCGGCATGCTCGGCAGGGGTGCTGGGCAACGCAAGCGAAGCGTCCTCCCAGCGCTCCTCCTCGGGGTGCCAACGCCAAGAGCTGACCTGAGCGACGATGCTCCTCTCGGAGAGGATCGCTTCGACAGCCGCCCGTGCGCTTGCAGCCTCATCGCCGGAGTCGGCATACAGGAAGACATGTCCGTCCTCGTGACTTACGGCGACGTGCTCTGGGCTTGGAAGGCCACTACCGCCATTACGCTCGTGCGCCTCCAATGCGTGCAGCAGTTCGTGCGCTTGTGCACGCGGCAGCTCCACGCGGATGCGGAAGTCGTCGTGCACCGTTCAGCGCTCTTTCTGCTCGTCCATGGAGTGTGGATGCTAGCGAGCGGCGACAGCCGGACTGGTGACTACGCCGACTCCTCGCGCAAAGAGTGCTCGGCCGGCTCCTCCGGAGCGGCTTCGGTAACGAGCGTAGGCGTTGTGCCTTTCTCGACCGTGTCGCGCGTGACGACGCACTTCTTGACGTCGCGACGGGAGGGCAGCTCGAACTGAACCTCGAGCAGGATCTCCTCGATGATCGAGCGCAATCCGCGCGCGCCGGTTTCACGCTCGAGGCCCTTCTCCGCGACCGCCAGCAACGAGTCCTCCGCGAACACGAGCTCGATGCCATCGAAGGAGAAGAAGCGCTGAAACTGCTTGACCAGCGCATTGCGCGGCTCGGTGAGGATCGAGACGAGATCCTCACAGGTGAGCTGGTGAACAGCTGACATCACCGGCAGGCGTCCGATGAACTCGGGAATCAGGCCGTACTCGATCAAGTCCTCGGGGAGGCAATGCTCGAATATTTCGCCGGTGTCGCGCTCGAGTTTGGTTTCGATCGCCGAGGCAAAGCCGATGCCGTTGTGGCCGATGCGTCGCTCGATCACCTTGTCGAGATGCGCGAACGCGCCTCCGCAGATGAAGAGGATGTTGGTGGTGTCGATCGTCAGGAACTCTTGGTGGGGGTGCTTGCGTCCTCCTTGCGGCGGCACCGACGCCTGCGTGCCCTCGAGGATCTTCAGAAGTGCCTGCTGCACGCCCTCGCCGGAGACGTCGCGAGTGATCGACGGGTTGTCGGCCTTGCGGGCGATCTTGTCGACCTCGTCGATGTAGATGATCCCGGTCTCGGCCTTCTTGACGTCGTAGTCGGCAGCCTGGATGAGCTTCAGGAGGATGTTCTCGACGTCCTCGCCGACATACCCGGCCTCGGTCAGCGCCGTCGCGTCGGCGATCGCGAACGGGACGTTCAGGATCCGAGCG
>DATAXK010000018.1:0-33558 GCA_036266805.1 Solirubrobacteraceae bacterium
GAATGGCGCCTAATTACCGCCACGCACAACCTGATGAAGCTCCACAAACCTGGCCGCCCAGGCCGCCTAAAACGGCACCCTGGCCCCACGGACACTCGATCAGGCCCGCAAACCCCGATCTCTACCAGCAGCACCGTCACCACCGTCACCACCGTCACCACCGCCGGCGTTAACCCATCGCCCACGGCAACTTTACGCGACACCCACCGTCCATAGCACGCGTCTCGTCTCCGGCCGACGACGTGCCTGCTTTTGGCGGATCTGAGGTCCATCAGGGAGGGGTGAGTCCTGCTCCTCGGCCACCCGGGCTACTTCACCAACTCACCGACAGAGTGAGCGAGCAACAGCGAGCCCAAACTTCCACGCGCTCACCAGCTCCGAAACGTCCGTCATCAAGACCTCTTCGGCCACCGACCCCTACGCGCCCGCAGCCCTGAGGCCGGCGGATACCACACACTCACGCCGCAGAACAAGTTGCAGCGGCGAGGCTCAAGCCGAAGACGATTGCCAGAACAGTGACGAAGCGCGCGACGATCGCTGGCGGGGGGAACACCTGCCCAATGTTGAAGCTGACCGTCGGCACGATCGTGAATGCGAAGCCGCTGATCGATCGCAACGGCGAGATCGCGATCACGGTCCCGGAAGTCGTACACGTCGACTCAGACACTGTGGGACCGGCACTCGCCGGCGTATAGCGGCTAGCGACGCCGGTGGTGTATCAGTTTGGATTGGCGGTGGGATAGAGTCCGACCGTCGTGAAACGGCTGACGGTCCTCATTGTGGCGGTGGCGCTACTCGGTGGCACGGCCCTGCTCACCGGGCATGGGCGAGCGACCGCCTTCTCTGCGCCGAACCACAATTGCCCGGCGGTCCCGACGCTCAGGAGCTTCAAGCGCGGCTACCCGATTCTGATTCAGACGCGCAATGTGTCGTGCGCGCAAGCGTTGACCGTGGTGCAGGCAATGGAGTCGGGCGTCGGCGTGACGTTTGTCGGCAACCCTGAAGGTCCGGCCTCCCAGTTCCGCTGGAAGCTCTACGGCCTACCCGGCTGGACGTGCTTCGGCGACGGCAGCGGCTTCCCTGGCCACGGGGCCGGCGGAGACTGCTCAAAGGGCAGCGCGACCGTCGAGTGGTACCACGCCTAGACCAACATCCACGCTGACCCCTTCGCCCGGCTGCAGTGCCCCTGCCACTGGCAGCCCAAGCCACCACAACCGGAGTTCGCACTGCAGGGCGTCGAGGATGTAGATGAGGTTTGCTCCTGCCCAACTACTGGCGTGCCTGAACTGCAAACTACATCGCGATGAGGTCGGCATCAGGGCTGCCGACTCAGATCATGATGGGCTGGGCGGAGGGATCAGTATCGCGGCGTCCGTACGCTGCCTCCCTCGGAATGGCCTAATTGAGCCAGAACGGCTACCATGCAACCGCGGTCCTGAGCGCCTCCCGCTCAAAATGGCCGACCCAGCGAAAGGAGCCGAGACCATGGCTGGCTACCCACAGGCCCTTGTGAGCGTCGACCACGTCGAGCCGGTTCCGCGACGCGTTCGTGCCGTGCTGGGCGGGCAGGTCGTGCTCGATACCACCCGCGCGCTCTACCTGTGGGAGTGGCCGTTCTACCCGCAGTTTCAGATTCCGGCGCAGGACGTCGATGCCGCGGCGCTCGTCGATGAGGGGCACACCCATCGCGTGAGCCGCGGCGAGGTCGCGCGCATAGGCCTGCGAGCGGGCGGCATCGAGCGGCGCGGCATCGGCCGTCGCTACTTGAACTCGAGCGTCGAGGGCCTTACGGGGACGATCCGCTTCGACTGGGACGGTCTCGATGCGTGGTTCGAGGAGGACGAGGAGGTGTTCGTCCACCCTCGTAACCCCTACGTACGAGTGGATGCGCTGCGCTCCACGCGGCGGGTGCGGGTCGAGCTCGACGGGGTGTCGCTCGCGGAGTCAAGCGCGCCGGTGATGGTGTTCGAGACCGGCCTGCCCACCCGCTACTACATGGATCGCAGCGCGGTCGACTTCTCGCACCTGCGCCCCAGCGACACGGTCACGGCCTGCCCCTACAAGGGCCGCACGAGCGCGTACTGGTCGGTGGAGATCGAGGGACAGCGCCACACCGATCTCGCATGGTCCTATGACTTCCCCACACGGCAGCTGCTGCCGATCGCGGGGCTGGTCGCCTTCTATGACGAGAAGGTCGATGTCTTCATTGACGGCGAGCCCAAACCCCGTCCGCAGACACACTTCTCCGACTAGCCACGACCGCCCCATGTTCAGTTCACGAGCCCGCCGCCGGCGCGGCCCAGACCCCCACCAGATGAAGGAGACACGATGACGATCGCCGAGCATGTCCAGGCCCAAGCAGAGACACCCAGCCCGCTCCCAGCCGAGATCGCGGAGATCTTCCACCGCGAACAAGCCGCGCTGCGATACGTCGAGCCGGAGGGCGTCATCGCCCCGGGCGCCAAGCTGCCCGACGCCGAGCTGACCGACCCCCAGGGGCAGGACACGACGCTCGGCGTGGCGCTGAATGATCGCCCCGGCGTGCTTGTCTTCTACCGCGGCGCGTGGTGTCCGTACTGCAACATCGCGCTGCATACCTACCAGAGCGAGCTGCTCGCAGAGCTCGAGGATCGTGGTGTCGCACTCGTCGCGATCAGCCCTCAGAAGCCGGACGGATCGCTCACGATGCAGGAGAAGCACGATCTGCGCTTCGCTGTGCTCTCGGACGCGGGCAACCAACTGGCGCGCGCGGCCGGGATCCTCACCGCCCCGACGGACGAGGGGCTCGCGGCGCAGAAGCAGCTCGGGCTCGATCTCGAGGCGGTCAACGCGGACGGCACGAGCGCGCTGCCGATGCCGAGCACGCTGATCATCGACCCGGACCTGACCGTGCGCTGGGTCGATGTGCACCCCGACTACTCAACGCGCTCCGAGCCCGCGGAGATCCTCGCGGCGCTCGACGCGCTGCGGGAGTGACGTCGTGCAACCGAGCCAGTTGACGGGAAAGGGACGGGCGACCCGCAACCGGATCGTCCGGGCCGCCGCGGCGCTCATGTACGAGCACGGCGTCGCCAGCACCAGCACCGAGGAAATCAGACGAGCCGCCGGGGTCAGCAACTCCCAGCTGTACCACTACTTCGCCGACAAGGACGAGCTGATCCGCGCGGTGACGGCCGATCAGATCGAATGCGTCCTGGCCGGGCAGGAAGAGCTACTGGATGGCCTCGACTCCTTCGCCGCGCTCGAGACCTGGCGCGACACGATCGTCGGCATCGCCGCGCGCCAGAGCGGTCGTGGCGGCTGCCCGATCGGCTCCCTCGCCAGCGAGCTGGCCGACCTCGACGAGCAAGCGCGGATTGCCCTGGCCGGCGCCTTTGATCGCTGGGAGGGAGCGATGCGCGATGGTCTGACGGCAATGCGCGAACGCGGAGAGCTACGCGAGGACACAGACACCGACCGACTCGCGATTTCCCTACTCATCGCGCTGCAGGGTGGCCTGCTGCTGACGCAAACTCGTCGCGACAGCGCGCCGCTGCAAGCCGGGCTCGACGGCGCAATCGACTACGTACGCAAGTTTGCCGCGTATGCGTAACCCCCAGGACTTTCGCGCTTTGGACCCGTTTTTCCGCATCGTCGAGCAGGGCTTGGAGGGTCTGGTCGACGGAGACCACTTCTTCGACCTTCTCGCAGACGATGTCGTCTTCGACTTCGTCATCACCGTCCCCAACTACCCCCGCCGCATCGTCGGCCGGAGCAACCTCATTGAGCTCTACCGGGGATACGGCTCCACCTTCTTTCTCGACCGCTGCGACGACCTGCGGGTACATCGCTCTGATGCCACCTCCACGGTGGTACTCGAGTACGCCTCCCACGGCAAAGTCGTCACCACAGGGCACTCATACAGCAACAGATACATCTCTGTGATCGAGCTAAAGGATCGCAAGGTCTCGTACTGGCGCGACTACCTAGACCCACTACGCGTGTCTGCAGCACTGGAAGGCACCGATGTCGACTAAAGCTCGGATCGCGAGGGCACCGAGCAGATGTAGGCATGACCGGCGCGGCTCAGACCCGGCCTCGTCCGGGGCCGCCGCCGGGTCGGCATGGAGCAACTGCTGGTTTATTGCGCAAGGCGACCGCATCGGATGTCATATCGCCTCCGTCAGAAGCTCCTCGATAGCCGCGTCGAACGATGTCGGATCGCTCCGCGAGAACCCGCTCACAGCGCCCCCGCTCGCGCCGATCAGAAACGATGGGGTTCCGGTGAGTCCGGCGTTCTCGGCTGCCCGCGCGTCGCTGGTGATCTCGTTGGCAAGCTCCGGGTCGCGTCGGTCGCTAGCAGGGCGGTGATCTCATTGTTGTCGTTTATTGAGCTCATTCGGCGAACCTAGCGCTTCGAGGTATTATTACGTGCGTCATAGAATATGCCTCGCACGTCTGACGCCCATCAGAAGATGATCGAGAGTGCTGCGCTGTTGTTCAGCGAGCGCGGCGTCCAGGGCACCTCATTCACTGATGTCCTCGCCCACAGCGGGGCTCCACGCGGGTCTATCTACCATCACTTCAGCGGTGGTAAGACCCAGCTGGTGGAGGAGGCGACCCGCTGGGCGGGCGAGTTCACGATCGCCGGGGCCGTCGCTGCGGTCGAACGCAGCGATCCCGTCGCAGCGGTCGGCACGTTCTGTAGGTACTGGTCGAAGATCCTGCGTGCCAGCGACTTCGGCGGCGGCTGCCCGATAGCGTGGGCCGCGCTCGAAGGGTCGCACGAGCCGACCGCGCGGGACATCGCCGGAGAGGTTTTCGCCGACTGGGAGGAGGTGATCGCGGGCGCACTGCTCAGACGCGGCGTGGCGGCGGCGCGCGGCCGCTCGATCGCAACGCTTTTGCTGGCGTCGCTCGAGGGCGCGATCGTGCTCTGCCGTGCGCAGCGGAGCCTGCGACCGCTTGAGCGTGTCTCGGACGAGCTGAAGCTGGTGATGGCCTCGGCGTTCGAGGCCGAGCAACCGGCCGATGTCGCGACCCCGTCCGTGGAGGAGTGAGTCAGGCTATGGAGCAGACAGTGTCCCGTCGTCATGTACTTCGTGGCAGGGATGCGCCGCTCGCGGAGTTGAGCGTCGCGCTCGATCGGGTGCGCGGCGCCGGCGCCGGCGCGGTCATCCTCATCGAAGGGGCCCCGGGGATGGGGAAGACTCGTCTTCTCGACGAGGCGGCGAGGATGGCAAGCCGGATGGATTTCGTGGTCGGTCGGGGCAGTGCTGAGCCCGGCGAGGGGGTCGAGTTGGCGCCCCTGATGGACGCCCTGTTCGGGGGTGATCCATCGCCGCTCGAGCCGGGTGCGCTCCGCGAGCTTCCCGCCGTGCCCGAGCAGCGCTACTGGCTGCTTCAGGAACTGCAGTCGCTTCTAGAGCGAGCCGCGCTCAGGCGGCCGATCTTTCTGGCGCTCGACGACCTTCAGTGGGCCGACGCCGGCACCGCGGCCGCACTGCGGGTTTTGACCTCACGCCTGCATGGTCTGCCGATCGCGTGGGCCATCGCGCTACGGCCGCCGCAAGGCTCCTCTCGGATTTCGAGCACCGCCAGATATCTCGTTCGGGCAGGCGCCGAGAGGATCGTTCTCGCTGCACTGGATCAGGCCGCGGTGGTGCAGATCGGGCGCGATCTCACGGGCGGCACCCCTGCTGACCCGTTGGTCGCTCTGATGGCGCGCGCGCAAGGAAGCCCATTCCTGCTGACAGAGCTGTTGACCGGGCTTCTCGGCGAGGAACATGTCCGGGTCGAGGACGGGGAGGCCCGCCTGACGGACAGCCGCCTGCCGGCCCGGGTCCACGCGAGCATGCGTGAGCGGCTCGGCAGCCTGTCGGACGCCGCTCGCGAGTCGGCCGTCCTCGCGGGATCGTTGGGGCGCACCTTCTCGTTCGGCGAGTTGGCGGCCATGCTCGAGCGACCTCCGTCTGCCGTGCTCGCACCGGTCGAAGAGTTGATCGACTGCGCGATCCTGGTCGATCGTGACGGGGACCTGGGGTTCGGCCACGACATCACCCGCGATGCCGTCCGTGCGAGCGTGCCATCGTCGGTTCGACGTGCGCTGGATCGCCAGGCCGTGGATGTGCTGCTCAAGAATGGGGCCCAGCCTGCGGATGTCGCCGCCCAGCTAGCCGAGAGCGCGGCCCCGGGCGATGAGGGAGCCGCCGCGACCCTCTCAAATGCGGCGCGAATCGTGGGCGCAAACGACCCAAGCGCCGGAGCGGACCTCAGTCGCCGGGCTCTGGAGCTCGTGCCGAGCACCTTTGCCGGTCGCGCCGAGATGGTGACCGAGATCGCGCTTCTTCTTCACGCCGCTGGACGCAGCGAGGAGGGACGTGCGTTTGTCGACACCCACCTGCGGAGTGCGCTGCCTGCCGAAGAGGAGGCGCGCGTGCTCCTGACCATCGCGGGGATGTTCGCCCTTTCGCCCGACCTTCGGATCGATGCCGGTCGCCGGGCGCTGGCGCTCGAGGCTCTCTCGCCCACGGCGCGGGCACGCCATCACGCAGCGCTGTTTCACAACTTCCTGGTCGCAGGGCGATTCGACGAAGGGCGCGAGGTGCTGGACGAGACGCGGAAGGTAGTGCGGGCGAGCAACGACGGGATCGCCGCGTTCAGCCTCCTGCTCGCCGAATCAGCGTTTGAGTACATCGACGGGAACTTCATGCGGTCAGTCGAGTTGACGCAGGAAGCCGCGCGCTCGCCAGCCGCGCGGGAGGATCCGACGCGCGAGCGCCTCTGCCAGGAGATGCGATCCGAGGCGCTCATGGTCGCCGAAAAGTTTGAGGAGTCGTTGCGGATGACCAACGAGGGCATCGCCGACGCGGAGCGCAGCCACCAGGGGTGGGCCCTGCACCTGCTGGAGACCTGGCGAGGCAGGCAACTCTTCCAACTCGGTCGACTCGACGACGCCGCGCCCGTCCTCGAAGGCCAACTGGGTCCCGAGGAAGAGGACCGTCTTGCCGGACTGCTCGACGCCGCCGGCATCGTCGCCCTGGGTCGCGTCGCCCTGCACCGCGGCGACGATGCACAGCTGCACAGGACGGCGGCGCTGGCACGGACGATGGTAGGCGTTGGTCCGCCCGGCTACCGCCGCCATGCCTCCTGGCTCCTGGCTCTTGCAGAAATGGCGGCCGGAGATCCGGCGGCGGCCCACGGTTGGCTGTGTGCCTTGGGCCTAGAAGAGCGCAAGTGCCTCCTCCCACTCTTTCCGGCCGACGTCACCGATGAGGCGCAGTTGGTGCGGATAGCCGTCGCCGCAGATGACGAGGAGCTCGCCGTGGCGACGGTTGACGCCGCGGAGCGGCGCGCCAAAGCGAACCCCACCCTCGCGGCGATCCTCGGCACGGCAGCTCACGCGCGCGGTATCTTGGACGGAGGGCCGGAGCATCTCGAACGCGCGGTTGAGCAGTTCGAGCGAAGTTCACGGCCGCTGGCGCTTTCCTCCGTGCTCGAGGATCTCGGGGCTCGGCGGATCGCCGCGGGTGCGGAGAAGGAGGGGATCGAGGATCTGGAACGTGCCCTTAGGATCGATGTGGAGGCGGGCGCGGCCTGGGACGCTCGGCGCGTGAGGGCAAGGCTCAGGGCCCGTGGCATCCGGCGTCGTGTGGTGGGCAGTTCAGGTCGTCCGGACACCGGATGGGCGGCGATGACCGACTCTGAGCTCGCCGTCGCACGCCTCGTCGCGCGCGGGCTCACCAATCGCGACGTGGCCGAGCGACTCTTTGTTTCGCCACACACCGTGAACAGCCACCTGCGCCAGATCTTCGCGAAGTTGCAGATCAACTCGCGCGTCGCGTTGACGCGCCTCGCGGACGACCACGACCGCTCCGTATAGGCGATACCACGCGTTCGCGCGATGTCCCGCGGGACCGAAGCCGCGAGTCTTCTCTGCCCGTGTCCTGCACTCATCGCGATCGCATCAAGCTCTCGGTCTTGCCGCGGAGCGTGCCAGGCTGCGAGGAGTGCCTCGCCTCAGGGGAACCGTGGCTGCATCTGCGCATCTGCCTGGAGTGCGGGCACGTCGGTTGTTGTGACGATTCGCTGAACCGCCACGCCACCGCACACGCGAACGCGACACGGCACCCGTTGATCCGTTCGCTGGAGCCCGGCGAGGAGTGGGCATGGTGCTACATCGACCGCGTCGCGATGCTCGTTCCCCAGGTCACGGGATCCACGCGGATACCCCGTTCACCGCTCGCCCCTTGAGATCGAACCGAGGGCACCGGGCCCACGCGAAGGGCCTCGGTCTCACCACGAACCGTCAGACCTCCCGCCCGGTCAACGGGGCCACAAAATATGGCGCGATCAAGCGATGTCGCGCCGGTCGTGGCGATGCACATTGCGCAAGGCGCTCAGACGTTGCGAGAGGCCGCTCGATCATCGCCGGCAACCACGAGGAGTGATCAATGTCAGACAGCGCAGTCCACATGAGCCCACGGCAGCGCCAGGCGGACGGCCTCGCAATCAGGTACGCCGAGACCGAGGGAGGCTCCGATGAGACGGTGCTGCTCCTCAATCCCTGGCCCGAGAGCCTCTTCGCGTGGAACACGATCTGGCCGCGCCTAGCGGAGAACGCACGCCTAGTCGCGATCGATCTCCCGGGCTTCGGCCAATCCGAGCGCCGGGCTGAGCTGCTGTCCCCACAAGCCATGGGTGGGTTCCTGCTGGCGCTCATCGACGAGTGGGAGCTCGGCCACCCGCACGTGGTGGGGCCCGATGTGGGGACCGGTGCCGTCCTGTTCGCGGCCGCCGAGGACGTTGACCGGTTCCCGAGCGCGGTCGTTGGCAGCGGCAGCGCGTCTTTCCCGCTCGAGGTGACAGGCGCACTCAAAGAAATCATCGAGGCTCCGGATCTGAGCGGATTCCAGGCAATCGACGGGCGTGACATCGTAGCCGGAGCACTCCAAGCCATCGAGCGACACACTTTGCCCGAGGCCATACGAGAGGACTATCTGGCGTCCTACGCGGGCGAGCGCTTCGTTGAGTCAGCACCCTACGTCCGACAATACCCATCTGACCTGCCGGTTTTGGCCGAACGACTCGGCGACATCCACACCCCGGTTCAGATCATCGCCGGCCGCCACGACTCGCTCGTGCCGCCGAGCAACGCCGAGTTCCTGCACGCGCGACTGCCCGACAGCAAACTCGACATCCTCGAGACCGACCATTTCACATGGGAGGACGGCGCCGATGACTACCTGGAGCTGACGAGGTCCTGGATCGCGGCACACCCCACCGCAGGTTCGAGTGGGTGAGCGCGCGCGGCGACACCAACGGTCTGCACAGCATGGCGAGCCCCTCCGAAACGCACGTGATCGTTCTGCCTGGCGGGGGCTACGCCGAGCACGCCGCCCACGAGGCCGAGCCGATCGTGGGCTGGCTGACCGGGCTCGATGTCCGTGCCAGCGTGTTTCGCTACCCATTGTTGGTACGCCACCCCGCCCCGATGAATGCGCTTCGGGCTGAGATCAACCGACTGAGGGACGGCGGCGTGGAGCGCATCGGACTGATCGGCTTCTCCGCGGGCGGGCATCTCGCCGGCCTAGCCGCACTCGCGCCGGGCGGCGATGCGGGCAACGCGGCTGATTTCGCCGTACTCGGCTACGCGATCACGTCGATGGAGACAGAGACCTATCGACCGGCACGCGTGATCCTGCTGGGCGAGAACGCAACACCCGAGCTCCGGCGCGCGACCTCCCTGGACGCGCTAGTGACCCAGTCCTCACCGCCGTTCTTCCTGTGGCACACCGCCGAGGACGCCTACGTCCCACCCGAGCACACCTACCGCCTCGCGGCGTCTCTCGCGACCCACGGGATCCCCCACACGGCCCATGTCTTCGCCCACGGCCCGCACAGCCTCGGCTTGGCGCGCGATAGCGGCGACGCGGCAGCGTGGACGACGCTGGCGGCGTCATGGATCACCGAGCAGAGCAACGGCCGACCGACCATCGCCCGAGGGGCGACACGGAGTTTGTCCAACCTGAGTGAAAGGAACCCATGAGCTCAACCACCGCAGTTGACAGCTACATCAACTCAGAGAACCGTCAGATCGAGGCGGCAAACGGGACGAGCTTCGCGTACCGCGACCTCGGCAGCGGCGAGGTGCCAGTCGTCCTCCTGCAGCATTTTCGGGGGAATCTCGATAGCTGGGACCACGCGCTGATCGACGCGCTCGCCGAGAACCGGCGCGTCGTGACATTCGACTACGTCGGCGTGGGCGGGTCGACAGGGGAGACGGACCACACCGTTGCCGAGATGGCGCGGGGCGCCATTGCGTTTCTCGACGCCATGCAGCTCGCTGAAGTCGACCTCCTCGGCTTCTCGATCGGGAGTTTCGTGGCCCAGGAGATCACGCTGACGCGGCCGGCGTTGGTGCGACATCTGGTCCTCGCGTCCTCCGCGCCTCAGGGCGCGGCCGGCATGCACGGCTGGGCGAAGGAGGTGATGGACGCCGTCGGCAAACCTAAGACCGGGCCCGAGGGAGTTCTCGCCGTGTTCTACGCGCCCTCCCCCGCAAGCCAAGAAGCCGGAAAGCACTCACTCCAGCGCATCTTCGGCGCTCGCACGGCCGACCGCGATGCTGAAACGACGTGGCAGACACGGCAGGCGCAGTACGACGCGGTGTGCTCGTAGGGGATGCCAAACCACGCGCTGCTCCAGCGTATCAGCGCGATCGACTGTCCGGTCTTCATCGCCAACGGCGACAGCGACCCGATGATCCTGCCGCACTACTCCTACCTCCTCGCGGGCCTGATTTCGCAGGCCCAAATCAAGGTCTACCCCGACTCCGCGCACGGCTTCCTCTTCCAGCACGCGACAGAGTTCGCCGCAGATGTCGAGGCCTTCCTCCGCGCGGCTCAGGGACAATCATGACCGGCTCGACTGAGGAACGAAACAAGGCAATCGTGCGTGACGCGTTTGAGGCGCTGTTCAACCGACGAGACTTCGCGGTGGCCGAGGTGTTCTTTTCGCCGAACTACATCCAACACAGCGCCCATATTCCGCCGGGCCGCAAAGGCCTATTTGAGCTGATCAAGTCGCTTCCTTCAACCCACCAGCGTGAGATGGGAGCAATGGTGGCGGAGGGCGACTTGGTCATGGCGCACGGGCGTTTGTGGGGATATGGCGACGGTCGCCCAAACCGGATCGTTGTGGACATCGTGCGGATAGCGGAGGGGCTGTTGGCTGAGCATTGGGACGTGATCGAGGACGAGGCTTCGCGTGCCGCGTCGCGCAGCGGCCTGCCTTCGTTTGGCGATAGCTTCTACGAGGATCGTCACGACGCCATTGGGGCTTGATGGGCGGTAGGCGAATGCGGCCTGGACCCCGACCGCCGCTTGCACGATGTGGGCGGGTGTGACGATGTCGCGAGCGTGCTCGCCCGCTTGCTGGCAGATTCGCGCAGCACATGCCGCGTCCTTTGCGTGAACTCCGGCGAGCAGTCGATCGAGCAGGCCCTCGCGACCGTTTGCGTCGTATGAGTCAGGGTCGAAGGATTCGCCGGAATTGACGCGACCGCAAGATCAACCGGCCACTGCGGGAAAAGAACTGTCCGTCCTCGACGCAGTAACCGTCGCCGGCGTGCGTCGCTCGAAGATTCCAAGGACCCAAGTCGTGTCGTTCATCGCAGCCGGATCGCCGAAATGGATCGCGATCTCGACGCTAGGTATCGCGACCGGCTCAACGAGTGTTGCGTAGAGCGCCGGTGGCGCTGCGTCAGCGAGCATCGCGGCTGAGCGAGCATCGACGGGACGGTCATCGAGGAGCCGCATCCACACGCGGATGCGCGCCTCTTTGCTGCCTGTCAGTGGTAGCTGTGGGCCTGCTGGACGGTGCTCTACGAGCAGTCCGGCGGTCGCCTCCTCCACGACTGGGTATCCGATCGGAGCACAGTCCTCGGGCGGCGGCACCTCTGGCGCTCGTGCCTCGAGGCGCTCGACACCCGGGTGGCGCTTACCGAAATGTGCGAGGCCGGCTGCGACCATCGACTCACCCCGTTCGATGTGTATCGAAGCCGAGGTCAGCGAGTTACCGACTCGGTTGAGCTTGGGCAGGATCTCGACGGCGCCGGGTCTGATGGGAGCAAGTAGATGAAACGTCAGCGAACGGGCGGGCCGCTGCGGGTCATCGACGACAGCTTCCATCGTGCGTAGCCCCAAGGCAACGACGTAGCCTCCGTGGACGCCTCCGAATCCTTGTACGTCGGGGCTGAACTCTGCCCTCCAGCGTGAGTCTATGATGCGCTCGGCTCGCGCCTGAGCATCAAAGGCAGAGCTATCCGTCGAGGGATGCTGTGACATGGTCGTGGGTGAGTGCTACTGGCCGGCGAGTTCGCTGCGGGCGAGGGCTGCGATGTCGGCGCCTGTGTTGGCGTGTCCGTTGATGCCCCAGCCGCCCTCGGGCGACTCGGTGATCAGCACCCAGGTGCGCTCGGTGAGCGTCGGGTCGCCGGCCGCTGCCGCGACGATGTCGGTCAGCTCTTTGACGACTCCGAGCTGCTTGTCGCGGTCCAGAACACCGACCGGGGTGAGCACCTGCACCCGTACGTAGTTGCTCTCGCCCGCGGCGTTCGACAGGGAGTCCGCCGGCAACTCGTGGATGAACGCAGCCGTGTTCTTCGAGAACAGCGCGATCGGTGGGACCTGCTCCCAGCGCATCACAGCATTCGCTAGATCCTGGGCCAGCGCGTGCTTGTCGCCGAACGTGTCGGGGGCGCAGTAAACGTCGATCATCGGCATGACGGTTCTCCAATCGTTATCGGGTGTGGAGTGATTGCGTTGCTTGTCGCTAAACCCGCTGGATGAGCGTGCCGGTGCCGGTGCCGCCCGCGGTGCACATCGTGACCAGCCCAAGCTCGCTTTTGGAGCGCTCGAGCTCGTGTAGCAGCGTCGTGATCAGCCGAGCACCGGAGGAACCGAGGGGATGGCCGAGCGCGAGCGCTCCGCCGTTGACGTTGACGCGGTCCATGTCCGGCTGCAGCTCGTGGCGCCACGCGCCGACGACGGACGCGAACGCCTCGTTGATCTCGATCAGGTCGAGGTCCTCGATCGTCATGCCGTTGCGCTCGAGCAGCGCACGGGTCGCGGGTATCGGTCCGGTCAGCATGATCACGGGGTCCACGCCCACGCTGGTCGCGTCGTAGACGCGCGCACGCGGCGTAAGCCCGAGCTCGTCTGCCTTCTCACGCGCCATCAACAGCACGGCGGCCGCGCCGTCGGAGATCTGCGAGGAGTTGCCGGCGGTGACGCTGCCGCCCTCCCTGAACGCGGGCTTCAGGGCCGCGAGCGCCTCGAGGCTCGTGTCGCGGCGGATGCCCTGGTCGGAGCTGGCGGTCTGGCCGTCGACTTGCATGGGGATGATCTCGCGCTCGAAGCGGCCCTCGTCGGTGGCGCGCGTGGCGAGTTGGTGAGAGCGCAGCCCGAGCTCGTCCTGCTCGGCGCGCGAGACCTCCCAGCGCTCGGCGATCATCTCGGCCGACAGTCCTTGGGGGATCAGGTCATAGCGCGCCATCAGCTCCGGCGGGTAGGGCGTGCCGAACTCATCCGCGTGGGCGACGTTCGATCCCATCGGGATGCGGCCCATGTGCTCGACGCCGGCCCCGATCATCACGTCGTGGACGCCCAGCGCAATCAACCCGGCGGCGAACGACACCGCCTGCTGGCCCGAGCCGCACTGTTGATCGAGTGTGCTCGCCGGTGTCGTCACCGGCAGCCCGGCCTGTAGCCATGCGTTGCGCGCGATGTTGTTGGACTGCTCACCGACCTGTGTGACGGCCCCCGCCACGACGTTCTCGACGAGCTCCGGCTCGATGCCCGCACGCTCGATCACCGCCGTGTAGGCCGCGCCGAGCAGCTCATTGGGATGCGTGTCGCGAAACCAACCCTTTGCACGGTGCCCACGCCCGATCGGCGTACGCGCTGCCTCCACGATGACAACCTCGCGCCCTTGCAAGCATGACTCGCGCCTCGACATCAGCTGCCTCCTGTTCTGTGGTGATCAGTCCGGCCGAGGACCGCTAAGGAGGGTTCCAGTAACCACCTGTTCCCGCATCGCACGAACGTGCGATGTCTAGCGGTCGAGAGCTGTAGCGCGTCGGAGAGCGCGTCGCTGGTTTCTCGTGTTTGCTTGCCGGGCATTGGACTCCCTCCTGTCAGGATGGCTCTGGCGCGATCGGGTCGGGTGGCTTCTGTGGAGCGTCGATGCGGCCGCACGTCCATGCTGCCCATCTCGCTTCACGTCCTCTCGCGACGCTCGCAATGTCGGACGGATCCGGCCGCAGGAGGAACACGCTCAGAAAGGTGCCGAGGAGGCAGATCGCCGCGCTGAGGGCGAACGCCAGCTGGTAGCCGCTGGCGAGTGCTGTGAGGCGAGAGGCGCCGCTGGCGAGCTTGCTGGCGGTGTGCGAGTCGGCCAGCGTGCTCAGGACGGCGAGGCCGAGCGCACCGCCGACCAGGCGCGAGGTGTTGATCAGCCCCGACGCGAGCCCGCTTTGCGCGGGCGAGACCCCCTGTACGGCGATGATCGTCAAAGGGACGACCGTCATGCCCAGGCCCGCACCCGCGATCACTCCCCCGGGCAGCACCACCGCGGCGTAGCTCGCGCTGGGGCTCACACGACTGAGCAAAGCCAGACCGACCGCGGAGCTCAACATGCCGGCGGCAATCACCCGGCAGGCTCCGGTGCGAGCGACCAGTCGCGGCGTGAACGTCGCGGCCAGGGCGACGCTCAGCGTTATGGGCAGGAACGCAAGCCCCGCCTTCAACGCGCTGTAACCGAGCACACCCTGGAGGAAGAGGCTGAGGAAGAACCACATCGAAAACACGCCCGCGTACAGCAGCGCGATCACGAGGTTCGCGGCGCGCAGCCGGCGCATTCTCAGCACCCCAAGCGGGAGCAGCGGTGCGGCGGCGAGACGACCCTCGACGAGCGCGAACGCTCCGAGCAGCGCGATACCGAGCGCGATCGAACCGAGGACTCCGATCGAGCCCCAGCCGAGACTCTCGCTGCGAACGATCCCGCACACGACAGCGACCAAGCCGAGTGTGACCAGGATCGCGCCGGCGAGATCGAAGTCTCGACGCAGATCATCGCGCCGGCTTTCGGGAATGACCCCGCGTCCGACGACGATCACCGCCAGCCCGATCGGGGCGTTGATCACGAAGATCGCGGGCCACCCGAACACCTGCGTGAGGATGCCTCCGAACAGCACACCGGACGCGCCGCCCAGTCCGGCCATCGCGCCCCATACCCCGAGCGCTCGGTTGCGCTCTGAGCCCTCAGCGAAGGAGGTGGTGATGATCGAGAGGCTCGCTGGCGAGAGCACCGCTCCACCGAGGCCTTGAAGAGCGCGCGCCCCAATCATCAACCCCCGCGATCCCGCGAACGCGCACAGCAGCGACGACACGCTGAAAAGCGCGGTCCCGACCAAGAAAACGCGGCGGCGCCCGAGCAGGTCGGCCGCGCGGCCGCCCAGCAAGAGGAAGCCACCGAACGTGATCGTGTAGGCGTTGACCACCCACTGCAGCCCCGTTGTGCCGAAGTGCAGCCCGGTCTGTATCGACGGCAGCGCAACGTTGACGATCGACACATCCAGGATGACCATGAACTGGGTCAGGCACACCAGAGCAAGGAGCAGTCCCGGCTGCTTGGGGGAACCGCCCGTTGCTGCGGCTCTGGGGACCTGCGTTACGGCCGCGTCACCTCCGTGCGGCTCGGTTTGCCCCCCAGATCGGTTCCCTGTCAATCTCGATCTCGCCCTGACCGGCTCTCGTGTAGCGACGGTGGCACGTCGACTCCAAGCGCCTCCAGCAGGGCGGCGAGCTTTTGGTCGAGTTCGACTCCGACCGCGGTTACGGCCTTGACGCCGAAGCTCGCGAACTGATCGCTGGGCTGGTCGCACGAGAACCAGGCACTGCCTGCAGCGTCTTCCCAGATCACGGTGTGCAGAGGCGCGTAAAGCATGGCCCGGGGGTCGTGTCTGAACATGCGCTCGGCGATCGTGTGGTTGCCCATCAGGTAGGCGACACAGTCGGCCGTGTCGCCAGCCAGCTGCATCACCGGGTGCATGTCGCCGCGGTAATAGATAAGGAACCCATACTGGGCACTGTTCTCGATCAGCTCGAGCATCTCATCCCAAGACGCCCCGCGGTGCACGAGCTGCGCCACCTGGTCGGTAGGGACGTCCGGTACCGCGTCCTCGTAGTCGTGTTGGAACCCTCATACGCTGGGGACCCGAACATTCAGGCGCCTGACGGTGAACTCGCCCATTGGGTGCAGGCTGCCAGCGAATCGGGCCGGCTGACATCGCATGAACGTGTCATATCTACCGGCCTCCGATGAAGAGATACTGTTCAGGTGAGATCGCTTCGGAGTTCGTATGGAATCTGAGCAGTACCAAGAGCCGTGCCTTGTGTTCGAGTCTGATGCCGCCGTGGCTCTCACAGCATGAGCGTCCTACTCGTGGCAGAGATGCACGGACGGACAGCCCTCGTGGAGCCCCAGTTGCGTGCGCTGCTGCGCGAACTCGCCGACGCAAGCCGCGCCGAGGCTCAATGCACCGACTTCCGAGTGCTCGCCGCCGAGGAGCCCGGCGATTTCGTGCTGATCTGCTCCTGGAGCAGCGAGACGGCGCTGCGCGAACACTACGACACGAGGCATTATCGCCGCTATCGCGAGCAGGTCGGGCCGTTGCTGGCACGTCCAAGCGATGTCGTGGTCCATCACATCAGTAGCACCGTTCACGCCGTCGACCCCAATCCACCGGACCCAGGGCTGTTCGGGTAGGGGCAACCCGCTCCTGCCTGTGGCTCAAGTCAATCGAATGAACCAAGTGCGGCGATGAGCGCGAGCGGCTTCGGGGACCCGGTCGCTTCGCCTGTGCTGAGCGCCTCCGAGCTCGCGGACATGGCCACGTTCGGCACGGAGAGGGCCACTCGGGCTGGGGACTTGCTTTTCCAAGCCGGGGACGCGTCTTACGATCTGTTCGTCGTCCTGGAGGGCGAAGTGCAAGTCGTTCGGCCAAGCGGTGCGGATGAGGTCGTCGTCGCCGAGTTCGGGCCGGGCAGCTTCATCGGCGAGCTGACGCTACTGACCGGCCAGCGCCGCTTTTTGACCGGTCGCGTCTCCCAGCCGGGGCGAGTGTTGGTGATCGCCCAAACCGAGCTCCGCCGGCTCATGAGCGTCCGCCCGGCGCTCTCCGAAACCATCTTCAACGCGCTGCTCGCGCGCCGCGAGTCCCTGCGATCCGGAGAGGGAGCGCTGGCGATCCGGATCGTAGGCTCGCGCTACTCCCCCGAGGCGATGAGCCTGCGCTCATTCGCCGAACACTCGCATCTAGTGCACACCTGGATCGATGTCGAGGACGCCGAGGACCTCGACTCTTTCATCGCGCCGATGGGTTTGCAAGCACAGGACATCCCGGCTGTGATTACCGCTACCGAGACTCTGCGCCATCCCTCGCCCGCGATCTTCGCGGAGCACCTTGGCTTGACCTTCCAGCCCACACCGGGCTACATCTTCGATCTCGTGGTCATCGGCAGCGGCCCGGCCGGCCTCGCCGCCGCCGTCTACGGTGCCTCAGAGGGGCTGCGCACCGTCTCCCTGGACGCGGTGGCCATAGGTGGACAAGCGGGCGCCAGCTCGCGGATCGAGAACTACGCGGGATTCCCGAACGGCATCTCCGGGGAGGAACTCACCGGCAGAACCGCCATACAAGCGATGCGACTCGGAGCTCGCTTGAACTCCCCGTGCGAGGTGACTGGGCTGCGATCGGAGGCCAGTTTCCACGTGGTCGTGCTGCGCGACGGCAGCGAGGTTCCAACCCGTGCGGTGATCGTCGCCTCCGGGGCGCGCTATCGGCGGCTCGAGGTCGAGGATCTCGAGCGCTTCGAGGGCGCCGGTGTGTACTACGCCGCGACAGATCTCGAGGCGCGCGTCTGCAGTGGAACGCCCGTGTTGGTCATCGGCGGCGGAAACTCCGCGGGTCAGGCCGCGATCTACCTGGCCCAGAACAACTGCAGTGTCACGATCGCGATCCGACAGCAGGATCTCACCCAGAGCATGTCTCAATACCTGATCGAGCGGATCGAGGCCGACCCGAAAATCGATCTCATGACCGGCGTTGAAGTACAGGCGCTTGCCGGCCGGGAGCATCTCGAAGGGGTAACGCTCGCGCACAAGCAGACCGGCCGTGAGCACGAGATCGCGTGCGCCGGCATGTTCTGCTTCATCGGCGCCCGCCCGGCGACGGCATGGCTGGGCGACAGTGTGCTGCTCGATAGCGATGGGTTCATCCTCACTGACCGCCAGCTGACCGGCCCGCTCAGTACTGAGACAGCGAGAGCGTTGCCGTTTGAGACATCCACACTCGGCGTATTCGCCGCCGGCGATGTCCGGCACGGCTCGATGAAGCGAGTCGCAGCCGCCGTCGGTGAGGGATCGAGCGCGGTGCGCTCCGTCCACGAGCGGCTGGCCCTGGACACCTAATGCTCGGATTGCCCGGCGATGTGACCGCGGCTACATTGGCCGCTTAGGATAGATGTCACAGACTTGACCAGCGCACGGAGGAGTGGCTATGACCGATGAGGGTGTCCTGAACAACATCGAGCGACTGGTGCAAGAGGAGCACACGCTCCTGGCCCAGAATGAGGAGTCTCGAACGCCCGAGACGCACGAGCGCCTCGCGGCCGTCGAGGTCGAGCTTGACCGTTGCTGGGACCTTCTGCGCCAGCGTCGCGCTCGCCGTGAGTTTCATCAGAACCCCGACGATGCTTCGGTGCGCGATGAGGGAACGGTGGAGGGCTACCTGCAGTGACGACGCTCGCAGAAATCTTGCGAATGGCATGAGCACGTGGCAGCCCGTCGGCTCGGCGGAGCGTCCTCGTCCGCCCGCTTTGGCGCAGGTCGCGGCGGACGATCTGGAGATCCCCGAGCAGTTGAGCGGACGCAGACTGCGATCACGTCTGCTGTTCGGAGCCGGTCTGGTCCTCGTAGTCATCGCGATCGTGACACTGCTTCCGGGGCTCGACGGCCTGCGCACTCGCCTGTCGCATGCGCAGCCCGGATGGCTGCTGCTCGGGGTGGGGCTGAAGGTGCTCTCCGGTCTCGGCTATGTCGCCGTCTTTCGCATGGTCTTCTGCAGGCGCATGACCTGGCGTGTCAGCTTTCAGATCGGCATGTCCGAGCTCGGAGCGAACGCGCTGTTCCCGACTGGTGGAGCCGGCGGACTCGCGCTCGGCGCCTGGGCTCTGAGACGAGGTGGCATGCCGGCGAGCGAGATCGCACGACGAACGGTTGCGTTCTTCCTGCTGACGAGCGTGCCGAACGTCGTTGGCGTGGTCATCGTCGGGCTGGGTCTGGCCACACGGGTGCTCCCCGGCGAGACGAACCTCGCGCTGACGCTCTTGCCCGCGTTCATAGCAGCGCTGTCGATCGTTGGAGCACTGCTCGTGGGGCGCACCGCAGGGGGCCTGCACCTGCGCCAGCAGCGCAGCAAAGAAGGCGAGTCCTCGCGACGCTCGCGGGCGCTGTTGAAGACGCTGGTGGCGATTGCGGACGGCGTCAATGAGGCGGTCGCGCTCTTGCGCGAGGGAAACGCCTGGCTGATCGGCGGGCTCGTCGCCTATCTCGTCTTTGACCTGATGGTTCTGTGGGCGACGTTTCACGCGTTCGGATCGGCGCCGTCGCTTGCGATCGTGTGGATCGGCTACCTGATCGGCGAGCTCGGTGGACTGATTCCGGTCCCTGGGGGAATTGGCGGCATCGACGCGGGTCTGGTCGGCACGTTCGTCCTCTACGGCGTGCCCATCACTTCCGCCGCCTCAGCCGTGCTCGCCTATCGAGCGATCGCGCTGTGGGTCCCTGCGCTACTCGGCGCTGCGGCCTTTGTCCTCCTGCGACGAACGTTGCGCAACGAGTCTCAAGAGATCGCGGTGTGCGCCCCGCAGACCGAGATGGAGGTCATCGGGCTGGGTCGCGTAGTCATCTCGAGTCGGTGACGCTCACCGACGGCATGAGGCCGTTGTACGCCGTCCAGCCCGGCCTCGCCCAGGCGGTCACTGCCGCTGCCGTATGTATGGGCGATCAGCACCAGCGCGCGTAAAAAGGGCTGTGAGGCAAGTCGGTTAGTTGCATAGTGCAATAATCGCATTATGCATCGGATGACTGCGACTGGGAAGATCCGTGAGGGGCCCGAGGATCGAGACGAGCTCGTGGACGCGGTGTTGGGTGCGAGTCGTGCGCTGGTGGCGGTCGCGGCGCGTTCGCTTGCGGATCTGGCGGAGGATGTGACGCTTGCTCAGTACCGCGTGCTTGTGGAACTGGCGGCCCGCGGTCCGCAGCGTCCGGCCGATTTGGCGAGCGCGCTTGGGGTGGATCGTTCGACGGCCACGCGGATGTGCGACCGCCTCGTGCGCAAGGGGCTTGTTCAGCGGCGGAGGATCAGTGCTGATCGCCGGGTGGTGCGTATCTCGCTGACCGGAGCGGGGCGCGCCCTGGTGGAGGAGGTGACCCGTCGTCGTCGCGTCGAGATCGCAAAGATCTTGCGGCGGATGCCGCGCGCGGACCGGGCCTCGGCGCTTGTGGCGTTGCGTCTCTTCGCCGATGCGGCCGGCGAGGTGCCCGAGCAGGACTGGTCGCTCGGCTGGGGCCAGTGAGGAGAGGGCGCGCGGTATCGACGTGGCTCGGCGGCTCGCGGCTGGGTTTGGTGGTGATGGCGCTGCTGGTGGGTGCTGGAGCTGGGTTGGGCGCTGTCGTCTTTCGAGAGTTGGTGTACGCGGTCACGTGGATCGTGACCGGGCACGAGCAGTTTGGCCAGCAGGGCCGCGTGGCGAGCTTGCACCTGGCGTGGCTGGGTATCGGCTTCTTCCTGGTGATCCCGGTGCTCGGCGGCCTGCTCTACGGGCCACTGATCCAGCGCTTCGCCCGCGAGGCTCGCGGCCACGGGGTGCCGGAGGTGATGCTCGCAGTGGCCGAGAACGGCGGGCGGATTCGCCCGCAGGTGACGCTCGTCAAGGCGTTCGCCTCGGCGATCTGCATTGGCACGGGCGGGTCGGTCGGACGTGAGGGGCCGATCGTGCAGATCGGCTCGGCCTTTGCCTCGACGGTCGGTCAACGGGTGCGTATGTCCGAGCGCAGCCTGCGCATCATCGTCGCGTGCGGCGCTGCCGGCGGTATCGCGGGCACGTTCAACGCGCCGCTCACGGGCCTGTTCTTCGGGTTTGAGATCGTGCTGCGCGAATTCTCGCTGGACGCACTGTTCGGCACGGCCCTCTCTGCGGTCACCGCCGATCTGATCAGCCGCGCGTTCTTCGGCTCCGCACCGTTCTTCGCAAGCTTCCCGCACAACATGCTCGCGCCACCGGACGCCACCTACCTGCTGATCGCCGTGCTCGGGCTCGCCGCCGGCCTGCTCGGCGTTGGCTTCAAGACCGTGCTTTACGGCATGGAGGACTATCTCGATCGCGTGTGGAAGGGTCGCCCTAAGTGGGCGCGCCCCGCGGTGGGCGGTATCGCGCTCGGCGTGCTCCTGCTCGCTCTGCCACAGATGTACGGGGTCGGCTACCCGGTTATGGAAAACATCGTTGCCGGCCACGAAGCGCTCTGGCTGATCGTAATCCTGATGGTAGGCAAGGTGCTCGCCTCGAGCCTCACCCTCTCGATCGGTGGCTCCGGTGGCGTGTTCGCGCCTTCGCTGTTCACCGGCGCTGCCGGCGGTATGGCCTTCGGCGTCATCGCCCGTCACATCTTCGGGACCGATGTCGGCCCGGCGGCGATGTACGCCGTGATCGCTATGGGTGGCGTCTTCGCAGGCGCCACCCAGGCACCGCTGACCGCGATCGCGAGCGTCCTTGAGATGACCGGCAACTTCACTCTGACGCTCCCCGTGATGCTCGCCTGCGGGATCGCCGCGGCCACCAGCAAGCAGCTCACCTACAGCTCCATTTACACCACCAAGCTGCTGCGCCGCGGCATCGACATCGAGCAGCCGAAGGCCACCAGTGTGCTCGCGACATTCACCGTCGCTGAGGTGATGCAGCCGGTCACAGACGACGATGGGCGAACTCGCTTGCTCGCGCCGGCGGAGTTCGAGTCAGAGCCGGCTGCCGTCTCGCGCGAGCTGTGGGCCAGGCTCGTTGGTCCCGTTAGCGACGTACGCGAGCCGCAGGTGCTCTTCGGCGACGAGGACCTCGAGCACGCGCTGCGCCAGCTCGTGCTCTACGGCCACGACGGGCTGCCCGTCCTCTCCCACGACGAGCACACCCTGCAGGGGTGGGTCACGCGCGACGATGTCATGCGCGCGCTCATAGCACGCGTTCAAGTATCGGCACGCGAGATCGAGCGAGGCGCCGAAGCCGCCGAGTTCGCCGTCAAGGAACCACACAAGCAAGTTCACGTCCCCACCACACCACTTGACGGCTATGAGATCCTCGAGATCACGATCAGCCCACAGACGCCCGCCTGCGGGCGCCGCCTCGGCGAGATGCGCTGGCCAGAAGGCGCCAGCGTGCTCGCGGCCAGCGAAACCCACAAACTCGTCGCGCCCCGCGCAGACATCGAGCTGCGCCCTGGCGAGCGGATCGTACTACTCGCCCCCGCCAAAGCCTCACCGCACGACACGCGGCAGGGACCCCTGGTATCGCAGCGCTGAGCCCACGCCGTCCCAACGCCTCTGGTGCCAAGGGCCAGGTTCGAGCCGGTCGACGATCCGTCGTGCTGGGAGGAGCGGCATCATCGGCTGTCAGGTTCTCCGGGCGGCGCGTGTCTAGGAGGTATGCACATCACCTATCTCATCACCACGATCCTGGCAGTGCTCGCGAACGGCTACGCCGCCTCGTTGAACTTCGTTGGTGCCGAGTCGGTCAAGGTCGTCGCTGACCGGGTGCAGGTCTCCCGACGGTGGATGGTCCCGCTCGGCGCATTGTTGACCTGCGGCGCGGTCGGACTTCTAACAGGCTTCGCGGTGCCAACGTTCGGGACGGCTGCAGCGATCGGCCTCGTCGTGTACTTCATATGCGCTGTGACTGCTCACCTACGAGTCCGCGACCGTCAGATCGGTGGAGCCGTGTTCTTCCTGCTGCTGGCGGTGGCGTCCCTGACCACGAGCGTTGGCTACCACAATCACTGGTGAGGATGTGGTCGTGGGAGTGGGGAGCTGACGATGGACGAGCGCGAGTGGCTGACCGAACGGTTCGAGCAGTACAGACCGCATCTCCGCGCGGTCGCCTACCGGATGCTGGGGTCGGTCAGCGAATCCGACGATGCCCTTCAGGAGGCTTGGATGCGGATTCGCGACCAGGATCCTGCGACCGTTGAGAACATGCGGGCCTGGCTGACGACGGTCGTTGGTCGGGTGTCTCTGAACATGCTGCGCTCGCGCAGAGCGCGACGCGAGGAGCTCTCGGTGCATGTCCCGGATCCCGTGGTCGGCTTTGACGAGGACGATCTGGAACACGAGGCGCTTCTGGCCGAGTCCGTAGGTCTAGCGCTGCTGGTGGTCCTCGACGAGCTAACCCCCGCCGAGCGACTCGCGTTTGTGCTGCACGACGTGTTCGGCGTGCCGTTCGCCGACATCGCGACCGCGCTTGAGCGCTCAGAAGCGGCCGCGCAGCAGCTCGCCAGCCGCGCTCGTCGGCGCGTACGCAGCTTGCCGGAGCCGGATCGTGATCTCGCGCGGCAGAGACGTGTCGTCGATGCGTTCTTCGCCGCTTCGCGCGACGGCGACTTCAGTGCCCTCTTGGAGGTGCTCGATCCCGACGTCGAACTGAGGATCGACGGCGGGGTGCTGCGCGCACATGCCTCCCTCGTGCTGCGCGGCGCGGACGCCGTGGCCGCACACACGGCCACCTACGCGAAGCTTTACCCGTTCGTCAGAGCGGCGCTCGTGAACGGCGCCGCCGGGGCCGTGGTGACTCCGGATGGCCGCGTGTTCTCGGTGATGGCCTTCACCGTCACGAACGGGAAGATCGCCCGCATCGATGTTCTTCTCGACCCGGAGCGTCTGGAGCAGCTCGATCTCCGCATCCCGCCGACCACGGGCCAACACCGGTGCTAGCCGTTGAGCGTGTCGGTGGCCCTCGCGGCGCTCGAGAGGATCGTCTGGGCGACCAGTCGCGGGTCATCGAGCATCGGTATGTGCCCAACGTCATCGAGCACAATGAAGTCCGCTCCCGGAATCAGCTCGCACGCACGTGAGCGATAGGCCTTTTCCGGCTCGTCTTTGCGTCGTGGTCTGAGGATCGTGGCGTCCATGTCCCCGGCGGACGGGTCAGGGGCCGGTGGTGCCAAGGTCGTCCGAGCGCCCGTCGTCGAGGCGGGACCACTGGGCGGTGGGACGTCCGTTGGTGCGGAGATGGGACATCACGGGCGACTGTGGCCAGCCGGCAGGCGAATCCTCCCAGGACTCCTGCCGGCCGTAGACGGTTAGGTCGAGCAGTCCGTAGCTGTAGTCCATTGCCTCGACGCCCCGGAGGGTGGTCCAGTAGGTCTCGAAGACTCTGTCGCCGTCCCGCAGATAACACACCACGTGCATCCTGCCGACGCGCCGGTCAGTCAGCAGAGCGTCGAGGGAGCCTTCGGCCGAATACCAGGGCATCTCCCAGCCCATGAAGTCGCGGTAGCGGATGCTCTCCTCGTATGGCCCCTGGCAGAACGTCGCGTAGGTGACGTCGTTCGAATGCAGGTAGGAGAGCTCCCCGACCTGCGTCGTGTAGTGCGTGCACCCCTCGCACTGCTCGGCGGCCGGATGGCCGGTCCACCACATGAAGTAGTAGGCGATCAGCTGCCGGCGACCCTCAAACGCGTCCAGCAACCTCACCGGGCCGCGCGGGCCGATCAGCGGGAGGTTCGGGTCCACCTCGACCATCGGGAGCCGGCGACGCGCCGCGGCGATCGCGTCGCCCTCGCGCGTGTGCGCCTTCTCCCGGACCCGGAGGGCATCGAGCTCGGCTTGAAACGTGTCCCGATCGACCGCCGCGGGGCGCGCGACCGGGTCACTTACATCGGCTTCTATCGACCTGAGCTTATTCGGTTCGTGGTTCATTGCTACCTCGATTCGCTCGCCGACCCCTGTCCTGCTGCTCACTGCCGTTTATGTCACGGCCGAGGATCTCCTGCCCCGAACGAGCCAAGAACGCCAGACGTAGCGTCACAGACGCGGAGGTCATCACGCTCTGTGTCGCCCAGGCGATCATGGGTATCCCGTCTGACCGACGGTTCCTCGCGGTCTCCTCGAAGCGTCTGGGGCGCTTGTTCCCGAGGCTCCCGGGGCAGCCCAGGTACTTCAAGCGCCGCCGCAAGCTCGCCGAGACGCTGGAGCGGTGCATGTCAAGCAAACAGTGTGTCTATGGAGACTTCGATCCTTTGCGCCGACGGGCTGGCGCTGGGGAGTACTCGCGTGTCGGCGCTGCCTGTGATGTTGAACAGGCTTTGGACGGTCTTGGTCAAGAAGCGCGAGGGCTGAGCCATGCCGTGAGCGTCGTCGCGGCCGTGTGGGCGGTGGTAGTAGCGGGCGGGGACGTGTACGTGTAGGCGGCGGCACGCTCGTGTGAGTGCGACGTAAAACAGGCGGCGCTCCTCCGCGACTCCCTCGGCGGTACTGAGGCTCATGTCGGCGGGGAAGTTGCCGTCGTAGGCGGCGATCAGATGTACGGCTTCCCATTCAAGGCCCTTCGAGAAGTGCGCGGTGACGAGGACGAGGTAGTCCTCGTCTAGATGCGGCGGACCAGCGAAGTCAGCGCTCGATGCTGGCGGGTCGAGCACGAGCTCTGAAACGAAGTGAGGGATGTCCACGGCGCCGCGGGCGGCAAGGACGAGCTGGTCAAGGTCTGAGACGCGCACACCACCGTCGGGGTAGTGCAAACGGATGAGCGGTGTGATCGCCTGGCACAGTCGCTCGACCTGCACGCCGATGGCATCCGTGGAGCCGGCGCCGGCTGCGATGAGCGCGCCGATCACCGTCGTTGCTTGCTCGCGCGAGCTCGCCGGAATGTGCTCGGCAGCCTGGCTCCAGCGCTCCAGCTGGGGCGGGCTCTCCTCGGTCTCACGGAGCGTGTCGAGGACGCGGCGCGCACGAGTCGGACCCACTCCGTCGAGGAGCTTCAACAGGCGAAACCAACTGAGCTCGTCCGCTGCATTGTCGGCGAGGCGTAGGAGCGCGATGAAATCCTTCACATGCGCGGCCTCCAGATACTTCAACCCGCCGTACTTCACGAACGGGATACCTCGACGGGTCAGCTCGACCTCCAACAGCGCGGGGTCGTGGTCGGTGCGATACAGGACGCCTTGCTCGCGCAGTTCGATGCCTTCCTCACGGGCGGCGAGTACCCGCTCGCATACCTCTCGTGCCTGCTCGGCTTCGTCACGCGGGAACGAGAGCTCGGGCAGGCTGCCACCTTCCCGGTCGGTCCACAGGGTCTTCGGGCACCCCTCTCGGTCTTGTTCGGCGACGGCGTTCGCGACCGCGAGGATCGGCGCAGTCGAGCGGTAGTTGCGCTCCAGCTTCGCGGTGTGCGCGCCGGGGAACTGCTCGGTGAAGTCGAGGATGTGACGGGCGCTCGCGGAACGGAACCCGTAGATCGCCTGAAAATTGTCGCCAACGGCGGTCAGTCCCGGCCGGGTCCTGCGCATGTTGAGCAGGATGTCGACTTGTAGTCCGTTGACGTCCTGGTACTCATCGACGAGCACGTGGTCGAAGTCCTCAGCGATCAGTGCGACACCCACAGGATCGTCCGGGACGAGTACCAGCTGCGGGCAGCGCGCCAGCGCCTCGCCCAATCTCATCCCTGCGGCCACGCCTGTTGCCTGCGCGGTACCGGAGACCTCCCCGACCTGCTGTGCACCGTTGGTCGGCGCGATCGCGAGCGGCTGGCTGGCCAGCGCCTCGGGTCCACCGGCCGCGACCGCCGGCTCAAAACGCGGAAGGTGAACGCACAAGATCATCAGTCGATGCCCCTCGCTGCGCACAATGCCGCGAGCTCGTCGGCGACACGCTCGGGTGCTGCCAGAATTTCATCGCAGGCTTTGAGGATCAGCCGGTAGTCGGCGAGCTGCGCGCCGGGTACTTCTGTCGCCCACCACTTGATGAAGTCCGCCGCCGCGGCTTCAAGCCCCGCCGGGTCCTGTTCAGCGGTCAGCACCCAAACGCTGATTCTGTCGCGCAGCGACAGGGTGATCTGCCCAGCGTGGCGGCGGATAAACGAGAGATTCCCTGTGCGGATCGCTCGTTCTACGAGGGGATAAGGGATGTGCGATGCGGAAACAACAGCCACGAACGTATGTTCGCATTGCCGTCAAGAGGGCTATCTACGGACCCCCGTCAATCCGCACCCCCCGAATTGTTGCCGCTCACGCTAGTTGGACCTTTGAAACGTAGTTGGACCCCGTAGTTGGCCATGTGAAACGTAGTTGGACCCCCGCCCGGCGCTGCCGCTATGAGGCCAAGAGCGCGAGCGCGAGCCCGGCGCTCTCGGACCTCTGCATTTCGTCCGGAACGCAAACCTCAATCTCGCCGCCTGGCGCGCCTGCGTTTGCGCAGGGAGCGAGCGCATCGTCAGACGTCGGCTTGGATGCTGCTCCCTCCGATCTAGCCGTACGCGAGGCGTCGGGCTGCGCGCCTGCCTTGTTTGGAATCAGGAGACTGAACATTTGGTGGTCCACGTCTGCTCTGAGGCATCGGCGCAGCGGAAGCCACCTGAACCGTCAATATGCAGCGGAGGTACCCATGAGTGATGCCTTTTGCATCAGGCGACGCGCGCATCCCCGGCTATGCGCACGACGTTGAGGAGCAGCGTCGAGTCTTTTGCGCGGCGCTGGCGCAGTTCGACGAACTTATCTCGACTGCCGCAGCGGCCGGTCCGGCCTCGTAACGTCGTTGCGCCGCTTCGAGGTCAATCCGTTGGTGCGGGATCGGAACCTGGTGGGAGCCGCATGTGTCGAATGCGCGGAGCGCTGCGCAGCTCGCCGATGAGTGGGAACTGGGGCGGTTCGTGTGAGTCTGGTTGACCGATGTCGACGAGATCGTGATTGTCATTGGGTAGCTGTAGTTGTAGTTCGCGGCGTATCCGTTCGGTGAGGACCCATGATCCTGCCGCACTGGCCAGCCGCCGTAGGAGCTGTGCGTCGAGGACCGCAGGGTGGGCGAGTCCTGCTCTGTTGCAGGCGAGTACGGCGTTCGCGGCGACCCTGTCGGCGAGCTGCTCGTCGTTTTCTGCCAGCGCGAGGTCCCATGCGCGGCGATAACCATCCAGTCCACGCTCGACCTTGCCTTGTATGAGTGCGATCAGCGCGCGTGTGGCGATGATCTCCACGCGTTGCTCGCCGGAGCCGCGCACGCGATCGAGCAGTTTGCCTGCTCGATGGGGGTCGCCAGCGAGGGCTAGCGCGTAGGCGGTGTTATTGAGGAGCATCAGGTGGCTCGGTGCGCGTGTGAGTGCGCGAACGCCGAGTTTGGCGGCCTGAGCAAAGTCGCCTTCGAGGTCACAGACGAGGTACGTCACGAACGTCGCCGCATTGGCGTTCAGGACTTCCTTTTCACTCCACTCTCGGGCGAGCTGGAGAGCGGCGGGCGCGTCGTGTTCGAGTAGCGCGAGCACCATTCGCATCCCGGCGAGCTCAGCCGGGTCGTGTCGGGCTTGTAGGCGCTCAATCACGCTTGCGAGTACCGGCGCGTGCTCGGCGGACATCAGCAGGTTGCAGAGCAGGTACGCGATCGAGAGGCTCTGGTAGTCGTTGACGCTCAGTGCTCGCCTGAGCGAGCTGATGGTCGTGTGGGAGTTCGCGGCGCCGGTCTTCCAGCGCAGGAACGCAAGATTCGCTTCAAGAGCAGCGCGTCGCATACCGTCAGCATGTGCCCACTCCGACGATGCTCTGACACGCTGAAGGGTGCGACGTGCCTGCTCATGTTGGCCGGCGTAAACCATTACCGCAGCGGTCGCGAGCGCCAGCTGTACGTCTATTTCCTGGCCGTCGCGAAGACGCTCCAAGCACGCGAGCGCCGCCTCGGTTTCCCCGGCCAGCTTGTGGTAGAGAACGAGGTTCAGGCCGACGGCTCGATGAGCCGGAGCGAGCGCCACAGCTTGGCGGGTGAGCTTGATTGCCTTAGGTAGCTCGCCGAGAGCAGCGTGCGCGTAGCCGAGGTTCGCGAACAGCGCGACGCCCGCTGCGCCTGCCGCCTGGGCTCGACGACCAGCCCCGACGGCCTCGCGGTACTCTCCACGCTGCAGGTGTAGCCAGGTGAGCAGCGAGAGCGCATCCGCTGAGTTCTCGCTCACACTCCGGGGGTCAGCGAGGATACTGAGCGCTGCGGCGTGCTCACCAGCAGCTACCGCGGCCCGCAACCTCAAGCTCACCGGTAGATGTACGGCCCTTGGGTCGTCCAGGAGGCGGGCGAGCTCGCCGCCGAGGCCATGCGCCTGAAGCACGACCAAGGCGGCGTGTGCCGCCGGGATGTGCTTGCCCTCGAGCGCCAGCTCCAGAGCACCACGCGCCGCGTCGACCGCCTCCTCGCGCTCACCAGCAGCCTGCGCTGCCTGAGCGAGGCGGGCCTGTGCGAGCGGGCTGCTCGGGTTTGCCTGAAGAGCCTTGCGGGCGCGAAGCAGGTATCCGTGCGGGGCCTCATCTCCCGCCAGATCGCGGGAGATGTTGGGCGCCTCTGTGGGTGCGTACCCCCTGCTCCATGATGGCTCGAGCATCTGCAGACGCGCGCCTCCCGCGAGCTGCGCAGGCAGGTTCCGAATCATTGTCATCAGCGCGCCCTCTGACGGCCGTGCTTCACGGCGGGGCGGGTGGCCAGATATTGCTTTCGCAGCTCCGGGTCGATCGCGCGGCGTAGCCCGTCGATACGCGCCAAGAGCCACTGCAGATCCCACGCGTCAGGTGCATAGCCGCACGCCCCCGAGCGCCTCGGAAGCCGTTGTGCGGGGTCCGGATCGGTCAGCAACGCGAGCAGCTCAGTCGCCCTATCCCTGATGATCGGGGGTGTCTCCCGGGCGAAGCTTTCGCGTGCTGGGAGCGCCGCGTCACGCAAAGTGGGGACGTTTGCGATCCAGTCGCGTTCGCGCTGAGCCTCGGGGAGAGCGGCGTTCATATGGATCAAACCGGCCGGGTTGACGGTCACGAGAGCGGTCAGCGCGACGCCCGTAGCGATCTCGAACAGCAGCGAACCGAGGAGATACAGATCAGCGCGTGCTTGATCCTCGGGGTACTGAGTGCCCTGAAGCCAGAGGAACTCGTACGGCGCAAACCGGGCGTCGCCGCGTCCGAGCAGGTACGCCTCGACCGGGAAGCGCGCTGGCTCGCTGGTGTCATGCGCGCGGCCGAGGTCGGCGATCTTGCCGACCGCCGGACTCTCCGTGACGAGGCCGTTTTCGGCCTTCACGTCGCGGTGGACGATCTTCTTCAGGTGCATCTGATGGACGCCCTTGACTACATCGCGGTACAGGCGCAGGCGGTCTGGCCATGTGAAGGCACGGCCGTAGAGGATGAGATCGGCGAGCGATCCTGCAGCGAGCTCCAGCACCGCGTACTCGGTCGCGACCGGTATGTTGCCGCCGCTCAGGGGGTGGCTGAGGTTGACGACATGTTCGCCGCCGTCAAGTAGCCCGATTACACGGTCGCAGCCGTCCAGCTTTCGCAGGAGCTCGACCTCTCCCTGGAACTCCTGGCGCGCCTCGGGACGCCCGGCCTGGGATAGCTTGAGAATCTTCGCGGCAACGGGGATCCCGGCAACAGTGTCGTGGGCGACGAACACGCCCGAGAACGCGCCGGAAGCAAGGTGCGAAGCTGGCCGGTAGCGGCCGGCAAGCGTCTCGCTGAGGAACAGGGTTATTTCGCTAGCTTCCATAGCGATCCCTGAGCTCGTCGAGCAGGTCGGGGTGCTGCTGCAGCAGCGCAATGATGTCCTCAGGGACCACGCCTCGGGAGAGGGCGAGTAGCTCCTGAGGGACAGAGTAGTAGCTCGACGCGCGCTCAAGCACGGCGCTGGAAGCGGGCTTAGCGCCGCGCTCAACACGCGAGAGGTGAGCCGCGTCTACCTTCAACGCGCGGGCGGCCTGGCGGAGGGTGTGGCCCTGCCGCTCGCGAAGGTCGCGCAACAAGGCCCCAAGCGGTGGCTGATCCATGGTCTCAGCATAGCAGCGTAGACCTTTTAGGTCAACGTTGACCTTAGAGGTCATATTGTTGGGAGCATGGAGGTCACAGCGGCACCTCGTCCGGCGTGTGCTCCACGTCGCACGAGCAAAGCGGGCGTCTCAATCAACGCTCCGCAGACGACCGGTTTGGACGATTCCAAGCACACCGGATGAGGCTCCGCACGCACCTGCATGCCTGGGGCGAAGCGGAAGCACTCGCGCCGCGTTTTGCGCCCGTGCCAGCTCGCGGCAGGGTGCAGGGCTCGGGTCTAGGTGTCTTTGTTCTGCACTTGTCGCCAGCGGACCTGGCCCCAGGCATACATCACTGCTCCACCGACGACGGCCCCGGGCACGTGGCCTACTGCCCCGCCTATCGTGACGCCTGCTCCGGTCGTCGTTAGATCCCAGATGTTCTTGCTGAGATTGGCGTCGACGGTGGGCACGGGCGACCCAGGACGTGGCGTGACGATGACCTGGGATGCGCCTCCGCTTGCGTACACCGAGGCCGAGGCGACGTGTACGAGCGGAATGGCAGAGAGCGACGCGCTGAATCTCATCGTCGCCTCCAAAGGCTGGCGCACCTTGAGCTCGTGGCTACGCGGCTCGGCGGGGACATCGGGCACGCTTTGATGGTAAACGCGTCTGCGGTCGAGCTCGCTGCGCTTCTAATTGCGTCGGGCTTGGTCAATCGCCTCGCGCACCTCGGTCGCTGCGGTGCGCAGCTGCGTGATCACCGCGTCCGCCGACTCGGGCGACAGCGGAATAACCTGCTCATCGATAAGCCCAGCGTCGTCCGTAGACGAGGCGACGACGTAAAGCTCCTCCTCGGTCGGTCGATAGGGGTGCTTCGTCTTCAGGTATGCCTGCGTGTACTGGCCTTGGTTGTGCACCAGAGCGTTGCGTAGCGCTTGCGCGTGTAGGACGTGATGCCAGCTCGGCAATTTGCTCAGCGGGATGTCAGCAAAGTCCAGATAGCGCGCCACGATCCGGTCGAACCGGCGATCCCAATTGCTCACATCGTCTTTGACGAGCACCTCCAGAGCGGGATACTTGGACAGGTCGTAGCTCAGATAGCTCCTCTTGAGCTCGTGAGCGAGATAGTCCTGGAAGACCGCCCATGCGAAGACGACGGCTGCGACACGGATCGTTCGGCCGAAGTCCGCGAACCCCCACCCCTCCTCAGCTCCAGCCTCGGCTCCGTATACGTCTATGACTTCGCCGTCCTCCCCATCGCTGGGCCTCTCACCGATCTCCTCCCAGCGCCGCTCGCGATCCGCCTCGATCAGCGGCGGAACGATCTTGATCAGACCGCGCAGCTCGGTGAGCTGGACCGTCAGTCCCTCGAACGGATCTGCGTAAAAGCGGACCTCCGGATACATGCTCATGTTGTACCGTCCGACGCGTGGACTTGCTTCGCGCGGCGGATTGAGTTCACAAACGGAAGTAGAAGGCTGAGGGCGAAGCCTAGAAGCAGGCCTGCGTACACGTTTCTCCGCTCTGTGTTGTCTTCGTGCTGAGGGTCTACTCCCGTCGCCGAAACCTGCATGTATCCAGTCGCTTTCCACCTGAATGGGTCGTTCGATACTGGCGGCGGGGTGATTGCCGTCATCTGGTATCGACTGAGTGGCTGTGTCATGGTGAGGTTGATAGCTAGTTCTGGATCCCCGAAACCCGTCGTGCTCACCCCCGACCCGCCGGCTGTAAAAGAGATACTCAGACTTTTTTCCCCGAGTTCGGGTAGGGCCACGACGGCATAGCCGTCTGCATACCGAATAAACGGCCCTGGTACCCTCAGCGCCAGCGCGGGTCCCACAAACGCGACCTGTTCGGGTCCATGCTCGACTTCGCCGAAGAACGTGGTGATCTGCTTGGTTTCATGTTCAGCCAGTCCATAGAAGGTGGTGGCGTCATGCTGATGAACAACGCTGATTTGTTCCTGTTTTTCACCCAATTGTGCAGCCTTCATTGCGCCGGTCGCGACGACTCTCCAGGGCACCGTTTCCCCCGGTCTCAGCTGAAAGTGCGGGACAATCAGCACGGTCGGGTGTGGCGTTTGTGCGAACAGAACGAACACTTCCAGAGTGGCGTGGTGCGTATCGTTTTCTTTGAGCTGGAAGTCGAGGTCGCCGCTCGCGGCTTGCGGGGGACGAGGAGGCTTAGGGGAACTGCTAAGGAGCGACAAGCCAACTACAGCAAGCGCGATGACGAGCGCTGCTATGACTAGGGAAGGGCCGATGGGTCTGAGGCGTGACGGTCGGAACCACTTGAAGCTCTTAGGGCCCCTAACAGAATGAGTTTTGGAGTTGTTGGTGGCAGATGAGTGCGCAACCGATGGTGAGGAAGGCTTCGTGGATGTCGGCGCGCCTGTCGTAGCGGCGCTCGAGGCGGCGGTGTTGGTGCAGCCAGGAGA
>DATAXK010000022.1:0-91016 GCA_036266805.1 Solirubrobacteraceae bacterium
CAAACGCCCCCCAACGACCCCCAACCCATCCACATCCGCAACAGCCATAGCCGCCATGATCCCTCCCCGTGCCGATGACCAAACACGAAAAAGGTTCGCCACCCCACCCCCGAAACCTACAACACACCTAACAAAGCACTACTAGAACGTGTCTCAAAACCTGCGGCACCGCGAGATGCGGGTGGGTGGGCCATCAATCCGGGCGCTGGTCGCCCCGTGACGTCTTGCACGTACTACCAGTACGCGCCGCGACGCCCCGCGACGACCAGCTTGGTCCATGAACACATGCGCAAGCACCGCAGGCCTCCAGACACGTTCTTAGCGCGAGGCGATGCCGTAGGTCACGGCGGCTGAGCCGATCAGCAATTTGTGCGAGCCATACTGCGCCTCCGCCGTTGCCGGCTGGAAACCTGGCGAGAGCTGGAGCTTTTTGGAGAGCGCGTACATGACGAACTCGATCGTGTCGCTCTTGCCCTTGGCCGGGCAAATTGGCGAATAGGCGGCCTTGCCGGCGGTGTTGGTGCCGACGATCCCACCGGCGGGAACCTTGCCGGCCGCCACGCCGGTGGAGCTGGGTTCGATCCCACCGACCACCCAGCGGATGCCGCCTTCGGAGCCACTGGAGTTGTCGTCGATCACGAACAGGAACAATTCGGCCGCTTTGGCGGGCACTTTCTGCCAGGTAAGCGCAGGCGAGGTGCCCACACCGGCACAGGTGTAGGAGACGGGAATTGCACCGTTGCGTTCAAAGGCTGGGCTCGAGATCGAGAAAGCACCGGGCGCGGTGTAGACCTCGCCGCTGGCATTCGCGTCGGATGAGCTCGTGGAGGATCTGCTCGAAGAGGAGCCGCTTGACGGTGTCGTGGAGCTGGAGCCCTTGCTGGAGGAGCTCTTGGCGGCGAGGTCTTCCGGCTGGCCTTTGTACTGCTTGCAGTCTTCCATCACATAACCTGGTTCACAGCTCGTGTAGCTCTTCCAGTGCGTACGAAAATCGCTCTCGAAGGCCGTGAGCAGTGCGCCCCGCTGGGCGGCGCTCTTGCCGGCAACGACCTTCGCCGCGATCTTGGAGGCCAGCAGTTCAACCTTTATGCGCGCCAACAGGTCGGCTTCGGTCTCACCGGACTTGGCAAGGTACTTCTCGAGCGAGCCGGCCTTGGGAAAGCTCTCGTGCACCAGTTGGGCGAAGCGCTGCTTGACTTCGGCTTCTGAGACACTGACGCCGCGTGCCGCGGCCTCGCCCAGCACCCACTCGGAGGTGATCAAAAAGCCAAGCGCCTGGTGGGCCGGCGAGCTGGCGGCGCCCAAGGCCGTCTCGACGGCCAGCCAGTGCTTGAAGCTCGCCTTGGAGATCGGCGTGTGCGAGACGTAGGCGACGGCATCGACGCTGGAGCCGCCCTGCGTAGGCGCCGCCGCGGGAGAGCTCGGCACCGAGGCGGTATTCGTCGAGGACGACCCGCCACCGCAACCGGCGACCAGTCCAGCGGCAAGCAGCAGTGAAAGCGCCGGCAGGCACACACTCGTGCCCCTGCGCATACGCGAGACCGCCCCTCCCTTCAAGACACTTCTCTTCATCCTCGCGAGAAGGCTATCCGCTCGGCCTAAAGCCCAGTGAAAGTGAGACCTACCGCTCCCAGGCGGGGCAGGCGATGCGATAGTCGCACAACCCACACACGCTCGGCGAAGGCGTCGGCTCGAAGCGCTGCGCCATGATCGCCTCACCGACCTCGGCGACGACGCGCACGATCCAATCGGGATCCATGTCGGCGCTGGGGACCGGCACCTTGAGGTCGTCGAGCACGTAGTAATAGGACAGACGCTCGGCCTCCACTTCCCATGACTCGCGCGCGCCCACCGCATACAACGAGAGCTGCACGTCGTCGGCAAGCTGCTCAGCCGTCTTCGGGCGCGAGGTCTTGTAATCGATCAACTCGTACGCCCCGTCGGCAAGCTTGTCCACCCGATCCACGCGCCCGCGCAGGTGGTGGGGCCCGAGCTTGAAGGAGAAGGAGCGCTCGAACCAGGCCGGCTCGGCCTCGTGGGCCTCGAGGCGCCGGTGGTAGAGCACGAGCGCCGCGCGAGCCTTCACGTGCAGCTCTCGCTCACGATCGCTGTCGCCGAAGCCACCACGGCGCCAGCAGCTCTCGAACAGCTCCATCATCTGCTCGATAGTCGTGTGCTCCGCGGCGTGGTAGCGCTCGAGCACTTGGTGCACGGCTATTCCGAAGCGCTGGTGCAAAGTCTGCGCCGAGGGGATCTTCAAGACGCGCCCAAGCTTGTAGCGCAGCGGGCAGGCACGATACGTGTCGATATCGGACGCCGACAGCACGACTCCGTCACCGCGCCTGGGCAGGAAAGCCTGTAGCGAGGGTTCCTCGCGGCGCGCGAATGCGCCAAGCGCGGGGGCGGCGACGGCAGCTTTGGGCGCGACCCGCGCGCCCGCGCGCCCGAGCTGCTCGTCTTCTCCAGGCCCATGCCCGCCTGAGCGGCCTTCGCCTGGTTCAAGCTCGCTTGCGTCGGCCGAGCTTGGCTCGAGCGCCGTGTGCTCGCTGGCAAGCAGCGCCTCATCCAACGTCGAGGTCTGGAATATCTCACGCTGCAGCGGCGTGCAGGCGGCGAGCAGGCGCTGGTTGATGTCGGCAAGCGCCTCGGCCAAGCTCTGCCCGGCCGGCCGCTCCTTGAGCGCCGCCAACTTCACCAGCTCCAGGTAGCGCACAACGCCGTGCGAGATATCCAGGTCGGTGTCCAGACGCAGCTCGCCCAGGCGCCCGGCGATGCGCAGCGCACCACCAAGCACCTCCTCGCGCATCAGCTCGACCGTCGCCTCCAACGTCTGCGCTCGCGGCTCGGAGATCGCCTCGCCGCCGAGCAACCGCGCCTCCGAGGCGGCCGTCAACTCCGCCGCCAACTCCTGCGGGCTACAGCCCAAACGCGGCCGCAAAGCCTCGAAGGCGGTCCTCGCTTCCTCGTGCAACGCCTGGAAACGCTCGATCCGCTCGCGCGCCTCGGGCGGCATCCGCGGGGCCTCGATCGCCGGCGTAAGCGCAGCCACGATGTCGATCTTGGCCTTGCGCGCCACTTGCACCACGCGCGCAATATCCACTTGGCGTAGCTCGATCGGTGGACGCCCAAGCGCCCGCACGACCGCCGAGGAGTCGCTCGGATCGGTGAGCAGGCGCAACCAGGCCAACACGTCGCGCGCGGCCGCGCGCTCGAAGAACGTCCCAGCCGTCTCCACGTCGTCCAGGCCTTGAGCCGAGGAGGCAAGCGCAGTTCGAGAAACGGCCACTGAGCAAGGATACGAGTGCGTGTTGGCACAAGCCGTCCGAGCACCCAAAGGCACGAACTTTTAATCCAAAAAACAGCTGCTGGAAGAGCACCCCTTTGCGCGGGGCGTACGCTCTAGCGATGGACGGTATCGACTGGAACGTGGCGCAGCGCGTCGGCGAGATGCTTGCCGGGGGCACTCCGTACCTCGGCTCGGACGCAAAGGGGATGCAGTCGCTGGCCGAGCGCTTTGCCGCACGAGTGGGGGCCTACACGGGCCTGCGGCCCCCGGAGCACCTGCCGCCGCTGGAGCTGATCGACCGTCCCCACTGGATCGAAGCCAACATCGCCACGATGCGCCCGCTACTCGATCCGCTCACCAAGCGGCTCGGCGGCGGCACGGGCCCACTCGCGCCGGCGATGCGCTCGATCACCCAACTCTTGCTGGGCGCGCAGGTGGGCGCGATCACAGGCATTCTCTCCCAGCGCGTGCTTGGCCAATACGACATCGCGCTACTGGAACCAGAGCAGCCGCCGCGGCTCTTGCTGCTGGCGCCGAACTTGGCCCAGGCCGCACGCAACCTCGGCCTCGACCGCGAGGAGTTCACCGCCTGGGTCGCGATCCACGAGGTAACCCATGCCGTCCAGTTCGGCGGTGCCCCGTGGTTGCGCGACCACCTCGGTGGCATGCTGCGCGAGCTGATCGACGGCATGCAGGTCGGCGTCAAACTCGGCGGCCTCGCAAAAGTCCCCGACCCCTCGGACCTGCGCGCGCTCGCCCAGCGGCTGCGCGGCGGCGAGCTGTTGCGCGTGGGCATCGGCGAGGACCGCTGGGCGCTGGTCGAGCGCATGCAGGCCACGATGTCGCTCATCGAGGGCCATGCCGAGCATGTGATGGACGCCGTCGGCGCAGAGGAGCTGCCGACCATGGAGCGCATGCGCGTCGCGATGAACCGACGCCGGCGCGAGCGCGGCTGGCCCTGGCGCATCCTCGAGAAGCTGCTCGGGCTCGATATGAAGATGCGCCAATACGAGATCGGGCGCTCCTTCTGCGATGAGATCGTCGTACAGGCCGGCCCGGCCGCGCTGGCACTCGCCTGGAGCTCGGCCGAGATGCTGCCCAGCATGAGCGAGCTGGAGAATCCGGCCGCGTGGCTCACGCGAACACGCGTTCCGCTGCTGCCCAGCTGAAGACCCTTTCCAGCCCCACGGGGAGCGACTCAGGGTTCATAGCTTTTCTTTACAGCGTGTTCACCCCGAGTTGAGATTGGCGTGTAACCATCGTCCTAGAGCGGGTTAGGAACATGTGTTCGGTGCTAAAGTCGTACCGACCAGAACAAGTGTGCCCCCCCAAATTAGGAGAACCCCTCCCCAATGGCAACAGCCCAATCCACACCCGCAAGCAGCGCCAAACCGCGTCGCTCCACCGCCGCTAAGGGCGCGACGCGCGCGAAGAGCACCGCACGCGCGAGCGCGTCGCGGGCAAGCAACTCCAGCGCTTCGACGAAGCGCTCCACCACGGCCGTCAAGAACCCCACGGTCGGCTCCTACGCCGAGCGCGCTGTGCTAATCCCCGTCGGCGCGGCACTGATCGCGCGTGAACAGGTGCTCGCTCGCGTCAACGACACGATCGAGAGCTACGCGAGCCCTGCAAAGGCAAACGCGCAGCTGCGCAAGTTCGAGCGCCGTGGCAACACGGCTCGCAACCGCTTCGAGCGCGAGGTGCGCAAGACGCGCGTGCGCGTCGAACGCGAGGTGCGCCAGACACGTGCCAGCGTCGAGCGCGAGGCACGTCGTGTCCAGCGCGAGGGCGAAGATCTGGCCAACAAGGTGCAGGAGCGCATCCTCAACCTCGTCTAGCAGCTTCCCCCGTTCCAGGCCGGAGAGGCTGGAGACGGGAAGGTCTGCCGGCCTCATACCCCGCCGGTAGTAGAAGCACCCTCTCCTCCCTCGCCGCCGGGCGGTCCCCCTACCGCCCGGCGGCATTTTCTTTGGTCGCACTCCTCGACCCCGAATAGCCACTCCATAGTGCGCCGGCTTGTCGGTATCCAACCCGCTCGACCCGCTGCCTTCCACATCGCCCAGAGCGCATCCTGGACCGATAGTCGGGGGCACCACTCCGGGTTTGGCAGAATGCGAGCAGACATGAACCGAGATGAAGTCCTCAAAGCACTGGAGGTCGTGATCGACCCGGAGCTGCGTCGCTCGATCGTCGAGCTCGAGATGGTGCGCTCGATCGACATCTCCGAGAACGGAGTTGTCGACGTGACGGTCTCGCTGACCACAGCCGGCTGCCCGATCCGCGGACACTTCCAGACCTCGGTCGCGGAGGCCGTATCCGCACTGGAGGGCGTCACGCACGTGAACGTCTATTTCGACGTGCTCAGCGACAGCGAGAAGGCCTCTCTGCAGCAGAAGCTCGGGCGCGGCAGCCTGCCGGCCGGCGCGCTCGCCCAGGTATCCAACGTGCTCTGCATCGGCTCAGGCAAGGGCGGCGTGGGCAAGTCCACCCTTACCGCAAACCTGGCGGCCGCGCTCGTGGCCGACGGCAAGCGCGTGGGCATCCTCGACGCCGACGTGTGGGGCTACTCGATCCCGCGCATGTACGGCCTCGGCGCGACCCGCCCACCGGTATCGCCACAGCGCAAGATCGTGCCGCTCGAGTCCCAGGGCGTGAAGGTCATGTCGATCGGCTTCTTCCTGGAGGAGGACGCGGCAGTCGTGTGGCGTGGACCGATGCTGCACAAGGCGCTCGGCCAGTTTCTGCAAGACGTCGAATGGGGCGTGCTCGATTACCTCCTGATCGACCTGCCACCGGGCACCGGCGATGTCTCGATGACGCTCGCGCAGATGCTCCCGCAAGCGCAGTTCGTGATCGTAACAACGCCGCAGGCCACGGCTCAAAAGGTCGCGCGACGCTCAGCCGAAATGGCCAACAAGGTGTCTTTGGAGATTTGCGGGGTGATCGAGAACATGTCGGGCTTCACCACGCCAAGCGGGGAGCGCTTCCCGATCTTCGGTGAAGGCGGCGGCAAGGAGCTGGCCGACGAGCTCGATGTGCCCCTACTAGGCAAGGTGCCCCTGACGATGCCGTTGCGAGCCCAGGCCGACAGCGGCCTGCCGCTGGTGATCGAGGATCCGGACGATCCCGCGTCCCAGGCGATTCGCCAGGCTGCGCGAGGCCTCATCGCGATGGCGCCGATGGAGCTGCCGACGCTGCCGCTGGTCGAAGTGGCAGCACCGAGCCCGCCGACGCCACCGGCGAGCCCAAAGCCAGCCGGCATGTCATTGCCGATGGCCTGAGAACGTCTCTCTCAAAACATGCCGCACGTTCAGACCCCCCTTTTACGGGCAGGCCCATTTTTGCGTCCGCATCCCCTTGACGTGACGCCGGGGATTGAGAAGTTCTGAGAGGCCTACTTCGCGTTGGCGAAGTACTCCGCGTTGATCGACGCGAACTTCTGCCACTCGTCAGGCAGCTGATCCTCGGCAAAGCAGGCATCCACCGGACAGGCCTCGACGCAGGCGTCGCAGTCGATGCACTCCTCCGGGTCGATGTAGAGCATCTCGGCCGCGTCGTAGCCGGGCTCGTCGGGCGTCGGGTGGATGCAGTCCACGGGGCACACCTCGACGCAGGAATTGTCCTTCGTGCCAATGCACGGCTCAGCGATTACGTAGGCCATTCGCTTCCTTCTCGATTCGTTGGTGGGGGACTACAAGTTGCGGGACGACGAATAGTAGCGAGGCCGCCCATCCACATAACGGGAATGGGTCACACAGGCGCCCCAACCAGACCACGGCGAGCGCGTGGCCTAGCAGCGAGTGCCAGCCCCAAGCCGCACTCCGCTAGCTTTGGGCGATGCTCTTGCTCACCGGCGCCACCGGGCTCGTCGGTTCCGCCCTGCTGCGCCGCCTCATCGCCGAAGGACAGCCCGTCCGCTGCCTCGTGCGCGACCCACGCAGGCTCGGCCCGCAACGCGTGCGCGTGCAGATCGCGCTTGGCGACCTGGCCGACCCACCGTCGTTTCGCAATGCGATGCGCGGCGTGGATACGGTCGTTCACCTCGCGGCCTCCACCCGCGACCAGCCACGCGGCTCGATCGAGGAGTTGGGGGCAATTGCCACATGGCGGATGGTCGAGGCGGCCCAGCGCGCCGGTGTGAAGCGCTTCGTGTTCTTCTCGACGCTTGGCGCCTCCAGCCACCATCGCGCCCGCCTGTTCCGAGCCAAGGCACTGGCCGAGCAGGCCGTGCGCGAGTCGGACATGCACTCGACCGTGATCGCGCCGTCTCTCGTGTATGCGCCTGGTGACCGCTGGCTGACGCTGATCGAACGTCTGTCGCTACTGCCGGTAGTGCCGATTTCGGGGCGAGGGCGCGCGGCCTGCCAGCCGATCTGGGCGGAGGATGTAGCGAGCTGCCTGGTGGCGGCACTGCGCGGAGGTGCAGACGGCGAGGCCACCGGCCGCGACGCCACCCATAGACGCTACGAGCTTGCCGGCCCGCAGACGATGACCTACAACGAGGTCATCGATACCGTGCTGCGCTCAATCGACCGCCAACGCCCACTGCTGCCCACCCCTACGCCGATGGTGTCGCGCACGCTGCGACTACTCGAGCGCGTGATGCACGCAAACACACCGATCACCTGGGACGAGGCCGAGCTGTTGGAGGCGAACATGGTGGCAAAGCAGGGCACCATGGATGCGCAATCGCTGGGGGTGGTCCCAGAGGCGCTACACGCGGTGCTCCGCCAATGAATCTAGGAGACCGGCGGGCGATGTCCCGTCCAGGGCGCTGCCGCCTCGACCTGCGCAGCCAGCCCAAGCAGCGCCGCCTCGCCCGCCGGGCGACCCACGAGTTGCACGCCGAGCGGCAGGCCATCCTCGCCCTGATATAGCGGCAACGAGATGCCGGGCTGCCCGCTCGCGTTGAACACGGGCGTAAAGGGCGTGAACAGGCCCGAGCGTGTAAACGTAGACATCGGGTCTGGAGCGGCCGTGTCGAGCGTGCCGAGCGGCAGGGGGCGCTCGGCGAGCGCGGGGGTGAGCAGTGCGTCGTAGGGGGCCAAAAACGTTACGAGCTGGCGTGTGAGCGCCTGCAGCTGGATTTCCAGGGCGAGTCCCTGCACAGAGTTGAAGCTCTGGGTCATCTGATGGATCGCCCAGCTCATCGGCTCCATGTCCTCGGCTGTGGGCTCACGCCCGGCGACCATGCCGGAATAGACGATCTGAAGCGCGATGTGGATCGAGAAGACCGCCCCGAACAGCTCGGAGAGGCCCTCGATCCGCCAGGGAGGATCGACCTCCTCGACCTCGTGCCCGAGCGAGCGCAGCAGCTCGGCCGCATCTGGTACGGCCTTCGCGCACACTGGGTCCACGACAGCATCCGCGATCGGCGGGAACGTGGTCGCCGCTATCCGCAATTTGCTCGGCGCGCGTGTCGCCGACAACGCAAACGGCTCGAACGGTGGCGGCGCCCAGTTCGCGTCGCCCAGCTCATAGCCGGCGAGCACGTCGAGGATCGCCGCCGTGTCGCTGACCGTGCGCGTCAACACGCCATCGACGTCGAGCGGCGCTTCGCCGCGTTCGGGGGCAGCGGAGATGCGCCCGCGTGCGGGCTTCAGGCCGACAAGCCCGCAACAGGCGGCGGGGATCCGGATCGAGCCACCGCCGTCGTTGCCATGGGCGACCGGCACCATGCCCGAGGCAACCGCGGCTGCCGCGCCGCCGGAGGAGCCGCCCGGAGTGCGCTCCAGATCCCACGGGTTGCGTGTTGGGCCGAATATACGCGCCTCGCTCACCGGCAGGATGCCGTACTCGGGCAGGGTGGTCGTCCCCACGATCACGAAGCCGGCCTCCTTGAAGCGGCGCGTGATGTTGCAGTCGTGGTCGGCTACGTGCTCGGCCAGCAGCGAGCAGCCGATCGTGGCCCTCAGACCAGCCACCGGGCGGTTGTTCTTGATCGCGATCGGCACACCCGCGAACGGACGCTCATCGCCGCGTTTGATTTGATCGGCGCTCGCGAGCGCACGCTCGCCATCGATCTCCACGAACGCGTTGAGCTGGGGATTGAGTTGCTCGATACGTGCGAGCGAGGTCTCCACGAGCTCGCGTGAGGACACCTCGCCGGAGCGCACCATCGCGGCAAGCTCGGTCGCGGGACGGAACATCAGATCGCTGTCGCTCACGGCACTCCTCCTCGTTGGCCCGCAGCGGAGCCTACCTGGCTGATTCCTGCGACGATATGAGCCTGCCCACAAGGCAGCCGGGTCGATGTCGGTGCAATCCAGCGGGATCGACTCTCAACCGGTCATCTCAAGCCTGAAAGCGAGCGCCCATGAGCGAGGTCACTACACAGCCGCCTCCCGTCTCATCCCCTTCCACCCCGTCCCCCTCCAACGAAGTTCAGTCAGGCCTAGAGGGCGTCGTCGCCTTCGCCACTGAGATCGCCGAGCCCGACCGGGCTGGCGGATCGCTGCGCTATCGCGGCGTAGACATCGAGGATCTGGTTGGCGCGGTCCCCTACGAGCAGGTCTGGGGCTTGCTGGTAGACGGACGCTTCACGCCCGGTCTCCCGCCGGCCGAACCGCACGTCCTGACCGTGCGCTCCGGCGACCACCGCGTGGACGTCCAGTCGGCGCTGGCGATGCTCGCCCCCGAGTGGGGCTTCAACGCACTGATCGACATCTCAGACGAGCAGGCACGCGACAACCTCGCGCGAGCCTCTGTGATGGCACTGTCGTTCGTGGCCCAGTCCGCACGCGACGCCGGGCAACCGCCTGTGCCTCAGTCTGAGGTGGACAAGGGCCGTTCCATACCCGAGCGCTTCCTGATTCGCTGGCGCGGAGAGGTCAACCCCGACCACGCCAAGGCGATCGACGCCTACTGGATCTCCGCCGCCGAGCACGGCATGAATGCCTCCACGTTCACCGCGCGGGTGGTTGCCTCAACCGGGGCGGACTGTGCCGCGGCGCTGTCGGCGGCCGTGGGCGCACTCTCGGGCCCCTTGCACGGGGGCGCCCCGTCGCGCGTGCTGAAGATGCTCGACGAAGTCGAAGAGACCGGCGATGCCGAGGTATGGGTCAAGGAGGCGCTCGACCGCGGTGACCGCTTGATGGGCTTCGGGCACCGTGTGTATCGCGCCGAAGACCCACGTGCACGCGTGCTGAGGCGCACCTGCCGCGAACTGGGATCGCCGCGTTTCGAGGCCGCCGAGGCGCTCGAGAAGGCGGCGCTAGCCGAGCTCATGGCACGCAAGCCCGACCGCGTACTCGCTACCAACGTCGAGTTCTGGTCGGCGGTCGTTCTGGATCTGGCCGAAGTGACGCCGGACCTGTTCACGCCGATGTTCACTTGCGCACGCGTGGCTGGCTGGTCGGCGCACATCCTCGAGCAGAAGCGCGAGGCCAAGTTGATCCGCCCGACCGCCAAGTACGTGGGGCACGGGCCGCGGCCGGTGTCGGCGGTGGGATAGAGCCGTAAAGGCTCGAAGCACTTCAAGAACTCGGCCCGCCAATGTTGGCGGGCCGATGTGGGTGAAGGGTGGCTAACCCCCAGCAGCTGACACCTACAACAATCGTAGCAAACGCCTTGTGCCAATGTCCATCAAGAGTTCGATGATGGTCCCTGAGCGGTACGGTGGCGAATCGTGCGCACTGACCCTGGCGCTTTGCTCTGTTGCGGGACCATCATCGAGTTGAGTCTGGCGGAAGGCGGGAGAATCGAACTCCATCCGGGGGCCGCCCGGACCCACAGGTGTCAGCTGCGTGTGATCCCAGACCACATCACCCTTCCGTGCTGACAACTGTACTCGCGAGAGGGGACGGAAAAGACGAGGGCCCAGCATCCTGCCGGGCCCTCTGTCATTCCTATCGACGGAATCCGCGCGCCACTGAAGCGCGGCGCGCGGAAAAGCGTCGGCTGACTACATCATCCCGCTCATGTCCGGCATACCGCCGCCGGGCATACCGCCGCCTTCCTTCTCCGGTACCTCGGCGACGATCGCCTCGGTGGTGAGGATGTTCTTGGCGATCGACGCGGCGTTCTGCAGCGCCGAGCGAGTGACCATCGCGGGGTCGATGACGCCTGCCGCGACGAGATCGACGATCTCGTTCGTGGCCGCGTTCAACCCTTCTCCGGTCTTGGCCTTGCGCACGTCGTTGACCACCACAGAGCCCTCGAGCCCGGCGTTCTCGGCGATCTGACGTAGCGGCTCCTCCAAGGCACGCAAAACGATGCGCGCTCCGGTCCGCTCGTCGTCCGAGCCGTCTGTGGATGCGCCGTCGCCGTCGACTGAGACAGCCGCCGACGCCTGCAGCAGAGCAACCCCGCCACCCGGCACGATGCCCTCCTCGAGCGCCGCGCGAGTTGCCTGCAAGGCGTCCTCGACACGATGCTTCTTCTCCTTCATCTCCGTCTCGGTGGCCGCGCCGACCTTCACGACGGCGACACCGCCGGAGAGCTTGGCCAAACGCTCCTGGAGCTTCTCGCGGTCGAAGTCCGAGTCGGTGTTCTCGACTTCGGCCTTGATCTGGTTGATGCGACCCTTGATCGCCTCGGCGTCGCCGGCACCGTCGACGATCGTGGTGTTGTCCTTGCCCACGACCACCCTACGAGCGTGCCCGAGCTGAGACACCTGGGTGTTCTCCAGCTTCAGGCCCATCTCCTCGGTGATGACCTCCGCTTTAGTGAGGATCGCGATGTCCTCGAGCATGCGCTTACGACGGTCGCCGAAGCCAGGGGCCTTGACGGCCACACCGGTGAAGGTGCCGCGCAGCTTGTTGACGACAAGCGTCGCGAGCGACTCGCCCTCGACGTCCTCGGCGATGATCAACAGCGGCTTGCCGCTCTGGATCACTGCCTCGAGCACCGGCAGCACGTCGCGCACCGAGCCGATCTTCTGGTTGGCGATCAGGATGTAGGGGTCCTCGAGGGTTGCCTCCATACGATCCTGGTCGGTGACCATGTAGGGCGAGATGTAGCCCTTGTCGAACTGCATGCCCTCGGTGAACTCGAGATCCATGCCGAATGTCTGGCCCTCCTCGACGTTGACCACGCCGTCCTTGCCGACCTTCTCGATCGCATCCGCGATCACGTCGCCGATCTCCTCGTCGCCGGCGGAGATGGTCGCGACACGCGCGATCTGGTCCTTGCCTGAGACCTCCTTGGACTGCGAGGCGATGTTGGCGACCACCTGGTCGACGGCCTTCTCGATGCCGCGCTTGAGCGCCAACGGATTGGCACCGGCCGCGACGTTCTTCAGGCCCTGGCGAACGATCGCCTGGGCAAGCACCGTGGCTGTGGTCGTGCCGTCGCCGGCGACGTCGTTGGTGGCGGTGGCCACCTCACGTACCAGCTGGGCGCCCTGGTTCTCGAAGACGTCCTCGACCTCGATCTCACGAGCGATCGTGACACCGTCGTTGGTGATCGTGGGGGCGCCGAACTTCTTGTCGAGCACCACGTAGCGGCCCTTGGGGCCGAGCGTGACCTTCACGGCGTTGGCGACAGCGTCGACGCCGGCCTCCAGAGACTTACGCGCCTCGGAGCTGTACTTGAGTTCCTTGTGAGCCATATCTATTCAGATCTCCTTATGCGACCTTGGCGAGAACGTCTGACTCGCGCAGCACGAGTAGATCCTCACCGTCGAGTTTGATCTCGGTGCCGCCGTACTTGCTGTAGAGGACCTCGTCGCCCTCGGACACGTCGAGCGGGATGCGCTTGCCGGCATCGTCGAGCTTGCCGTCGCCGACGGCGAGGACCTTGCCTTTGATCGGCTTCTCCTTGGCGGTGTCGGGAAGGACGAGACCGCTAGCGGTCGTCTGCTCCTCCTCGATTGCCCGTACGATCAGTCGATCGCCCAGGGGCTTGAGTTTCATGCTGAGAACCTCCGTTTAGAATGTGCTTCATTGTTGGCGCCTTACCCAGAGGCAACGGCGCCCAGCGACCTGATTGGCACTCTCGTGGTCAGAGTGCCAACAGCCACGATCAATATATAGAACAGATTGTGCGCGTCAAGGGGCGCTTGGCACTCTTGAGCTCGAGTGCCAAGCAAAAACTGCAAGCGTCTTTGCCCGCCTCAGGCCCTAGCAACGTCCGTGGGCACGTCACCTGGCGCCTGCCAACTCTCCCGTCCCAGCCTGCCTCAGGCTCCAGCGCCCGCCGGCATCTGGCCGGCGACCAACTGCTCGACTTCGGTGCCTTTCTTCGTAAGCAACCAGGCGTTGGGGGCCCCGCGAACCTGGCCCGCCCCATTGTTGTAGACCAACCCGAGCTTCTCCAGGCGAGCCAGCAGCTTCGATATCTGACCTTGATCGTCTATCCCCGCGGCCGCCCCTACCTGCCTGTTGGAAGCATCGGGGTTGGCGGCAATCGCAAGCAGCACACGTACCGTGCGGTAAGTCAGACGCATCTCCAAATCGCGCAAGGGGTCTCCGCTCGCGCCGCGGCGCATAGACCTGCGCGCGGGCGTAGGGCGAGCCGCCTCCTTTGCGGCTGCCGCCGGACCAAGGTAGGGAAGCACGATCATCGCCATCAGTGCACCCGTCAGTTCGAGCAGAGAGCCGGACCGCTCACCCGTCCGCCCGCCGCCCTTCGCGCGCCGGGCGCCCTTTGCGGTCGCGGCGGCGCGACCGCTCTGTGCATGGGGGGTGATCCGCGCGTGCAGAACCGACAGCACGCCGCCTACCACCCCTTCACCGGTGAGCGGTGGTAGCGCCTTGGCGGACCTCGACTGCTCACGCCCTTCGTCAACCGCGGCAACTGCTAAGTCCAGGACCGCCAGGCGCCTCTGATGCACCTTCAGACCGGCGCCAAGCGTCTCCACGATGCACAGGCGTCCCATCGCTGGCTCGTCATCGAGAAATTCCAGCACTCCAGCCAGGGCGGACCTGATCCGCGAGCGCCACTTCTCCGCCGGGTCATAGACGTCGAGCACATATCGCGAGACCTCGGCAAGCGATTGGTCGAGCGCCGCCAGGAAGCAGTCTTCGAAGTCGTCGAAGACTTCGTAGAAGGTGCGCCGTGAGACGCCCGAGCGCGCCACCACGTGTGCCACGGTTGCATTCGCGCGGCCGCGTTCGGCGACGACGTCGATCATCGCCGTGATCATCCGCGCTCGCTGAATATCGGTTACCTGACCACGCCCAAACCCGTCGCGCTCGGGGGCATGGGTACGGCTCTGAAGGACGGCTGTTTGTCGCTTGGTAGGCATCGGCTTGGCACCGACAATCCTCCGCCTAATGCGTGCCGGTTTCACCACCTGTTTCCCACTGGCGGGGTTGGCGCCGGTTGGGAGGGCGCTCGCCAGCTAGTTCTGGGCGCCGCCGAAGCCCTTCATCGCTTCAGTCATGGCGGTCGGCGTATCCAGTATTTGCGAGAAGCGCACGACCGTGACGACGTCCTCCATCGACACCGAGCGTCCGTAGATCTGTTCGAGGAAGTTGATGAGCTCCTCGTGGCGGCGAAACTCGGGGTTGTCGTGCTTGATGTCGCGAGGCGAGAGCTCGGTGACCTTCATCACCTCGACCTGGTCTATCACCGCTTCGAAAATCCGCTCGCGAGGCGAATACTGGTAGCCGATCGTCACCAGCACTGCCTGGTTCTTGCGGTACTTGCTCGACTTGTCCCCGAGCCTGATCGTGGCCGTCTTGCGCCCCTTCTTCAGCTCATCGGCGAAGATCGTCGAGTAGAAATTGAGTACCTGCACGACGCGCAGGCTATCGGTCTTGCTCACAGATGGCCAGCGCCCGTCCCACCATCTCTCGCTCACCGGCATAGCTGAGCGCCTTCCGCGCCTCGGCAAACCCCATCCAGCGCGCCTCCAGCACCTCCTCGTCGTGGTCGGCGAGATCCCCGCCCAGCGGCCGGAAGAGGAAGAAGTGAACGCTCTTGGCCACCCGGCGCCGCTCGCGCACATACCAGTAGCGCACCTCACCAAGCTCCTGTACCGGCTCGACCACCATCCCCGTCTCCTCGCGCACCTCGCGAGTAGCGGCCTGCACGATCGTCTCCCCCTCGTCCGGATGCCCCTTGGGCAATGCGAGAACTTGCGAGCCATCGGCAGCCCGCCTGGTGGGCACAATCACGAGCACATGGCCGTCGTGGACGACTACGCCACCCGCTGACACCTCGCGTATGGCGCTGGCTCGCACGCGATCGAGCGACGACTTCGAAGACGCCGAAGCCTCACCCGACGGCTTTGGCTCCCGTGGAGCCGCCCGCCCGAGAGCCGACCCCTTGCCGGAAGGCTTGCGCCCGGACTTGCCAGCTTTCTTAGAAGACATATCCCTCGAGCGCCGTCGGGTCGTGCACCACCAGACGACCGCGACCCTGGGAGATCACGCCCGCGCGCTCGAGCACCGCCAAAAAGCGCGAGGCCGACTCACGCGAGGAACCAGCCAACTTGGCAAGGTCCGCCTGGGTAGCCGTGAGTGGCACCTCCCGCGCCGGCTCTCCGGAAGCTACCGCCTGGGCGACGAGCTCGCTCAGCACAACGGCCACGCGACTCTGCACGGTCTGAAAGGATTGTTTGGCCAGACGATCGTTGGTCTCGCGCAATCGACGCCCGAGCGCCACCACCAGGCGCATCGATATCTCCGGGTGCTCGGCCATCAGCCTGCGCATGTCTGGGCCGAGCACGGCCACCACACCCGTGTGCTGGACCGCCTCCACGGTCGCCGAGCGCAACTCGTCCTCGAACATCGCCAACTCGCCGAAAATGTCCCCGGGCCCGAAGGTGGCGAGCGTGATCGTACGCCCATCGGCGTGCTCGCGAATGGCGCGAGCACGACCTGAGCGCACGATGTAGCACGTATCGCTCGCATCGTTCTCTCGGAACACGATCTGTCCTGGCTCAAAGCTACGTGGGACCGCCAGCTGTGCGATCCGTCCAAGGTCGTCCCGCTCGAGCGTCGAGAACACCGGCACGCGTCCGAGCAGCTCCACTATCTCCGCAGCCTTGGTGGGCGTCATCCCCTGGAGATATCACAGGCGGGCACCAATCCCGCAACTTGCGGACACCCAGCGCTATCTTCACAGTATGGGTCCGTTGAGGTCGATCGCGCCGTTCATGCTCGCTGCCGCGTTTGCGCCGACGCCGACGCACGCGCTGCTGCACTCACGCGAACTGTGGGCCACGGTAGACGTATGCAACCCCAAGGACCAGCCGAGCACGGTCGGCATTCGCGGCTCCATGCCTGGCGACGGCAACGCCAAGGACGTTATGTACATGCGCTTCCACGTTCAATACCTCGACGCCACCACCAATCAGTGGATCGACCTCAGCAAGGAAGCCGACTCCGGCTTTGTGAAGGTCGGCACCGCCCAGCTCGCGCGCCAGGGCGGCCGCAGCTTCACGTTCGCACCAAGCACTTCCAAGTCCGCGTTCACCTTGCGCGGCGAGGTCGTCTTCCAGTGGCGCAAGGCGAACACAGTGCTGCTGACGACGACCATGCCCACGACCGCCGGACACACCAGTCTCGCCGGCGCCGACCCGAAGGGGTTCAGCGCCGCGACCTGCAAGCTCACGTAGAAGGCACAGCCCTAAACGTCAAACAGGCGCGGATCGTTGGTGATAATGCCGCTCACCCCGAGCGCGGTCAGCTTGGCGATGCGCGGGGCGTCGTCAACGGTCCATACATAGAGCTGGCCGGACTCGCGCTCGACCGTGCTCACCAGCGCCGGTGTGACGACCCTCCAATGGGCCATGATCGCGTCCACGGTCCCGCTTCGCAGCGCCTCGCCCGCGCGACGTGGCAGCATCGCCCGGTAGCCCGTGAGAATCGCAAGAGCCGGGATCGCCGTGAGCAGGTGGCTCGTGTAGTCGCGCCGGACGCGCGGGACCGACCAGCCGAGGCGCAAAGACGGCTCGGCTGAGCGCACGCGAGCAAGCGAAGAGGGATACATGCCGCTGATCAGCGTCCTCGATGTGAGCCCAGCCACGCGCAGAGCGTCCACCACGCGCAGCTCGTACCCAGGCAGCTTCACGTCGACGTCGAAGTCAAGCGCGGCAAAGCGCTCGCCGGCAAGGTGCTCGAGCGCCTGCTCGAGTGTGAGCGGCTCTCGCGAGCGCATGTCCTCGTAGTCGTGGGCAACCATCAACTCCCCGCTGCCGTCCGGGCGTTCACTGAGAACGTCGAACTCGATCATGTCCACGCCGTGGGCGAGCGCCGCGTCGAAGCTCGCCGGAGTATTGCCCTGGACGAGATGCGCGGCGCCCTTGTGACCGACCCGCCGCGGGCGCGCGACTGGGCGAAATATCTCGTCGGTAGCCACCATCCGTAAGGATAGAGGCGGGCCTCGAGGTCTAGGAAACCTTGAGTTGCTTGCGCCGGAAGCTCGCGGCTTCGATTGCCTCAACGGCCGAACGGGGGCCGACGTAAGGCGCAAGGATCAAGAAGGCCAGGTGATCGACCAAGCACGGCAGATAGCGCAGACGATCGTGCGGAGCGTAGCTCGAGAGGATCGCCCAGATCGCGCCCATGATCGCCTCGGAGGCGACGGCCGGTGCCCGCTCGGGCTCAGGTACCCGCTGGGTCATCACCTTGATGAAGCCATCGAGCACGCCGCTGACGCGCGCGACCATGCCATTGCCGGCGTCGAACAGGTCGATGAACGACAGCTTCACGAGCCCAGGATGGGCGGCGCAGTAGCCGATCAAGGCCTCGACGCCTTTGTAAACTCCTTCAGCCCACTCGGTGTCGTTGCGAGTGGCACGCCGTACCGCGTCGTGGGCTTCGGCGGCGAACTCGTTGACGACCGCGAGCAGACACTCTTCCTTGTTCGGGAACTCTCTGTGGAACGCTTCGGTGGACACGGCCGCGGCCCGGGCGATCTCGGCGTCGGTGATGTTCGCATAGCCCTGCTCGAGTGCCAATTGCACCATCGCGTCCATCACGCTCGAGCGCCGATCCTCGCGCGTCAGGAAGCGCGCGCGTTTGGCAAGGAGTTGGGGCGTACGCCCCGAGCCGAGCGTGCGCAGACGCGCTATCGCGGAGGAGCGATACGAGTTGACCCAGTCGAGCAGTTCGTCGGTCAGGCCGGCGAGCTCCTGATGGCGGCCTTCGCGCACGCGCCTGAGCACCACAAAGCGCACCCCGCCCACGATCGCCCGTGGCGCAAGCGGCGGCAGCGAGATCCCATCGGGCGTCAGGCTGAAGCCGGTTGCAACAACACGCTCGAAGGCGGTGGCGGTCAGCTGCAGGCGCTCATGACCACGCGGCCCAATCCCGATCGATTCGACGAGCACCAGATTGGCGCCGCGCGGATCGCCGGCGACCCCTTCGAGGAATACCTGGGTTGCCGCGTACAGGCGATTGGCCCAGCCACGCTCACCCATCCATGCCTGCAGGACCCTTTTGCGCGAGGCACCGACAAGCGCATCGTAAGTGGCAAGAAAGCAGTGTTCCTTGTTGGAGAACTGCTCGTAGAAAGCACGTCGTGAGACGCCGGCCAACGCGATCACGTGCGCCACGCTCGTGGCCGCGTAGCCACGCTGGTAGACCGACTCGGCCATGCCCCCGTACAGACGCGCGCGCTGGTGGCGTGCAACGGCCTCGCGACCGAGGCCGTGAGGGCCATGTGGCAGACGCTTGTATAGAGGAGTCAGCCCGTCGTAGCGGCTCGACTGGCCGGCACCCAGCAACAGCTCCTCGGCTGAGACCTCGGTGTACAGAGGCAGCTCTGGGCAATCCTCGTCAGACAGGATCACCGTCGATCCACCAAGCGCAGGCTCCCTACCACCTGTTCCATTGATCCCCATTATTCGGGAAGATAATTCAGGGCTGAACTATTGGCAAGCCACCGCGCAGCCGCATCGAACGAATGTTTCTGACTCTGGTGGTCAGATGCGACGATTTGTCTCTTCCGCATCGTGCGGAGCATCGAAAACATCACCCTCCTTCTACCCCATCCCCAGGCCCCGCGTGTTTCCAATTCGATCTTATTCGAGAAGGTAGAGCGATTCAAGCTCGGAGCGTGAGTCTCCGCGGCCCCTGGCGAAAGCCGAGATCGACGAGCGCAGGCTCCAGCTCAGAACCGATCGCTGACTCCCCGTCGATGCGCTCGAGTGCGACAGCGTCCACGCGCCCGGCGCGTACGGCATCCGCCAGCGCACGCAACGCCGCCGCGAGCGGCGTTGACGCGGACGCGCGGCCCGTTGCCTCGGACGCAAGCCTCGCTGACGTAGACGCAAGCCCCGTTGCCTCGGACGCGAACGTCAGAATCCCGCGCCCGCCACGCTCCAGGTAGAGCACGGGCCGGTCGGCGACGAACACCACGTATGCCCCAGCCACACGCGCCGGACGGCGAGCCTGTGCCGCACGTTGCGGCCAGGGCAGCACGGCCCCGTAAGGCTGCGCCGGATCGACCGCCGCCAGCACGAGCGATGCAGTCTCCCCGTGCGATCGCGCGCGCAGACGCTCCACCGCTCCGGGCAGAGCGAACTGTGCGCCACCCAGACCCTCGACGAAGTAGCCCCGCCGGCACACGCCAAGCGTCTCCAGTTCTGAGAGCGCACCGTAAAGCGCCGAGAAGCCACCGGCGACGCCCTCCGCCGAGACCTGCTCTCGAGTCAGCAAGCCATAGCGCTCGAGCAGCAGTTCGGCAAGAGCGCGACGACGCCCACGCAACTCCTCGATTCCATCCGGCCGACCATCCCGCTCACGCGGCGCCTCCGCGGCGAAGAGCGCGAGCGTGAGCGACCAACGGCCCTGCACCAGCGCGCTCGTGCCAAAGCGGCCCGCGCGCGGAGAGGGGCCGCCAAAGCGCCGTCCCCCGCGCAACCCGCCGCTGCGCGCGCGAGTTGGTCGCGCAAGCGCATGCGCGGCAAGTGTCTGGCGCGGTGCGCGCAAAGGAGCCCAGGCGTCGTTGGTCACCTCGCCGGCCCAGACGAGGTCCCACAATGCCTGCGTGAGCACGGCGCCGGGCACCTCCAACTCGACGAGTAGGTCGGTGAAGAAGCAGGGGCCCACGGCTAGACGCTCGCGTAGCAGCGCATGCTCCGGCTGAGCGGGCGGCTCGCCGCGTGCGCCAGCAGGCAGGCTAGGCGGACCCAACAGGGGGGCGTCCTCTCGGAAGTACAGCGCCACCCGACCCGAGCCGCGTCCAAGCGAGCCCGCGCCGACCCAGACGACCTCGCCGCTGGCGCACAGCGAGTCCAGCCAAGCCGGCGAATAGGAGCCGGTGCGACAAGCGAGCACGTCGCGCTCCCACGAGGGCACGGGGAGCGCCAAGCCTTGCAAGGGGACGAGCACTTCGCGTAGGCGCTCCACTCCACCGCCGCCGCGCTCTGAACCTGGCTGCCAGCGGTCGACGCCCTGCCAAGAGGGCATGAACGCACTCAGGGCACGCTCGTCGACAGGCTCGATCTCCTTGCGCAGCGATGCCAGCGAAGCGCGGCGCAGACGGCGCAGAACCTCGACGTCGCACCACTCGCGTCTGTCTGCCACCTGCCCTTTGGATGCTCCCCGCTTGCCTGCGCCCCCGAGGGTGTGCCCTTCAGGGTGCGCCGCGGGGGCGACGCCTGGACGCAGCTCCCCTCGCACCAGCCCACCCGAGCGCTCCAGCTCGCGCAACGCGGAGGAGACGTCCACGCGGTAGCGCTCGAAGAGCTCCTCGCTCGTGAAGGGGCCGTGCGTACGCGCATAGCGCGCCACCAGCTTGACCAAGGCATCGGGCACCTCTGCCGTGAACACACCCGGCAAACCCGCCGGCGACGGACAGCCGAGTGCATCTCGGTAAAGACCGGCATCGTCGGCGGCGATCAGTCGCTCGTCTCCCGCGATGCGCACGCGCACCACTCGCCGTTCGTGCTCCAGTGCGGCAAGCATCTCCCGCGCATCCAGGCCCGTGAGCACGCGCTCGCCGAGCTCCTCGACGCGCAGATCGCCGACCGCGCGCAGCACATCGCCGAGCGCATCGCGGCTCGTGGCCTGCGTGCGCTGTGAGAGGTGCTGGAGATCCTGCTCGATCTGCACCAGCGCCGCGGGGTCGATCAGCTCGCGCAGCTCCTCCTGGCCGAGCAGCTCGCGCAACAGGTCGCGGTCGAGCGACAGCGCCGCCGCGCGGCGCTCCGCGCTCGGCGTATCGCCCTCGTACATATAGGTGGCCACGTAGTCGAACAGCAACGAGCCGGCAAACGGAGAGGCGCTCTGTGTCTCCACCTCCACCAGTGAGACCTCGCGCGTTGCCAGGCCGCGCAACAGCTCCTGCAAGCCGGGCAGGTCGAGCACGTCGCGCAGGCACTCCCGATAGGTCTCCAGCACGATCGGAAAGTCTGGGTAGCGACGTGCCACCTGCAGCAGGCCCTGAGCCTTCAGGCGCTGCTGCCAGAGCGGCGTGCGCCTGCCGGGGTAGGCGCGAGGGATCAAGAGCGCGCGGGCGGCGTTCTCGCGAAAGCGGGCGCCGAAAAGTGCCGAGTCGCCCAGCTCCGCGACGATCGCCTCCTCGACCTCCTGCGGATCGAGTGCGACCAGGTCGGCATACGACGCGGCGCCCGTCGAGCCGGAGGACTCGACGCCACGCACGGCCCAGCCGCGCGGCGGCGCGATAGTGGGGTCCGTCGTGTTTGGCCGAGCCAGAGTGTCCGGCGACTCCACGACGTTGGATGCTTCGCCCGTGCCCGGCGTCCATTCCTCGACCTCGTCCAGATCGACGTCGGGAAGACGCACGACGATGCCGTCGTCTGACCAGATCGCCTCGCCATCGATTCCAAAGCGCTCGCGCATGCGCGCCGAGATGGCAAGTCCCCAGGCGGCGTGCACGCGACCGCCAAAGGGCGAGAGCACGCAAAGGCGCCAATCGCCGATCTCGTCGCGAAAGCGCTCGAGCACGATCGTGCGGTCGCTCGGCAGCACCTGCGTCGCCGCCTGCTGCTCGCGCAGGTAGTCGAGCAGGTTGGCGGCGGAGCGCTCGTCCAGGTCGTAGTCGCGCACGAGCAGCTCCGCATCCTGGTCGACCGCCCAGCGTGTGAACGCGCCGATCGCCTTGCCCAGCTCCTTGGGCCGGCCGATGCCGTCGCCCTTCCAGAACGGCACCGCGCCCGGCACCCCGGGGGCGGGCGTCACGATCACGCGATCGCGGCCGATCTCCTCGATGCGCCAGGAGGACGCGCCAAGCAGGAACACCTGCCCCGGTCTGGCCTCGTAGACCATCTCCTCGTCGAGCTCACCGACGCGCCTCCCATCGGGCAAGGTCACGGCGTACAGGCCGCGGTCGGGGATCGTGCCGGCGTTGACAACAGCCAGCTGGCGCGCTCCCTTGCGTGCGCGAATGCAGCCCGCGACGCGATCCCAAACGATGCGTGCGCGCAGCTCGCCGAACTCACTGGAGGGATAGCGCCCGTCGAGCATGTCGAGCACGTTCTCCAAGAGCGCACGCGGCAACTCGGAATAGGAGTGGGTGCGTGTGACGAGCTCGTGCAAATCATCGACGCCGACGCTGCCATCCTGGTCAACCTCCGAAGACTGCACTCCCGGTGGCGTCCCATCGCCTGCGGCACACCCCTCGCCCGCTGGCACGGCGGCGGCGATCCGCGCCCCGTCCTCGGCAGAGGCGGCGATCGCCACGATTTGCTGGGCGAGCACGTCGAGCGCATTGCGGGGTACGACGGTTGGCTCGATCGCGCCTTCGCGCATGCGCCGGCAGACGACCGCGCACTCGAGCAGATCGCCGCGGAACTTGGGAAAGATGCGGCCCTTGCTGACGTCCCCCACGCCGTGTCCGGCACGCCCGATGCGCTGCAAGCCCCGCGCGACTGACTTGGGCGACTCGATCTGCAGCACCAGATCGACAGCGCCCATGTCGATGCCCAACTCCAGCGAAGAGGTCGCCACCAGGCAGGGCAGCTCACCCGCCTTGAGTTGCTCCTCGATCATCGTGCGCTCCTCGCGGCTGAGCGAGCCGTGGTGGGCTCTTGCGATCTCGCGCGGCGCCACGGGCCCCGGTTGATCTACCGGCACGCCCCTCAGGCCGCCCGTCAGGGCGGCCCCATCCAAACCATTCCCATCGGCATCGGAGCTCTCCAGGACATCTTGCTCGGCAGCGGCGAGCTCGTTGAGACGCAGCGCGACCCGCTCGGCCGAGCGGCGGTTGTTGACGAATACGATCGTCGAGCGGTGCTCTCTCACAAGCCGCAACAGCTCTGGGTATATGGCCGGCCAGATGGAATTGCGGGTGGACTCGCTGCCCTGTACAGGCTGAAGCGGATCATCGCTCTGCGGGCCGACCGGACCCGCCAAATCGCCCATCGACTCGACCGGCACGTGGATGCGCAGGTCCAGCGGCTTGCGTGCACCCGCATCGAGAATCCGCACCCTGCGCGTGGGCCCCACCAGAAAGCGACCGACCTCCTCGAGGGGATTCTGCGTCGCCGAGAGGCCCACACGTTGCACGCCGGGAGCATCGGGACCGCGAGCACTGCGCACCTGCTGCTCGAGTCGCTCGAGCGTCAGCGCCAGGTGAGCGCCGCGCTTGACCGAGGCCACAGCGTGAATCTCATCCACGATCACCGTCTCGACCGTGCCCAGCATTGCGCGGGCGCGCGAGCCGAGGATCAGATACAGCGACTCCGGAGTCGTGATCAGGATCTCCGGCGGTTTGCGCGCCATCGCCGCGCGCTCGGCCTGAGAGGTGTCGCCGGTGCGGATGCCAACGCTCACATTTGCCCCGATCCCGCGTAGCGGCGCGCGCAGGTTGCGCTCGATGTCGTAGGACAGGGCCTTCAGGGGGGAGACGTACACGACGCGCACGCCTCCCCCGTTACGGGGGGTGTTGTTTGGGTTTGGATTTTTGGGCGTGCCTGTGGGTGTGCGCGAGCTCATCCCATTTTCGGGCGCAGCGAGGTCTTCCCGCGCTGGCTTGGTGGCTCCTTTATTGCCGATGCCCCCCGCGCGCGCGGGGGGCATGCCGTTTTCCTCAACGTCGCCATCGGCGCTCAGCCGGTCGAGCGCCCACAGGAACGCGGCCAGCGTCTTGCCCGACCCCGTCGGGGCCGACAGCAGCACGTGCTCGCCACTGGCGATCGCCGGCCAAGCCTGCGCCTGGGCGGGCGTGGGCTTGGCAAAGGAAGCCTCGAACCATGCGCGCGTAGCCGGGCTGAACGCAGCGAGTGGATCTGACTTTGCGGTTGCCACGTCCGCCGAGGCTAGCGCGCCACGCGTCTGGCGAAGGGGCGAGACATCAAGCTCAGGCTGCTCGAACATCTCCGAAGAGCGCGCAAGATCGCTTCTCGGGATTGTTCGATTAGACTGCCGCCCCGTGGGCGACGACGAAACGCAACAGTTACCCCCAAGACGCCCGTTTTGGGCCCTTTCACGAGGGCCCGCGTGGATGCGCCGGTTCACTGGCGTGACGAACCGCCGAGCGGCAACGGACGCGAGGGACCGAGCGGCAAACGACCGCTTCAGCGTGTACGAGACCTTGCTCTCGCTGCCAACGCTGCTGGACGGCGCGGGCCTGCCCGACGGCGTCATCGAGCTGTTGATCGAGGACTTCGAAGCGCCGAGGAGCCAGCTGCTCGACATCCACGACGGTCATGTCAAGCTCGGCGAACCGGGGCAGTGCGTCCCTTGGGCAAGTATCGCCGGCCCACCCACCGCCTGGGCGATGGCGCTCGGGCCACAGCGCGACACGCGGCAACTACGGCTCACCGGCGACGAGCAGCTGGCACGGCGCGTGCTGGTGGCGCTCCCACGGCACGACTGAGAAGCTCGCTCAAGCGGGCACCAGCTGCCTCGCGCCGGCGAGAGCCCGCGGTTCACCGTGAACAACCCAGTCCGCAACCAACTCCCCCATAACGGGCGAGAGCTGGATGCCCGACCCGCCCGCACCGCCCGCCACGATCACCGGCATGCCGTCCGTCAGCGGACCCACGAGCGGCCTACCCGTGATGCTCACCGGATAGAGACCCGCCCAACCTCCAGCCAGGGCTGCCGCGGCCAACCCGGGCAGACGGTTGGAGAGCTTGCCGGCGAGCTCTTCCAGAAACTCCTCGTCAGCCTGGTGCACATAGAAGTCGGGGTCGGCGCTGTGTGCAGAGGCCTCCTCGCGGTGGAGCCCAGCAATCAACCTGCCACTTGCCTCGTGGCGAAAGTACAAGCCACGCTCACCGCTGCCGGGCGTGTAGTCCATCACCGATGGCATCGTGTACGGCAGCTCATGCGGGAGGTGCACCACGCATGCTTGATGACGTTGGGGCGCCAAGCCCAGCTCATAGCCGAGCAGCCTCGCAACCTTCCCGGCCCAGGGGCCGGCCGCGTCGACAGCCAAGTCACACTCGAGCTCGCCGCCACTTGTCTTCAGACGTAGCCCGCCACCGGAAAGCGGCTCGGCGCCCTGCAGCTCGGTCGCCATGAGCAGCCGTGCGCCTGCTTGCACAGCCAGCTCCGCAAGCAACCCACAGTAGAGATGGCCGTCGATGAAGCCATCCCCACGCCCAAACAACCCGACCTCCAAGTCATCCGTGCGCATCTCCGGCACAAGCCGCGCCATCTCCCCTCGGTCGAGCACCTCCGCGTCGCGCACCCCAAGCTCGCGTTGGATCTCCACGCTGCGCTCAAATGCCACCCGCGACGCGGCGTCGTGGCCAAGCCGTAGGTATCCGTTACGCACAATCCTCAACTCGTGCTCACGCTCGAGCCACGCAAACGTACGCCTGGCGCGAACACGCAATTCGATGTCCAACCGCTCGAGATACTGTGTCTCCACGATTCCCACGGACAAGCCCGAGGAGCCGGCGGCTACATGCCGGGTGTCGATCACCGTCACGTCGCACCCGCGGCGAGCAAGCTGAAGCGCGCTCGACAATCCGATCGCACCGGCACCGATGACGCAAACCAGCGGCCCTTCGCCGCTCACCGAGCCGCGTCCCCGATCCGATCGAACGCCATCAACACCCTCTCCACGACTCGCTCGTCCATCGGTGTGGACATGCACAAGAGGCCATTTGCCGCGATCAGAACACCGGACTCGTAGAGACGCCACCAAAGCGCCGTCGGATCCTGTGAGCGGATCTGCAACAGAGAGCCCTGTCCGCTCACCGGCCAGCCACGCTTGCACAGTCCCTCGCGCAGTCGATCGCCAAGCGCGTTCGTCCTCTCGACCTCCGCGAGCCCGAACGCCTCGAGCGTCGCCAACCCAGCACGCATCGTCACCGGATTGGCCGAAAACGTTCCGCCGTGAGCCACCGCGTCGGGACGGCGTGGATCGAACACGTCCATGAACGCGGCCCGCCCGCCGACGGCACCGACTGGAAAGCCGCCGCCGATCATCTTGCCGAGCGCGATCAGGTCGCCGTCGATCCCGTACAGCGAGTGCATGCCGGCGGGCGCGAGGCGGAACGTGATCACCTCGTCCAGCACCAGCGCGATCCCGCGACGCTCGGTCTGCTCGCGCACAAGCCTGACGAACGAGGGCTCGAGCGGCCGCAGGCCGGCGCGGTTGGGCATCAGGTCGAGCAGCACCGCCGCGATGCGGCCGTCGTGCTCGTCGAGCGCCGCCACGAAAGACTTCTCGTCACCCAGCTCGAGGGTGAGCACGTCCCGCTGAGCCGCCGCCGGCACTCCGTGCGAGCCACGACGCACCACCGCATCCCAACTGCCGTGGTAACAGTTGGCAAAGCGGAGCAATCCGTCGCGGCCGGTCGCTGCACGAGCGGCTCGTACGGCCATCATCACCGCCTCGGTGCCCGAGTTGGCAAAGCGCCAGCGCTCGGCCCAGCCGACGCGCGCCGCCAAGCACTCGGCCAACTCTATCTCCGAGAGCGTCGGCAGGCCGAAGGCCGACCCCTCGGCGAGCGCCGCCTTGGCCGCCCGCACCGCCGGTCCAAACGCATGGCCGTGCACGAGCGCCGTGTAGTTGTTCTGCAGGTCGATCGTGCGATGGCCGTCGACGTCCACGACTTCGCAACCCTCGCCCCGCGCCGCGTACGGAGGATGGGGCGCGACGAACAGCGTCGAGCGCGCGTTGCCGCCGGGCAAGCTGTGCAGAGCCCGTTCGTAGAGTTCTTGTGCTGCCGGCGCCTCGGCGGCAATCGGAGTCTGATCCATCGGCTTGCCATGTTGGCAGCAATTTGGCGGCGTATCGGAGTTCAAACGAGCGGGACGAGCACGGCCTCCTCCGCGCCCGCGAACAACTCCAACTCCATGCCCAGCGCGATCCCCGCGCAATCGCGCGAATCGATCGTTGCCACGACCCGCCCGAGCGCCGGCGACTCGATCGATATCTCCTGCTCGTCGCCAAACAACAGCATCTCCGCCACCTGCCCGGCGATCCGCAGCGACCCCGCCGAGGCGGTGCGACGCAGGCTACGACGGCGCACGGCCAGTACAACAGGGTCGCCCTCCGTGGCACTGGTTGCACATCTGACCTCGCCCTCCCCGCAGCGTACGCGCGCTCGCCCATCGCCGAGCAGCTCATGCTCGCTCACTGCCAGCAGGTTCGCATTTGCGAAAAAACCCGCCACGAAACTGTCCGCCGGATGTGCGTACAACTGCGCCGGCTCCCCCACGCTTGCGACTCCGCCCGCGCGCATGATCGCGATGCGATCCGATAGCGCCAAGGCCTCTTGCTGGTCATGGGTGACGTACACGATCGTTGCACCCAGTTCACGGTGGACACCGCGGATCTGCTCCTCCATTTCGAGGCGCAGTGCGCGGTCGAGCGCCCCCAACGGCTCGTCCATCAGGATCACCTCGGGGTCATACGCGAGCGCCCGGCCGAGGGCCACACGCTGCTGCTGGCCGCCAGAGAGCTGGCGCGGATAGCGTCTCTCCAGGCCATCCAAGTGCAACAGCTCGAGCATCTCGCCCACGCGCCGCTCACGCTCGGCGCGGCCCACGCGTCTGAACTTCAAGCCATAGCCGACGTTCTGGGCGACGGTCATGTGCGGAAACAGCGCATACTGCTGAAAGACCATTCCCACGCCCCGGCGCGCCGGGGACAACCGCGATATGTCGAGGCCGCGCAGCAGCACCTTCCCCGACGTCGGCGCCTCGAAGCCCGCGATCACCTTCAACAGCGTCGTCTTGCCCGAGCCGCTGGGTCCCAGCAACGTCAACAGCTCGCCCTGGCGCACCTGCAGGCTGACGTTTCGCAAGGCGGGCGTCTGGCCGTAGGACTTGCTCAGCCCCTGAATGTCGAGCACCGTGTCTGCGCTCACAGCGACCCCCGGCGCGCCAGTCGCGCCGCGAGCGCCATCGCGAGGCTGGTACCCACCATCAGCAGCGTGGCGATCGCGGTGATGACGGGTTCGAGGCCGTAGCGCACAGAGTCGAGGATCGCCTTGGGCAGAGTTTCGAGGCCGGGCCCGCCGAGGAAGTTGACCAGCACCGCCTCGTCGAGGCTTGTCACGAACGCGAGCACACCACCGGCCAGGATCGCGGGGGCGAGCAAGCGCAACGTGATCGCAAACCAAGCTTGCACCCGGCTGGCGCCCGCAACCATCGCGGCCAACTCCAGCTCGGGCGGGATGCGGCTCATGGCGGCGCTTGAGACGAGCAGCATCACCGGCACCGCGAGCGTCAGGTTGGCAAGCACCAAGCCCCAGTAGGTGCCGAGCAGGCCGATCTGTGCGTACAGCCCATACATGGCAACCGCGTAGGCGGATATCGGCAGGATTATCCCGGCGATTCCACCGGCCTGCAGGGCGTGGCGCAACGGAAGGCGACTACGGTAGATCGTGAACAACGTGGGTACCACCACGAGCGCGGCGAGCAGCGCCACCGGCGCCGCGATCTTCACCGACAGCCACAGCGCGGAGCTCCAGCGCGAGTCTTCGAGCAGCCTGCGGTATTGGCCCAGCCCCCATGTGTGCGGAGGGAAGTCGAAGAAGCGGTCGTTGGAGAACGACAGCACCACAACCAGAACCGCCGGCACAAGCAGGGCGAAAGCCGTAGCCGAGACCATTACCGCGCTCGCGGCGCCGGTGAAACGGTCGCTGAACAGTGAGCGTCTCATGCGGCAGCCCTCTGAAGGCGCTCACGCCCGACAAGCGCCAGCGCGACGCCGAGCGTGAGCAGGGCGACGGCCAGCAGTATCACCGACGCGGCGCTTGCGATCGGATAGTCGTAGAAGGTGAAGATGTAGTCCTGGATGTAGGAGGCCATGAACGGCGCCTGTGCTCCCCCCAACAGGACCGGCGTGACATAGAAGCCGAGCGATATCGCGAATACGAGCGCACCGCTGGCGACGATCCCGGGCATCGCCAGCGGCAGCATCACAGAGCTGATCGCGCGGGCGCGAGATGCCCCTAGACCACGGGCGGCGTCGAGCAGCGAGCGGTCGATCGTGAGAAACACTCCATACAACGAGAAAGCCGCATAGGGGACCATCGTGTAGACCATCCCAAACGCCACGGCAGTCGAGGTGTAGAGCCAGGAAACAGGTGCCAAGCCGAGCAATTCGAGGCCCTTGTCGAGTGGCCCTTCAGAGGAGAGCAGGATCACGATCGAGTAGTTCTTCACGACCGTCCCCATCCAGAAGGGAGCGAGCACCGCCAGCCACAGGACAGCCCTCACAAGAGTGCTCCGGCTGACCTTGATGTGCCAGGCGAGCAGACCGCCAAGCCCCACCGCGACCGCGCTCACGAGCACGCTCGACACCAGGGTGGTGATCAGCGCGCGCCTGCCCGCGGGGCTTTCCAAGACCGCGGCGTAGTTGCCCAGCCCTTCGCCGGTGGTGAGCGAGTCGATCGTCAGCTTGGTGAGCGGATAGACGACGAAGCCGAGCAACATCGCGAGCAGCGGCAGCACCAGCAGCAGCGCCCAACGGTTGGGCAGGACCGCGCTCCAAGCAGGCGACCGATGCTCGCCATCCTGACGAGGCAAGACGGGGAGGCTCGCCATAACGCTCCTCCCCGTCCGCCCCATCTCAGCAGTCCCGCGCGCTAGCCGCGCAGGAAGTTCTCATAGGCGGTGTTCAGTTCGTCGCTGTGATTGGCGTACCACAGGAAGTTGGGAGTTGCCAACTGCTTGAGGTTCACCGGGTTGTCGGCCAGCTGCGAGCCGATCGAGCGTGGCAGATAGGTGAGCGCGAGCGGATTTGGAACCGAGTCGTGCACGATTTCGGCCCACGTCGCCTCCGACTTCGGATGACTGGCGATGAATTCGAGCAGCTTGGAGGCGTCCGCCGAGTTGGGAGCGCCTTTCAGCACGGCCCAATAGCTTGGCTCATAGGCGCCACCCAACCACACGACCTTCAATTTCACCCCTTGGGCGATGAGCTGGTAGGCGCGATCGCTCCACATGATCCCGAGCGGCACCTGGCCGCTGCGCATGATCTGCTGCTGCTGTTCGCCCGACTGCCAGAACACCTTGATGTGAGGCTTGAGCCCTTCGAGCGTCTTGATCACGGCTTTGACGTTCACGGGGGTCGTGGCCGTCTGGGTGATCGGCATGCCCGCCGCGACCTCGGCCGTCGTGGTCGCCTCGATCGGCTCGATCCCCCCGAACATGCGCTGCTGGGGGAATTCCTTGGTGTTGTAGAACTGCGCCATGTTCGCCGGGCAGGTCTTCATCTTGTCGGTATTGCAAACGATCACGTCGCCGAGGCTCCCGTGGGAGAAGCCGAATGGCGTGACCTTCTGAGCGCCGAGTTCTTTTTCAAAGCGCGCCTTGGTGGCGGCCGGCAATGGCGACAGTTGCCCCTTTGCGTAGAGCGTGTACGCCGAGCCCCCGTCGAGCGAATCGACCACATCCCACTGGATCTGTTTCGCCTGGTTTTGCGCTTCCACGCGCGCGAGCTGAACGCCGGGAGCATCCACGAACTGCGAGGTCAGGTGGTTTTCCGCGTCGAACTGATTCGTGTAGGCCTTCTGCGTGGCTTCGTCGATCGGCGCACCCCAATCGCCGATCGTCAGCGTGGTCGAGCTTTTACCGCTGCTACCGCATGCGGCGATCCCCAAGCAAATCGACAGCACCGCCAGCGCCCCAAGCACTCGGCGGCTCCTACCCGAACTCATTGGCTGCATATTCTTCCTCTCTCATAACTGCGCTTGAGCTCGACGACTCGGCGTGAAATTCCCGAGCGCGCACAAGCAAGCGCACCCAGAGCTTGACCTGACGAAGGCAACCCGCCCCCTGTACTCAACGGAACACGGCATCCAGGATGTCCCGCGGGATTGACGATTGAGAGTCGAGCACTCGATGACCGATAACCGTGAGGATCGCGTGCGCCGCATAGCGAGCGGTGCGCCCTCCCCCCACATCGTATTGTGGAATCATCTCGCATACGTCAAATGCTCCAACATTCTCGAACTCGACGAGGACCCCGAGCCCGGCCAGGACCTCGCCCGGACTGAGCCCGTCCAAGACGATCGAATGGGTCCCCGGAGCGTGGGCGCCGTCGGTGACGTCGACGTCGAAGGTCACATACACGCGATCGGCTCCCTCGGAGGCGATCTCCAGTGCCTCGCGCATCGTCTCGAGCACGCCGCGGCGGCGAATCGAGCTCGCCGTATAGGCCGCGAAACCCCTCTCCTTGCATATGCGCAACTGCTCGGGCTCGGCGATGTTCGTCCCGTTCAGGCCCCACCAGACCATGTTCCCGACTGCCTCGTGCTCGCTGATCCGGCGCGCGAAGGTGCCGTGATTCAGGCGACCCATGTCGCGGAACTCGTCCCAGAAGTCGAAATGACCGTCGATGTTCAGAAACCCGACCTTCGCGTCGGGCTTAGCGGCGCGCAGGCCACGCGCGAAGCCCATGAAGGAGGGGTAGGGCACGAAGTGGTCGCCGCCGATCACCACCGGCATCGCGCCGCGCGCCGTGATCTCGGCCACAGGTGCGGCGATCGCCTCGATCTGCGCTTGCACGTCGCCCTGGTGGATGCGCACGTCGCCGACGTCGAATAGGCGCGGCTGCTCGGGCACCGTCCACACGCACCCGTCGGCAACGTTTACATAGCCGACGGGCTCGGTCTGCAGACCGTAGTAGCCGGCAAGGTACAGCGACGCTTCGCGGATCGCGCGGGGCGCATAGCGCTGGCCGTTGCGCCCCAGCGTCCAGGAGTCAAGCGGCACGCCCAACACCGCCACACTGCCCGCGGGGACCTCCCCGGCATCGAGCGCAGGCGCCCGGTAGAAGGTGGTCGGCCCCGCGTACCAGTGAACGGTGTCGCGTTGCGGGGTCACTTGACGAAGAGCTCCACGGGTACCTCGTTGAGAACCTCAGGGGCCTCCTCGGTAATGAGTACGTTGTTGCCGAGCATCATCGTCGCGCCGTCGCTGTATGAGAGCCCCGGCTCCATTGTGATGACCATGCCCGCTTCGATCGTGTGCGGATCGTCCTTCATCAGGCTCAACGCCCCGATCCAGATCGGCGGATAGGCGATCTCCATGCTGAAGCCAAAGCGGCCCCACGTGTTCTGCTCATAGCCACGGTGACACTCCGCGACGAGCTCCACGATCTCGGCGACGCGCGTGCCCGGCCGCAGCGCATCGGTGGCGCGGTCGAGCGCGTCGCGCACCACCTCGTAGAGCTCGCGCACGCGTGCGGATGGCTCGCCGACGGCAACTGTCCGCGAAATGTTGCAGTGATAGCGACGCACGACGCCACTGACCTCCAGATAGACCACGTCGCCGTCGCGGAGCACCTTGCCGATCGGCGTCCCGTGTAGCGTGCCCCGCGCATCGACCAGTGTCGGGTAGGCCGGGAACTCGCCTCCGGCCAGCGCGAGGGCTTGCTGTATTGCGGCCATCACCTCGCGGTCGCTGACTCCCGCGCGAACGGCCTCGATGCCGGCGCTCACCCCGAGGTCGGCGACATGCGCCGCCTCGCGCAACAGCGCAATCTCCGCCGGGCTCTTGACCAGACGCAGATCGTCAAGTCCTGCGCAGACGTCGACCGTCTCGGCGTGGGGCAAACCCCGTATCAACTCCAAGGCGTAGCGCGCCTTGAGGTGATAGCTGGACAGGTTCAGACCGATGCGCCCCGCTCTGTGAAGACCGCGCTCGCGCAACACCTCCAGCAAACGTGCGGTTTGATCCTCGTGAGTCCAGACGGGTCTGACATCGCTCACCCAGCAGGTTTCCTCGCACAGCAGCAGCTCGGCCTTGTTACAGAGCAGCGTGAGCGGCGCATCCTGTTCGAGCGGAACGATCAGAATCTGGAAGTAGAAGGCACTCGTCGGCTCGTAACCAGACAGCCAGTTGTAGTGCTCGGGCTGGCTCAAGAGCAGCAGGTCGAGTCCGCTCGCGGCCATCCATTCACGCGTTCGGGCGAGCCGCTGCCGATACTCATCCAGCGCCACGGCCATGCGTGGAGCGTGACGGACTTCGATCATCTCACGATTGTGCGGCTTTGCTCGCGCATGAACTGCTGGAGATAGTACGGCCCGAGGCCACCCTTGCCGGTCAGGCCGCTGGCCTTCCAGCCACAGAACGATTGCGACCCCGGCCATGCGCCCGTGGTTGCACCGGCGCGGCGGTTCACATACACCACGCCGGCTTCGATCTCTCCGAGGAATTGCTCGACCTCTTGCTCGTCCTCGCTGAAGATCCCGGCGCTCAGCCCATAGTCGACCGCATTGGCCTCGGCGATCGCCTCCGCGAGCCCCTCCACCCGAGTTACCGTGAGAAACGGTAGGAACAACTCACGCCTACTGAGCACGTGGCCCGCGGGAAGATCACACACCACTGTCGGCTCGACGAAGTGCCCGCCACGCAGCTCGATTCGCGCTCCGCCGAGAACGATGCGCCCCTCGCGACCTGCCAGGGCGACGCTCTCCTGGAAGCGAGCCACCGCCTCCTCGTCTATGACCGGCCCGAGCGCCGAGGCACGATCGGCGGGGTCTCCGACGACCAACTCCCGTGTGAATGCGCACAGCCGCTCGACCAACTCGTCGTAAACCTCACCCGAGACGATCGCGCGCGAACAGGCGCTGCACTTCTGTCCGGAAAGCCCGAACGCCGCCCTGGCAATACCCTCCGCGGCCTTCTCCAGATTGGCATTGGCGGTAACAATCGCCGGGTTCTTGCCGCCCATCTCCGCCAAAACGGGGCGTGCCCAGCGACCGGAGGCCAGGGTTCGTGCGATCTCCCGCCCGACGGGCACAGAGCCGGTGAACGCGATCCCATCGACGTCCCCGGCGACGAGCGCGCGACCGGTATCCGCACCGCCGTGCACGAGGTTGACCACACCGGCTGGCAACTCCCCCGCCGCAAGCACCTCGCCGAGCAGCGCGCCCGTCCATGGCGTCGCCTCGGATGGCTTGACGACCACCGTGTTACCGGCGATCAGAGCCGCCGAAAGCATGTTCACCGCTAGCGCCAGAGGAAAATTGAACGGCGCGATCACGCCGAACGTTCCGTAGGGCCTGAGCGTCTCGAAGTTGTGTTCGCTCGCGGCGAGGCTCACAAGCGGCGCGTTGAACCCTTCGGCCTCCTCGATCGCCGCGCAGTAGGTCTCGATCAGGTCGATCGCCTCTTGTGCTTCGGCGATCGACTCGATGCGCGTCTTGCCCGTCTCCAAGCTCACAACCGATGCGATCTCGATCTGGCGCTTGGCCAGCGCCTCCGCCACGGCGCGCATGTGGGCACAGCGCTCGGCATATGGCGTGCGACCCCACAGCGGCTGCGCCCCTCGCGCGGCACGCAACGCCCTGGCAACGGTCTTCGCGTCAGCGGCGTACGCCCGGCTGACATGCCCGTTTGCGTCTGAGGGCTCAGGTCGCTCGAACACCTCTCCCTGCCGCGAGAGCTCACCGGCGATAATGTGCGCAAAGGGCGCGTGGGCGGTAGCGCGCTGCCGCCCAAGACAACGCTCGAACTCTTCGTCTAGCGCGCCGGCGAGTGCACCGCTGGTGTACGTCAAGCGCTCGCTCATACCGTTTGCGACCCCAAGTTATTCGATCCTTGAATATTCAGTTCTGAGCCATAGCGCATCGCTCGACACCTGGAGACCTTCGGTTTCATGCTGTCTCGGAAAATCACGTAATTTGAATATGAACTCGGCATGGATAAAGAAGATACGTGTCGCCTACCAGCTGTCAGATGGCTTGACAGACACCGATCCGCCATGCCACCGGGAGCGCTGGCCGCGCGCCGTGACCAGAGGAGCGTAGTTCGAGATGGTGCTCTCGATTGAGAATGTCGGCATTCCCAAGTATGATTATTGTTTCAACTGAGGTGCACCAATGTAGAGTCACCTCCGGCACTACGGATAGGGGCCTTAGCAGAGATGCCTAGAGTAAGCTCGAATCCTTCCAAATCAGGCCAAGAAGGCGAGTGGTCGATACCAAGCCTTCGTGAGCCACGATACTCCCAGTCGCTCGAGCGCGGACTTGCGATCCTCGGTTGCTTCACGCCGGAGCGTCCCGTGCTCGGCATCGCCGACATCGCCGACGACCTCGGCATGAGCCGCTCCACGACGCACCGCTACGTGATCACGCTCGTCGCGCTCGGCTTCCTCGAGCAGGGTGCCTCGCGCAAGTATCGCCTCGGACTGCGCGTCACCGATCTGGGTATGTCCGCACTGAACTCGACCGGGCTGCGTGAGCATTCGCGGCCCTATCTGGAGGAGCTGCGCCAGCGCACCTCCTACACCGTGAACCTGTCCGTGCTCGACGGCCCCGAGATCCTGTACGTCGATCGCGCCCGCAGCTTCCGTCGCGGACAGAACAAGATCGACATGAACCTGCGCCCCGGCTCACGCCTGCCGGCCTATTGCACGTCGATGGGCAAGGTGCTGCTCGCCAACCTGCCAGAGTCAGAGCAGCGCGATCTGATCGGCAACATGACGCTCGCGCGGCGTGGACCGAACTCGATCACCAGCAAGAAGGCTCTACGCACCGAACTCGAGCATGTGCTCGAGGAGGGCATGGCCGTCAACGACGAAGAGCTCGCCCAGGGTCTGCACTCGATCTCGGCGCCCGTTCGAACGGAGTCAAGAGAGGTTGTGGCAGCTGTGAACATCGCGGCCCACAGCTCGATGATCTCGCTCGAGGAGCTCGTCGACGCACTCGGACCACATCTCGTCGCCACCGCGGACAACATCTCCGCACGGCTCGGCTACCGTCGCGACGACGAGCAGAGCTGAAACCGGGAGGCTTCCCGCCGTCGCCAAGCCGCGCCGGAGCTGGGAACAGCGTCCGGCGACGGCTTTCGCGGAGCAGAGATTGAACGCGGTACAGCACGTCTTTCGCCGCTCGCATACGCTACCGGCGATGCTCGTGTCCATGAGACCACTCCTCGCCGGAATCTGCGCGCTCGCGTTTGCCGTCGGCGTCAGCGCTTGTGCCGAAACGGCGTCTACAGGCAAATTCAGCGGCGAAAGCCACAACGTCGCCCAGACGGTGGCCAACTTCCAGACAGACGCCACCGCGGAGGACGAGAAGAAGCTCTGCGAAGACGATCTCGCCGCGACGCTGACCGGCAAGCTAGCGCGCGTCGGCGGATGCCAGACGGTGCTGAAGGCCCAGCTGCACGAAATCGACGCGCTGGGCTTGAAGGTCGAATCGATCGTCCTCAGCGGCAACCATGCGCTGGCCCACGTAAAGAGCACCTACTCGGGCAAAAACCGCGTCACGGCACTCGCGCTGGTCAAGGAAGGCTCACACTGGCGGATCTCCGGCATCGGCCAAGCGCCCACCTCAGGGTAGAGAGCTACGCCGGCGTTCGGCCGTATTGGCGCTCGTAACAGGCGCGGCAGTCGCCACCACAGACAATCGCTCACCGTTCCGGCCCAGCTCCATCATGAGCGCGCGATGCCGTTGCGGGCCGCCATGTAACCGGCGAGACCGTCGCGCCATTCTGGCATCGGCAGGACGTCCTCGCGCTCGGACTCCATCGCCGACCATGCCGGGCGCGGCGCGGGACGGGCCATTTCGGCCGTTGTGGCAGCCTCCACGCGACAGTCCATCTCTGCTTGGCGGAAGATCTCCTTGGCAAAGCCGTTCCACGACACCGAGCCGGCGCCGGTGAGATGGACGAGCCCGGTGACCTGACGTTCGAGGAGTCCCAGGATCGCGGGCGCCAGGTGACCCGACCAGGTGGGCGAGCCGATCTGATCGTCCACCACCTGCACCGCCTCACGCTCACCCGCCAAGCGCAGCATCGTTGCGACGAAGTTGGGGCCGTCGATTCCGTAGAGCCATGCTGTGCGCACGACGGTATGGGCCGATGAGGCAGCCAGGACCTGGTGCTCTCCGGCGAGCTTGGTATCTCCGTATACCGAACGAGGGGCGGTCGCGTCTGACTCCACATATGGACGTGGTCGTCCGGCAGTATCGAGCGGCGCCGTACCGTCGAAGACGTAGTCGGTGGATATGTGCAGCAGCGGACTGTCGATGTGGGCCGCGGCGCGTGCCAGGTTGCCGGCACCTTGCGCATTGACGGCGTGGGCGGCCTCGCGGTTGCTCTCGGCGCCGTCCACGTCGGTCCAGGCGGCACAGTTGATCGTGGCCTCGGGCCGCTCGCGCTCGTAGAAGGCGATGACCGCCGGCTCGTCGGTGATGTCGAGCTCGGGCAGGTCGATGAGGATCAGTTCGTGATCGGCACGCTCGCCGGCACGGCGCACGTCGTGGCCGAGCATTCCCGCGGCGCCCGTTACGAGAATCCGCACGCCTACCCCTAGAGGATCGAGATGTCTGAGTTGTCACCGACCATGAAGCGATAGGCGCGCGGCTGGCGATCGCCGCGGCGAATCGTCACGTTGCGGCCCAACAACGAGGACTCCATGCGCCCGTCGAGGTCGCACACGGAGGAGCCGCTCAGCAGGATCGAGTGCTCGACCTCGGCGTTGGATATGCGACAGTCCTTGCCGATCGCGGTGTAGGGGCCGATGTAGCAGTCGCACAACTGGGCACCGGCGCCGATGATCGCCGGCCCGCGCACAGTGGTGCGCTCCAGGCGCGCACCCGGCTCGATCACGACGCGGCCGTCCACCCGCGAATCGATCAACTCTCCCTCGACACGCTCGCTCAAGCTGTCGAGAATCAGCCGGTTGGCCTCGAGCATGTCCTCGAGCCGTCCCGTGTCCTTCCACCAGCCACGCACGATGTGCGGCTCGACGCGTCGGCCATTGTCAACCAGATATTGGATCGCATCGGTGATCTCCAGCTCTCCGCGGGCGGAAGGCTCAATCGCACGGGCGGCGTCGTGAACGGCGGCGGTGAACATGTAGACGCCAACGAGCGCCAGATCCGTGGCCGGCTCCGGTGGCTTCTCTGCCAGGCGAACGACACGTCCGACCTCTCCCTCGGGCGCCGGCGCCAACTCCGCCACACCGTAGTTCTCGGGGTCCGCAACCGGGGTGAGCAAAATCAGCGCGTCGGGGGCGTGCTCGCGGAAGGCAGCCACAAGATCCGCTATGCCACCTTGCAAGAGATTGTCGCCGAGGTACATCACGAAGGGGCTGTCGGCCAAGAACGGCTCGGCGGTCAACACCGCGTGGGCGAGGCCGAGTGGCTCGTCCTGGACTATGTACTCGATTCGCACGCCGAACCGCGAACCGTCGCCGGCGGCCTCTCTGATCTCCCCGCCGGTCTCCGGCGCGATGATGATGCCCACCTCCTTCACACCCGCGGCGGCCATCGCCTCGATGCCGTAGAACAGCACGGGCTTGTTGGCCACCGGCACGAGTTGCTTGGCGCTCGTGTGGGTGATTGGGCGCAGACGCGTCCCTTTGCCTCCGGAGAGGATCAGTCCCTTCAATGACTCCATCGGTCGCCTAGCCTATATCGACCGGGCTCGCTTGCGGGAGAAACTTCGCGGGGTGAGTACAGCTATGCGCAGGTTCGAGCCGGGATTAGTAGACGCCCGCGAGCTTGCGATGGTCCCAAGTCGCACGGCGCCGCTCCACAAACTGAAGCGCTACGCGCTTTGCGGCCTGTGCCTGGACCATCGCGCCGACCTCCCGCGGTAGCTCCTCGACGGGCGGCTCGCCGCGTGGGGTCGCATAACGCATGAAGATCTCATGTCCGAGCGCGCCGACGGTCTCGATATCGCGGTGGACGACAACATCGCACTCGAACATCACTCCGCGCAACTCCTGGTATTGCTCGCCGGCCTCGACCTGCAAGCTGGCGCGCGGTTCGCGCTCCAGGTTGCGCACCTTCTGGGAGACGGCATATGTCCAGGCCCAGATTTGCGGTCGTGGAGCGACGCTCTCGTCGGCCTGCGCGGATGGGGCGCTCGGGCCAGGACGGCTGGATGCCCGCAGCACATACCAAAGTGGCATCAAATGCGGCCAGCCTCGCGGCCCCGTCGTGGCGCAGGTCACAGTCCGCTCTTCCGCCAGGAATGAGGCCACCTCGACCTCGCTCATCTTGATCTGCTCGCGACGACTCATCTGTTCACGCAGACAGCGAGGGCGGAGGGCTTGGGTGCCGCGCGCTCGCGAGTCACTCACGAGACGCCGGCTGGGACCGCGCGCAGCTGTTGCACCGCCACCAGCACCGCCTCGCGCGCATCCTCGGGCTCGAGCACGACCGCGTCGCCGGCCTCCTTGAGCACCTCGCGCACCAGCCAGTCGGTGCCGGCAAAGCTCAGCTGCACGACGATCGACCCGTCCACGAGCTCATCGACCACGCGACGCTGCTCACGCGCCCAGCGTGCGCGCTCGGGCGATACCCATACAAGCGCCGCACGCGAGGCCTGCACCTCGCCGGTGCGCATCCAGCCCTCCACTTCGGCACCAGGGTCGACCTCGGAGCGCGGCTCGAACACCTCGTCAGTCACATGCGCTCGTCTGATGCGATCCAGGCGGAAGTGGCGCATCTCGTGCTTGGCGGGGTCGAACGAGGCCACGTACCAGCCCTCCTGCCCGTTCGTGAGCGCGTAGGGCTCGACGCGGCGTTGTGAGAACTCGTCCTCGTTTGCCTTGTAATAGTCGAGCTCCAGCAGGCGGTGCTCGACAATCGCGCGCGAGACGATACGGGCGACCTCGGAGTCGTCGCTGGTGGCGTGGGCGACCTGCAGGCCCTGTTCCATGGGGTCCTCGCCGAGCGCCGTCACGATCTTCTCGCGTGCCGAGGAGAGCGAACCCTCGGGAATGTGCTCGCCCACCAAATCGATCGCTGCCACGAGCGCCTTGGCCTCGACCGGCAGCAGCCTTGCCGGTCGGTCGAAATTGTCGCTGTAGGGCTCGGGGTCGACGTCGATCTCGCCCTCCTCCTCGAGGATTTCGGCGTACAGCACATAGGAGCCTCCACCGAAGTTGACGACATTCAGGACGTTGATGTCCTCGCGCAACTCCTCGTCGGAGAGCTGCAGGCTCTCGCACAGCTCCGCGATCTTCACGCGCTCGCTGCGCCTGCCCGCGTGGATCAGGATGCTCGCCAGCGTCACCAGTCGCGCGAAGCGCTCGGGGCGAATCGCCGCTTCGGCTTGGGGGTCGCGCTCCCCCGCCGCGGCCCGACGGTCCGCGCGCTTGGCCCCAGCCATGGGGGAAGCGGTCGCGGCGGCGGCGGAGCGGAGCTGGCCCCCAGGCGCTGGCTCCTCGATCGCCGGCACGCTGTCGGCCAGCTCCTGGCCCTCGCTGTGGCGTTCCTCCAGCAGCGCCAAGCGCCGCATCAGTTCCTCGACGAGCGCCGGCGGGCCGAGCAGGCGCGCGTTCTCACCGAGCCCCAGCACCCACGAGACGAGCATGCGGGCACTCGAATAGCTGGTGCGCAGCAGCCGATCGCCCGGATTGTGCCCCTCCCCCTCGGCGGGCAGCATCTCTCCGAAGCGGCCGAAGTGGCGTTCGATCTGCCATGCGATGCGCTCGGATAGAAGCACTTCGGCTGTGCCCTGCTCGTCGCCCAGCTGCCACTCGGCGCGGCCCGCATACTCGCGTGGATCGAAGTCGGCGGGACGCCTGAAGTCGTGCTCGGCCTTGGTGGCATAGGAGACCTTGCCGCGAATGCGCGAGAGCCGGAACACACGAATCTGCTCGCGCTCGTGCGCATAGCCGAGCAGATAGAACTCTCCTCCCTGGAACAGCAGGTGGTAGGGGTCCACGCGACGCGACCCGGTCTCGTCGCGTGCCATCGTGTAGTACTCGAAGGTGATCGTCTTGTTGCGGAAGATCGCCGTCTCGATCTTCGCGAGGCGAATCGAGAGCTCGTGGCCACCCGCCGATGCGGTTATGCCAAGCGCCGCCGAGCGCTGCTCCGGTGCGCGCAACGGGCTCGGGCGTCCCCAGGTGATCTGCTGCAACGCGAGCCGCAGCGGCTCCGCGTAGGCGAACTCGCCGTCGAGCAGGTGCAGCGCGGCCTGCAGCGCGGCCAGCTCTTCGTCTGAGAACTCGATTGCGGGCAGATGGAAGTTCTCGGGCCGCAGCGAATAGTTCTCCTGCTCGGCGGCGCCGTCGGCAGGGCGATCCACGGTGAGCTGTATGCGCAACGACTCAAGCTCGGAGCGATCGGCATAGAAGCGACGGGCGAACGCGTCCTCGTTCATGCCGCTGTAGCCCTCTACGTCGCGCCGGATCTCAAGCGCCGTGACCGGTCTGCGCTCGGCCATCAGGTATGAGATCAGCGACAACTGGCGGATCAGCTTCTCGGTGTCCTTGGCCATCCACCTAGAAGATAGAACCCAGTGGCGAGACGTATTCGTCCCAGCGTCGATCCGCGCGCAAATTGCGGCTTTTACAGGACTGTTTCGAGGCGCGCACAGCGCCGACGCGAGCCCGGTCGGGCCGTGCGTTCAGGCGGCTTCGCGCGCGGGCTCCGCGGCGGACTCGCCCACCTCGCGTGCGCTGAACCACGCACCCGATCCGATCGCGCGATCGAAGCTCGACCAGCGCGCGCCCGGCGAGAGCTCCTTCTCGATGCGATCGAAGCTGCCGAGACGCCCACCGAGGTTGTCGATCATGTGCACGAGCGTGGCCTCGCGCGTGCACGGGGTCACGGGACTGCCGTGCTCGAGCGAGCCGTGGTGGGAGAGGATGATGTGCAGCACCGCCCATGCGAGCTCCTCGGGGAAGCCCTCGATGTCCTCGATCGCGCGGCGGATGCGGTAGTAGCCAAGCGGTATCTCGCCATGTAGCCGGCCCAGATCGGTGAGATCAATGCTTTGCGCATCGTCGGTGTAGGCGTCGAGCTTGCCGATGTCGTGCAAGAGCGCGCCCGTTACCGCCACGTCGCGGTCGATGCCGGGAAAGGTCGCCGAGATGGCGCTGACGCCCTGGGCGACGCCAAGGCAGTGCTCTAGCAGTCCGTGACGGTAGGCCTGGTGGTAGTACTTGGCGGCCGGCGCGCCCTGGAACCGCGCCCATAGCGGCGAATCCTCGCCGAACACCTGCTCGAGCAGAATGCTGAGGTGGGGATTGCGCACGGTTGCGAGCAGCTCGCGCAGGTCTGCCTCCATCTGCTCCGGGGAGCGTGCCGGACCGTCGAGCAGGTCCTCGAGCGCGAAGCTTCCCGGCTCGGCGGCGATTAGCGCGCGGAGGTTTATCTGCGGGCCGAAACGCGGGTGCACCGTGTAGCGGCCGTTTACGTGCATGGGCGCTCCGAGCGTCGCAAGGCGCTCCACCTCGGCTATGTCCTCCCAAACCATTGAGACCACGGCGCCGGTACGGTCGCCCAATTGCAGACGCAGGTACTCACCGCCGTCCCGGCGCGAGCGACGCTCGATCGCGCGCACCAGCAGCACCTGGTCGATCTCCATACCGTCTGTGAGCTCGTTGACGAGCATGCTTTGGAAGGTAGAGCGGAGTGCGGACGGTACGCGGCGAGAGATCGGGAGGGCGCCGGTAAGGCGAAAAATCGCGGTGCACGAAAAAGGGGGGTGTAACGCAACACCTAGAAACGGACACACCACACATCCTGACCATTGGCGTGCCCGCGCGCGACGCGCCACAAACAAGGGCCCCTAAGGACGGCGCCGCGCGCAACGCGACCACACAAACAGGGGCTGCCTACGGCTCGAGACGGTTGGGACCACGGTACAGGAACGTGACCTCACGCACATTGTCCTGTCCGAGCATCTGCATCAGCAGACGCGTCAAGCCGAAGCCAAAGCCGCCGTGTGGGGGGGCGCCGTAGCGGAAGAAATCGAGGTAGTACTGGATCGGCTCGACCTCGACCTGCTTCTCGTGAGCTTGGGCCAGGAGCTGCTCGTAGCGGTGCTCGCGCTGGGCTCCGGTGGTGAGCTCGATGCCGCGCCACAGCAAGTCAAAGCTCTTGGTAAGCGTCGGCCGATCTTCATGGCGCATGTGGTAAAAAGGCCTCACCGAGGTTGGGTAGTCGGTAACGAAGGCGAACTCGCTGCCGGACTGCTCGGCGATGATCGCCGACAGTGCGCGCTCACTGGGAGGATCGAGGTCGTGGTCGGGGCCGGGCACCTCGTGGCCGTGCTCGCCCAGCAGCGCCTTTGCTTCGGCGAGCGTAATACGCGGGAAGGGGATCGATGGCCCATCCGGTCCACCGACTTCCACCCCAAACGTGCTCGTGATCTGCTCGCCGTGCTCGCGGGCCACGGCGGCGAGCACGTGCGCGAGCCAGCGCTCCTCGAAGGCCATCACGTCCTCGTGCGAGTCGATCCAGGCGATCTCGACGTCCACGCTCGTGAACTCGGTGTCGTGGCGTGAGGTGAACGACGGGTTTGCGCGGAACACCGGTCCGATCTCGAACACCTTGCCGAAGCCGGCCGCCATCGCCATCTGCTTGTAGAACTGCGGCGACTGGGCCAGGTAGGCCGTGCGTTCGAAGTAGTCCACCTTGAACAGCTCGGCGCCGGACTCGCTGGCCGAGCCCATCAGCTTGGGCGTATGGATCTCTATGAATTTTTGGGCGTGCCAGTACTCGCGCATCGCGTACTCCACAGTCGACTGCACCTCGAAGATCAGGCGGCGATCGGCGCGGCGCAGGTCGAGATAGCGCCAGTCGATGCGCTTGTCCAAGGCCGACTCGGGCGTGACCGGCAGTTCGGGCTCGGCCGGCGAATCGACGCTCAGAGAGGCAAGCTGGATCTCCAGACCACCCAGCTTCACACGCTCGTCGGCCACCACAAGACCGGTGACCGTGACCGCCGACTCCGGCGTGAGCGCGGAGATCGCCTCGTTCAGCTCGCTCGGCTGCTCCTCCTTGCCGAGGATCACCTGGGCAAGGCCGGTTTCGTCGCGCAGCACGACGAACTGCATCCGCTTCTGGTCGCGGATGGCGTGCACCCACCCGCGGAGCTCGACGGTCTCCTGCAAGTGCGATTTGAGATCGGCTATCGAGGTGCGCGCCACGGGGACGCGCAATGCTATTGCAGCACTGCCCCCGCCCGCTGGTCGGTCTCCTGGCCGAGGGTCGAGCCACGCGGGGAATCTGTCCTTCGATCAGTTATCTGCATCCCGCGCGATTCGCGCTCGGAGCGGTGGGTCGGACAGTAGATGCCGCGTACGCCCCCGTCGCGCAGACCGTAGGCAAGCCACTCGCCGTGACGCCATGTGAAATTGAAGAAGCCCTCGACTGTGCCGTTGAGCTGCATCTCACGTTGCCAGGCCTTGATGACGACACTCGCGGGGATACGCGAGCGGCAGTCGCGGTCATTGCGGGGGTAACCACTCCATACGCACTTCAGCGGCGCCGGCGCCGGGTCGGAGGACCTAACCTCGGCGAGGTGCCGCGAGCGCGGCTTCGGGGGACGTGGCTCACTGTGCGGTGGCTTCATCGGCTGTCTCCAGCCCTCAGGTCCTTTCGGCAGACACGGATGTCGTCCTTTGGCCCTACGAGGTTTCTACTGTTCTCTAAACGGCAGTGCCTCATGGGACGATGCGTCCACATGTCCACATTGGACGATCGTTCTAGACACATAGCGAGGCATCGCCGCGCGAAGGTCCCGGTCCGGACGTGGCTCTAGGCTTCGCCAGCGGACCGCAATCGGGGACGAGACAAGGCAACAGACAGGAGCGAGATGAACGACACGGCGAATGAGCCTGAGCCTCCCTACCACCTGTTCCTCGACACGGAGGAGGTCCCGCCCACGATCAGCGCGCTGCGCCTGCTGATTACCGACGAGGCCCACGAGCCGGGAATCCGCGGACTGGCACGCGAGGTGATCGCAAGCTTGGATGCCGAGCCGGACGAGCGCGGCAAGCTGACCGTGACGCTCAACCCTGGACAGATGAAGATCACCCACACCGCGCTGAAGCTGCTGCTCGGCGACCTGCAGCGCGGTCAGGCCGACGAGCGCGAGATCCTGCGGCGCGTCATCGACAAGCTGCCCGACGAGCACACGATGCGGGCGATCCAACTGCCGTAGAGTCGCGCGCCGGAGGCGACGCAGGCTAGGCTTAGCTCGCCTTGAGTACGAGCCAGCCCCTCAACGCGGACGAGCTGCGGTCGAGCTTTCTCGACTTCTTCGCCGCACGCGATCACAGGCTGACGAGTTCCGCAAGTCTGGTCCCAGAGCACCCCGCCGCGCCGCTGTTCACAAATGCCGGCATGGTCCAGTTCCTACCGGTGTTCTTCGGCGAAGAGCCGCCGCTCTCGCCTCGCGCCACCTCAGCGCAGAAGTGTCTGCGCGTGCGCGGCAAGCACGACGACATCGAGATCGTGGGGCGCAGCACCAGCCATCTGACGTTCTTCGAGATGCTCGGGAACTTCAGCTTCGGCGACTACTTCAAGGAAGGAGCGATCCAATACGCCTGGGAGTTTCTGACTGAGACGCTCGGCCTGGAGGGCGAGCGCCTGTGGGCAACCGTGCACACGAGCGACGACGAGGCGGCGCGGATTTGGCAAGAGCTCGTGGGTCTGCCGGCGGAGCGCATCCAGCGCATGGGCGAGGACAACTTCTGGGAGATGGGGGCCACGGGACCTTGCGGGCCCTCCTCGGAGATCTTCTACGACAAGGGAGCCGAGCACGGTTCAGGCGGCGGTCCGGCACGCGGTGGCGAGGAACGCTATGTGGAGATCTGGAACCTGGTGTTCATGGAATCCAACCGTCTGGGAGACGGCAGCCTGACGGCCCTGCCCAAGCGCAACATCGACACCGGCGCGGGGCTGGAGCGCATCCTGCCGATCGTCCAGGGCAGCTCTTCGGTGTTCGACACCGACGTGTTGCGTCGTCTGATCGGCTCGGCCGAGGAGCTCACGCGCAGCGTCTACGGGCGCGACGAGGAGGATGACGTGAGCCTGCGCATCGTGGCCGATCACGCGCGCGCTGTCACGTTCATGCTCGCCGACGGCGTCGTGCCCTCGAACCTGGAGCGCGGCTATGTGCTGCGGCGCATCATCCGCCGCGCGATCCGCCACGGCCAGCGGGTGGGTGCGCGCGAGGGGATGATGGCGGCAATGGCCGCCGCGGTGACCGATGTGATGGGCGGCGCATACCCCGAGCTCGAGCGCTCGCTGGGGATGGTCAGCGACATTCTCGAGCGCGAGGAGCACCGCTTCGTGGAGACGCTCAGCCTTGGGCTGGGCATGCTGGAGGACTTGATCGTGGATGGCGCCTCCGTGATCTCCGGGAGCGATGCCTTCAAGTTGCACGACACCTACGGGTTTCCGGTCGAGTTGACGGCCGAAATCGCCGCCGAGCGAAAAGTCGGGTTGGACTTGGAGGGCTTCGAGCAGGCGATGGCGCACCAACGCGAGCTTGCGCGCAGCGCCGCCGGGGGCGGGAGCGGCGACGAGCTGCAAAGCCAGGCGGCGAGCCGTCTGGTGGCCGAGCTTGCCGGGCTCGCGCCAACCGAATTCCTCGGCTATGAGCAACTACAGGCGCAGAGCAGGATTCTGCGCGTGTTGAAGGCCGCGGACGAGGAGGCCGACCAAGCGAGCGCAGACGCCGCGCGGCCGACGCTCGAAGTGTTCGTCGAGCGGACTCCCTTCTACGCGGAAAGCGGCGGGCAGGTTGGAGACACAGGCACGATCGAGAGCGAGACCGGCAGAGCGCAGGTACTCGCAACCGACCGTCCGCTCGAGGGGATCATTCGCCACCGCGTACGGCTCGAAGAGGGCACCCTCGTGGAGGGGCAAGAGGCGAACCTGCGCGTGGACGAGACACGCCGGGATGCGATCCGGCGCAGCCACACCGCCACCCACCTGCTGCACTGGGCGCTGCGCACCACGTTCGGCTCGCAGCTGCAACAGCAAGGGTCGCTCGTCGAACCTGACTACCTGCGCTTCGATTTCAACCATCACTCGCAGCTCAGCGACGAGGACGTTGCGAGCATCGAAGAGCTCGTGCTCGGCGACATCCTCGGCGACGAGCCCGTACAGACGACCGAGAGCACGCTCGACGCCGCGCGCGCCGAGGGGGCGATGTCGTTCTTTGGCGACAAGTACGGTGAGATCGTGCGTGTCGTGCGTGCGGGCGAGCATTCAGTCGAGCTATGCGGTGGCACGCATGTATCCGCGCTCGGGCGCATCGGCGGCTTTGTGGTGCGCAGCGAGTCCTCGGTCGGCGCCAACCTGCGCCGCATCGAGGCGCTGACCGGCAAGGCGGCGCACGAGGACCACAGGCACGCACGAGGGCTTTTGCACGCCGCGGCGGAGTCTTTGCACGTGACACCGGATTCGCTGCCCGATGCGATCGCCCGCCTACAAACGTCACTCAGCCAGGAGGAACGCCAGCGCAAGTCGCTTGCCGCCAGCGTAGACCGCGAACTGGCGGCCTCACTTGCCGACTCCGCCGTCGATGGCAGCGTGGTGGCACGGTTGGACGATCGCGACCAGCAGGCGTTGCGCACGATCGCGGCGGAGTTGGTCGCACGCGCCGGCATCCGCGCCGTCGGCCTGATCGGCTCACCCGACGACGAGGCGGTTGCACTCGCCGTGGCGTTCGCGGAGGACTCGGGCGACGCGCCCGCAGTGGTGCGCACCGTGGCCAAGTTCGTCGGCGGTGGTGGCGGCGGCAAGGACCGGCGGCTGGCCGTCGGCGGCGGGCGCGATGTGACGGCGATAGACGGCGCACTCGAGGTCTTGCGGGACGCATTGGACGCAGGCGCATAGCGCTGACAGCGCGTTCAAAGCGTCCCAGACAAAACGCGCGCGGCGGGAACAAACCCGTGGCCTGCGATCCGGACAGGCGGGGATAGGACTGAGTCAGGGGCTCGGGGCAATCAGCGCGACACCGGGCAGATGGGTTGCGACACGGCGCGGGTCACGCGTCAGCAGCGTGCGACCGGTGACGGCGGCATGAGCGCCGATGAGGAAGTCCGGGAGGATCGCCTCGCGTGTCCCTCCAGCGCGACGGTAGCCCGCGTGGGCGTGACCGGCCAGGAACGCCGCGGCGAGGGGGATCTCCTCGATGACCGCCATCGAAGGCAGCGCTGACCGCAGCGCCTCGACGCGGGAGAAGCGCGGAGCGATCTCCGCCATGACGACGGCGTTGAGGATGATCGCCCCACTCTGCGCCGCCTTCGTCAGTTGGGCCTCCGACCAGGGACCCCAGCGTGGGTCCTGGGTGAAGACGTCGAGCAGAACGCTGCTGTCTAGGAACGTCCCCTCGACTGAGCTCACCGGCGAGTCAGGGCCAGGATCTCATCGGTCGTCATCTCGACGTCGCCGGCCCCTCGCATACGCGCGATCTCCCCGGCAACGCGCTCGCGATCGACGAGCATTCGTGCACCCCGCTCGTCGAGCTCGAACTCGACATCGCTCCCCGGATGGATGCCAAGTGCTCGACGGACATCGAGCGGAATCGTGACCTGCCCCTTCTGCGTTACGCGCATTGAGTAAGACTAGCAAGTAATACCGTCGCATTGACAGTCTCGGCGGCGACCACATCGCCTGATGCTCCACGTAGCGCGAACTTTCGCTACTCACACTTCCGTCACAAAAAGTGCGCCCGGCGGGAATCGAACCCGCGGCCTGCGGTTTGAAAGACCGCTGCTCTTTGGCTCCCCGAAGAGAACCGTTGACCACTGAGCTACGGGCGCGCGAAGCTGACGATGGTACTACGTGCGGGGCTCTCGATATCGGCTCGACGGCGCGGCCTACAGAGAGGGCTCAGGCAGCGGCTGCGCCACCTCGGCGGGCACAGGAGAGTCGGACGCTTGGGCCACAGGGCCGCTGTAGGGGTAGGTGTCCGTGAGCAGCAGCACGTAGCCGTTGGTTTGGGCGGCGTAGCGCAGCGCCAGCGCACCGGCATTACGCATGCCAACAGGCATGCGTCCGTTAGCCAAACAGGCAAACCAGCCGAGGAAGGCCACGGCCCACAGCAGTCCGCCGTAGGCGCTGACTATCAGGAAGGCGGGCAATCCGAGGAACAGGCGGAAGAACACCTTCCAGCGGTTTTGCGGACGCGGGTCCTCGATGTGGACGTCGACCGGGTAGCTGCCTGCCAGTCCCGTGAAGCCCGGGAACGGATCGGCGATCAGAAACAGGTAGGCGTAGACGTGGTTCTGATAGCGCACGTAGGCGGCCAGAAAGCGGTGCAGCGCAAGCGGCGAGACGCCGCCTGCCAAGGTGGCGAACCAGTTGACGATCGCGGCCAGGTAGGCGAGCAGCCCCCACAGCGTCAGCCAGATCAGGTGCGGGATCGCGAGCAGCAGGCGAAAGAAGACCGTCAGGCGCGAGCGCTCGAGACCGGCGCCACACTCAAGCTCGATCGGATCCTCGGCTCGCGCGGGTAGATCCGAGAGCGCTGTGAGTGGGTTGCTGTCTGGATAGACGTCGGTGAGCAGGAACAGGTAGGCGTCGAGCTGGGCGGAGTAGGACAGTCCGTATGCGACCAGGTCGCGCAGGCCACGCGGCAGGCGAGCTTGCGCAAGCGCGACGAACCAGCCGAGGAAGGCCGCGACGGTGGCCAGGCCGTAGCTGTAGTTGAAGCCGTAGCTGCGCGCGCTGCCGGAGACGAGCGCGCTGCCGACGATCAGCGCCGGTATCGCCAGGACGATGCGAAAGCCGACCTTCCAGCGGTTCTGCGGTTGCGATGCAGCGATCGTCACGTCAACCGGATAGCCCGGCTTACCCAGGAAGTCGGGGAACGGCTCGGCTGCCAGCAGCACATAGGCACCGACGTGAATCGCATAGCGGATGTAGGCGGCCAGGAAGTCGTGCAACGCATCGGGGGATCGCCCAGCTATCAGCGTGGCAAACCAGTTCACGACGACCGCCACGGAGGCGGCGATTCCCCACAACCCCAGCCAGATCAGGTGCGGGATCGCCAACAGCAGGCGAAAGAAGACAGTCAGGCGCGAACGTTGCAAGTCGTCGCTGACGATTAGCTGTACGGGACGGCCATTCACAACAGGCTCCTCTCTGTAGGCGGCACACCGGCTTGCGCTTCAAGTCCGACCTATTGGTACCCGCAACAGCGGACGATCAGCGACGAACGTCACAAATACTGCTTCGAGGCTTTTGTGGATATGGGATTAAAGGGTCGTGCCGGTAGGCGTACCGCGGCTGATGGCACGTTCGCCGAGCAGAAGCGATCCAGTCGGGCGTGGCTTTAGTCGACCTCGCGCAGCGTGCCGCTCTCGGGGTCGAACACAAACCCGCGAATGTGTTCGCGAGCGGGAAGCTCAGGGCTCGAGCGCAGACGCGCGAGGCTGTGGCGCAGGGTCGCCTCGACGTCGTCGAACGCGCCCAGACGCCAGGTGGGCAGAACGCCGTCGGCCGCGAGCGCCTGCGCGAACTCGTCCTCGGAGGCGCCGTGCAGACCGCAGCCGTCGTGCATCACAACGACGATCTCCTCAGTGCCGAGCTTGCGCTGGGAGACGCTGAGCGAGCGCAGCGCGTCGTCGGTCACGAGACCACCGGCGTTGCGAATGATGTGCGCGTCGCCTCGCTGCAGGCCGAGCATCGGGAAGAGATCGATGCGAGTGTCCATGCAGGCCAGCACGGCCACTCGGCGACGCGGCGACGGACTCAGGCCCGGCGCCGCCAGTCGCTCGGCTCGCGAGCCGGCGACGGCAAGCATGTCATCGGCGTTTGTCATCAGGGAGCGATCGTACGTGCTCGGGGCGCGGATCGACGTCAAGGCACGCCATTTAAATCCATCCAATCACGCCCTAGACGCGTCCAGGCAGGTGTGTCCCGTATGAGCGACAGACCTCTATGGTGCGGGCTCCGCCTCCCGCGCGGGCCCCTCCAGCGGCTTTCCTTCCGTCAGCTTGAGGCTCATCTTGATCGCCCTGACCGCGCCTGTCGCCCCCGCTTGCAGGGTGAAGCCGAACGTGAGCAGGACGATGCCTGGAATGAACAAAACCTTGGATCCGAGCATCAGAATGCCCAGGCGACCGAGCAGATACGGAGGCGTGCACACGGTCGTGCCGAGCGCGGCCCCGAGCGCCGAGGCCGTCAGCTTCTCGCGCCTGGAGCGTGCCGGCTTGACGCCGATCAACCGTGAGGGCACAGCCACGTAGCAGACCATCATCACGGCTATGACCGCGCCAAGAGACAGCGCAAACCAGGGGCTGCCCCAGCGTGGGGCGACGGTCGTCGCGATTGCAAGCGCTATGCCAACACCGGCTCCCCAAGCGAAGATCGGACGCAGGTAGCGACGCGCCATGGCGTATGCCGGGCGGATCTCCGGTGGAGGTTGTCGGGTGATCGCGAACGCGAACAGCGCGTTGAGAAAGAAGCACGCCATCGTGATCGCAACGATCGCCAGCGCGATCGGGATCAAGATCGGGCCGCGCAATGCGGGAAACGACTTGTCGCGCAGGACGCGCGCCCTGAGGTCGAACATCGCCAGCCAGATCCACACGGCCGGCAGGATCTGCACGAGCGTCAGCCGCCAGTTGGTCAGCAGCAGCTTGAGCCCGTCGAGGAGCATCGCGAACGCCCCCACGGTAAAGGCCAGCGGCGCGAACAGACGCCGCGATTGGCTGAGGCGGACGATGCTCTCCAGGACCGCCTCATCTTCTTCGCGGATGGCGCGCACAAGCCGCTCGATCCGGGACGAGAGGCTTGCAAGGCTTTGGCGCGGGCCGGTCATCGCTAGCGCGAGCATCCCACACGGGGTAATGCGCATGGGCGACTCGGTGGCGCCTATGTTCTTCTTTCGCGACCAGGACGCCAACCGCCTGCTGCTCTTCCAGCGCAGCTGAGTATTGGATGAGATGCAGCCACTACGGGCTCGCGGCGACCACAACACCGGCGATTCACGAGCGTCGAGCGGCTACCCTTAGGCTGGGATGAGGGGACCTGTCGCGATTATTCTCACGGTGCTTGCGTTTGGGGTCGTCCCTGCGACGTCCTTTGGCACGCCGCAGGACATCGCCTCGACGCATGCCTACATTCGCGCCAACTATGAGCTCACCCGGGCCACACAGGAAAAGGTCAAAGTCGCGCAGGCAAGTATCGAGGCGACGATCCACAAGCTCGGCCAGGAATGTCCGAAGCTTGGCGTCGGCTCACCGCAGAACGAAGAAGCGCAGCACCTCAGCTACGAGGTGGTGGTGGCGCTTTGGTCGGCTTCTTTCTCGACCGACGCGGGTCCAATCCGCAGATTCGCGAGCGTCGTGCGGCACTTGCACTGGAGCAATCCGAAGCTCACACACATGGCACAGCGTTACGCGACCGACTTGCAGGAACTCTCCAGCTTGCAAATGCCAAACGTCTGCGGCGACGTGACCACTTGGAAGGAAAGCGACTACAAGACGGTCCCGGCGGCATCTATTAAGCTCGATCGGCGCGTAGAAGCGATCGAACCCAAGACGATCCCGTCGTCACTACTAGCTCAGTACGAGCGACCCGCGGACAGATCGATCCTCGCCACGACGACACGCATCGAAAGCCGGCTACAGCGGATTGAAACCGCCGAGGGCTTCAACGATTGGGATCAGGCGCTGGAAACGGTTGGGCTCAATCAGTAGCGACAGTGGTAGTCAGGCGAATAATGCCGCTGCTCGATCATGATGACTGCGGCAGTTTGACCGATCCTCGCTTGACCCTCTGGGCGGAGGGCGGTGGTACCAGCGGCCCGATATCACCGTCCGGCGCCTCGTCTAGATCGACGATCACCGGAGCGTGATCGCTGGGCTTGGTGCCCTTGCGAGCCTTCCGATCGACCCATGCCGCCCTGGTCCGCTCGGCGACCGGCGCGCTGGCGAGCACCAGGTCGATGCGCATGCCCAAGTCTTGATGGAACATGCCGGCACGGTAGTCCCAGTAGCTGAACACGCGCTCGGTCGGCCAGCGATCGCGCACGACATCGCGCAGACCCAGGCCCCGCAAGTTGGCAAGCGCCGCGCGCTCCGGCGGCGTAACGTGGGTCTGACCGACGTAGGCGGCTGGATCGAACACGTCGATGTCGGCCGGCGCGATGTTCATGTCTCCGCACACCACCACATCCTCGGGTCCGCCACGGACCATCTCGCCCAGCGCATCCAGCCAGGCGAGCTTGTAGCGGTAGTGCTCGGAATCGGGCGTGCGGCCGTTCGGCACATAGACGCAATGCACACGGATCCCGCCACAGGTGGCCGACACCGCTCGCGCCTCTGGATGGGGAAAACCCGGCGCGCCCGGGATACCCGACACCACGTCGTCAAGTCCCACGCGCGAGAGGATTGCCACCCCGTTCCACTGCGCCTCGCCGTGACGAGCTATCGCATAGCCGCGGCCTGCCAGCTCCTCGCCCAGTAGCCGGTCGAACGCGTCGTCGGCGAGCTTCGTCTCTTGCAGGCAGAGAACGTCCGGCTGGCGTTCGTCGAGCCAGGGCAGCAGCCGCGGCAGGCGCTGCTTGACCGAATTCACATTCCAGGTGACTATCCGCATGGCGCGTACGGTAACGGGCGTCCCGACGATCGTGCGCGAGCGACTCGACACCAGATAGATATGCGATCAGGCGTCGACCGGTTGTCCGTTGGCAGTCAGCACAACATCTATGTTGCCGCGGGTGGCGTTTGAGTAGGGACAAACCTGGTGTGCCGCGCGCACCAGCTCAACCGCCTGCGCGGCATCGCTCACCAACGGAAGCGTCACGGCCAAGCCGACACTCAGCAAGAAGCCGCCCTGTCCATTGGGGCTGAGACTGACGCTACTGTCGATGCCGACATCGCCGGCGTCCACCTTGGCCCTTCGGGCGACCACACCCAGGGCACCCTCGAAGCATGCCGCGTATCCGACGGCGAACAGCTGCTCGGGGTTGGTGCCACCTCCCTGTCCACCCATCTCGGGCGGCAGGCGCAAATCGACCTCCAGGGCTCCATCGCTGACCTTCCCATGACCCTCGGCACGACCGCCGGTGACGTGTGCCTGTGCGGTGTAGATGGGATCTGACATGACAATCTCCTAGTTCTTGGGGGGTCGAGAAGACGGTGGGTCTTGGCCTGATGCTAGAGATCGCCGGGGCCGCAGACCCAATTCCGTCGCCGACCAGCTCGTCCAGAGATCGCCGTAGGCCACCCACCAAGCAAGCGCCGCGCCTTTTTAAGATGGGTGTTCGGCCTTTGTTTGGCATTTGGCCTTGTTAAGCCAAAAATGAATTCTGGTGGGCGCGGGAAGACCAAGGCGAAACGGCCAAGCACGGGTTGAGACTTTGCGGCAGGCGCTGGTCGAGGCCGCGGGATGACTGCCCACCAGCTGCGCTGAACCGATGGAGGAAGCGTGCGATGCCCGGCGGAGCGCAAGAAGCCTCGACTGCTCCTCCGAGGGGCTCGTTGACGACCTGCCATTGCGATGCGCCGATCGCTTCGAGCAACATGCGATGAGCCGGTGGCAGGCTCTCCCAGGCGGACCGCAGGACATGCCTCGCCCGCTCCATCCCGGAGGCGTTCAACGACTAGCGGTGTTGTGAGTCTCCCACGCCTGTCATGGCCTGGTCAACTTCGCCGCAAACCGGCAGATGGTCCTCTTTAGCAGCGCTCAGGGTCCCTGACTCATGGTTTGCCCTTGAACACTTATGTCCGGTGAAATGGGCGAAACTTGTCGGCGCGCAAACCACGCGCTGATGACCCGCACCGGCGGTCGGGATTGGTTGAAGCGGCGCTTGCTGTGCTCAGGAGGGGCGCGCTTCGGCCGCCGCTGGAATAGCGGGCACCGTTGGGTCTGTGCTTCCGTTGTTGGCTGAGCGCTTCATCTCGATCGCGCGACGAGCGCCCTGAGAGAGCAGCATCGCGCTTTCGGCCAGCTCGCGGACGGCCGCGGGGGTCGCCTCTACGAGTCGATCCCCGCGCGCGATCTGCGCCACGTCACGCGGCCCATTCGATCGATGCAGGCCGTTTTCCATGCCCTGAGGGTATCTTATGTCGCGGGCCTTCTCGCGTATTCGATGCGCGCCGCTAGGAGCCGCGCGAACGGCTCGATGTCCCCGTCGGGCGAGAAGAGCGCTGGCGCGATGGCATCGTCGTGGTCTGTCATGTCCGCGTCCTGCGCGAATTCAACGGCGGGTAACCCCAATGACCACAGGGCCGCCGAGAGCGCGACGAAGCCAGCGCGATGGTTCCCGTCAGCAAAGGGGTGCACGCGCAGGATGCCCGCATACATAGCGCCTGCCACGCGGGTCTGCTCAAGCACATCTGGCGTTCTGCTTCCCGAGTCGCTCAATGCCACCGTTGAAAGAGGCGCAGACCTCCGCGAGATCTCGGCCAGAGCGTCGGGAGAGCTTCCCTCGATCTGGCGCATACCGCCATCTGCGGTCACAACCCCGAAGTACGCGCTCTCTTGGCGGAAGCGCCCACCGTCGTAAGGGAAATGGCGAGCGAAGATAGCCCCATGCCACCAGCGGACTCGCTCAGGCGTCATCTCCAGCCGACCCCGCCAGAAGACTCGCTGGGCATCCATGAGAACACGTGCCAGTTCGTCGCCAAGAGCCCGCCAGGTGTCCTCAGGCGACAGACGGCCCGCCCTGGAGAAGCGCGAGCCCTCGTTGTCCTGATAACGCAGGTGCCTGGATTCGTCCACCGATCGAGGATGCCAAGCGATGCGGACCCCTGCACAGACAACAGTCCGATGGAGTAGCCGGACTCGAACCGGCGACCTCCTGGGTGCGATGCGGCCACTCTGGACGGCGACTCCGTGTTGAAAGTTGCTGATTAGCAGTGGATTTGTAGCTACGCAGTGGCGCCACCGTTAGCTCGCATGCCCGCAGATTGCCGGCGATTATCGTGAGTTCAGGCACTCGAGACAACGAGTACCTGAACCAAAAAGCGGCCAGCCACTTAGCCGGATATAACCGCTGACGCCTACACGAGCTCTTTTGGAACACTTTTGGCCGCAACCGCAGCGAAGGCCGATGCAGATACCACAACCGCGTATGTTTGTCGATGTCATGGCAGATCGCATCCTTCTCGGCGGTTTGGGTATCGAGGGCTATCGCAGTTTCTCGGGCGGCTCTGTCCAGCGGATCGGCCTGCAATCAAAGATCAACCTTTTGGCCGGACCCAACAACTCTGGAGAGTCCAACGTCCTGCGCGTCGCGCAGCAACTTTTGGATCCGATCTGCGGACGTGGCAGTCCCTCTCTAGAGAACCACGATCGACCCTGCGGCCAGCCACTTGCGCCAATTCTGATCTCAGTTGCACAAGTTATAAGCGCCGATGAGTTGCAGGAGCGGCCGCGCATTGGGCACGGGGACGCCAACAAGCTGATCGACCTCCTGCGAGCCTCTCCACGAGCGTATTGCCGAAGTCGTGCAAATGATCAATCAGGCCAACGACATCACATAAAGCCTAGGGCAACAGCGCGAGCGACGAACTCGCTCGCGCGCGCCGATTGGTAGTTACACATTCAAGGTGGACATGACATAGGTCCTATTATCAGGCGCTGCCCACCCGAACTACTTCGATTCATGTTCAAGTCTGCGGCGCGCCGACCAGCCCCAGGAACACAATCAGTGCCCGGTTTAGCGCTACGAGCTCGTCGTCGCGAAGTCTGCCGAGGCGCTCGCCGAGGCTTGACCTTGGCATGGTTGTGACCTTGTCGATCATGAGCTGGCTCGGCTGTTCGAGACCGGTCCCCTCAGAAGGGTCGATCGGCAGCCTAATCAGCGGCGCCTCGACCGGATTGGTGGTGAACGGGCAGATCGTGATCGACGCGGTCGCGTCGAAGCGATCGTCCTGAAGGATGACGACGGGACGAGGCTTGCCGGTATAGGGTCCGCGCGCGGCGGCTGTGTAGATCGCGCCCCGCGTCACCGAGGGGACGCTTCTTCGTCCTCGATCTCCCACGAGGAGGAGATCGCGTCGACGAACGCCTGGTCGTCCGCCTCGCGTTCGCTTGTAGCGATGGCGACCGACTGACGGTGTGCCTCGGCGATGAACTCGGGCGCTCGAACATCTGGCACCCAGATTTGAAGCGGGCGCAGGCCCTGGCGACGAAGGCGTTCGCGGTGTCGACGCACGCGGTCACGAGTCGATGGCATACCCAAGACGTTACATGTAACGCCGGGATTCGTCAAGCGCTCACCTCGGTCGGGTATCCAGTTTCAGGCACTCGAGGCGCTTAAATGCCTGAAATCAACGGCCGCCTGGGAATCATCCGGGAGGTCGGCCCATCATAAAATCCCTGCAAAAAAGCATTTTTATGCGGACCGGAAGATTGCTCCTGTGGCCGCCGTCGTAGGGCGCGCGACAGCAAAAGCCCCGCAAATTAGTAGATTATGGAGCTAGCCGGACTCGAACCGGCGACCTCCTGGGTGCGATCCAGGTTCCTCCACGCCTTGTAGCGCCGTCATTCCCGCCTGGTTACAGGGTTTTCAGGTAGGCAGAGCCTAGCGGTGTCCGTTGCGCTGCGCGGTGCGCTTGCCGCAATTTGGCGGGTTTTGGCGGAACGTTTCGTATGGCGGCATACGAAACGCGACCCGGATCCGATTAGTGGCGCCATGCCTGCCCTGCCAAAGGCTTGCTCAGCCTGCGCCGACATTGCCATCACTGCCCGAACTTTGCATCTCGAACTAAGTTGAGGACGACCGGGATGCGCGCCATGAACGTCAACACCACACGGCCGACGGGGCCGTTGCGGTTCTCAGCGACAGTGACGTCCATCTCGCCGACCCGCTCGCTCTCTGCATCGTAATACTCGTCTCTGTGCAGGAGGAGGACGAGGTCGCGCTGGGCCGCGAGCTCGTAGTAGCCGGGGAGGTCTTGCAGCTGGGGACGCTTGTCTATCCGGTTCTCGCAGTGGCCTGAGACCTCCATCGTGACGATGATCGATACGTCGAGCTGGCGGGCTGCCGCTCTCAGCCCGAACAGGGCTGAGGCGATCGCTGTCGGCTCGAGTGATGGTCGCCCGTCGATTGTCAGCCCGTGGATCGAGTCGATGATGACGATCCGTGTTGCGCTCTCTTTCTTGAGCCGTTCGATCCGGCTGATGACGCTCTTCACCTCGAGCTGCGGCGAGTCGTCGATCCACAATGGCGCGGAGGCAAGCTGTTGGGAGGCTCGCAGGATCTTTGGCCAGCGCTGCTCGGCGACCCTGCCTCTGCGCAGCTCGGCACCGGGTATCCGTGTGCGCATTCCGACAAACCGCTGGGCGAGCTGAGCCTCGGAGGACTCGATCGAGAACAGTGCGGTCGAGATCCCGAGCTCGATGATCGCGTTTGCCGCGATGCTCAACGCCAGAGTTGTGGCACCCATGCCGGGCCGGGCTGCGATCACGGTCAATCCCGGCTCCGGTAGTCCACCCAGAAGATCATCGAGATCAAGGAAGCCTGTATACAGCGGGGTGGTTGGCTCGGAGTCGAGGAGCTTCTCCACTGTCATCGAATCACGCAGCTTGTCGGCGGAGCCGAGGCCGTCGGTGAGTACGGGTTCGCCGGGCAGCTCGCCGGGGCTTGCCGTCTCGCTTTGTGGTATCTCGACGGGAGGCTCAGGGTGCACTCGAGGCGGTATCGCCAGCGGTGTCTCCGCTCGAAGCAGTTGCAAGACGGCCGGGGGTACGCCGCTGTCCTTGCTGTAGCGCGTGAAGAGGGCTCTGCGCTCTGTTTCGGCCTGCAGCACGTCACCGGCAGCGTCGAGTATTCGTAGGAGCCGTTTCCACGGATCGAGCTCGTCGGGGATCAGGTCGCGCTGTTGGCGCGCGAGATCCGCGGCGCCGAGCAGGTCACCGGTGCTCTCCCGAGCGTCGGACAGCGCCGCGAGAGCCCGCGCGGCTTTGCGGCGGTAGCGGATGCGCTCGGCGTCTGCCCATGGTCCGCTGGTTTCTTGCAGGAAGTTTCCGCGCCAGAGTGCGAGTGCGTCCTCGTAGCGCTCGGCGGCGATGTGCTCGGCGAACTCGCGTATATCGATCAGGAGATTCTCACGCCGGGGCAGGCCGACCTGGTGTCGGGTCGATACCAGTAGATCGGCGCTCGGGCCTAGCGTGCGCCGCAGGTTCTTTAGCTCGGTGCTGAGGCTGCCCCGGGCGCCGCGCAGCTCGGCGTCCCCCCAGAACTCCTCGGCCAGGAGCTCGCGCGGAAGATTGCCGCGAGACGCCGACAGTCGCGCCAGCAGAAGCCGCGCCTTGACGCTTGTCGGGTTTTCGCGGCGTTCACCGTCGACGGTGATGCGCATCTCTCCAAGGAGCTCGATGTGCAACACCAGCCAAAGCTTACAACCGCCGCTCTGAAAGTTTCGTGAAAGTTTCAGGGTGCGTCTGCGAGAGATTCGGGACGCGGCCGAATAGTCGAGGCATGGACCGCACGAAGCCAACAGGACAGCGCTCCGCCGCCGGCCGATGGCTGCAGCTGCTGGACGCCTGCACCGACGGTTTGGCCGACGGGCTGCAAACCCATATCCCGAGGGCTGTCGGGATCGTTCTGAATACGCTGGCGGTCTGCGTCTCGCTGCTGCTTGTACACATCCTGCTGGCGGTGCCGATGGCCATGAGCGGCGTCGGGGCGGGCGCCGGAACCTTCATCTACGCCATGCGTGCCCTACGCTTCCTACGTGGGCACGACCCCCACCGATGACGCATCGTCGGGCACGCGCGACTCCGAGGCGCTGACCTCGCGGCGGCTGAAGGCCTGCTCGGAGCTACTCGCTGCGGTCGAGGGCTGGCTGGGCGAGGTCGTGCCATCGCCACAGAACCCGTGGCTGGTGCAGCGCCAGACCGAGCTGATCCTCCGCGCCATCCAGAGTATGCAGGGCATCTTGCTGCTCGCCGGCAGGTTCCTGTGGATCCCGACCTACGCCCTCGCACGAATGCTGATCGAGGACGCAGCAGTCGCACACTGGCTCGCAGTGCACCCCGAGCCGGATGTGCTCGAAGCGCGTTGGCGAAGGCACCTCCTTGCTACGCACCTCAGCGACATCAAGACTCAGGGGGAGCTCGACCTCGCCCTCGACCCCGAGACGATCCGCTGGCGCAAAGAACAAGATCCCTCCGAACTCGACAGCATCGATGATCCCCGCAGGATCGCGAGAGATCACTGGACGGGCAAGTCACTGGCCGAGTTGACCGGCGGCGCAGCCGCGCGAGGCGCCGCGTCTCGTAGCGACTGGCAGCCTCGCGCCCGCGCACTCCAACGAGCAACGGCACGGTTTGCGCCGCTGGCGAGCCTCGGCATCCACCACTCACCTTCGGCCAGCCAAAACTGGTACGCCCCGCCCAGCGACCTGCTCCCCGAGGCCCTGCGGATCGCATGGCACGCGTTCTCGCTGCATGCGATCCTCGCGCTCGAGGACCTCGCGCCCACACACCTCGAGGACCTCGCCCGGCTGATCGACGATCAGGCGCCCGAGTTCTCGCAGCCGTCCGCGGACGGCTGAGCGACTTATCTGCGCGAAGCGCGTCATCAGCCGACGAGCCACTGCGGGAACGCAGCACTAGGGTCGCGGTCCTGTCTCCGGCCCCAGCAGTGAATGGGAAGCGAGATCACCCTGCGTCACGTAAGTGTCGTCTATCGGTGGCCAGCACAACCACTTGGTGCGGCGGTACCGCTCGGGGGTTTAGTAGTTCGGCGAACGGGCTTGCTGCGAGGCGGGCTCGGAGTTCGCGGCCGTGGCGGGCGGTTTCGAAGAGGTGCGTGTAGACATCAAGCGTGATCGTGGTGCTTGCGTGACCAAGGATTCGACTTACTTGCGCGACATCTAGGCCGTGGTCGAGGATGAGATGGCTGGCGAAGGTGTGGCGCAAGTCGTGAAAGCGCAGGGATGGCCAGCCTTCGCGATCCAGCTGCGCGCGTTCTACGGCCCGTTGCAGTCCACGCCGACCGACGTTGCGCTGAGACTGGGGGGTGCCGCGCGAGGTACCAAAGACCCAGTCGGTCGGGGCCGCGAATGGTGTGGTTCGCTTGTGCGCGAGCAGCAGGTGCCCAAGCTGTTCGATCAGCGGGATCTCGCGGTAGGCCGCTGAGGTCTTGGGTGCCACCCGCCGGGCTGGCGCGTGCCGGTGGGCGCGGGAGAGTTGAGCTCTCACGGTGATCGTGTCGGCAGAAGGATCGATGTCGGACCAGATCAGTCCAAGCAGCTCGGATATCCGCAAGCCGGTGTAGAGCGCAGTTGCGATCATCAGGCGATAGGGCGGATGAGCGGCGTCAAGGAGGCGTTCGATTTCGTCGCGGCCGAGGACTCGGTAGCGACGGCGCGCCGGGCGGGGGCGCTCATCGCGTTCGAGCTGGGCTATGGGATCAACGATCGCCCACCCGTGTCGGCGCGCGTAATGAAGGACGCCGTGGAGAGTGGCGAGCGCAGCGGCAGCGGTCTTCGCCGACAGGCCTTGCTGCTGCAACTCCGAAAGCAGAGCGACGACGTCGTCCACGGTGACGCCGGCGACCTCTCTTTGGCCGAGTATGGGCAGCAGGTTGTACTCGAGCTGGTAGCGGTGCGCCTCGAGCGTCCGTAGGTGACGTTCGCCGGCAGTGACCTTAGCCTCAAACCGATCCAGCCACAGGTCAGCAACCATGCCGAGCTGGAGCGGATGTGGCGGTGGGCCGCTCCCGTATCGAAGGGATGCGATCAGCGCGCCCCTGAGTTGGCGTGCTCCGGCGAGATCGCCTTGCACGGTGCGGAAATGCAGCTTGCCTGTGTGCCAGGCGCAGATCGCGTACTTGCCATTGGGCTGTACGTAAATGCCCCGCTCTACGCGAACGCGTCGTGCGTTCGGGGTCGACTTCATCGGTCCTCTGTTTGCTTACCGGTTTGGCGGTCTCGCTTGTTGCGTCGATCTCGAACGTGGTCGCCGAGTTTGCTAGCCGCGCTTCGCTATGGCGCTAACGATGCAGATCCCGGCCAGTGTCGATTGCGAGCACCCACTCCCAGTCCGGTCGCTCACATGACGATTCTCTGATGGTCCGTCCGCACGCTCAGTCCATCATGTGAATGATTTTGGGGCTCAGCCCGGGGCGCCGGTCGGTTAAATGGTCGCGATTCTGCGGCCCACCGCTGGGGCCAGTGGGTGAGTTCGCGCAGTGCAGCTACTCGCGTGCCCCCGGCCGTGAATCGGTGCTCACCCCACTCCGGCTTGCTTCCGCAACTCCTTCACGAGCCGCTCTTCCCGCTCAACCAAGGCAAGCAGGGACTCCCGGTCAAAGGCCGTCATGTCCCTGTCCTCCAAGCGGATGAACATGTCGGCGTGAAGGTCAGCCGCCAGCTTTGCCACGCGCGATCTCATGTGTTTAAGGCGGGGATGGAAGTTCGCCTTCACCCTGGAGTTCCAGGCATAGCCAGCCTCACCTCCCGTGGCCGACGCGATCTCGGCGATGCCCACATGCTCGAAGAAGTCGCGTATCCCCGCGAGCCCGGCGTCAAAGGTGAGGATGACCGCATCCACGACATCGGGCACCTGCATGGCATCTACTTGGCCGCTGAGGATGAAGAGGTCGTGGGCTGTCCCCCACAGCTCGCCGAGGGTGGCGTCGGTCACAGGTCTGGCGCGAAAGCGCAGCAGCCGGCTCGCCTGACGCTGCGCGTCGTCATCGGCAATCCATAGATTGAAGGCGACCTGTACCAGCAGCGCCGCGTTGAGGCGCAGGTCGTGGCGAAGCCAGCGCATGAACTGCTCAAAGCTCTGTGCCCGCTGCGCCAGGCTCTGGCTTGGGTCCCATAGCTGCCTGAGCCTGAGAACCCCGGCGTACATCCACAGCATCTGAGGGATGTCGGCGGCGCCGGCGATCTCGCGCTCATAGCTCGGGTCGAAGATCTCGGGCGGGCGGCGCTCGTCCATGACCTCGGCGCGGCTGAGAGCCATGAGCAACTCGAAAGCCGCGTGCGCTTCCAGGGCTGCGCGCGGCTGCAGGGTCGCCCTCGTCGGCTGGTGGAGCTGACCGAGAGCAGGCCCAGGAAGCACGTCGCGCCCGAGGAGGTTGGCGGTGAGATGCCGCACGACCTGTGCCTTCTCGCCGAGTCGCTCGGGCGCGAAGCAGAGGCGCTGCAGCGCAATCAGCGCGTCAGCGTCGAGCACGAACGTCGCGGGCCGCATCGGGTCATAGGGCCGGAAGCTGTTCAGGGGCACTACGTGGAGACCTGGGATGTCGGCAAGCTCGGGGACGGCCCATGAACCGGCGTAGGCGGCAGCCAGGGCTGCGGCGGTCGCAGGAATCCCGAACGCGCCGGTCTTATCGTCAGCGCCCAGCCCGGAGCCAAGGATCACGCAGCAGGAGCTGTTTGCCTTGACCGCCTCCTCCCACTCAGCATCGGGGCGAGGAACGACGAACTGAAAGCGGCGTGCGGGGTTGGAGATCAGCGCGTGGGGCCCGAACTCCAAGCGCCAGCCGTCATCGAGGCCCCCATGGAGCGAGCTTGGCCCCACGAACGGGGCGAGGCCGAGCCTCTCGCGGTAATGAACCCAGGACTCCTCGGTCAGGAATTCTGGAGCGGCGTCGATTGGATAGAACGCCAGCTCGACGGCCATCGTCGGCTGCTCTTCGAGGAAGCCATATATGGCTGCAACCGGCGAGACGTGTCCGTGCCGGGGCGCGTCGGTCAGTGGCGCACGGCCGGCACTGGCTTGACGCACCTCCTCAACGGGGAACAAAGGCTGCAGCGAGATCGACACCCCGAGGACGATAGAGACCGCTCTGCCGGAACAAATAGTGCTCGACCGTAAACTTATCCTGACTTTGTGAAAAGCGCGACGATGACAGCGATCGCCATCGCGACCGTCGCAGCTGCGGTCACTCGGTTCGCCGTGAGCTGTGTGGGGCCCCCTGCTCCTCATTGGTTACTGCGCCGCCAAGGAGAGTCACGAACGCCTGAACCGTGTCAGGGAGCGACAATCCTGCGACAGCGGACATCGTGTGCAGTTCGTCGGCGATCCGAGGGGCCTCGGTCGCTGACAAACCGCCTATGCGGAGCAGCGAATCGAAATGGCTGGCCAACGCGACGATGTCGGAAGCGTGCAGGATTGAGAGATTGCCTAGCTCTGGTGCGATCACTTCGATTTCGCTGATCGAGCGGTGCTGCGCAAGTACCCGGATCATTTCTGCTCGCGAGACAGGGCTAACGGCACTCAACTCGTTGAGCTCGTCCAGGCGGCCAAGCAGCTCTCGCATCTCCTCCTGTGTGTGACCCCCGGCCGTCGCGGCTGAACCGAGCGCGGTCTGGACGCTATCGGCCAATGCGATTGACTGAACGAAGAGATTGCTACCGCTTGCGCCTGGCAGCAAGTCCCTCACCCCCGGTCCCTTTTCATCCGTGTGCTTTCGCCACGGGCGCTCGGCGGCTACGTGATTGAAATCGCTCATCGTGCTTTCGATGTCCTCCTCCGAGGTTGCGGCGGCCAACTTCCAGCGGAACTCGGGCTCAAACATCTGAATCCGAGGCAGGCTGGCATGGCACGAGCGAATCAGGGACCGCCTCGCAGCTTTGAGGAGGGCCGGGCGATCTTGCATCTGGCCTTTGAGCATCGAGAGCGCCGTCTGCCACACGACAACCATCTGGATGAGATAGAGGTACGGAAGGAAAGCAACCGTGAGTACGAACGGGAGTAGAAAATCCCGCGCCAGATCGGCGCTCGCGAGCTCCCCAATGTGCTGTACGAAGTAAACGACGGTCGGCGTGATCGTCCCCACGAACAGTGCGACGCAAAGCACCTTGAGCGGTGCTCGCGTGTTCGCGAACTCGGGTCTGAGCTCCACAAAGCTGGCCATCGTCACGAGGACGACAACACTCGGCACGAGCAGCAGTTCGACTAGCAGTGGGAAGGTGTATGCATTCGAGACGAACACGACGATGGCAGTCAAGGCGACAGTCCTCGCGGCCAGGCGTCGGAACTCTCCGACGCCACCCATGCTGAAGGTGCCAACGATCGCCGTGCCGACGAACCACGCGACCGTCGTCGGGATCATCGAGGTGCGCCAGAATCCAGACCAGGCGAGGCCTGTCGTTACAGCAGCAGCGAGCAGCGTGGTCGCGGCTAGCAAGATGGCGACGAACGGCTTAGTCGCGAGCTTTGCGGCACCGACGACGATCACACGTAGGCTTGAGTTCACCAGCGCGATCCCGAGCGCCAAGACTATCCAGACGAGCGCCGCTGTCTCACGCGTGTTGAGGTTAGGAATTGTCCACATCACATCTAAGAAGATCGAGCCGACTCCGGCGGCAGTCGTGTATCGGATGCCCAGTGAGTCACATTTCCGAGTATCGAGCGGCTCGGTCGTAGCGGGGGCGAGATTCGAACCGATCCTGCGACCATAGATAACCGAGAACCGTGGCCACGGCCCACAAAGTCGAGGAGTTCTGCGAGCTTGACTAGCTCACGAAGGCCCTCGGCGAGCTATTCCTACGATTTGGCGTTGTCCGCGCTCGACGTTGCTGTAGCGCCGCGGGTCGCCGTAGATCATCTCAACTCGCCGCTGCTCGAGATGAGCCGGACCGAGCGCGAACCGTGAGATGTATGCGGCCTTGCTGGAGGCGAGCAGTCGTTCGGAGATCAGGAGGAGCCCGACGGCTTGCTCGGCAGCAGGCGGTAGCCCTGCTGGTAGGTCAGCCAACGGATCTGAAGCGTCGACCATGAACTGCATGGAGCCGAGCGCCGCGGGAAGGGGCTCGCCGAGCAGACCGGCGCGAAGCCCTACCTCTGTGAGTTCATCTGCTGAGAATCCCGTCGTGCCGGCGTCCATCGCACCGCCGCGGCCTTCGCCCCATCGCACATCGGCCGAAAGCTCAATGTGGCGGATCGACGCGCTGCGCGTCTCGCTGACCACACGCGTGACGCGGCCGGATCCAGCACGCTCAGCGAGCGCGATCGAGACATCTGGCGAGCGCCCCCACTGATCGTTACGGAGACCTTCGAGGTAACGGGCGACCGTGAGGTCCCGGACCTCGGCCTCAAGCGTGATTCCATTGCCCTCGTCGCGTATCACGTCGGCTCGGACGCAAGCATCGCCAACCTTGATCCACGGAGCTTCATCGTCGGCCGCGATCTCGGCCAGCCGCTGGAGCAGGCGTCCTGCGAGGTCCTCAGCATCAGCGAATTGACCGGTCGTGTGGAAGGCTTGAACCTCTTGGGCGAAGTATCGCGCGCCTCGCGCGCGAGCCAGAAGGAGATGCGCTTACCCAGCCGCCGCGCCTCCAAATACTCCTCGTGAGTCGGGGAACGCCCACTCGGCAGCATCGTCCCGTAGCGGTCAGCCAGCACCCCGACATAAACATCAGAGCGCGCGACGCCATCGAGGTAGGCGCGTTTGGCGTCCTCGTCGCGGCCGCCGAGATCCTCGAAGATGACAACCGAGAACCCGGCCTCGCGCAGCGCACCAGCAATCCGACCCCGCAACGCGCTGAGCTCACGCATCTCGCTAGAGAGGAAAATCGTTCGAGTCTCCGCCCAGCGCCGGAACTCCTCGGCAACAAGTCGGCGCGCTGCAGAGGCGGTATCAACGATCAGCGTCATGACGCCGACCAACGTAGCTGCCCTAGAGGACGCTCGATGCTGGTATGCCACACCGCGGCTGCGCCCCTAGACGAGCTTCACCTCGCTGGATAGGCGCATTGGGAATCGACGCGATTAGCTGGGGCCACAGCTGTCCAGGCGGACTAATCCAAGACGTGACGCGAGTCGAATCGCCACGAGTCCGCGTCCGCAAGAGCCCGGAGCTTCTTCCCGTCGTTCTTATGGGCGTTTGCCTTCCGCGCGACAGTCCTGGCTACCCAGTCATCGACGGAGCGCCCTTTAGCCGGGAGGCACGCTATCGCGGTTCCGCTCACCTCCACCCGGATGACTTGTGTCTCCTGACGCCCCTCGCCGACGTCCGAACGCGGACGTTGAAAGCGGCTCCATCGCCGAGCGCACGAGCATCCACCACTGCGTCCACGGTGACGCGATCAAAGATCAAACTGTCGGCCATTTGGGGGTCAGTATCAACTCAGGGACGGACAGCGTCGCTGGACGCAGACCCTACGGCCCTCCGGCGCGAGCGTGTCCCCCGTCGATTCGCGTGAGAACCTGTGGATATGCCGAACGTTGGCACGCACGATGTCTTCGAGCAGGAATACACCACCAAGCTAAAGGCTTTGTTGGCCCCATTCGGACAGCTCGTCGGCTACGAGAGCGACCGTGCAGCTCTCGATCTCGGTCTACACCTGTATGAGCGACCGTTGGCCGGTGATGCTCGTGTAGGTCAGGTACGGGTCTGGTTCCAGGCGAAGGGTGTTCACAGCACCACGATGCCTGCCGAGCGGCTGACGAACGCTGAGCGTGTCGCTATCCGTGATCTTCCGATCGAGCACGTGCGGTACTGGTTCGCCCACCCCGAGCCTGTCTATTTGGTCGTGTATCTGGAGGCGCTCGATCGCTTTCTGGCGGAGGATGTACGGGATCTCGTGGAGCGAGAGGGAGGTCCTCGCTGGCTCGCCGAGGCTCACGGCTCGCAAGAGACGACGACGCTTCACGTGTCGTCCGCGTCGACACTCAAGAGTGCTTTGCAGCAGATGCCTAGACACCGCAGCCTCCGTCTCGATGGACCGGAGTTCCGAGGTCGGCCGCTGGGGCATCGCATGGATCCGCTGCGCTGCGAACTCGACGTCTTGGAGCCCGAGACCTTCCAGGCGCTCGTGTCACGCCTTTTGGAGGCTCACGAGTTTCGCGTGTCCCGAGAGATCGACATTGCGTCACTGCTCGACACCGACATCGGCGATGTCTCTGCCACGGTCGGCCGGCTATATCTCACGTATGAGTGGCTGGCACCGATCGAAACGGAGTTCGGAGTCGGCCCTGAAACCGACTTCCGTATTGAGGCGCGACCAGACTGGGCGCACGGAGATGTCCTTGTTGTTGTGCACTCTCGCTTCTTCGCGACGCCACGGCAGACTGAGGCGACGCAAGACCTGGTCTCAGTGCTCCAAGAAGAGGGGATCTCCCGTGCGCTCATTTTCTTCAACGCCTCGGATTTGGAGGCCGCGAACTTTGGTGCCTGGCGAACCACGCTTGCACCGATGGTGCGCGCGCCGCAGGGACTTGGCAGCCTAGCCTTCAACGCTTGACGGCAACAAACGTCTACTTGGAGTTTTTGGACCGTTTGAGTTGGCGGTTCGCCAACATTCGGTGACCGGCTGCGCCCAAAGGATCTTCTTCTTCTTCTTGCAGTATGCACACGGCGCGTCGCGCTCGGACCGCATGATCGGCTCGCCCTCTGGTACGGGCAAGCTGCTCGGCTCTCGTAGGCAGAGGTCAGCGGACATGCCCTCGGGGCGTGCTTCGCTTGCGCGTAACCCTCGTCGGGAACGGGATCACGTTGACATCTCGCTGCCCGGTGTCGGTTGTCTGCTCGAGCAGCGCGACGAACGCGCTCGCGCTCACGCGTCTGCGAAGGTCCGCTGCGTGGCGGTCGAAGTCGAACATGTGCGCGTAGACGCCCAGCGTCGTGGCGGGACTCGCGTGTCCGAGTAGCCGGCTGGCCTGCACCACGTCTAGGCCGACGTCGATGATCAGGTGACTGGCGTAGGTGTGGCGCAGGTCGTGGAAACGCAGGCGCGATGTGCTCTGATCCAGCCCCGCGCGGTGGACAGTGTCGGCGAGCAAGCGGTGAACGTTGCGTTGGTTACGTGGCGTGCCCTTGCTTGTTGCGAACACCCAGTTGCTAGTCCTGCCGAAATCGGCAGAGTTCTTGTGTTCGAGGAGCAGCGTCGTGAGGGCCGGCGGGAGCGGGATCTGCCGCGACGCAGCGGATGTCTTCGGCGCAACCCGTCGCGCCGGCCTTCCGCGGGAGGCCAGCGAGAGCTGCGCACGCACCCGCAGCGTGCCTTCACCCAGATCGAGGTCGCTCCAGGTCAGACCGAGCAGCTCAGAGATGCGAAGCCCTGTGTAGAGCGCGGTGGCGATCAGGGTCCGTGCGCCTGGCGTGCAGGCGCCGAGCAGCGCGGCGATCTCCTGTTGGTCGAGCACGCGCGGCACGAAGCGGACGGGATGGGGGCGCTCGTCGCGCTCGAGCTTCTCGAGCGGGTTCTCGGCGATCCAGGTGCTGCGGACGGCGAAGCGCACGATGTTGTTAAGCGTGTGAAGAGCGTTTGCGATCGTGCGCTCCGAGCGCCCTTCGCTTCGTAGCCGTTCGATCAAGTCGACTATGTCCTGTGCGGTGATGGCGCGGGCGAGCTTGGGGCCGAGGCTCGGCAGCAGATGGCGCTTTAGGTGGTAGCGGTGTAGCGCGAGGGTTCGCTCGCGGCACTGGCCGGTCTTGACCTTGCGCTCGTAGCGCTCAAGCCACCAGCCCGCGAGCTTTGCGAAGCTCAGCCGGGGTGCGCAGGCCAGCACTCCATAGCTCGCGGCTCTGGCGAGCGTCTCGCGCTGCCGGCGGGCTAGCTCGAGGTCGTAGCCGACGGTGCGAAAGCGCGGCCGCCCGTCGAGCATGAAGCACACCGCGTACTTGCCGTTGGGCTGGCGGTAGATGCCGCGCTCGACCCGAACGCGCTTGGCCGCGGCCCCCTCGCCGCCGGCCGCTGCGTCCGTATCCGCGTGAGGGGCCGGGGGCGCATCGCGGTCTGCACTGCCAGCGGGGGCTTCTTTTGGAGCTCTACTTGACTGGAACTTGACTACAGTCACGACCGTCTCCTTTCAAGGCGGTCATGACGGTCACGACAAACCTGCGCATTTGCAGGTCATTCAGGAGTGGAGCTAGCCGGACTCGAACCGGCGACCTCCTGGGTGCGATCCAGGCGCTCTCCCAACTGAGCTATAGCCCCATGTACTCGCTTGCTGGCGCTCGCGCTATCAGCGCAAGTGTAGTCGCAGAGTGAGTCCAAGGCCATCGGTGAGGTGGACATCCCTTCGGCGCCATTCCGAGATGCGTGCTTCGGCTGGTGATCTCGGGATGCCGAGGACACGAGCAAACTTCGCGGGCGGGCGCAGTATGGTTTGCTGGCGCAATGGGTTTGCTCGATGACGCCATCCGTGAGCACTTGGAGCTCAAGCGCCTCAGGGGAGCCGATCCGAGCGATGTGGCTCGGGCCGAGCAAGATGCCCTGGGGCCGGTGCATCGCGAGCAGGGATCCGAGCCTGACAAGCCGCCAAGCGGCCAGACTGGCGATTCCTCAACCGGCGACGGGTTGTCCTCCTCAGAGCCAGAGCCAGTTTCCGAGCCCGACGCCAGTGTCTCAACGTCCGCTCACGGTAGCCAGGAGACCGTCGAGATCAACATGGAGGCCGAGCTTGCGCGTGAGAGCGATTACGAGCACAAAAGCGGTATTCACGACGATGGCGAGTCTCGACCGAGCCGCAACCCTGAGGAGGACAAGCAGGTCGAGGACGTGCTCGAGGAGACACCTGACTTCCTACAAGACACGCCTGAGCAAGAGCGACTTTGGTTTGAGCAGCGCCCACCACGCGACTTCGACTTCAACGAGTAGCCCTCCGCCGAGCTCATCGACGCACGGACCAGCGGATAAGCCCGTGCAGGGATGGTTGCCCTAAACTCGGGCTGAGGAAGTTGTTGTGCTCGCGAGTAGTGCGCTGCCAAGGAAGCGATCGTTGATAAACGGCATGTAGTCGCCACAGCGCCATGGACGGGAGCGGAATGACTAGTCAGTGACCGCCATATCGACGCGGCGATCTCGCTCTATAGCGCGTATATTGAAGCCTCCAGGGGCCATAGCTCAGCTGGGAGAGCGCCTGCTTTGCAATCGACCCGGCGAACGGGCCGTAGGGCCCGATTCCTCAGTGTTCATCGGGTGTTCTGACGTTCGGCCCGCGATACTGATGCGGCGGGATTGGGTGCGATCCGGCGTGGTTTGGGCAGCGAAAGGCGACTGCTGCCCAATCGAGCGGGCGTGAGAGCCCCGTCCGGGCTCGCTGGCAGGCTCTCGCTCATGCCTGTGATCGTGCCCCCCTCTCCTTGGTGGGTCTGTCGCCTCCTCGCACACGAGTGGGTCAAGCCGTCGATGCACGCTAGTCGAGCGTGAAGGGCCTAGGGCATGAGTCAGCGCTACCGCGACGTGCTGGACTACGAGATCGGCGCCCGCATCGTCGTGGAGTTCACGACGCGGGGGCGCGAGGTCACGGACTATGCGGTGGTCCTCACGGTCGATGACGAGGACGGCACGCCGACGACGGTGCGCGTGTACGACGGGGCGCACGGCATCAACGACATGCACCGGCACAACCGCCACGGTGGGAAGGCGCCGGCAGAGACGTTCCATGCCGGTACTCTTGGAGAAGGTATGCGAGCTGCGATCACTGCGGTTCGCACCGGCCACAAGGAGATGATCGACGCATGGCGCGCAACGTGAACTCAGCCGAGTCGCCCACCGCAAAGGCGATGGACCGCGCGATCGACCTCGCGATCGAGGGCAACTCGCCCTATCCAGAGCACGCTGCGTTCGTGGACGCCGATTCGCCCCATGCTGGGCACGAGATCACGCGCTCTCTCGATGAGGGCTACGCCGTCGTGCTTGTCTCGGCCGATGGGCGCGAGCGGATCATCACGGCCAAGATGCTCGCGGTGAGTCACTGACCAGCAGACCAAATGATCCAGCGGGAAGCCGGAGCCGCGCTCAGTCCTATCCTCGGCCAGTCCCCCCCTTACGACACGAGTCGAGCCGGGTCGGTCCTCGCTCAGCACCACACCCACACGCACGGCAGACTTGTTTCCTTGGAAGCGCTATCTCCGGTGCCATCGCTGGCGGACGTGATCGCGGCACCCCGCGCTTACGTCCTTATGCCCGGTGGGCAATGCGCGCGTTCCTCGAAGTGCGTGGCTTCACGTCGTCGGGTGTGCTCTTGTCATCGCGACACGGTGCGAATAAATCGCCAGAGGGGTTTTTCCTGCTTGGACAGAGCGGGCGTGGTCACGCCTCAAGGTGAGGTGTTGTCTTACCCACCCTTTGATCCTCAACCTAGGTCGAGGGGGATGAGCACATTCGCGCCCGGTTCTTTATGACGGCTCTGCCGCGCGCCAAAGTCCCACAAAGAAGGGATGCTCCTACAGGAGCATCGAGCTTAGACGGCGAGTGTATTCGCCCGCCGTGATTGGGATATTGAGGACTCAGGCGATTGACGCCTGCGACCTCGCGTTTCCGTGCACAAGCGCCCGCAACTGGGCTTCTTGTAATGAGTAATCGTCCCTCCTATTCGTGGGCTTCGCCTTCGGATTTGTCCCCCGGTTCGGCTTCGGTTTTCTCGCCCCCGGCTGAGTTGTTTTCGTCTTCGCTTGCCCCCGCTTGGTTGCTCGCCAAGGCGGCTGCACTCGCCGACAAGCAACTCGCGACGGACGCCGCCGAGCCGCTGCAGAAGCACTTGACGCCACACTCGCTACGCCGCACATTCGCCTCGCTGCTATTCGCCATCGGCGAGACGCCGCCCTACGTGATGGCGCAGATGGGCCACACGACGCCAAACCTGACGTTGTCGATCTATGCTCGGCAAATGGATCGTCGCGACGGGGAGCCCGAGCGCCTTAAGGCTCTCGTGGAGGGCCGAGTGCGTGAATCAGTACATACCGACCTCCAGCGGTTCGTGACCACTGACACAGAGCTTGCAACCTCTAACCCAGTCGTGAATCAATGTGCCTCAAGGAGCAGCGGCTTTGCTGGTACTCCGCCACGAGTCGGCATCGATCCGGCGACTAAGCGAGGATGATGCAACTGTGCTCCGCCGATTTGCCATCCACGGATTCAAGTCCCTTGAGAATGTTGAGCTTGAACTACCGCAGCTCGCAGTGTTCGCGGGGCCGAACGCTGCTGGCAAGAGCAACCTGCTGGACGCGATCCAGATGCTTGCTCGTGTTGGGACACAGCGCACCCTGGCCGAAGCGCTGGCCACTCCGATTCGTGGCTTTCCTACTGAGGCGTTCACGCTTCCCGCAGGCGGCTTGCGCGAGCTGCTCGCGGAGCCCAACGCTACCTTCGAGCTTGAAGCTGACCTTGAAATCGCCACGGCGAGATCGACCGGACCGCCCGAGAGAGTTCGCTACAAGGTTGCGATCGAGATCGACCCCGACGCTGGCGCACTAACCGTTTCGGACGAGTATCTGACCGCCCTCGATAGGCATTGGAAGCCAAAGGGCAAGGCGCGGATTGAGCGGGAGGGCGACCACCTCACTCTGCGGCGCACACGTGGATCGGGCCGGCCACAGAACGAGCCGCTCGGTCTTGGCCACACGCTGCTGTCGGACGCCAGGCACTCCGGCGCGTCCTACCCGCTCTTTGACTTGGTTCGCAGCGAGTTGCGGCAATGGCGCGCCTACTATCTGGACCCCCTGACGGCGATGCGAGCGGCCCAGCCGCCACGCGAGGTTCCGGACATCGACGTACATGGAGAGAATCTCGCGCCGTTCCTCTACGGCCTAAAGACTCGAAACCCAAAGGCGTTTGAGGCCGTCCGTCGCTCACTTAGGTCGGCGGTACCGGCGATCAGTGGCCTCGACGTTGATCTTGACACCAAGCGGGGAACACTCGACATCCAGATCCAGCAAGACGGCACGCTCTTCTCATCGAGGGTCGTATCGGAGGGTACGCTGCGGGTTCTAGGTCTATGCGCCATCGCGGTGACGGCTTCCGGCGGGATTGTGGCTTTCGAGGAGCCTGAGAATGGCGTTCAGCCCCAGCGCCTTGATCGGATCGCCGAGCTTCTGACCTCTGCGGCGCGCCGAGGCAGCGCCCAGATAGTCATTACCACTCATTCGCCGGGCTTCATCGCCGGGATGTTGGAGCGAGCACGCCCTGAGAAAGATGACATCGGACTATTTGGAGTTGCTCGCGCAGGCCGAAAGACTGTCATCCGTCCTATTCGTGACCCTGGCGTATGGTCCGAGCCGGCATTGCACGAACTTCTGAGCGAACCGGACGACCACGACAAGATCGCAGCGCTCGTGCGCCGCGGTTGGCTTGATCTCTAGCGTCGTGACCTACCAGGTCGAGCTTTTCTGCGAGGACAACGCGCACGAAAGCTGCGCGCGGGCTGTGATCGGCCGGGTCGCGCGAGAACTAACAATCGACGTGAATGTGCACGTCGCATCGGCGAGGTTCGGCTTTGGTCGGCTCAAGAGCGAGTTGCGAGACTTTCAGGCGTCGATGCAGAATGGCTCTGGTATCCCCGATCTACTCGTGGTGATGGCAGACGGCAACGACGCCGGCCCGCGAGAGCGCCATCGTGAGGTGGCAGACGTAATCGACCAGTCCGTGTTTCCTCGATACATCGTTGGGGCGCCTGATCCCTATGTAGAGCGCTGGCTACTTGCCGATCCTGTGTCTTTTGCCCAGCGCTTCGGTTGTCAGCCAGTGCTAGGCACCCCACACAATCATGAGGGCTGGAAGCAACGCCTAGTCGCGACACTTGAAGAAGCTGGCGAGATTGTCACGCAAGGAGGCGCCGAGTTCGCCGAGGAGATCATCGACGTGATGGACTTCTACCGGGCTGGGCAGACGGTTCCTACGATCCAGGCATTTGCGGACGATGTGCGCTCGGCGTTGAGAAATCTTTCTAGCTGAGGCCCGCCGATTGGGCAGCAATGGGCAGCAGCATGGGTCCAAGTGTCTCCGCGGTTTGCCCTTCCCTATCGGCGACAAGATCGGAAACCCGCTCGTAGGCGTATATTTGAGGGCTCGCGGGGCCATAGCTCAGCTGGGAGAGCGCCTGCTTTGCAAGCAGGAGGTCGCCGGTTCGATCCCGGCTGGCTCCACTCCTATTTGCCGCTTAGCGGACGAATCCCCCGCTCCCGACTGGGTACGGTCAGCCGGGACAATCGATCCAGCGGTACATGAGCCCGTCATGAACCTCGTGGTATGACGGAGGGGCTGGCGGCGGGTCGTTGGAGAGCCGCGCGACCACCTCGTCGGCACCGTGTAGATGCTCCTCGACCGCAGTAGTCCAGTGAATATCAGGATGCAGCAGTCGTCTCAGGCGCGTCCAGTTGCGACGCTCGATCGCATCGAGCACATCGCATACTGCCGGGACCTGCTCCGCCATAAAGCAAAACGGTAGAGCACGAGCAAACATCTCCACTGAGCGATTCCTGCGACGATTGCAGCGCTCTCGGCGCTGATGGCCAGCGCACCACCGAGGACTCAGCCGATCGGCGCCAGCGAGTTGCCCGGCGCGATGCTCGAGCAGTTCTGTGGTGCCGGCAGCCCGGCGAAACGTGCGGCGAGCCATGCGTCGGCTTCGGGTAGCCATACCGCCGCGCTTGGAACGTGACTGAGATGTTCATATTCCTCGTATTGCACCGGGACGCCGCGACTGCAGTACTGGCGCGCAAGGCTGCGCACGTCGCCCGCGATCATCACGCCATCACCAGGACCGATCCCTTCCTTGGTGCCTGAAGTTCCTTCGAGTTCCCCGCCGTTGCCCTGACCGATGAACATCGGCATGCTGGGCGTGCCGCGACTGCCCACGATTAGCTGATTCGACACTTCGACGTAGACGGGCACGCTTTCCGGTGTTGGGTATTCGGGCTTCGCCATCTGCGCCCAGGTGAGACCCGGGTACTCGCCGAGCACAGTCTCGATCGAGGCGCGCTGGAGCTTGTCGTAGAGCTGCAGCCCGTATTCGTTCAGGTACGGAGTGAGGTCGACATGGAAAGCTCGCGAGATTCCGATCACCCCCATCGGAATCACGCCGGCCCAGACGGTGCTGCCTTCGACGTAGCGCAGGTTGTGCGCTGGATCGACGAGAACCCCGCCCATCGCCGCGCCGACGATGCGCGAGCTGATGTCGGGCGCGTAGGAAGACGCAAGCTCAGCGGCCCACCCGGTCGCGATCGCGCCACCGGAATAGCCGATCAGGCCGATCTTCTCAGCTCCCGCCGCTCCGCTGGCGGGCGAGCCGAGCACCGCACGCAGCGAATCGAGCGTGTTCATTCCGTACTCCGGGCCCGCCGAGAAATCTGCCGTCTCTCCCTCGGTGTCGGGTACGACGACGGTCTCCCCCGCAAGCAGCGCCGGCGCGATCAAGCCCGACTCCGCTGTCGGGATCAGGCCGCCCAGCGTGACCCCGCCGGAGATAGCGTAAGAAGGCTCGTCTTCGGGATTGAGCGAGTCGTAGAAGGACTGGTAGGAGACGATCGTGGGAGCGCCGAGACGCAGTGGCGACTGCAGCACCGAGGTCACGTTGACCGTCGGCGCTCCCGTCTCACCCGTCGACCGATAGAGCAGCTGCACCGCTTTGATCGGCAGCGGCACGCCCGCCACGTGGTAGGAGAGGGTCCGTGTCTTCAACACGGTGCCCGGCGCGATGTTCGCCAGAGGCGTGGAGCCTTCGTAGGAGTAGAAGGGATCTCGTTCAGGCGGCACCGCCGCGCCTGCTGCCGGTGCCGTCAGCGCCATGAAGATCACGAGCAGGCCGACCGCGAGAACGCCAGCTCCCAATCCCATTCGCGGCCTGATCACAAGATCCATCGGATCCGCCTCTACCCAGTTGACGCGACCGGTAATCACGACCCGTGGCGGCCAAACAATGCCCTACAGAGAGAGTCGAGCCACCCACGCCATCGTCGCTGCGCTTGCCGAACGACTGCCGAATGACCTGTTGCTTGCGTGAGCTGTTGCGGCGCCCAGTTCCCACAGCCTACCGAGGCCTCGCGGCAGCCCTTATCGGTCGGGCTCGCGGACAATCAGCAACGCTCCGGCGCCTGTTGGCGCCAGTGCCTCGCTGACGAGCTCCTCGGCCCGGACCAGGTCGCGAAATTCGCGGACCTCATCCGCGTGTGAGATCGCGTTGTCTACTACCAACAGACCGCCCGGCTTGAGCACGCGTACCAGATCGGGCCAATAGCTGGTGTAGGCCGGACGTTCGGCGTCCAGGAAGATCATGTCCCATGTCGCGTCAGGCGCCTCACGCAGCGTCACCGCGGCATCCTGAACGCGCAGCTCGACCAGGTCGCGCAATTCGGCACGATCGAGGTTCCTCGCCGCTTGGGCGCTTCGGTCTGGATCGATATCTGTGCTCACGAGGTGCCCATTGGTGGCGCGCACAGCGTCAGCCAACCACAGCGTCGAGTAGCCATTGGAGGTACCCAGCTCAAGCACCGCGCGTGGGCGGATAGCGCGTACGAGCACAGCCAACAGTTGCGCCGTGTCCGGCTCGACGTTGCGCAACCGCTCCAAACGGTCGGCCTTGCCAGCGTCATGCTCGACGCCGTGGCGGTGCAACTCATCGAGCAGAGCGCTCAACTCATCGTCCATCGAAACCACTTATGTATCACTGGCTGAGCTAGTGGCAGTAATCAACCCAAGCGCAAACCCATCGTGGCCCTTGGCCCCAACCGTCTGGATCGCGGTCGCGCTCACACGGGGCTCAGTGGCAAGCATCTCGTAAAAGCCCCGCACGCCGGCGGCGATTCCGCCATCCCCGGAATCCCCTGAGTCGAGGATCGCGCCGCCGCGCACGACGTTGTCGCCGATGATCAACGTGCCCACGCGCGAGAGCTTCAGCGACCACTCCAGATAGCCCGGGTAGTTCTGCTTGTCGGCGTCGATGGAGATCAAATCAAACGGGCCCGCCCCTTCGCCCTGCATCTTGGGCAGAGTCTCCAGCGCCGGACCGACCCGCACCCGCACCCGGTCCGCCAAGCCTGCGTTGGCTATGTTCGCGAGCGCTACCTCGGCGTAACGAGGCTCGCGCTCGAGCGTGACGAGGTGTCCGCCCGGCGGTAGCGAGCGGGCAAGCCAGATCGTGCTGTAGCCGCCGAGGGTCCCCAACTCGAGGATGCTCTTCGCATTGTGGATCCGCGCCAGCAGTTCCAGCAGCTTGCCCTGGTTGGGCGTGATCGCGATCGGCGGCAGGCCGGCGGCCTCGCTGGCGGCGACGGCAGCGTCGAGCGACGGATCCGGCGAAAGCAGGTGCTCGGCGATGTAGCCGTCAACGGCGGTCCAAAGATCCTGTCCCATTGTCGAAGAAGATAGGAGATTCCGCAAACTACGGTTGACATCCCCCCAGATTCATGTTACCGTCGGTAAAGTGAATTTGTAGGAGAGGTTCGCCAAATACGGGTCACGCTCGGCCGGCGTCGCGCGCGCCGGCCGACATCAGGAGGGGGTATACGGATGACGCGCAAAGTCAGGCTCCTGCTTGGGGGTCTCCTCACCTGCGCATGCGTATTGGTGGCCGTGGTTGCCTGGGCCACCAACACGCTCACGGTCACCGAGGCCTTCACCCCCGACAAGCTCGGGGCGCCGACGAACCTCTCGATCACGGCGCAGTTCGCCTCCACCACCGGCGGGCCGCCCTCGCCGATCACCAAGCTCACCCTGTATGCGCCCGCCGGACTGGGAGTCGACGCACAGGGGACCGACACCTGCAGCGAAGCGACGCTACGGCTACATGGTCCACAGGGCTGTCCGGCTACCTCGCGCGTCGGCTTCGGCGGTGGCGTCGGCTTGATCGAATTCCCCAAACAGGTAATCCGCGAGCGCTTCACAATCGACTTCTTCTTTGCTCCGCGCGAACATGGACATCTGGCGCTGCTCGCCTATGCCAATGCTGTTGCGCCCGTGGCCGTCGAAATCACCGTGATCGCCAAGGAAGTCCCCGCGCCCAAGCCCTACGGGCTCGGCTTCAGCGTAGAAATACCACCCATAACCACGATCCCGGGGGCGACGCTTGCCTCGGTCGAAAGTGCCTTCGCGACATTTGGCTCGCCCGACGTCGCCTACTACAAGACCGTCCACGGCAAACGCACGCTCGTGCACCTGAAGGGCATGGTCGTGCCCAAGACATGTCCGTCCGGGGGCTTTCCCACCGAGGGAATGATCGATTTTGCCGACGGCAGCACGCTCACCGTCAAGCCCACCATCCCATGCCCACGCTAGTCCGCAAGAGCCTCTTCGCGGCCCTGACGGCGCTCGCCCTCTGGGCCGCGCCCGCCTCGGCAACCCAGTCGACGACGACCGCCACGATCGCACCCACGCTCTCGCCCGACCGGCTCGGCGCCGAGGGTGCTCTGCAGCTGACGATCAACTACTCGAGCGATGAATCGGCCGTGCCGCTGCCGGTCAGCAGCTCGGTGTTGCGCTTTCCCGCTGGACTGGGCGTGGAAATACCCCATCTGCGCAGCTGCTCGCCGACACGCTTGCGTACAAAGGGCCCGAAAGCCTGCCCGCCACAATCGCTGCTCGGCCACGGTCACGCGATCGCCGAGGCGCAGGCTGGGTCGCAGATCGTCAGCGAGGGCATCGACCTCACCCTGTTCGTCGGCCCCTTTCACAACTTGCAGCCCACTTTCGAGATTCTCGGCCGGGGCTATACACCATTTGACGAGAGCATCGTGCTGACCGGCACCGTGCGTCCGGACAATCCTCCCTACGGGGAAGACCTGGTGCTCTCGATTCCGCCGATTCCGACCTTGCCGCTGGAGCCCAATGCTTCGATTCTCAGCATGTCACTGACGGTCGGCACCGTCAAACCTCGCCACCCAATTACCGTCAACACGATCGTCGTCCCTCCGAGCTGTCCCACTGGCGGCTTTCCATTCGCCGCCGAATTCACCTATGCGGATGGCTCTACCAGCAGCGCGCTTGCCGATGCTGCCTGTCCATGATTAGTAACGAGAGAAAGCAGGTAACCGAGATGTCTCAGCAAAATCACCCACCGCGGAGCCTGCGACGGAAACCCACACCCGCGCTGGCAGGTGCCCGGTCATCTCAGAGACCACAACAGATTCTTACATTTGCGGCCGCGCGCGGCGGTGCGGCGCGGAGCCTGAGACTTCTTATCTCGACGACTGCCTGCACCGGTGCATTGGCACTGATCGCCGCGCCGACCTCGCTCGCCGCGAAAACGTTTTCACTGAATGAGAACGGCAACCTTCATCTGACAAGCAAGCAGGGCTTCACCCTCAACGAGGAGGGGCCCGCCTCCGGCACGGTCAGCGGCACGCTCTATGTGCACCTGAAGATCGTCTCGAGCACGCGCGTCACCGCCGAAATCAGCCTCTACCCGCACGGCGGCTCGATCACATGCTCGGGCAGCGCCGACTACAAACGCGAGGGTTCCATCGCCAAATTCTCAGGTGCGCTGTCGATCGATCGCGGCACCGGCAGCTACGCAAAAGCGCATGGGTCTGGACTCAGCTTTAGCGGCACGATCCAACGCTCCAACGACGCGATCGCCGTGCATGTCGGCGGCACTGCCTCAGACTGATATTCGGCACTCCGAGGAGGCGATCGTCATGCTCGAGCTTCGCGATCTGGTCAAGCACTATCCCTCCATCGGAGGTGAGACCGTGCGCGCCGTGGACGGCGTCTCCCTCGAGGTGGAGGGTGGCGAAATGGTCGCCCTGTACGGGCCCAGCGGATCCGGCAAGACGACGCTGCTGCTGATGGTCGCCACATTGCTGGCACCGACGAGCGGATCGGTGTTGATCGGCGGACGCGACGTCTCCTCCCTGTCCGAGCGCGAGGCGTCCAATTTCAGGCTGACCGAGCTCGGCTTCATCCGCCAGAACTTCGACCTGCTGCCCGGCGTCAGCGCGATCGACAACACCGTGCTGAAGCTGTTGAAGGAGATGCGCTGGCGCGACGCTCAACGCCATGTAACACCCCTGCTCGAACGCCTTGGCATGGGTGAGCGTTTGCACCACCGCGCCGAGACGCTCTCGATGGGCGAGCGCCAGCGCGTGATGATCGCACGCGCTCTCTCGACTGAACCGAGCATGCTGCTCGCCGACGAGCCGACCGGCAGCCTCGACACGCAGCGCGGGCGCGAAGTGCTCGAATTGCTGCGCAGCCTGTGCCGCGAGCGCGGCGTCGCCGTCGTACTCGTCAGTCACGACCCGATGGCCGCCGAATACGCCGACCGAGTGCTGGCATTGCGCGACGGGCAACTGTCCGCCTACCAGCACGAGCAGGGGCCGCGAGCCGTTTCACTGGCAACAAGCGAGGGGTAAAGGTGAAGCTGTCAAACGCGCTGCGCCTCTACCGGGTGCGTCTGCGCGCGCGCTTTCTACAGGAGTGCTTTGCCGTGCTCGGCATCGCCGCCGGCGTGGCGCTGCTGTTCGCCTCCCAAGTGTCGAGCTCGTCACTGCAAGGTTCGGTCGCCCAACTCTCGCGTGCGGTCGTCGGCAAAGCGAACCTGCAACTCGTGGCGCGCGACTCGCACGGCTTTCCCGAAAGCATGCTTGCAAAGGTGCGCAACATTCCCGGCGTGCGGGTCGCGGCGCCTGTATTGGAAGCAAACGCAAATGCTGTTGGGCCCCACGCCCGCGAGTCAATCGAGCTCGTAGGAGCGGATTCCGCCCTGGCCGCACTCCGAGGCACCCTGCTCGCCCACGCCAACCTCTCGCCGTTCGGCAATATCGGCGCGGTCGCACTTCCGGCTCCGCTGGCGAAGGCGATCGGCGTCACCAAATTCGGGCAGGAAGTCAGCTTGCAGATCGCCGGGCGTGCAGTTAACGCGCCACTATATGAACAGTTGCACGAACGCCAGATCGGCGGGCTCATCGCCACACCGCTCGCGATCGCGCCACTGTCCTACGCCCAGGAAGTGGCGGGCATGGGCGGTCACGTGAGCCGCATCCTCGTGCAGAGCGCCCCCGGCTCGCAGACCAAGGTGCGCGCTGCACTGACGGTGCTCGCCGGCGGGCATCTGAACGTAGAGAGCACCAGCTACGACGAGACGCTGTTCACCAAGGCGGCTACCGCCAGCAACCAGTCCACGGCTCTGTTCTCGGTCATCAGCGCGCTTGTCGGCTTTCTCTTTGCGTTCAACGCGATGCTGCTGACCGTGCCACAGCGGCGGCAGCTGGTCGCCGACCTGCGCCGTGACGGGTACACGCCGGCCACGGTGATCGCCGTGCTGCTGCTCGATGCGCTCGCGCTCGGGCTGATCGGCTGTGCGCTCGGGCTTGCCCTAGGCGAGGAGCTCTCAATTCACCTGTTTCACTCGAACTCGACCTTCCTATCCCTGGCGTTTGCCGTGGGCTCGCAGCGTGTCGTCAGCTGGCAGGGCGTCGCGATCGCGACCGGCGGCGGGATGTTGGCCGCGACCGTGGCGGTGCTGAGCCCGCTGCGCGACATCCTCTCGCGCGACCCGCTGGCCGCGATCAGCCAACGCGAAGGCAGCAGTGGGACGCGCACCGGCCGGCGCAGGGCACTCGCGGGCCTTACCTGTCTCGCCGCCGCCACGACATTGCTGCTGGCCAAGCCCGACGACGCCATTCCCGGCATGGTGCTGCTGCTTGGCGCGCTGCTGTTGGAGCTGCCGATCGTGCTCAGCGCGACGCTCGTAGCCGTCAAGCGGATCGGTTCCCTGTTCGTGAGCCCGATCCCGCACGTCGCCGCGATGGAGCTCGGGGCCGCTCGCGCACGGGCCGTGGCGATCGCCGCGACGGGAGCGGTTGCCATCTTCGGCAGCGTCGCGATCCAGGGCGCGCACGGCGACCTGCTGAGAGGGCTGGAAGGCGCGGCGCATGACACGAACGCCGCCACCGACGTCTGGGTATCACCTGCTGGGTTCTACAACCTGCTGAACACGACACCCTTCACCCCCACCGCTTCCGCCCAACTTGCGCGGCTGCCAGGGGTGCGAGCAGTACAGCTGTATCGCGGCGGCATGCTCGACTACGGCTACCGCCGCGTGCTCGTCGACGCGCCGCCGCGCGAAGCCCGACCGCTGATACCGGCCGGCCAGATTCTGCAGGGCAACGCGCGCTTGGCCGAAGAACGGGTACACGCGGGTGGCTGGGCGATCGTCTCGCAAGGACTCGCCGAAGAACAACACCTGCACATCGGCCAGGCCTTCACCCCGCCGACGCCCGATCCGACGCGCCTGCGCGTGGCGGCGCTGTCCACCAACCTTGGCTGGGCACCAGGGGCGATGCTCCTCAACGCAACCGACTTCGCACGTGCATGGGGCAGCCAGGACGCAAGCGCTTACGGCGTGGTGCTGAATCCCGGCGTCTCGCCGAGACTCACAGCCCGGGAGATAACGCATGCCCTGGGGCCTGACAGCGGACTTACGGTGCAGACCGCCGAAGCGCACGCGGCCGAGCAGGTAGCGCTCGGCCGCGAAGCGCTCGAACGACTGACGCAGATCGCCACGCTGATCCCGCTCGTCGCGGTGCTTGCGATGGCGGCGGCGATGGGCGCGATGGTGTGGCAGCGCCGCCCACGCCTGGCAAAGCTCAAGCTGGAGGGACTGCCGCGCGTGGAACTGTGGGGCACGATCCTGCTCGAGAGCCTGCTGCTGCTCGGCGCCGGCTGCCTGACCGGGGCCGTCTTCGGGCTGTACGGGCAGCAACTGGCCGATCGGGCGCTTGCGCACGTGATCAACTTCCCCGTCGTCTATTCCGTCACGGCGCTGCCCGCGCTGCAGAGCTTGGCGTTGGTGATCGCCACCGCGCTTGCGATCATCGCGATCCCAGGCTACATCGCCGCGTCGGTGCCGCCAGCGCTCGCGCTCCAAGACTGACATGGCGATGGCCGGGGAAAGCAAGCGCGAGTACAAGCAGGTCGAGCGCGCCAAGGCACAGGAGCGCACGCGCGAAGCGTTGATCGCGGCTGCAACCGACGAGTTCTTCGAGGGCAATTGGCTGAAGACTTCGCTCGACTCGCTCTCGCGCAGGGCAGGCGTCACCAGGCAGACACTGCTGCGCCATTTCGGCTCCAAGGACGGGCTGCTGATGCAGTCGCTGATGCGCGGCGCCGCACAGGTGCGCGACCAGCGCTGGAGCACGCCCACGACCGACATCCCAGGCGCCGTGGAGAACGTGATCGAGCACTACGAAGAGTGGGGCGAGCGCTCGGTGCGTATCGGTGCCTGGCAGCGTGGTCCGACGGTGCTCGCCCTGTTCGCAAACGCCGCGCGCCAGATGCATTACGACTGGGTCGAGCACGCATTCGCCGGGTGGCTGGACAAGTTCGACGATGAGACGCGGGCAGAGCGTCAGGCGATCTTGGTCGTGCTGTGCGATGTGCAGACCTGGTGGATTCTCTCCAACGACCTCGGCCTGCCGCGCCGCAAGGTCCATGCGATCTTGACGGATCAGATCGAACGCGCGCTGGAGGAGAAGTGAGGCACGGCATGGACACTTCGACGCGCCCATCACCACGTCCGCCCGATCAAGCACGTGCGCAACGTGTGAGTCGCGCTTACACTGCGGCCGGTGGAGCAAGCGCGGCCGCAGACGCCATGGAGGCGATCACGAAAGACGAGTGAGCCTTGCTCGGCGTCGTTCACGTAGCGCCGGGCACATTCTTCGCTGTCATCGCCGCCTCGGCAATCGCGGCCAGCATCGCCACGCTGGCCGGCGGTCGCGGACTGGTCGTGCCGGTCGTCGTGATCGAGCTGCTGCTCGGGATCGTGCTGGGGCCATACGTGCTCGGCCTGCACGTCAACCAGTTCATCCAGTTCTTCGCGGACCTCGGCCTCGGTCTGCTGTTCTTCTTCGCCGGCTACGAGATCGGCATGCAGCGGATCATGGGGTTGCCGCTGCGCCTCGGTTTGATCGGCTGGCTGCTCTCGCTCGCGCTCGCCTACACGATCGGCGGCGTGCTCGCCGCCTCCGGAATCGTGCTGTCGCTCCTCTATACGGGCTCGGCTCTGTCGACCACCGCGATCGGCACGCTGATTCCGATCCTCTCTGACGCCGGTGAGATGCGGACCCCTTTCGGCACCTATCTGCTCGCCGCCGGAGCCGTGGGCGAGTTCGGCCCGATCCTGCTCTTGACACTGATCCTCTCGACGCAGAGCACGGCTCACAACGCGGTCATCCTGGTCGCGTTCGTGGCGCTTGCGGTCGGGGTGGCAATCTTTGCCGTGCGCTCCTCAGAGCGCACGCTACCGCTGTTCGAGCAAACCATCGAGGCCAGCTCACAGCTGGTCGTGCGCTGGATTCTCGTGCTCGTGTTCGCGCTTGCGCTATTGGCTTTCGAACTGGGCCTCGACCTGCTGCTGGGCGGCTTTGCTGCCGGGATAATCACCCGCCAGGTACTGAAGACGCGCGAGCTGCCGGCGTTCGACTCCAAGCTGACGGCGGTCGCGTTCGGCGTGTTCGTACCGTTCTTCTTCGTCGTCAGCGGCATGGGGCTCGACATTCATGCTCTGTTCGCGAGCGTCTCGGGTGTCTTGAAGATGTTGTTGTTCTTCGTGCTGTTCCTGGTCGTGCGCGGCACGCCGGCATTGGTCCTGTATCGCAAAGTGCTCGACGCACGCGCACGCCTGGCGCTGATGAGCTCGACGCAGTTGCCGCTCGTGTTGGCGATCACCGCCCTGGCCACTTCCAGCGGCCACATGCGAGCCTCCACCGCCGCCGCCCTGGTTGGAGCCGCGGTGCTCTCGACGCTCGTCTTCCCCTTCGTCGCTCTGCGACTACGCGGCGACCTGGACGAAGAGACGGAGCCTCCGCTGGCCACCGCCGAAACGCCCGGCGATCCCGCCCCCGCATGACGGGGCAGTCCCGCTCGCCGGCAGACGTCGGCCCGGGCCTGACAGGCGTGCGTGTTCGTCCCGGCAGGCAGCCACCCTTTGCAAGAAGGCGACACGTTCGTCTTTCGCGGGAGTTCCTCTGCGGAGAACCACGCTTGACACGCCCGCCGCGAGTGGCGAGGATTGGCGCGTTGCCACCGCGAGCCAGGAGCATTGAGCCGTGACCGGCGTGCTGTACGGATTGGCAAAGTTCTGCGTGCGGCATCGATTCGTGACGATCGCGGTGTGGCTGGTGGTGACCGTCGTACTTGTCGGCGTGTCACACAGGTTGGGCGAAAACACCAACGACAACCTGTCGCTGCCCGGGACCGACAGCCAGCACGCCACCGACACGCTCAGCAACTCGTTCCCTAACCAGGCAAACGGCACCAGCCCGATCGTGCTGCACGCCTCCAAAGGCAAGCTGACCGAATCCAAGTACGCGAGCGCCGTCAATGAAGCCGCGGCCGCCGTGGCCAAGGCCCCGCACGTCGCGTCCGTGGTCAATCCACTCACACCCCAGGGCGCCGGGGCGTTGAGCAAGGACAAGATGACCGGTTACCTGTCGGTGACGTTGGCTGTCTCACCTGGCGAACTGTCCGTCTCAGAAGTGCAGACGATCATCGACGCGGCCAACCCCGCCAAGGCTGCCGGGCTGGAGGTCGAGACCGGCGGCCAGCTGGGCCAGAAGGTCTCCAAAACCTCGACCGAGTCCAGCGAGCTGATCGGGATCGTCGCGGCGATGGTGATCCTGACGTTCACTTTCGGCACGGTCGTCTCGATGCTGTTGCCAATCCTCAATGCAGTGCTCGCACTGCTCTCGACGCTCGCGATCATTCGCCTGCTCGGGCACGTGACCAGCGTGCCGACCGTCGCCCCTACGCTCGCCACGATGATCGGGCTGGGGGTGGGCATCGACTACGCGCTGTTCATCGTCACGCGCCACCTGCGTGGACTGGGCGAAGGGCACGATGTCCACGAGTCGATCGCGCGCGCCGCGGCGACCTCCGGCGGGGCCGTGTTCTTCGCCGGCTGCACCGTGACGATCGCGCTCGTTTCGCTGGCGGTGGCCAAAATTCCGCTGGTCACGACGATGGGCCTGATGGCGGGCATCGCCGTCGTAGTCGCGGTGCTCGCCGCGCTCACGCTGATGCCCGCGCTGGTCGCAACGACCGGATCGCACATCAACTCGCTGCGCGTGCGCACGCCACCCACGGCAACTCAATCCAAGCAGGGCGCCTGGGCCAAGTGGGCCGCTGACATCGCCAAGCACCCGGCAATCGCCGGCCTGGCGGCACTGGCAATCCTGCTGCCCCTGACGATCCCGCTGCTGTCGCTGAGCCTCGGACAGGAAGACGTGGCCGCGCTGTCCACCTCGACCACGGCGCGACGCGCATATGACCTGATATCCGCGAACTTCGGGCCGGGGGCGAACGGTCCGCTGATCGTGGCAGTCACGCTGGGTACGCCCGCTAAAGGCAACACCGACCCACGTCTGGCGACGTTGCAAAAGGATGTCTCCTCCACCAAGGGCGTCGCCGCGATCACCCCTATCCAGATCGACAAGGCCGGCACCGCTGCTTACTTCAACGCGATCGCAACAACGGGACCGGCCGAAAAAGCCACCCAGGAACTGGTCGAACAGCTGCGCTCGAGCGTCATCCCGAGCGCTGAAAAAGGCACCGACATGCACGCCGACGTCGGCGGCAGCACAGCCGGCAACATCGACCTGGCCACACAGATATCCAACAAGCTGCCACTGCAGATCCTGGTGGTGATCGCCCTCAGCTTCGTCTTGCTGATCCTCGCCTTCCGCACCGTCGTGATCCCGCCGCAGGCGGCGCTCATGAACCTGCTGTCGATCGGCGCTTCCTACGGAGTGCTGACGGCGGTCTTCCAGTACGGCTGGCTGAGCGGCCTGATCGGCCTCAGCGGGCCCGTGCCGATCGTCTCCTACGTGCCGCTGTTCATGTTCGCGATCCTGTTCGGGCTGTCGATGGACTACGAGGTGTTCCTCGTCAGCCAGATCGAGGAGCACGTGCACGCCGGCGAGGACAACCGCGGCTCGGTCGTCTCCGGCCTGGTGACGAGCGCACGCGTGATCACGGCCGCGGCGATGATCATGGTGTTCGTGTTCGGTAGCTTCGTGCTCAACGGCTCCCCCACGATCAAGCAGTTCGGCGTCGGCCTGGCCGTGGCGGTGATCCTCGACTCGACCGTCGTGCGCTGCCTGCTCGTGCCCGCGCTGATGATCCTGATGGGCAAGTTCAACTGGTACATGCCGGGCTGGCTGGACCGAGCCACGCCGCATCTGAACATCGAGGGCGCCGAGTTCTTCCAGAAGCGCGACGCTCCGCCAGAGCCCCAGCCAGAGGCGTTGACCGGGACCTGAGCGCCGCGCCGAGGCACAGGCCGATCTTCCGCGCCGGGCTCTAAGGCGTCCTCATGACGGATCAAGCGAAATACGCTCCTGGGGGCATCCGCAGCGTCAAGCCGCTGAGCCCAAATAGACACTGCCCGAACGGCACCACAACTAAAACTGGCCAGCTAGCCAATTCTTGCTGGGCGCGCTACGCTCAAGGACCCCCGTAGGAAGCCCCCAGCGAGCAAAACAGGAACGGAGCCCCACCGTGAACAGCATCCTGGAGAACCGTCGCATCATGCAGCAACTTCCCCCCGGACCGAAAGTGCCGGCCAGCGTACAGATGGCAGGCTCGTGGCTGCGCCCGACGAGCGTCGTGGTACGCGCCCGCGAGCGCTACGGCAAGCGCTTCTCCGTCCGGCTGCTCGGCCAGCTGCCGTTCGTGGTCCTCTCAGACCCCGATGAGATCAAGGAAGTCTTCCAAGCGTCCCCCGAGGTGCTGCACCCGGGCGAGGGCGCGCGCATCCTCGAGCCGATCGTCGGCCCGAACTCGGTGATCCTGCTCGACGAGAAGCCGCACCTGAGCCAGCGCAAGCTGATGCTGCCGGCCTTCCACGGCGACGCGATGCAGGCCCTGGCCGAGCTGATGAGCGAGCTGACCGAGCGCGAGATCGCCACATGGCCGCAGGACGAGCCGGTCGCGCTGCACCCGCGCCTGCAACAGCTGACGCTCGAGATCGTGCTGAGAGCTGTCTTTGGGCTCGAGCAGGGCGCGCAGCTCGACCGCTTGCGCGACCTGCTGACGCAGCTGCTGGAGTTCGCCGAGAACCCGATCTCGCTGTTGCCGTTCGCGCAGCGCGCGCTGGCCGGCCGCGGCCCGATGGGCCGTCTGGAACGGCTGGGCGAGGAGACCGACCGGCTGATCTTCGAGCTGATCGACGAGCGTCGTCGCGAAGACGCGCACGGCCCTGACGTGCTCACGATGCTGCTGGGCGCCGAGCACGAGGACGGCTCGCCGATGAGCCCGGCCGAGCTGCGTGATGAGCTGGTGACGGCACTGGTCGCGGGCCACGAGACGACGGCTTCGCAGCTGGCCTGGGGCTTTGAGCTGCTGGCGCGCAATCCCCGCGTCACACAGCGCCTCTCTGCGGAGCTCGACGCGGATCCCGACTCGCCCTATCTGACGGCCACGATCCACGAGATCATGCGCCGCCGCCCGGTGCTGATGAACGCCGAGCCGCGACTGGTCAAGCAGCAGGTGGAGATCGGCGGCGTCAGCTATCCGCCGGGCGTGGTGCTGATCGCAAGCGCCTACCTCGTCCACCACGACCCCGACATCTACCCGCAGCCGTACGCGTTCCGCCCCGAGCGCTTCCTGGAGAGTGAGGGCGGCAAGGCCCCGGGCACTTACACATGGCTGCCGTTCGGCGGGGGCCGCCGACGCTGTCTCGGCGCGAGCTTCGCGATGCTTGAGATGAAGATCGTGCTGCGGCAGGTGATCGAGCGCAATCTTGTGCTGCCGGTCGGCGATCGCCCGGAGCGCGCGCGCCGGCGCTCGATCACGATCAGCCCGTCGCGCGGTTGCGAAGTGGTGCTGCGCGCACGACCGGATAGAAGCCACCCGGAGCCGATCTCCCATGAGAAGGTCCCAGCGCTGGCTTGAGTCGGCTGGGTAATGCCGAAACGGTGATGCCCGCGTGTGCGAGCGCGGGCATGCAGGCATTGGCAGCGCTTGACAGCAAGACCCATAGTCGTTTGACCGCGCGCCCGCCCGGGTACCACTGTTAGATCGGTCCGGGCGGGGCGCAAGGGGTGCCGGCTCGGCAAAGCCATTGCGCAGCAGGGAGGCAGAGATGTTCGATCGGCTTCGGTTTCATGTCCGCTCGCACGCGTGTTTCGCGGTGCTCGCAGCGATCCTCACAACAATGTGGCTGGCCTCGGCCGCCGGTGCGTCCCCAGGACAGCGCGACCACTCAAGACACGCATACCCGAGGCACGGCGGCCCGCGAGTCGGCCATCAGGCGCCCGGCCACCGTAATCCTCCCCATGGCCAGAAACAGCCAGGGCACGGTGGCCCCCCACCCGGCCAGAAAGGACCAGGGCACGGCTTCCCGCAGGCCAGCTACCTGGCACTCGGCGACTCGCTTGCCTTCGGCTACTCGCAGGCCAAGTTCGAAAAACTCTTCCCGAACGAGAACCCAGCCGAATACGACACGGGCTACGTGGACGACTTCGCCCGCCTCCTGAAGCTGGGCAATCCCAAGCTTCAAGTCATCAACGACGGCTGCCCGGGCGAGACGACCGAATCGTTCATCAAGGGCCCGTGCGAATACCAGTTGGCCTACCCGTTGCATCACCCTTATGTCGGCGGTCCGACATCCTCGCAGCTCTCCGACGCGCTGGCCTACCTACAGGCCAACCCCAACACCAACCCGATCACGCTCGACATCGGCGCCAACGACGCGCTCGGCGTGATCGAGCACACGTGTGAAAAGAAAGTGGAATGCGTGATCAAAGAAGCCCCAGCTTTGTTCGCCCATATAGCCGCGAACCTGGGCCTGATCCTTGGCGACCTGCGCGGCGCCGACCCGCACGCGACGATCATCGTGCTGGGCTTGTACAACCCATTCGGAGAAAAGCTAGCGGGTGGCGATGCGCTGACGGCCCAGTTGAACGAAGTCATGAGCAAAGTCGCCGAAGCGGTGGGCGCCCGCTTTGCGGACCCGCTGCCAGTGTTCAATCCGCCGGGCAAGCTGGAAGAACCGACAATCTGCTTGTTTCTAAGGGCCCCTAACAGAATGAGTTTTGGAGTTGTTGGTGGCAGATGAGTGCGCAACCGATGGTGAGGAAGGCTTCGTGGATGTCGGCGCGCCTGTCGTAGCGGCGCTCGAGGCGGCGGTGTTGGTGCAGCCAGGAGATCG
>DATAXK010000029.1:0-6832 GCA_036266805.1 Solirubrobacteraceae bacterium
GCCGAGCGCACAGGCGACCGCGAGCGCCAAGGCCGCCCCGGCAACTGCGATCGCACGTCCATCCTTGAACACCTTCGGCTCCGTCCTTGACGATCCCCCGGGCACACCCGATTCATCCGACGGGAGCGCGCGCAGCGGGACGACCAGTCGGAAGTATCAGCTCTGCACGAGCCGTCGGCAAGGACGGAAAATCACGTAACGGGCGGCGAAAAGGCCGCTGGTAGCGGAAATTTCGCGACCGGCGCTAGTGGCCGCTGAGCTCGAGCACGGCGAGGAAGGCCTCCTGGGGCACCTCGATCCGCCCGACCTGCTTCATCCGCTTCTTGCCCTCCTTCTGCTTCTCGAGCAGCTTTCGCTTGCGCGTGATGTCGCCGCCGTAGCACTTGGCGATCACGTCCTTGCGGAAGGCCTTGACCGTCTCGCGGGCGATGATGTGCGAACCGATCGCCGCCTGGATCGGCACGTCGTACTGCTGGCGCGGGATGCGCTTGCGCAACTTTTCGGTGAGCGTGCGGCCCATGTCGTAGGCCTTCTCGCGGTGCACCACCATCGACAGCGCGTCGACCGTGTCCCCGGCCAGCAACACGTCCAGCTTGACGAGGTTGGCCGGCTTCATGTCGCTCAGCTCGTAGTCGAGCGAGGCGTACCCGCGTGTGCGCGACTTGAGCTGGTCGAAGAAGTCGAGCACGATTTCCGCGAGCGGCAGGTCGTAGCTCATCTGCACCCGCTCGGGTGAGAGGTAGTGCATGCCCGCCGGCTCGCCTCTGCGTTCCTGGCATAGCTCCATGACCGCTCCCACGAACTCGCGCGGGGCGATCACCTGGGCCTTAATGAACGGCTCGCGGATCTCGGCGATCGTGCCCGGGTCGGGCATGTCGGAGGGATTGTGCACCTCCATCTCCTCGCCGTTTGAGAGCGTCACGTCGAACTCGACCGAGGGCATCGTCGCGAGCAGCTCCAGGTCGTACTCGCGCTCCAGGCGCTCGCGCACGATGTCCATGTGCAAGAGGCCGAGGAACCCACAGCGGAAGCCAAACCCGAGCGCGTCCGATGTCTCGGGCTCCCACGACAGCGCCGCGTCGTTGAGCGTTAGCTTCTCGAGCGCATCGCGCAGGTCGGGATAGCGGTCGGAGTCGATCGGGAACAGACCGCAGAAGACCATCGGCTTGACCTCGCGATAGCCGGGCAGCGGCTCTGTCGCGCTCTGGCCGCCGCGCACCGCCGTCGTGAGCGTGTCGCCGACGCGGAGGTGCGTGACGTCCTTGATGCCCGTGATCAGGTAGCCCACCTCGCCGGCGGCCAGCTGCTTGACCGGCGTCATCGTCGGCGAGAAGAAGCCGATGTCGTCGATCTCGGCGTGCGTTCCGGCAGCCATCGCGCGGATCGCCTCGCCCTTCTTGAAGACGCCGTCGACCACCCTGATGTAGGCGATCACGCCCCGGTACTGGTCGAACTCGGAGTCGAAGATCAGCGCGCGCGGCGGCGCGTCGCGATCGCCCGAGGGCGGCGGCACGCGCTTGACCAGCTCGTCGAGCACCTCCGCCACGCCGGCCCCGGTCTTGCCGCTGATCTCGAGAATCGCCTCCTCGGGCTCGCCGATCAACTCGGCAACTTCGCCGGCGACGCGCTCGGGCTCGGCGCCGGGCAGATCGATCTTGTTCAGGCAGGGAATCAGCTCCAGCCCAGCCTCAACTGCCAGATAGGTGTTCGCCACCGTCTGCGCCTCCACGCCTTGGGAGGCATCCACGACCAGCAGCGCCCCCTCGCAGGCGGCAAGCGAGCGCGACACCTCATACGTGAAGTCGACGTGGCCCGGCGTGTCGATCAAGTGCAGCTGGTAGGTCTCCCCGTCGGAGGCGGTGTAGGCGACCTTCACGGCCTGGGCCTTGATCGTGATCCCCCGCTCGCGCTCGAGGTCCATCGAGTCGAGCACCTGCGCGCGCATCGCCCGCTCCTCCACAGCATGCGTAAGCTCGAGGATGCGGTCGGCCAGCGTCGACTTGCCGTGGTCGATGTGGGCGATGATCGAGAAGTTGCGGATGCGGCTTTGGTCCATGGGCCGCTACAGCGTAGATGGCCCGCCGTTTGGGAGGGGATGGGAGACAAGATCCGCTCGTCTCCGCAGGACGGCCTGTCTGACCGGTCACCGCGCCCGGTGGCCGAGACCGTGGCACGATAGTCTTGTAGGTCCGGCGGATCGCCTACTCAATCGGAGCCCTCGGGTTCAGCCGGGCCACGCACCAGCCTTGTGTTGGTGGCCAGTCCCGGTGGTTGGGAGTGTCATAGCCGCCCAGGCATAGACACGTATTAAGTCCTGGGACGTAGTAGTAACCCGGTGATCTTTGTCCGGACCAGGGCCGGGAGGGCGAAAGTCTTCTCGGCCCTTCGTTTCTTGCCGCGACTCCGCGCTGCTCGTCCCATTTCCTGTCGGGACGCGCGGCGACTCGCCCCGATGAGCGTCAGGCCCGACCCAACTGGGCCATGATCAGGCGGTGCACCTGATGGGCCTCGGGGACGCTCATGACGAGCACGGCACGCGAGTAGACCCACAATCCCGCCAGCGCCGCGGCGCCGACGCTGACGATCTGCGCCGGCAACGACACGCCCAGCAGGGTGTCGAGCAGGTACCACACGAGGTAGGACACTCCCGCCAGCAGCGCCGAGGCTGTGCACACGCGTACGGTGATCATCGTCGTGCGCGCCCCGTCGAGACGGCCGTTGAAGCCGCTGCGCACACGCGTCGCCAGCAGCGCGGTCATCACGATGTTGGCCACGAGCGTCCCGATCACGAGCCCCGCGATCCCCAGCGGCTTGTAGAGGCTGACGCTAACGATGATGTCCACGACGATGTTGATGCCGGCTAGGCGCGTGGGGATCCAAGGCCGTTGCACGGCGAAGAAGGTGCGCGTCAAGAGCAGGTTCAGCCCACCGAAGGGCAGGCTGAAGGCAAACCAGAACAGAGCGATCGAGACGAGGTGCGTGGATTGCGCGTCGAATTCGCCGCGCTGGAAGAGCAAGCGCACGATCGGGGTCGCCAGCACCGCCATGAATGCCGCCGCCGGGATCAGCAATAGGTTGATCTGGCGCATTCCCGAGGCCACGGTGCTGCGCATCGACGCCGTGTCGCGACGAGAGGCCATGCGGCTCATGGTCGGAAACAGCACGGTCGCAACCGCGACGCTGAACATGCCCTGCGGCAGCATATACACGCGAAAGGCGTTTTCGATCGCGCGCGGCGCTTCGGCGGAGACGAGTGTGCCAAAAGCCGAGTTGATCAGCTGGTCGAGGTTGACGATGCCGAGACCGATCGTCACGGGCATCATCAAGAGGAACACACGGCTGACGCGCGGGTCATGCCAGTCGATCGTCATCTGCAAGCGGAAGTCGATCCGCGCGAGCGCACCTAGCGCCATCAGCATCTGCACGCCCGTGGCAACCAGCACGCCGATCGCGAATGCATAGATGCTCGCTTCGCCGTGGAAATGCGGATGCAACACAACGAGGAACACGATGATGATCACGTTCCAGATTGCCGGGGAGATCGCCTGGAGGGTGAAACGGTCGTAGGACTGCAGGATGCCCAACAGCAGACCGGTGAGGCCGAGCAGCAAGACGACCGGGAACAGCACCTGCGAGAGCCCGACGGTGAGCGCGACGGTCGAGGGACCGAACTTCGGCCCCGTGAACAGCGGCATGATCGTCCCGGCCGCCAGAATGAAGAAGGCCGTGACCACACTCAGCGCGATCAGCAGAATCCAAAACAAGGTCGAGGCCAAGCGGAACGCCTCGCGCTTCTTGCCCTGTTGCAGCAGGTCGGTGAAGACGGGCACGAACGCAGCCGAAAGGGCCGCATTGGCAAACAGCTGCGCAACGAAGTTGGGCACCAAAAAGGCGATCGTGTAGGCCGACGCGGCGGCGCTCGTGCCGAAGTAACTGGCGAACGCGATCTCGCGCAACAGCCCCACGATCCGTGAGAAGCCCGTCACGATCGAGAACATCGCGGTGTTGCGCGCGATGCTGTTGGGAGGCCCCGGCCCCGCCACTTCCTCTCCCGTCTCAGAGCTCACAGCCACGGGGCGCTATAGTACGGCGCTGCGCGGCGCGCCTGGGCAGTCTGCCGGGGCCGCGGCGTCCTTTTCACATGGCCAACATCGCATCCCAAAAGAAGCGCATCCTCCGCTCCGAGCGCGAGCGTCTCGAGAACCGCCAGTACACCTCGGCGATCAAGACCTACTTCCGTCGCTTGGAGGCTCTCGCCAAGGAGAGCGACAGCGAGGCCACGGAGGCCGAGCACCGTCGCCTCGTGCGCACGATCGACAAGGCCGTCAAGCGGGGCGCGTTGCATCGCAATACTGGCGCGCGCAAGAAGTCCCGCGCGGCGCGTACCATCGCCAAAAGCGGTTCCTGAGCGCCCTTTTTCGGAGCCTGGTCCGCCGACTCAGTTGGCGAGCGTGAAGATTGAGGCAGTGCGCACAGGTTGTGTTCTTCTTTTTCTACATACTACGATAGTTGCTACATATAGTAGCCACCATAGTAGTCGGCAGAAAAATGGACAAATATATCAGCTCGCGATCGCCAATATTGCCCACAATGCGATCGTGTCCTCCTCCAATGACGAGAGCGGCGTGCGCGACTCGCTCACCGGAGCCCCCCCGCGCGTATCCAGTTCCAGGTCGGCGATCCGGCAGAGCGCGGCGCGTAGCCGCTCGGGCTCGGTGCGAGCCACGTCGGCAATGAAGCGATCGGCCGCGCGCGGTGGCATCCGCAGCGTGCGCTTGATCGCAGCCGGCGCCTGCCCGGCCTGAATCCGCACCGACACACCCTCGGCGTCGCGCAGCCGCTGAGCCATCAAGTACACAAGCCCCGACAGGCGCTCGCCCTGAGTCCGCAGGCGCAGGTAGGAGCGCATTGCCTCGGCCGCATCCCCACCGACGAGCGCGTCGGCAAATGTGAAGGCGCGGTAGGCGGTCGAGTGAGCCGACTGCTGCTCGATTTCATCGGCACTGACCTCGATGGGAGCGTCGTCGCCCTGCTCGGCGGCGAGCTTGAGCTTTTCGAGCTCCCGCAGCAGCCGCTGCTGGCGCTCGCCTACCTGCGCCACGAGCGTCTTGGCAGCGAACGCGTCAAGCGAGAGACCCAGCCGCGTGGCTTGCTCGCGCACCCAGCCGGCCAGCTCCCAGGGCTTGATCGTCGCCTCTTGCGCGATCTGGCCCTTGGCACCCTTCACCGCCGCGTGCAATGCCGCCGGCGCCTTCGTCTTGCCTTCCTCACGCGCGAAGAAGGCGATCGTCGTATCCGGAGGCATCGCGGCCATCGCGGGCACGATCTGCGCGGACACCTCAGCCTCCTTGAAACGCTCGGCCCCATCGACCACGATCACACGCCTGCCGATCGCAAAGGTCATCGTCGAGAGCACGAGCGAGACGGCTTCGGGCGTGCCGGCCTCGCCAGCCAATACCTCGACGCTGCCGGCGTCGCCGTCCGATTCGGCAAGCGCCTTCAGACGAGAACGACGCTCGGCGATCGCGCCGTGATCGTCCCCGTGGATCAGGTAGGCGGGCTTGAGGGCGGGCATTCAGGCGAGTCTAGTCTCGCTGCGGATAGACCCATGTCTTTCGATCGCCAGATCGCAGGACGCAAAACCGTCGGGGGTTGTCTTCAAGCTGTTAGAGATGGACGACAGCACCGTCGTAGCCAGAGTCGAGTCGCCGCAAGGGCGTACCGTCGAGCTGACCCAGGCCAAGTGGGCCTATGTCCAGCGCCATGCAGAGATGCGCGGCGAACTGGACCTTCTGCTCACGACGATTCGCAATCCCGACTTCCAGGAGCCTGACCCGCGCCCAGGACGCGAGCGCTACTGGCTTCGCACCCAGCCGCCCTTCCCGTTTGCATGGCTGAGGGCGGTAGTACAGTTTGAGGGCGGCATCGACCGCGTCGTAACGGCTTTCGGGCAGAACAACGATCCTGACGGTCTACCCAAATGACGATCACCATCGGCACGATCAAGTTCGACCACGTCGACTACGACGCGGATGGCGACGTGCTCTATCTAGGCGTAGGAGAGCCGCGCGAGCCCGCCGATTCCTATGGAACCATCGAGGGCCACAATGTTCGCTACGACGAGACGGGGCGCGTTATCGGGCTCACGCTTGTCAATGCCAAGTGGCTTCTTGAGCGCGACGGCGAAGTGCGGGTGACGATCCCCAATCGGGTGTCGGCTGATGCGCTTGCTCCGGCGATGGCTGGCTGAGCGGGCGCCATTCAAGCCGGACGTACTACCGTCGGAGTTTGCGTGGGACTTGGCGACCGGCCCAAGATCTCTACGAGTCAGACCGTCTGCGGGTCAGCCGCTAGCAAGCGCTAGCGGCCACATGCTTGCTGGGCTTCGAAGGAACCCGCGGGGGCTTTCTGGAAGTCCGCTCCGCAAACAGCCGGCACCGGCTCCGGGTTGTCGTCGTGGATAATCGAGGCAACAAGATCCCCAGCCCGAAATGCGAACGGCAGGTTCCGCGCCCAAGCTTCTGGATCCCCGATCGGCGTGAGCTGTACGCCAGTGAATGCATCCAACACAGGAAGATCACCGTTCCCGAAGAAGCGCTCATCTCCCGTGATCTCGATGCTGTTCTTTTGCGCCTTCACGCTCGCGCGCCACACGAGCCGGGTCGATCCCGCCTCCTCGTCAAAAACCTGACGGGGCGCAAGCGGGTGCCCGATCGCAAGGCCCTGACGGGCATCCTGTTCGTTCTCAAGACGGGCATCCCGTGGGAGGATCTGCCCCAAGAGATGGGCTGCGGGTCGGGGATGACTTGTTGGCGGCGCCTGCGGGACTGGA
>DATAXK010000041.1:0-219864 GCA_036266805.1 Solirubrobacteraceae bacterium
CAGCAGATCGAGGTCGGCGTCCATCGAGGCCCCCTTCGGGTCGACGCTGGGAAACTGAGTACCGCCGACTTCGATCTGCCTGCCTACAACCCCTCCCCACAACCCACAGCCACTACCACAGCCGTGGCACTACTCATCTAGACGGCTGTTGAGCAAGCGAGACAAGATCGAAATGGCCCACCCACCACGCGCAATGTGCTTCGCACATGAGCGACTGCCTGTACCCGAAGGGTGAGGACGCAGTATCGCGCCGTTCAACAGACGCCTAGGAGAGGATGTTGACGGCCCGCGACACAATCAATCCGATCGTCACCAGCGACACGAGCGACTGCACCCCCATCGTCATCTTCGCGATCGGGGTCAGCGGCATCGTGTCCGTCGGCGAGAATGCCGTCGCGTTCGTCAGCGACACGTACAGGTAGTCGATGAACTTCGGCCGCCAATCCCTCGGCTCGATGCGGTCATCCGCCATCTGTGGAAACAAGAGGTCGGGCGGCCCGTCGTGCCCGGCCGCCCGCTTGCCGGCGCCGCCGCGGTCCATCTCCCAGTACCAGAGCGCAAAGATCAAAAAGTTCGTCATCCAAATCAGCACGCCCGAGACGATCAGCTCGCGACCGTTGGGCGAACCGTGATGCAACAGGAAGTGCGTCAGCGCGCCAAGCGAATAGACGTTGGCGGCACCGACGAACGCCGTCAAGCCGAGTGCAGCCCGCCGCCGGCGCTTGTGCTCGTGCTCGAGCTGACGCGGAGTCGCAAGGAACATGCCGACGAACAGCACCCCCTCGAACGCGGGAACCAACCACGCGGGCCCCGCCACCAGCCGCGCCGGCAATGCGATCTGTAGTCCGATCGCGGCGAGAATAGTCAGCTGCGCCGGCCAGAACGGCTCGCTCTCGGCGGGCGGCGGATAGGAACGCCCGGGCGGGCGCGATGTCTCTGCTGCCACGCGCCAAGACTAAAAGCCGGATCGGCGGCGGATGCAGAACTTCGGGGTCGCCGTCGATATTCAGCTCCTACGGGACAACGTCCCGTCGTTCCGGTCAGCTCAGCCCATAAATGACCTTTGGTTTATATATCGATCGGTTTCGACTACGCGCTAGCCTTGTGTACGTGGGAATCGACAGTCCTGTACACCTATTGTTCCTGGGCGCCGTGGCGCTGATCGTGCTCGGCCCCAAGCGCCTCCCCGAAGTCGCGCGCGCGCTCGGCAAGGGCATGCGCGAGTTCCGCGAGTCGATCAACCTGGACGAGCACGACGAGGACAAGTAGGTCCGCCGTAGCGGGTACCGTGCGCCGGTGCGCTTGATCGTCGCTCGCTGTGAGGTCACCTACATCGGCCGTACCACGACAGCCTTGCCGGAGGCAGTCTTGCTGTTGATGTGTAAGGGCGACGGCACGTTCATGGTGTGGGCCGACGGCGGCGGCCCGAACGTCAAGCCGCTTAACTGGATGACCCCGCCGACGGTGCTCGAAGAGGAGCGCGACGGAGATGGGCTCGCGGGCGGAGGCAGCTCTGACCCGCGCCGCACCGACGGCGAGGGTCGGTTGACGCGCCTGGTTGTGCGCAAGCAACGCGACGAAGAGCGCCTTGAGATCACGATCGCCGAGGTCTTGACCGACGTCGAGCATGAGCTAGACGTGAGCGCAACCCTGGAGAAGGAGGGTGTCGAGCGCGAATTGCAAGAACTACTGGCCGATGCCCCTCACTGGTGTGGCGAGGGTTTCCGCTTGGTGCGGCGCGAGTGGCCGACTGACATCGGCCCAGTCGACCTAATGTGCCGCGATCTCGAGGACGAATGGGTCGCGGTAGAGATCAAGCGCATTGCCACGATTGACTCTGTCGAGCAGCTGGCTCGCTACTTGGAGCGGATTCGCATTGATCCGGCGACGGCTTCGTGCCGTGGGGTGCTCGTCGCCAAGCACATAAAGCCGCAGGCAAGGGTGCTGGCCGAGTCGCGCGATATCGCCTGTGTGGAGGTCGACCTCGAAGTGCTGCGCGGCAACCGTGAGCCCGACCTGCGCCTGTTTGCGGCGTAGCGGTCTGGTTCGTGCGGCAAGCGTCTGCCGGGCAGCGACCGCCGGCCTGCCCGCCAAGCACCTCGCCGGGTACGCTCCAGCGTATGACTGACACTGAGAACCCCAACGAGGAGCCGGTGCTCGCCGAGCGCCGCGACGGCGTGCTGCTGATCACGCTCAACCGTCCTGAGGCACGCAACGCCGTGAACCTGCCGCTGGCCGAAGGCATAGCCGCGGCGCTGGACGAGTTGGACGGCGAGCAGTCGCTCTGCGTCGGCGTCCTGACGGGCGCCGGCAAGGGCTTCTGTGCCGGCATGGACCTGAAGGCGTTCGTCACCGGCGAGCGTCCGTGGGTGGGCGATCGGGGCTTTGCGGGAATCGTGCGGCGAGCGTCGGCAAAGCCGCTGATCGCGGCCGTCGAGGGTTTCGCCGTGGCGGGTGGCCTGGAGGTCGCGCTGGCGTGCGACTTGATCGTGGCAGCCCGGGGAGCCAAGCTGGGCATACCCGAGGTCAAGCGCTCTTTGGTGGCCGCGGGCGGCGCCTTGTTGCGCCTGCCGCGCTCCTTGCCTTACAACGTCGCGATGGAATTGGCGCTCACCGGCGAGCCGATGCTCGCCGAGCGCGCGTGCGAGCTGGGCCTTGTCAACCGCTTGGCGGAGCCGGGCGCGGCGGTAGAGGCAGCGCTTGGGCTGGCAAGAGAAATCGCCGCCAACGCCCCTCTTGCCCTAACGGCCTCGAAGCGAATCCTGCAAGAGCAATGGGACTGGCCCGCTTCTGAGATGTGGGAGCGTCAAAGCGCGATCTCCGACCCCGTGTTCGTCTCCGACGACGCCCGCGAGGGAGCAACGGCGTTCGCGGAGAAGCGCCCTCCGGTCTGGCGGGGCCGCTAAGGGGCTCCCACGAGGAGGGGCTTGACCAGGGAGGTCCGCTCCCGCCGGGAAGGCGGCTGATTGGGCGCCCTGGCGGTACTGGCTTTAGCTTGATCGGCTCGCGCGATGGAGCGCGTCACCCGCGCATGCGCCGCTTGCGTTTGCGCTGGCGCATCACCATCATGAGCCGGCGCCAGAGGGCTCCCATCAGCGCTCGCCCGGTGCCTTTTTCGGATACTGCGAGACGGGAATCCCGAGGTCCAGCGCGGTCCTGACGATGCGGCTCTGCTCGGCGATGTGCGCGGCCGGATAGCCCTCGCCGGGACTCGCTCGCTCGGGCCGTCCGACGAAGCCAAAGTGCATGGTCTCGGGCATGATCTGCATCAGGCGCGGGAACATGTGCGCACGCGCCCCAACGTTGCGCGGCTCCTCCTGCACCCACAGAATCTCCCTGAGGTTGGGGTAGCGTGCCATCAGTTCGCGGATGTTGCGCTCGGGGAACGGATAGAGCAGCTCGACGCGGCCGATTGCGATGCTGTCGTTGCCCTGGCGGTCGGGGTGCCCGGCAAGGTCGTAGTAGATCTTGCCGGTGCAAAGCACGAGCCGCGTCACGGCCGCCTCGTCGGCAATGCCCGGCTCGGCAAGCACCGGCTCGAAACGCGAGCCCTCGGCCAGATCCTCGACGGTGTTGGTGGCCTGCGGCAGGCGCAGCAGGGACTTCGGCGTCATGATCACAAGCGGCCTTTGCTTGGCGATCAGGGCTTGACGGCGCAGCAGGTGGAAATACTGCGCAGGCGTTGTCAGGTTGGCCACGCGCATGTTCCCCTCGGCGGCAAGCGCCAAGAAGCGCTCCAGGCGAGCCGAGGAATGCTCTGGCCCGGACCCCTCGTAGCCGTGCGGCAGCAGCAGCGTCAAACGCGAGGTCTGCCCCCACTTGGCAAGCCCCGAGGCGATGAACTGATCGACGATCACCTGAGCGGAGTTGACGAAGTCACCGAATTGCGCCTCCCACAGCACAAGCGTCTCGGGCGCCTCCTGGCTATAGCCGTACTCGAAGCCCATGCAGGCAAGCTCGGAGAGGGGACTGTTGTGAAGCTCCATTGGCGCCAGGGCCTCGGGCAGCGATTGGATCGGGCAAAAGGCTCGACCGGTCTTCGCGTCGTGCAGGACCAGATGGCGCTGGCTGAAGGTGCCGCGCTCGGTGTCCTGCCCGGTGAGCCGCACGGGCGTGCTCTCTGTCAAAAGCGATGCAAAGGCAAGCGCCTCGGCGTGGGCCCAGTCGAGGCGCGCGGGAGCCTTCTCCGTACTCGGCTCGCTCGCGGCGCCCCCGGCCGAGCCATCGCTCTGATCGATGAGCGCCTCGCGACGGCGCTCCAACTGCTTGACGAGCTTGGGGTGCACGGTGAAGTCCTCGGGCGTGTGTAGCAGCTGGAGCCCGAGTTCGCGCACGCGCGCGGCCGGTACGGCGGTGTCGACCTCCGGGCTGGGCGAGCGATCGAGCTGGTACTCGCCGGTGCTCTGATTGACGTTGCCATGCTCGGCCGCGGCCGCGATCTTGGCCTTCAGCCGTTGGTGCAGGATCGTCAGGTTGTCCCAAACCTCCTGCCCGGTGCGCTCGACGTCCTCGCGGCTTACGACGCCATCGGCCACCAACTGCTCGGCCCAAAGTTCGTACACACGCTTCTTCGTCTTGATCTTCGCGTACATCTCCGGCTGTGTGTAGGCGGGCTCGTCGGACTCGTTGTGGCCGAAGCGGCGGTAGCCGATCAGGTCGATCAGCACGTCGTGCCCGAACTCCTGACGGAAGGCAAAGGCGAGTCTGACGGCGCTCATGCAGGCGGGTACGTCGTCGGCGTTGACGTGGATGATCGGCACGTCGAAGCCCTTGGCCAGATCCGAGGCCCAACGTGTCGAGCGGGCATCGTCGGGGTCGGTGGTGAAGCCGACTTGGTTGTTCATGATCAGGTGCACGGTGCCCCCGACCTGATAGCCGTCGAGCGCTTGCAGATTCAGTGTCTCGGCGACAACCCCCTGGGCGGGGAAGGCGGCGTCGCCGTGGATCACGATCGGCACCGCGGCGTTGGTGTCCTGATGGGCGCGCGGCCCGGTGCGAGTGGTCTGTGCGGCGCGCGTAGCCCCCTCGACGACGGGCGAGACGTACTCGAGATGGCTGGGATTGGACTCGAGGTTGACACGAATCGTGCCGCCGTCGGGCAGCTCGTAGGAGCCTTGCGAGCCGTGGTGGTACTTGACGTCGCCCGTCCCGCCCTGGGGAATCGTGGTGACCGCCTCCAGCGTTGAGGCTCCCTCGAACTCGGCGAAGATCGTGTCGTAGGGACGTCCGAGGTTGTGCGCAAGCACGTTGAGGCGACCGCGGTGTGCCATCCCCACCACGACCTCCTGGCCGCCGATGCCGGCTGCCAGCTGGATCAGCTCGTCGAGCATCGGCACGGTCATGTCCAGCCCCTCGATCGAGAACTGGTGCTGGCCGAGGTATGCCTTGTGCATGAAGCGCTCGAGCGCGTCCACCTCGATCAGTCGCTTGAGCAGGGCCTTGCGCGGCTCGATCCCAAGTGGCTGACGGAACGCGCCGGACTCGATCTGCTCGCGCAGCCACACGCGCTGGCGGTGCGAGGAGATGTGCTCGATCTCATAGGCGATCGTGCCGCAATAGGTCTGGCGCAAGTTCGGCAGCGCCTCGGCAAGCGTCTCGCCGGGCACGTACATGCGCAGGATGCGCGCCGGGATCTGTGCCATCACCTGCGGAGTCAGGCCGGCGGTTTCCGGATCGAGTTGCGGCTCGCCCTCGGGCTCTGAGCCGAGCGGGTCCAGGCGCGCCGCCAGGTGCCCGTGGCTGCGGAAGCGATGCAGGAGCGTGCTGGCGGCCTGAACGGCTTGCAACATCTGCTCGTCGGGCGCGCTCGCCTGCAGTGGCGCCGCGGGTGGTCCCGCTGACGTGAGCCCGGTTGGTGTGGGCGCGCTGGGTGCGGGTCCGAGCTCGACGCCAAGCGAGGCGAACACGCTCTCGTAGAAGTCGTGCTCCCCTTGCAGGCGCTGCTCGATCAGCCCGAGGAAGCGCCCGGACTCAGCTCCTTGGATCACGCGGTGGTCATAAGTCGAGGTCATCGTCATGACCTTCTCGGCGCCGATTTGCTCGCCGACGTTGTCGAGCCCGACCGGATAGGCGATCGAGCCGGTGGCGACGATCGTCCCTTGCCCGTTCATCAGCCGCGGCACCGAGGCGATCGTTCCAAGTCCGCCGGGATTCGTCAGCGTGATGTTGGCCCCGGCCAGGTCGCCGGCCGTGAGCGTGTTGGTGCGAGCCTTCTCGACGAGCGCGTCGTATGCGGCCAGGAACTCATCGAAGCCAAGCCGGTCCGCGCCGCGGATGACCGGAACCATCAGCGTGCGCGAGCCGTCCTTCTTCTCGACGTCCACTGCCAGCCCGAGGTTGACCGAGCCGTCCTCGATGCGGTAGGGCTTGCCCTCGATCTCGGCGAAGTGGTGGACCATGCTGGGCATCTCGACGGCGGCCTGCACGATCGCGTAGGCGATCAGGTGCGTAAAGGACACCTTGCGCCCATCGGCCTTCAGCTCGCGGCGGCGTCCGTCGAGCGCTGTGACGGTCAGCGTCCTGAAGCTGGTGGCGGTCGGGATCGAGCGCGACTCGTCCATGTAGCGCGCGAGCATCGCCGCGCCGCCCTTCAGCAGCTGCCGCTCGCCCGCGGGCTCGGCGGTGCTGGACTTGCCGTTGGTCGTAGCCGGTCCGCCGTTCGCGACGACGCCGAGTACGTCGGCCTTGACGATGCGCCCGCCAGGCCCGCTCCCGGGCACGGCGGCGAGGTCGACGCCCTCTGTGGCCGCCACGCGCGCCGCCACCGGAGACACGCGCTTGCCCTCAGACAGTGTTGCCGCTCCGTCGCCAGTTGCTTGCGGGGCGCTTGTGACTTGCGAAGCGCTTGTGCCGGTTTCCACGCCGGCGGTGCTCGCTTGTGTCGAGCTTGCCGGGCGAGATTCGGTTGCGTTGTCGCCGTCCTCCGTTGAGGGTCCGCCTCCTGAGGGTTGATCTGACCCACCGTCGCCTGCGGCAAGCCGCGCGATCACCTGTCCGACACCGACCGTATCGCCCTCCTCGGCAAGGATTTCGATGACGGTCCCGCTGGTGGGCGAGGGCAGCTCGACGTCCACCTTGTCGGTGGAGATCTCAACTATCGTGTCGTCGACCTTGATGAAGTCGCCGACCTTGACATGCCATTCGAGGATCGTTCCCTCGGTGACCGACTCGCCGGCGGCAGGGGTCACGACGTCGATCATTTGATTGATCGTAGTGCCGGACGCCATCTACTGTCACTCTAGCGTGCTCGGCAGCCGGAATTAATCCAGGGCGAGCGGAGCGCGCGTCTCTTCACGTTTGCCTAACAGTTGCTCGGCGGCGCTGTTCATGCACGCTGCCTGACAGTCGCACGACGACGCGCGTTCGCCTGTGCCCTTTGGGTACGTACGAACTCGGCGCTGCCGAAGAAGGGGCCGATCCCGCCCAGCACCGCGACCGCCACGGCGAGACGCAGCGGGACGATTCTCTTGCGCGCCGCGGCGATACAAGCAAGCGACATGCCGATCCACAACAGTCCGTGCGTCCAGCCGAGCACAAGCGTCTCCGGTTGCGGTTTGCCGAGCGCAAACGCGCAGATCAGCAGCGATGTGTACACGCACGAATGAAAGAAGGAGGTCCACTTCAGGCGGGTGAACGCCATGGAGCTGCGGCTCACTCCGCCAGCCAGCGCGCCATCCCGCGCAGGCTCTCCTCGGCCTCAGGCGGCCATTCCTCGACGTCGCTCGGCCACCATGCATACTCGTCGTGCTCGTGGTCGGGGGTAACCTCGGCGCCCTCCTCGAGCCAAGCCTGTCCGACGAACATCACGAGTTGGTGGGGTAGGCGGATCAGCGCCTCCCCGCGCACGCGGGCGGGTGAGACCGACCACTCCTCGTTCAGCTCCCTGACCAGCGTGTCGGCTGGACTCTCGCCTAGGTCCACGGCGCCACCGGCGCCCAGCGCCCAGCGCCCAGCCCATGTGGAAAGCCACGCCGCACGCCGACCCGCCAGCCAGCGCCCGTCAGCGGCACGCGTCAGGCACAGTCCGGCAACGCTGTTCGACGCATCGGCGCTCACCAGGCGCAGCGCCCAACGCAGCGGTTGCAGCTCGAGCTCTATGCCGTGTGGCCCCTGCTTGAAGTCGACCAGTCGTCCCGCAAGACCATCGTGGCTGGGCGAACCGCGCTGTTGCAAGCTGGCAATCTCGGCGTCCGCGACCTTGGTGTGCTCGGGTGAGGGCTCGAAGTGCTCGCTGCGCCAGCGCGTCTTGACCTGGTTCAACTCCCACGGTCCGCGCGCCAGCAGCTGCGGCAGCTCGTTCGTCGTCGGCTGTGCTCTGGTGGCCACGTCTAGAAGGCTAGCTATTGGGAAGCCGCGGCGAGTAAAGATCCGCTGACGTGGGACGGGAAGGAGGTTGACGGTTGCTCTAAACCCTCGATGCCCCCCGCGCGCGCGGGGGGCATCGAGGTTTTGGATGACATCTACCCCTAAGCTCTCGGCGGTGGGCACCCGCAGACGCAAGCACTGGGGCTGGGGCTTCGAGGACGAGCAGCCTTCCCCTGAGGAAGTTCGCGCCGCCGCCGGCGGCCTTGCGACGCACCTCGGCTTTCCAGCTGTCAAGGTCGAGGACCCGGTGGCGCTGGCTGCTCTCGAGCTGCCCGATCCGCGGATTGTGCCTCCATCGGCGCTGGCCGAAATCTGCGCGGCCGACGTGCACGCACGCGCTTCCCACGCGCTCGGCAAGTCCTACTCGGATGTTGTGCTCGGCTTCCGCGGTCAGTTCGAGCATCCTCCGGACTTCGTTGCTTCTCCGCGTGACGAGCGCGATGTCGAGCGGCTGCTGGAGTGGTGCGCGGCCGAACGTGTCGCGGCGATCCCCTACGGGGGCGGGACGAGCGTGGTCGGTGGGGTGCAGCCCGACGTTGATTCCAGTTACAACGGAGCGATCTCGATCGACCTCGCGGGCCTGCGTCAAGTGACCGAGGTGGACGAGGTCTCGCGGGCTGCCCGCATCCAGGGCGGCGCTACTGGACCGGACTTGGAGGCTCAGCTTGCCGAGCACGGCCTCACACTGCGCCATTTCCCGCAGTCGTTCGAGCTCTCAACGCTGGGCGGCTGGATTGCCACGCGCGCCGCCGGACACTTCGCCACCGTGTGGACGCACATCGAGGACTTCGTCGAGTCCGTCCGCGCGATCGCACCGACGGGCACGTGGGAGTCGCGACGGCTGCCGGGCTCCGGCGCCGGTCCGAGTCCCGACCGGCTGCTCGTCGGCTCGGAGGGAACGCTTGGGGTCATCACAGAGGCATGGGTGCGAGTCCAGCCACGCCCCAGTCATCGCTCTTCGGTGGGGGTGCGCTTTCCGACGTTCGCGATCGGGGCCGAGTGTGTGCGAGCTCTGTCCCAGTCGGGCCTTCATCCGAGCAACTGCCGCCTGATCGACCCGGCCGAGGCCCGCTTCACGATGTCGGGCGACGGCACTTTCGCCTTGCTAGTGCTTGGCTTCGAGTCCTACGATCATCCGGTCGAGCCCCTGATGGATCGTGCACTGACGATCTGCACGGAGCATGGTGGAGCCGTTGGTGAGCGGCGTGGTTCCGAGGGCGGCGGCTCACGCACAGGTGGGGACGCGGGGGGTGTGGGGGCATGGCGCGAAGCGTTTCTGCGTGCCCCGTATGTGCGCGACGTCTTCGTCGCGATGGGTGTTCTGTCCGAGACGTTCGAGACGGCTATCACCTGGGATCGCTTCCCGCGCTTTCACGAGCGCGTGATGGCGGCGGCGCGCGCCGCCGCCGAGGACACGAGCGGTGCGGCGCACGTCTCCTGCCGTTTCACCCACGTCTATCCGGACGGACCAGCTCCTTATTACACGGTGCTTGCACCCGCCCAGCGCGGCGAAGAGGTCGAGCAATGGGCGGCGATCAAGGCGGCGGTCTCCGAGGTGATCGTCGCCGAGGGTGCCACCATCACCCATCATCACGCCGTCGGCCGCGACCATCGCCCTTGGTATGACCGTCAGCGTCCCGACCCGTTTGCCGCGGCTCTGCGCGGCGCCAAGGCGACCGTCGATCCCCAGGGCGTCATGAATCCTGGCGTGCTGGTGGATCCGTTGTCGTGACGGTCCGGGTAGACGACGTCTCTGTGGCGGTGAGCATGTATCGCGCTTTTGGGCGAGTAGAAGGGCGCTTGTCGTGAAGCTCGCCGTACTTGGCCCGGGCGGCGTCGGTGGTCTCCTCGCCGGCGCGCTCGACCGCGGCGGCACGTCTGTGACGGTCGTGGCGCGAGCCGCAACGGCCGAGACGATTTCCGAGCGGGGTCTCAGCGTCAGCAGCGTGCTGCTCGGAGACTTCCTCGCCCGCCCACCGGCCACTGTTCGGCTGGAGCAGCCGGTCGATGCCTTGATCGTGGCCACCAAGGCCGCCGGTCTGCGAGAGGCGCTCGAGCGGATCGAGGCAGCGCCGAAGCTCGTGCTACCGCTGCTGAACGGGCTCGACCACATAGCCGTCTTGCGCGAGCACTTTGCCTCGGAGACGGTCGTGGCAGGCACAATCCGCGTCGAGGCCGATCGCCCTGAGCCGGGTGTCGTCGTGCACACGAGCAAGTTCCTGCGCGTGGAGATGGCCTCGCGCTACCCCGATGCAGGTGAGGCGATGGCAGCGCTCGCGCAGACACTTTCGGCAGCCGGCATCCCCGCACGAGTGGGCGACTCCGAGTCACAGGTGATGTGGTCGAAGCTCGTGCGCCTCAATGCCCTGGCCTGCACCACGAGCGCATACGACAAGTTGCTTGGAGAGATTCGCGATACACCGAAGCTGCGCGCCGATTTGGTTGGAGCGATCGAGGAGGGCTGCGCGGTGGCCCAGGCGGAGGGCGCCGCGATTCCGAGCGAGGATCCGCTTGGCGAGCTGACCGCGGCGCACGACACGCTCGGCAGCTCGATGCAGCGCGATATCGCCGCTGGACGCCAGCCGGAGCTGGATGCGATCGCCGGCTCGGTGCTGCGCGCGGCGGCACGACGCGGGATCGAGTGCCCCACGATCGAGCGGCTTGTCGCGATGATCGCGGCGCGCGCGGGGGTGCCGTTGCCGGTCGTCGCCTGATCCGTGCGGGCCTCGGCCTGGACTTCGGCTGGCTGTGGGGCTCAGAGCTCGCTTGGGCTGCCAGGCGAGATCATCGGCAACGCCTGAGTGGAGACCGCCTCGACGACCTCTTCCTCGGACTCGACCTTGCCCTCGTCGTGCTCGCCGTCGCACAGTACGCGGAAGTTTGCGCTCTGGCCGCTGTCGGCGTGAATTGTGATGCCCGGCAGGATCTCCTCGCCCTCCTCGAGGCCGAGGCGCTCCATGTCGAAGTGCGCCAGCCCGATTCCGTGTGCGGTATGCGTCGGGTTCTCACGGTCGTGTGCCGCGACAGCTTGCGCGAAGCGCTCCAGGTTCTTGGCGATCTTGGGAGTGTCAGCCATTACCGCTAGGAAGGGTAGCGCCGGTGTCGCCCGTGGAGCCGGCAGGTGGGCCGTCGCTCGCTGGGACCGTGTCGGTGTTGCTTGCCGGCTCGCCCACGGCGAGCGAGGCGCGCACCCGTGGGGCTACCTCCGTCGCAAACAGCTCGGTCGCACGCAGCGCCTTCTCGTGCGGCAACACGCCGACGCTGATGTGGCCGAGGAAGCGGTCGTGATGGAACAGCTTGTGGTGGGCCAGGATCTTGCTCGCCACTTCCTCGGAGGTGCCGACGAGCAGGTGGCCCTCTGGCGCGCAGCCGGCATCGAACTGGGCACGGCTCATCGGCGGCCAGCCACGCTCGCGACCGATGCGATTCATCATCTGCGAATACGGTCCGAAGAACTCGTCGGCCGCGCGCTTGGCGTCCTCGGCTATGTACATGTGCGAGTTGATCCCAACCGCCGGGCCGCCTTGGCCGACCGTGGGTTGAGCTTGGGGCGCGCTGTCGTCCGAAGACGTGTTGACATCGTCGCCTCGAGCTCGCTCCTGCTCGCCGCGGCGCAGCGCCTCACGGTACAGCTGTACAAGCGGTGCGAAGCGAGCGGGCGCGCCACCGATGATCGCGATCATCAGGGGCAACCCGAGTATCCCGGCGCGTGCCACTGACGCCGGGGTGCCGCCAACGGCGATCCAAATGGGCAGCGGCTGCTGTAGCGGACGGGGATACACGGCGGCCTCGTGCAGGGCCGCTCGGTGTCGGCCCGACCAGCTGACGCTCTCGGAGGAGCGCAGCGCCAACAGCAGCTCTAGTTTCTCTGCGAACAGCTCGTCGTAGTCATCGAGATCGAGACCGTAGAGCGGGAAGGACTCGGTGAAGGAGCCACGGCCGGCCATGATCTCGGCGCGTCCGCCGGAGAGCAGGTCGAGCGTTGAGAACTCCTCGAAGACGGTAACCGGGTCGGCCGAGCTGAGCACGGTGACGGCGCTTGACAGGCGAATCTTCTCGGTGCGGGCGGCTGCCGCGGCAAGCGCAACCGTCGGGGTCGAGACTGCATAGTCGCGCCGGTGGTGCTCGCCGAGGCCGAACACGTCGAGGCCGAGGCGGTCGGCAAGCTCGATCTCCTCGAGCAGCTCTTGCAGGCGCTGGGCCACTCGTGCGGGAGAAGCGCCGGGGGCTACGTCGGCAAATGTGGCTAGACCTAGTTCCACGTAGTCACGCACTATATGACCGCGCACGATCCCGATCGCGCGCTGCGTCCCGACGCAAAGTTCGGTGCCTTTCAGCGCGCCGGCGGTTGGCTATGCCTGCTCGATGATCTCGATTCGATACCCGTCGGGGTCTTTGACGAAGCACAGGCGCGAACCGCCCTCGCGCACCGAATAAGGTGGCTTCTCGGGCCGGATGTCAAGCTCTGCCAGTCGCGCGAGCATTGCGTCCAGATCGGAGGCGGTGATCGCGATGTGGCCGTAGCCCGAGCCGATCTCATAGGAGTCGACGCCGAAGTTGTAAGTCAGCTCTAGGCGCGGCATGTCGCCGTCGCCGGGCTGGTTCATGAAGACGTTGATCGCATCATCGCCGATCGGGATGCGCCCGACCTCCTCGAAGCCGAGCGCTTTGTAGAAGGCGATTGAGCGGTCGACGTCGGTGATGCGGTAGCAGGTGTGGATCAGGGACATGCTCGACAGTCTAGGGAGCTCGAGGACCTTCGGAGCGACCCGCGCACATGGGTCGCTCCGAAGGTCACTGGCGTCGACGGGTCGTCTCAGCCTTTGCGGCGAGTAGCGGAAGCATGGAGCACGATCGTTTGGGACTTCGTCGTGTCCGGTTGACCGCTGGCCTGTGTGGTGATCGTTACGAGCACCCGCAGTGTCTTGTGCCGTGTGAGCTTCGTGCGTGCGCTACGCGAAAGTTTCACCACCACCACCTCGCTGCCATGCGCCGCGATCGAGAACGACGCTTCGCCCAACGCGTTCGAGACCTTGGTGGAATGCTTGGTCGCTTTGGCCCCATTGGCGAGTGTCAGCTTGAGATGACCATGCTCGGGCGCGCTACCGGGGTTGGCGAGAGCGAGCGACAGCGACCCACCGTGTCCAAGCGTGAATTTGCTTCCCAGCTGGACAGGCACCAGGGCCGGGGTCACCCCAGGCAGAGATTTCGCAATTAGGGCTTTTTCGGCTGCTTCGCGCGCCTGCTTTTCCTTGGCTTCGCGTTCCGTCTTTTCTTTGGTTTCGCGGGCCGCCTTTTCAGTGGCTTCGCGCGCCTGCTTTTCCTTGGCTTCTTGTTCGGCTTTTGCCTTTTCCTGAGCTTCTTTTTCCTGTTTTTCCCGCGCTTCTTGTTCGGCTTTTTCGCGCTGCACAATTTCTTGGTAGGTTTTGGTCCTGGTCGCGGTGAAGGTGGCGGGCAGTGTGCTTGACCCAGCGGTGACGCTTCCGGTCCCGGACAGCGACGTGGGGTCGGCGCTCGATGTCACTTTGATGGTGCTGCTGGTGAAGTCGGTCGCTGGGATTGGACCGTATTCGGGTGTGGTCACGGTGACGGATGCTTCGCCACCTTTTAGTTCACCCGAGAACGATCCAGGGATTGTGCCTTCTTCGAAGGTCGTACCGCTACTGGCAAAATCGTTGCCGGCATTGGCCTCTGTTGTGATGAGGGCGGTGCCTTTCGCCGTGTGAGCGGCCGTTTCGATGGTGAGTTCCCATTCGCCCCTTATGTTCTGCCGGGCTTCGCGTTCTTCTAGTTCCAGCTTTTCCTTGGCTTCCCGTTCTTCGATCTGTTTATAGGTCTTGAGCCTTGTCGCGGTCAGCGTCGATGCCGCCGGCTGGGCTTTGTTGAAAGTCGTTGTCCCCGATCCGGAGATCGTCAGCAGGCCGCCGACGGTTTCGATGTTCATCGTATTGCTGGTGAATTCGACTTCTGGAATTGGACCGGATCCTTGGGCGAACAGCGTGACGGATGCTTTGCTGCCTTCGAGGGTGCCCGAGAAGGTGGAGGGGAAGCCATTTAGCGTGATTGGGTCTGAGAATTCTTCTTGGGCGTTTGCTTCAGTGGTGATCACGGTTGTGCCTACCGAATGTAGTCCCACAGAAGGAACATTCAAGACGAGTTCCCATTCGCCGCGCATTTCGGTCGTTGCAGAGGCAACGGCCGGGAGGGTCGCGAATAGCACGTAAGCGATCAGAAATCCGACCGGCACCGCCAGTCGCCTCAAGCGCTTAGCGCGCGGACTATCGAGCCACGTAGATTCGTGGGTCATGATTTTTGAAGCCCTCCCCCGTCGTATCTTCAAGTGTTGATAGAAAAGCCTTGCTACCAAACCACACAGCGATGTGTATGTCAAGACCGGTGGAGGACGATTGTGGCTCTGTTGGACGAAAGAGCGAACCGCGCGGGGCGCTACGCCGGTGTGTATGAGCGGCCGATATTCGCGCTGTCGGACTGGTGGACGGCACGATCTGCTCGCGCTTGGAGGCGGCGCGAGCGGCAACGTGGGAGGATCCTCCGATGATCGTCGAGCGCTCGATGAACAAGCAGTTCCTGTCGAACACCTATCTCGTCGCGGACGGTGAGGGTGGAGCCGGCTTCTTCGTCGACGCCGGCGGCCCGGTTGCACCGCTCGTACAGGCCGCCGAGCGGCTCGGGATCGAGCCGACGCAAGTGCTGCTGACCCATCACCACTTCGATCATGTGAGTGAGGTGGGAGCATTGCGAGCGCGCTGGCCCAAGCTCGAGGTTCTGATCCACCCGCTCGAGCGCGACCTGGCGATGGGCATGGGGGATGCGCTCGGCAAGGGAGTCGAGCTCGGCGCCGTCGAGGCGGGTCAGACATTGCGGTTTGGGCTGCTGGAGGTCAGGCCGCTGCGCACACCGGGGCACACCGCGGGGATGCTGTCGTTTCTGGTGTCGGCTTCGGGATCTCAAGCTTCAGGGACCGCTGGACCGTCGCCGATGCGCTCTGGCGGTGCGGGCCCCGGTGGCTTTCAGGGTGGCGACGCGGTCGTCTTTACGGGGGACACGCTCTTCAAGGGCTCGGTCGGAGGTGTGAGGGCGCCGGGCCACACGACCTACACCGACCTGCGCGATTCGATCATGGGCACGCTGATGGAGCTGCCGGGGGACACGATCGTCTACCCGGGCCACACCGATGCGACGAGTGTCGCACGGGAGTGGGAGCAGAACTCGTTCATCAGGATGTGGCGCGGTCTGGACCCGGAAGGCTCCGAGCCGTGCATGGCGCTCGGCGAGCCGGCGACGCTGATCCTGCTCGGCGAAGATTACGACGGCGGCAAGAAGGCCTGGGTGCGCTGGCCGGACGGCAAGGACGACATCGTCCCGGGCTCCCGCGTCGAGCTGTCCTCGTAGACGGCATGGCCCCCGCGCGCGCGGGGGCATCGCTATTTTTCGGATCTCCCCCTGCGGGGTATCGCCACTTTGCGAGGCATCCGACTCCATCGCGGCTCACTCTGCGCACACCGCCGCGGCGACCGTAAACTCAAGGGGTGGCGCAGGAGAAGATCCCAACATCGAGGGTGCGTCGCACCGCCACTGTCGGCAGGCTTGCCGCCGGCGAGACCGTCAAGCGTCTCGGCACCAAGGCGGCAAACGTCGGGCGCAGCGAGCAGGGGGCTCAGGAGGCGAGCGCCCGTCGCCAGCTGGAGACCGCCAAGCAGATTGTGGCGGCGCTGGGGACGATGAAGGGGGCGGCGATGAAGTTGGGGCAGGTGATGTCGTTCCTGGACGTCGGGCTCGTGCCGGAGGAGCACCGTGAGGAGTTCCAGCGCGAGCTTGCCAAGCTGCGAGACGCCGCGCCGACGGTGTCCTTCAAGCAGATGAAGAGCGTGATCGAGGACGATCTCGAAGCGAGGATCGCGGACGTGTTCGCCGAGTTCGATGAGCAGCCGATCGCGGCGGCCTCGATCGGGCAGGTGTATCGGGCGAGGCTCAGGGAGGATTTCTCGATGCGGGAGGGCCCCGGTCGCGGGGGAGACGCGGGCGGCCGTGAGGTCGCCGTCAAGGTGCAGTATCCAGGGGTGGCGGCCGCGGTTCGCGCGGACATGCAGAACCTGGGGATGATCATGCGGCTGCTGAAGCGCATGACGCCGAGCCTCGACGTGAAGGGCGTCACGGCAGAGATTCGCGACCGCATCGGCGAGGAGCTCGACTACGAGCTCGAGGCCCAGAATCAGCGCTCGCTGGCGCGCATCTTCAAGGGGCATCCGTTCATCGTGGTGCCCGAGGTCGTCGGCGAGCTCTCGCGCGAGCACGTGCTGGTCACCGATTTTGTGCGTGGGGTGGGCTTCGAGCGGCTGAAGGAGTATCCGCAGGCCGAGCGCGACCGGATCGGGGAGATCGTGTTTCGCTTCTTTCTCGGCTGCCTGTACAGGCACCGCCAGTTCTCGGGCGATCCGCACCCCGGTAACTTCATGCTGCTCGAGGACGGGCGCGTCGCGTTTCTCGACTTCGGGCTGTTCAAGCGTCTCGATCGCGAGCCGGTCGAGCTGGAGCTTGCCTGCCAGCGGGCCGTGGTCGAGGGCGATGCGCAGACGCTGCATACGCTGCTGGCCGAGTCGCGCTTCCTGCCCGAACCCGAGCGCGTGGACCCCGACCACCTGCTCGCCTTCGTCGAGGGCGCGATCTGGTGGTACACGACCGCCGACGAAGAGGTGCAGCTCGAGCCCGAGATCGCGACAGAGGTGATGATCGAGAGCTCGGACCCGCGCTCCTCCTACTTTCGCGAGATGCGCCATCAGACGATCCAACCCGAGCACCTGTTCGGGCGGCGCATGGAGATGCTGACACTGGCGGTGCTCTCGCAGCTGCGCGCGCGCAACAACTGGCACCGGATCGCGCGCGAGTGGATGTACGGCGACGCGCCTGTTACTGAGCTGGGACGCGAGGAGGCGGAGTTCTACGAACGCACTGGTGTGGGCGCCGCGTAGGGGATTTTTTTGGGAAACAAGATTCGCCAGTGCACGCGAACAGGTCCATTGAGGCCGGTTGCAACGGCGGGTCTCGTAATTGTGTACGCGACTGGGACATTCTCTGAGTAAGCGAGGCCAGGACGCACCCCTTCGGCGCATATCCCACTCGGGGCACAGGGCAGGCAGGCAAGTCGCGAAGTGTGCTTCCAGCATATGAGCGCCTGAGGACACAGCCTCGCGCCGCTCGGGGGATGTCCTAGAGCACCTGTATCTGCATCAAGCTCGTGGTTCCCGGGCGCCCGCTAGGCAGGCCGGCGGTGATCCCGACGCGCTGACCCTTTTCGCACCAGCCGAGCTCGACCACACGCCGGGCGGAGTCGGCGATCAGCTCCTCGGTCGTCTCGTGGCGGCGAATCGAGGAGGCTTGCACGCCCCACATCAGGCCGCAGCGGCGTACCGTCTCGCGTCCGGGGGACAGCGCGTAGATCGGGACCGTGGGGCGGTGCGCGGAAACCAGCCGCGCCGAGCGCCCGGAGAGCGTCGGCACGATCAGCGCGTCGAGCTGGAGTTCGCGCGCGGCCAGACACAGGCTGTGGGCGACGGTATGGGCGGGGTCGCTTTCGGAGCGACGCACGCGCGAGGTGTTCCAGCGCTCGTAGGGGGCGATCGTCTCGGCCTGCACCGCGACCGCCGCCATCATTTCCACCGCCCCGACAGGGTAGGCGCCGATCGCTGTCTCCTGGGAGAGCATCACCGCGTCGGTACCGTCCAGGATCGCGTTGGCCACGTCCGCTACCTCGGCGCGAGTGGGGCGCGAGGAGGTGACCATCGAGTCGAGCATCTGTGTCGCGGTGATCGAGGGACGGGCGAGGTAGCCGGCCTGCTCGAGCAGCTTCTTCTGCACCGCCGGCACCTGCTCGATCGGCATCTCGATGCCGAGGTCCCCGCGCGCGACCATCACGCAGTCGGCGGCGCGTATTATCGACTCGGCGTGCTCGACCGCCTGGGGCTTCTCCATCTTGGCGATCAGCGGCAGGCGCGTGTGCTCGCGCACGGCTTCGACGTCCGAGGGGAAGCGCACGAACGACAGCGCCACCATGTCCACACCGATCGATTCGCCGTGGCGTAGCAGCTCCAGGTCCTCCTCCGGCACCGACGGCAGGGCATGGGCGGGGCCGGGGATGTTGAGGCCCTGGCGCGAGGCGACTGCGCCGCCGACCTCGACCTCGGCGTCGACCTCGCCCTGCTCGACGCGCACGTCGCGTACGCGCAAGCGCACAGAGCCGTCGGCCAGGTAGAGGATCTCCTCGGGTGTCAGCGCCGCGGCAAGCCCGGGCCAGGTGATCGACATGTGACGGGCGTCGCCGATCTGCTCCTCGCCGCAGCTGAACGTGACTAAGTCGCCTGGCTTGAGCTCGACGATGTCCTCGCGCAACGGGCCGATGCGCAGCTTCGGCCCGGGCAGGTCCTGCAGGATCGCGACGGGTCGTCCCGCGCGGCCGGCGGCGTCGCGTACGCGACGTACCGTCTCCTCGTGCTCGGCCAGCGTGCCGTGCGAGTAGTTCAGGCGTGCCACGTCCATGCCGGCGCGCACCATCGCGAGCAGCGTCTCGGGCTCGCGCGAGGCGGGGCCGATGGTGGCGACAATCTTCGTGCGGCGCATTGTCTCGCCACGGTAGCGATCGCGGCGGGCGCACGCGGCGCCCGGGTGTGACGTTTGTGTTATGCCTCAGTCGTGATGCTCGGCCCGACAAGACCGCTTCCACGCGTCGGGGCGTCTGCGCGCATCAAGCACTTCGGCGGAGGCTTCGAGCAGGGCACGGTCATTGCTGTCCACGATGACGGCAGCCGCTTGAGCGTCCTAGGCGAGGACGGGGATCTGTACGAGTTTGTGTTGAGCCCGGCCAACGCGCGCTTCGTCTCGGCCGGCGATGCACACGGTCCGCGTTTGGAGTTGGTCAGCGAGCCCGGCTAACGCTCTAAGGCGCCTGCACGTCCGGGAACCACTCGGCGCAGTGCTCGCGCAGGGTGTCCCGTACCCAAGCCCGCTCCTCGGCGCTCGCCACGCGCAGGCGGGTGAGCAGCTCCTTCTGGCGCTCGATCGGTGCGCCTGAGATGCTCCAGCGCACGGAAAGGCGCTCGAACAGCAGCTCCACCGCGCGCTGCCAGGCGTCCTCTTGCGTGGAGGCGGCACGCGCGCTCACGCCCGTCAGCGTCTCGGCATACTCACGTCGCGCGCCCGCGGTGAACGACCCGCGCAGCGTCAGCACGTTGCCCTGCGCGTCGCTGTAGTCGCTTGTGGGCGCGCTCAGCTTTTCGCGTTTGCGGGTCTTCCTGGCCATGGCTCTACTTATTTCGCCGCCCTACATCGTCTCCGCGGCCTTCAGCAGCTGCGTGCGCACGTCGCCGGTGACGGGCTTCGCGTGTCCCGGCCACGCTGCCGCCGGCTCCATCTCCGCCAGCTTGCGGATCGAGGCCTTGGCCTGGCCGGTGTCGTAGTTGTAGATGCGGTCCGGCACGTGCGGGGGACGGGAGCGCGCCCACAGGTCAATCGTGTAGAAGCAGTCGCTTACGAGTGCCAGCCGGTCGGATTCGCGCCACAGCCCGATCAGCCCCGGGGCGTGGCCGGGAAGGTCGATCACCCTGAAGCCGGCGATCTCCTCGCCCTCGGAGACGGTGCCGGCGATGTTCACCGGTCCGGCGTCCCAGGCGTAGCGGTGCAGGGCGCGGTGGACTTGGCGCTGCCCGGCGGGCAGTCCGCTCAGCCCAGCCGGCCAGTAGCGAAAGCCGCCGCTGCCTTCGGCATCCTGCACCTCATCGGGATGGCAGAGCACCGGCACCCCCAGTGCGGGCGCGACGCCGCGGTGGTCGGTGTGCGCGTGTCCCAGAACCACCCGTTTGATCCCGCCGAGCTTGGCGCCGGCGGCGGCGACCGAGTTGGTCATCAGGCGCGAGCCGGCGTCGTAGACCGTCACGCCGCCCAGCTCTGCGTCCTCGATCAGATACACGTTGCAGCGCCCGAGGTGCCCCTGCACGACCCACACGCCCTCCGCCACAAGCCTCGCGTCCTGGGCAGCCGACATGCCCGTCACCTTCGTCTTCACGTTGAACGCACCCGTCATGCCCTGCTCCGCGCTCGATCCCTGCGACGGCAACAGCCCGATCTGCCGCGCGGCCGTCATCCAGTCGGAGAAAGCGTCGTTGGCTTGCACCTTGCCGTCGCGGATCGTCAGGACGTCGCAGCCTTCGAGTTTCAGCGGGCTGCCGGTGGCGTGTACGCCATTCAGCTTGCCTGGGCCGGCGAACGTTCCCGTGATCTGCCACTGGACCGCGCAGCGCTCGCCCTCGGTGGTCGTCTCGACGACCTCCATCCTCATGTCCGGCATCGCCTCGATCAGCCCGCCGATGAACTCGCGCACGCCCTCTGGGGCGATCACGTCCACCTGCCCGCGCACGTACTCGCGCCCGCCATCGGCCCAGAGCGCCACAGCTGCCTCGACATCGCGCGCGGCGATCGCCTCGAAATAGCGTCGCGCCACCGCCTCGGTGTCACTGCTGCCGGCACCGTTCGCAGCGGCCCTTTTGCTGGTGCTCGCTTTGTGGATGTGCTCCGCGGCCTCCTGCACCTTCGCTGCTGCCCTGTCCTTCTCGGCCCCGTCGTCAACCATCTCGTCTCCTTTGCGGCTCGCCTGCCTGCCTGCCTGTGCCCTCGGGGTATGCCCTCGGATGTGCCACCTCTGGGTGTGCCCCTCGGTGCTCCAGCTTGGCCGACCGCCCCGCCCACGGCCGGAGTCGGCGCCCTGAGCGGACGCCGGCATGATCAAGAGTCTAGGGCGCCCAATCTCCAAACACGAGTCCGCTAGTAGTCTCCGCGACGGTGAGCGAGCCGGTCCGCAAACGCGAGCTTGGCAGGGGTGAGCGCGTCCTGGCGGGCGTCTATCGCCTGCGCCTGCCCTTGCCCTGGCCCGGTGTGCCGCATGGCAACGCCTGGGCGGTCAAGGCAGGCGACGGTGTCGTGTTGTTCGATACGGGTTACTACACCCCGCCCGGCCCGGGCGAGCCCGGCTCGATGGCCCAGCTTGAACGTGCCCTTGCGATGTGTGGGCTTGCCGTCGAGGACATTCGCCTTGTGGTCTGCACGCATGCCCACTCCGACCACTATGGCCAAGCGGCGGCGATCGTCGAGCGCACTGGCTGCGAGCTGTGGATGCACCCCAAATACGAGCACATGTCGGTCGGCGAGCAGGACCCACAGGCGACACTTGCCAGGCGCATCGAAGTCGCGCGCCAGTCGGGTGTTCCCGAGGAGCCCCTGCGGCGCTTTGCCGAGGAGCGCGAGCACCACGAATCGGGCATCTCGGCGGTGATCGCGCCCGACCGCGAGTTGCTCCCCGGTGTCGTTGTCAACACCGATCTCGGGCCTTGGAGCGTGTACGAGACGCCCGGCCACGCGCCGTCGCACGTGTGCCTGTTCCAGCCCGAGCGGCGCCTGTTGATCTCCGGCGACCATCTGCTCGGGCGCATCTCGCTGTTCTTCGACTTCGGCTACTCGCCGGACCCGGTCGGCGAATTCGTCGACTCGCTGGGTGTGGTCGAACGCCTCGGGGCGCGTCTGTGCCTGCCCGGCCATGGGCGCACGTTCACCGACGTGCGCGCGCACATCGACGGCAACCGCGAGCTGGTCGCCGAGCGTCTTGAGAAGGTTCGCGGAGCGATCGTGTCCGAGCCGCTCACGGCCTTTGAGATCGTGCCGCGCATCTTCGGCGACGAGCTGGCCACGCACGGCGGCCCGTGGTTGCTCTCAGAGACGCTCGCGATGCTCACGCACTTGCAGGTGGTGGGCCAGGCCGAGAGCGTGGGGGAGGACCCCAAGCGCTGGCACGCGACCACGCACGCCACAGCGTAGGCCTGCAGGGCCGCAGCCAATCCATCCCCAACCTCGACGCACTCGTCCAACCTTGGCGCGCGCTCCAAGCTTTGGCACGCGCGCCCAAACCTTGACACACTCGTGTTAGGCTTTCTCGATGCGGATCGATCGGTTGCTTGCCGGCAGCGAACCAGTCTTCTCGTTCGAGTTCTCCCCTCCTAAGACAGAGCAGGGCGAGCGCAACCTATACGAGGCGCTTGCCGAGCTGCAAACGCTCGAGCCGGCGTTCGTTTCAGTCACATATGGGGCCGGCGGTTCCACGCGCGAGAAGACGATCGCGACCGTCAAGCGCATCAAGGATGAGTACGGCCTGGAGGCGATGGCCCACTTCACTTGCATCGCCGCGACCGAGCAAGAGCTGCGCGCGACGCTCGATGAGATGCGGGCCGCGGGCATCGACAACGTGCTTGCGCTGCGTGGCGATCCCCCGGCCGGTGAGCGGGACTGGGTAAAGACGGAGGGAGGGCTCGAGTACGCGTGCGAGCTGGTGCAGCTGATCAGAGACGATTACCCGTTTGCGATCGGTGCTGCCTGCTTCCCCGAGACACACATCCATGCTGTGAGCCCCGAGGCCGACGTCGAATACCTGGCCGAGAAGGTCGCCACGGGCGTGGACTTCCTGATTACGCAGCTGTTCTTCGACAACGCGTTCTACTTCGACTTCGTGGCGCGTGCACGTGCCGCCGGGATCGAAGTGCCGATTATCCCCGGCATCATGCCGATCACCCAGATCGGGCAGCTGGAGCGCATGGCCAGCGTGTGCGGCGCCTCGATCCCAGACGGCCTGCGAGCGGAGCTTCACGCCCGCGAGGACTCGCCCGAGGCCGTGATCGACTTTGGCGTTGCCTACGCCACGCTGCAGTGCGCCGAGCTGCTGGCCGCCGGCGCGCCGGGCATCCACTTCTACACGCTCAACCGCTCTCCGGCGACGCACGCGATCCTTGGCGCTCTGAAGCTTGTGCGGCCGTGGGAGAAGATGCGGAGCGCCGTGCCCGTAAGTGCCACCGCGGCGTCGCCTGCAAGCTGAGTAGTGGGCGAGGGCTTTTGAGCGCTACCCAGCTTCGATCTCGAGCGCCTCGGCCACGCGCGGCGAGCCGTCCGCCGCTTCGTAGCGCACGTCCACCGAGTCGTCCTGTTTGTAGGTGCCTACGCCCCAGGCACCAAGGAACCAGCGGCGCTTGGAGATGTGGTCCTTGCGTAGCTCTCTGTCAAACATCAGGGTATGCCCCTTCACCTGAAAGTCGACGCCCTCGCGCTGGGGCACGCCGTTGACGAACACCTCATAGGGCTCGCACACGGCGGCCGGCAGCTTCACGATCGATCTCGGCATCGCCCGATTATCTACCCGGCGCAAGCCTTACGCTCTCGACGTGGCTGAGATCGAGTACACGGTGCGCCGCTCCAAGCGCGCACGCAGAGTGCGTGTCAACGTGCGCGACCACACCGACGTCGAGGTGGTACTGCCTGTGCACGCCCCGGAAAGGGCGGCTGCGGCGGCTGTGCGCGAGCTCTCTCCATGGATCGAGCGGCGCCTGTCGGAGGGTCGCCGAGCGCTGGCGCAGGTGGCCGAGCGTGCGGGCACCGTCCCATACCTGGGGACGCCGCTCGAACTGACACCACAGCCCGGGCGCACGCGTGCGCACCGCAGCGGCGAGAAGCTGTTCGTGCCCGTCGGCGACTATCGCCCGGCTGTAGAGCGTCTGTACCGCCGACTGGCGCGCGAGGAGGTCGCCAAACGCCTTGACAGCGCTGTGGAGCAGATAGGCGCCTCCTACAGCGGCCTCTCGATCCGCGCGCAGAGCACCCGCTGGGCCTCGTGCTCGGCCAAGGGCGCGATGAGCTTCAACTGGCGGCTGCTGCTCGCCCCCGAGCCGGTACTCGACTATGTCGTGTGGCACGAGGTCTGCCACTTGGAGATCCGTGACCACTCGCCGCGCTTCTGGGCCTTGGTGCAGAGCCGCTGTACGGGCTGGCGTGAGCAGCGCGATTGGCTGCGGCGCTACGGGGCGACTTTGGTGCTGTAGGGCCGCCCATTTCCCTTGGTGGGTGTGCTCCTCGGCCTGTACGGCACCCGGCGGACCGGGGGAGAGGTGCGGGTATCGCCGTGCGGACTCGCAAGCTGGCGCTCCAGAGCGGTGAATGCGTCGATGATCTCGGGAGCCTCATAGGCGCGGCTGCGTTTGTCGATCGTGACCGGCTTCAGGATGCCGGCCTCGAGGAGTCGCTCGATGGCGTCATGTGTGGGCTTGAACGTGCGACCGAGCAGTGCTTCCGCGCTGTGGACGGTCAGGATCGGGGCGCCGGGCAGCTGGCGCAGCAGCAGGTCGGTTGCCGAGTTGGCACGTATCCTGCCGAGTCGCTCACGCCACTGGGCCTCCAGGTTGGTGGCCTGCGCCTGAAACGCATTTGCGTCGGATACGCAGCGCGTGCATGCACCGGCAAAGTGCGCGACCCACTCGTTCACTCCGCTCGTGGCTTTGCGTGAATTAGGCGAGCCGATGTAGCGAAACCGGGTGAGACCGTCGATGTAACTGCGCGCCCCAGTGGCGAGCACGAGTGAGACCGGAGGCAGTACGTGTCGCGCCAGTCCCCGTCGACGCAGGACGAGATGTATGAATGCGCGCCCAGTGCGGCCGTTGCCGTCCACGAATGGGTGGATGGTCTCGAACTGCGCGTGCGCGATCGCGGCCTGGGCGACCGCGGGAAGTTCGTCGGTATTGCAGAAGGCACAGAGATCGTCGAGGAGCTCTAGGACATGCTCGGCAGGTGGAGGCACGTATGCCGCCGAGCAAGGGTTGTAGTCGTTTCCGCCGATCCAGTTCTGAACCTGGCGCAATTGCCCGGCGTACGGTTCGAGGTGGGTACCGGCCACAAGCCTGCGGTGAATCTCGAGCAACAGGTCCATAGTGATTTCGGCGCCGAAGTCGACCCGCTCGACGCCATAGACCATCGCGTCGACGTTGCCAAGAATCTCCTTGGCGGTGACATCGGTGGAATGCGTGTTCAGCGACCGCGCCGCCTCGGCGCGCAACAGGCGTCTGGCTCCCACCTCCAGTCCCTCGATGCGAGAGGATGCGACGGCCTCCGCGCGCAGCAGGATGCGAGCCAGCGCCTCCGTATCCAACAGGGCGGTTGCCTCAACATCCATGTGGGAGATTGCCGCTTCGGCGTCGGCTATGTCTGCGGCGACGTCTCCGTCGAAGGCGAACTCCCGTCCCATCAGGGGGTCGGGCGCGTAGGCTTCGTAGTTGCACGAGCGTGTCATTCTGCGCGGCAGTCCGAGACCGCCGATCTCGCTTCGCCACCGACGCTTGAGAACCTTTGCCATACAGCCTCCTTGATTGGAGGTTAGCAAATAACCTCCAATCAAAGGGCGCGACTTTGAAAGGTTACGCGTCTACCTGCGTTGAGCGATCGGCACGTAGTCGCGATCGCGCTCGCCCGTATAGATCTGGCGCGGACGCGCGATCTTCTGCTCTGGGTCCTCGACCATCTCCAGCCACTGGGCGATCCAGCCGCTGGTGCGCCCGATTGCGAACATAACTGGGAACATCGCCACCGGCAGTCCGAGCGCCTCGTAGATCAGGCCGGAGTAGAAGTCCACGTTCGGGTAGAGCTTGCGCGAGGTGAAGTAGTCGTCGTCCAGCGCCCGCTTCTCGAGCTCTGTGGCGATGTCCAAGAGCGGGCTGGTGCCGCGCACCTCGAACACCGCGTCGAGGTGCTTGCGAATGATGCGCGCGCGTGGATCGTAGTTCTTGTAGACGCGATGGCCAAAGCCCATCAGGCGCTCGTTGCCGGCCTTGACGCTCTCCAGGAAGTCGGGAATGTTGCGCGGCGACTCGATCTTGCGCAGCATGCGCAGCGCCTGCTCGTTGGCGCCCCCGTGCAGCGGCCCGTACAGCGCCGCCACGCCGGCCGCCACCGCCGAGTAGGGATCCACCTGAGTTGAGCCCACCGAACGCACCGCGCTGGTCGAGGCGTTCTGTTCGTGGTCGGCGTGCAGGATGAAGAGCACGTCAAGCGCCTTCTCCAAGCGAGGATCGGGCTGATACTTCAGCTCGGTCATCTTGTACATCATCCCGAGGAAGTTGCCAGCATAGGCAAGGTCGTTGTCGGGGTAGACGTACGGCTGCCCCATGTTGTGGCGGAAGGCGAACGCGGCCAGCGTCGGCATCTTCGCCAGCAGACGGGTGATCTGCATCGCGCGCACCTGCTCGTCGTGGATCTGCCCGGCGTCCGGGTAGAAGGTCGACAGCGCGCCGACAGAGGCGACCAACATCCCCATCGGGTTGGCGTCGTAGCGGAAGCCCTGCATGAAGTCCTTGACGTTCTCGTGCACGAACGTATGGATCGTGATCTCGTGGACCCAGGCGTCGAGCTGCTTCTGCGTCGGCAGCGCGCCGTTGATCAGCAGGTAGGCGACCTCCAGGTAGGTGGAGTGCTCGCACAGCTGCTCGATCGGATAGCCCCGGTGCTGCAGGATCCCGGCCTCGCCGTCGATGTAGGTGATCGCACTGCGACACGACGCGGTGTTCATGTACGCCGGGTCGTAGGCCATCAAGCCGAAGTCGTCATCGTCGGTCTTGATCTGGCGCAGGTCCATCGCGCGCACGGTGCCGTCGGTGACGGGCAGCTCGTAGGTCTTGCCGGTGCGGTTGTCGGTGACGCTCAGCGTCTGCTCCCCGGATGGCGCGCCCTGCGAGGTGTCCCCAGTGGCAGGAGCACCGTTTGTCGCCCCATGCTGAGTGTGTGTCTCGGTGCCCATCTTTCCTCCAGTCGCAGTTGCTGTCTACCCGATTATGCGACAGATGGCTCGAGGACCCGTGCGCGAGCTGTGAAGTGGCCCGTTTGAGCCGTTAATTCTGGGTGAGCCGGCTGCGCCTCCCTCCCGTGCGCACGCGAGCGGGAGGTGAGCACGGGGCGTCTCCATGCGGACCGCGCCGCGGCGAACGCGGCAGTCGGGTGTGTGGATGACGCGGATAGCGCGGGTGCAGGGGATCTGGACGTGGGCCGATCCCACCGTCCTCTCCAGCGACCTCGGGCGTCTGCCGCACGGCCCAACGCACGATCAGATAGAGCCCGACGATCGGGATCTTCAAGATCACCATCAGCCAGATGAAAGTCCAGGCATCCACCTCACTTTGATCCTATACCCGCCTTGCGGTGGGCACAAGCGGTTGAGGGACGGCACGGACGGCACAAACCTTGGGGCGGTGCGCGTACCCCTGGCCGTACGTTGGGACAACGGGCACGAGCTGGGAGGTGCGCTGATCCGCCCACGGCCCGACTGCGAAGAACAGCCAAACCGAGTCGGGCGCGCCCAGGATCAGCTAATCCGGCGTTTGGATCCGCTCATCCGACGTACGACCGAAGGAGCAGGATGACCATGTCGCACACGATCAATCTCGACCATATAGACGCCGACGGTGCCGTTCGCGAAGCTCACGCCGACGCGATCGAGGGCCTGCGGGAGGGCGATACCCGCCTTGGCTTCCTGCGCAAGTCGGCCGTAACCGCCGGCGTGGCGATGAGCGGTGGAGCCGTGCTGGGAGCGCTCGCACCGAGCGCGCTCGCAAGCTCCGGTGGTGGTCGTCCGCCCGCCAGCTTTGGCAAGGGCGACATCGGCATCCTCAACTATGCGCTCACGCTGGAGTACCTGGAGGCGGCTTTCTACAACGGAGCAACGGCTGCAAACATGTCGCTCACGCCACAGACGGCGGCCTTTCTGAAGGTCGTGACCAAGGACGAGAACGCCCACGTCGCATTCCTCAAGAAAGCGCTGGGAGCAAAGGCCGCCAAGGAACCGAAGTTCGAATTCAAAGGCGCCAACACGAGCGTGGAAACGTTCATGAAGACCGCACAGGTGCTCGAGAACACGGGCGTGCATGCCTACTCCGGACAGGCGTTGAACATCAAAACGGCCGCCTACGTCAAGGCGGCGATCTCGATCCTCACGATCGAGGCGCGTCACGCAAGCGTGATCGGCCTGCTCAACGAACCGGCCGGAGAAGACATCGCTCCGAACGGACCGTTCGACACGCCGCTTCCCGCGAGCAAGGTGCTGGCGGCTGTCAAGGAAACGGGCTTCATCGTCTGAGTCGGCGCGACGTAGACGCCGCTCACAACAAGCTGTCCGCCCAAGCGGGGGGAGTCGCGTTCCTGGTCGCGGCTCCCCTCCATTTGTCGTTCGCGGGCTTCTTGCTCTACATGCGGCGGAAGAGCGCAAACACAAACGCACCAGTCCGCCGACCGCCTTGACTGTCTCAGCCGCGCAGCTTCAAAGGGGTGCCGCTGAAGTGCGTGAACTCACGCAGCTCCTCCACGCGGGCGGCAATCTCCTCGCTCGTCAGCCGTTCGACACGCTCGGTGCCGAACTCCTCCACGTTGAAGGAGGCAAGCGCGGTGCCATGCGCCATCGCGCGACGCAGCAACTCGTCTGACGGGTCCTCCTCGGGATGGGCGGCGATGTATCCGACGAAGCCGCCGGCGAAGCTGTCACCGGCGCCGGTCGGATCGATCACGCTCTCCAGCGGATAGGCGGGCAGCGCGAAGAAGCTCTCGTTCGTTATCAGCGCCGCGCCGTACTCGCCCTGCTTGGCGACGATCGCGCTTGGCCCGCGCCGCGGGGTGGACGGATCATCGGGCGAGGCTTCGTCGTCGCCCGACTCGCTCGCGGCGTTCCCACCCCAGGAAAGGATCTCCCGTGCCGCCGAGACGAGATTTGGCTTGCCTGTCAGCTGCCGCAGCTCGGCGTCGTTGAGGATCAGACAGTCCACGCTCTCGATCGCCTTCACGAGCTGGTCCTTGGCGATGTCGATCCACAGGTTCATCGAGTCGAGCGCGACGAAGCGGGCGTTAGGCAATTGCTCGCGCACCTCGATCTGCAGGTCGGGCACGATGTTCGCCAGGAATAGCACGTCGCTAGCGCGCGAGCGGTCGGATAGCTTGGGCTGGAAGCCGTCGAACACGCCGAGTTGGGTGTCGAGCGTCTCGCGCGAGTTGAGATCCCAGCCGTACTCGCCGCGCCAGAAAAATGTCTTGCCACCGGCCACGCGCTCGATGTCCGAGACGTCCACGCCGCGGCGGCGCATCACGTCCAGCTCTCGCTCGCCGAAATCCTCGCCCACCGGGCCCACCACGAGCACCTCCTCGAAGAACGAGGCGGCTAGGGCGAAATGCACGGCGGCGCCGCCGAGCATGCGCTCGCGCTCGCCGAAGGGGGTCTTTACGGCGTCATAGGCAATCGATCCGACAACGGTTATTGGCATGGTGAGACCCTATCGGGGGATGCGGTGGGATGGCGGCCTGGCATTCGGGTGGATCGGAGATGCCAGGGGCGGGATCGTTGCGCATGGAGGTCGCGCGAAAACGCGATGCCCCCCGCGCGCGCGGGGGCATCGCCGTTTCGGTGATGTAGCCTCGCTTCGATGCGTGCCATCCAGATCAGCGAATTCGGCGGACCTGAGGTCTTGAAGCTCGTCGAGCTGCCCACGCCCGAGCCCGGTCCCCATGAGGTCCTGATCCGTGTCACCCGGGCGGGCGTCAACTTCGCCGACACGCACACTCGCACCAACTCCTACGTGCGCAAGGCCAGCCTGCCTCTCGTGCCGGGGGGAGAGGTCGCCGGCACGATCGTCTCGGCGCCGCCGACTAGTGGTCTGAACGAGGGACAGCGCGTGGTTGCGCTCACCGGGACCGGGGGCTATGCCGAGTATGCGCTTGCGCCGGTTGAGCACAGCTTTGCGATCCCCGACGCGGTAGACGATGGGGCGGCGCTGGCGGTGCTCATCCAAGGGCTGACGGCCTGGCACCTGTACCGCACCGCCGGGCGTGTGGCCGACGGCGAGAGCGTGGTGGTGCACTCCGCGGCCGGGGGCGTCGGCTCGCTTGCCGTCCAGCTCGGAAGACCCCTCGGTGCGGGGCGCGTGATCGCGGTGGCCTCGGACGAGCGCAAGCGCGGACTCGCGCTCGAGCTTGGCGCCGATGTCGCGATCGACTCCGAGCCCGATGGCCTCACCGAGCGTTTGATCGAGGCGAACGAGGGGCGCGAGGTGGACGTCGTATTCGACATGGCCGGTGGGGAGGCTTTCGAGCGCTCATATCGAGCGCTGGCCCACTTCGGGCGGATTGTCGTCTGCGGAATCGCCTCGCAAGAGCCAAACGAGGTGCGTACGGGCTCGCTGCTGCGCCACTCGCGCTCGGTCGTTGGCTTCTACCTGTTTCATTGCCTGGAGCGCCCGGCGATGGTGGCCGACGCGCTCGACGACCTCTTCGTGCGGCTCGCCCGTGAGGAGCTGCGAGTGGTGGTGGGAGGGACATACCCCCTGGAGGATGCGCCGCAATCGCATATCGATCTGCGCGCGCGGCGCACCACCGGCAAGCTGCTGCTCGACCCCACCGGGTAAGCCTTCTACAGCGAGGCGGACTTGATGGCGCGCTGTTGGGCTGAGGGCTTCGCGCGGGCCTTGCGGCCGACTCCACAAAGCGACCCTTGCGCGGCTGAGGAGCGCAAGCACGTAAGCTGCTGTCGCGCATGACCAAGACCTTCGCCGAGCTCGGCCTCTCCGAGCAGACCCTGCAAGCGTTGCGCGACGTCGGCTACGAGTCGCCGTCGCCGATCCAGGAGCAGGCGATCCCGCCGCTGCTGGAAGGCCGCGACGTGATCGGCCAGGCGCAGACGGGCACAGGTAAGACCGCCGCCTTCGGCCTGCCGATCGTGCAGTACATCGATCCCGAGGAGCACGAGGTGCAGGCGCTGGTGCTGACGCCGACGCGCGAGCTGTGCATCCAGGTCACCCAGGCGTTGCGCACCTATGGCGCCCACAGTGGGCTGGACGTGGTGGCGGTGTTCGGCGGCGCGCCGATCCGTACCCAGCAGGCGCAATTGCGCGCCGGCGGGCATATCGTCGTCGGCACAGTCGGGCGCGTGCTCGATCTGATCTCGCGTAACTCGATCGTGTTGCACGACTGCCGCTTCGTTGTGCTCGACGAGGCCGATGAGATGCTCGACCTCGGCTTCCTGGAGGACGTCGAGAAGATCCTCTCGATGACGCCCTCGGGACGCCAGACCGCGCTGTTCTCAGCGACGATGCCCCCGCCGATCCGCAAGCTCGCCGATAAGTACATGTATGACCCGGAGATAATCCAGGTTGAGGCCGCCACGCTCACGATCGACACCGTCGCTCAGTTCCAGCTCTCGGTGGAGACGCGCGACAAGGCCGCCAAGCTTGTCGAGGTGCTCCGCGCGGAGCGGCCCGAGCAGGCAATCGTGTTCGTGCGCACCAAGGTCCGCTGCGACCAGCTGTTCCGCACCTTGCGCGACGGTGGCATGAACGTGCGCGCGCTGCATGGCGATATGTCCCAGGGGTCGCGCGATGGCGTGATGCTCGCCTTCAAGGGCGGGCGCGTGCCGATCCTCGTGGCTACCGACGTGGCCGCTCGTGGTCTTGACATCTCAACCGTCACACACGTGGTCAACTACGACGTGCCCACCAGCCCCGACACCTACGTGCACCGCATCGGGCGCACCGGCCGCGTGGGACGCTCAGGGCGGGCGATCACGTTCGTCGAGTCCCGTCAGACGCGCGAGCTGGAGGCGATCGAGCGCCACATCGGCACCAAGATCGCCGCGTGGTCGAAGGACGTCGAGGCGCCACCCACGCCGGTCAAGGAGCGTCCGCGACGCCACTCCAAGCCGCAAATCTCACGCGACGCCACCGAGCCGTCGGCCAAGCTGGTGCTCGGCGGCGGGCGCGCCGCGGGCCTGCAGGTCGCCGACATCGTTGGCGCTGTCACGTCGGCGACCGGCTTGGACGGAGAGGCCGTGCGCGACGTCAGTGTGCTCGAGCGCTTCTCGTTCCTGTCGGTCCCCTCGGCTGAGGCCGACCGCGTGATCGAGGCGCTGGAGGGGCGTGAAATACGCGGCAAGACGCTGCGGCTGGAGCGCGTCAAGGCATAGCCGCGAGCGTGGCTCAGTGCGGCGGGGGCGTCGCCGTCACCGCTTGTGACACGGCGCCTTGGGCGGCTTTCGGACCGGTCTTTTCCAGTGCTTCTCGGCTGCCGGTCGTGACAGGCACCGACGTCGCGAGGGGCTCGGTTTGAGTAGAGGCTCTGATGCTATGTGTGGATGAGGGTGCGGTCGTTGTCGGTGCCGAGTCTTTGCTGCTCTGGGCAGATTCCGATTCCCGCTGTTCATCGGGAGGCTCGGCTTCCGTTGGCCCGGGTGCTTCTCCGTGGCTTACATGGGTGGGTTCCTTTAGATGGGTGGGTTCCGCTTCGGGGGGCGCGGCCATCTCCACCGCCTGGACGGTGAACGACGTCTTTGAAAAGCTGGAGACGATGATTTCCGCTCGCCACCTTCCGTTCTTGCCAGGTAGTACGCCTTCCGAGACTAGCCACCCACTGGGACGCGCGACGGCTGTTGCCGGCGCTATCGCCGCGTTGGCCTTTGGTCCTGCGTTCTTGTCGGCCACAAGGACCTTGTCGTCTGGCCTTGCTATTGCGTAGATGTCGTGACCGCTTGGCAGGCTGTGTGCGCTCCCCTCGACGATCGCCACCAGTTCGGTCGCCGAGCGGGGTACCCATGACACGGTCACATCCACCAGCACCGAGACTTCGCTGCCACCAGTCCCAGGTCCGGCGCTATCAGACGAATGTCCGTCGCTTCCGCCGAACACCGGGATCAATGCGGTCGCAACCGCAAATGCTCCAGCCAGCAACGCTGATATGAGGGCTACGACGACCGGCTTGTTCCAGTCAATCTTTCGCCTACCCGGCATGTTCGATAGCTTGGCATACGTCCGGCGCGGACGCATGGGGCCTGACGGCAGGAGTGCTGAGGAGCGGCGCGGCGACGCCACTCTCAATCTCGCCGAGGCCTAGATCGACTCGAGCCGGCGCTGGCCTGGAGATGATGTCCTATAGCCAGTCCTCGCCGTTCGCTATGTCGTCATCTCCGGGATGCGTCGCCAGCTTTTGCTCGAGAGCGGCGACGATCTTGCATGTGGAGGCGCGGGTACGAGGGTGGCCGCCAGGATGAAGATCATGGTTTCAGCCTGGCGAGGCGCACATCCTCTGGCGCCGCCTCGGTACGCATCCGGTGTTTCGCGGGCCCTGACGACACGGCCATAGACTCTGCTTCAGGACTAGCCTGTCGTTCATTCACTCAACCACGAGCAGAGGAGCCACCTCGATGCCCAGCACAGCGACCATGCAAACCACCGAGGGCACGATCGTCTTCGAGCTGTTCGACGAGGACGCCCCCAAGACGGTCGAGAACTTCCGCAAACTCGCCTCCGAGGGCTTCTACGACGGGCTCAACTTCCACCGCATCATCAGCGACTTCATGATCCAGGGCGGCTGCCCCCAGGGCACCGGCACCGGCGGCCCGGGCTACACCTTCGAGGACGAGATCAACTCGCACAAGATCGTGCGCGGCGCGCTCGCGATGGCCAACGCAGGCCCCAACACAAACGGCTCGCAGTTCTTCATCGTCACCGCCAAGTCGTGCCCGTGGCTGGACGGCAAGCACACCGTCTTCGGCGAGGTGCAGAGCGGGATGGACGTCGTCGACAAGCTCGAGGGCGTGCCGACCGATGGCGGCGACAAACCGATCGAGCCGGTCGGCATCGCCACGGTCGAGCTGTCCGAGGTCGCTTAGCGGGCTGTGGTTGACCGGGCCGCATGCGGCCCGGTCCCGGACCGTACATGTACGGCCGTGCCAGGTGGCGCATGCGCCAACTGGAACAGCAAATAGGGCTGGCCAAATAGCCAATCGGGTGTAGCCTGTCAGCTAAGAGCGAAACGAGGCAGGGAGACAGCGATATGGCGACCGTCGAGCAGCAAGTACCGCACGCACACAACGGATCGAACGGAGCGCCCACCTCCGGCGCGGACATCTCCGTCGAGAACCCCGCCACGGGTGGGATTGCCGGCAGCGTCCCCGATCTCGACGCCGCCGCCATCGTGGAGCTTGCCAAGCGCGCCCGTGCCGCCCAGCCGCAGTGGGAGGCGTTTGGCTTCGAGGGTCGCGCGCGCATCCTCTTGCGTGCCCAGAAGTGGCTGCTCGACAACGCCGAGCGCGTGATCGCCACGATCGTCTCGGAGACCGGCAAGACTTACGAGGACGCCGAGTTCGCCGAGATCGCCTACGCCGGCAACGCGTTCGGCTTCTGGGCGAAGAACGCCCCCGACTACCTGGCGGACGAGCGCATCAAATCGGCCTCGGTGATGCTCAAGGGCAAGAAGCTGATTCTGCGCTATCGACCGCTCGGCCTGATCGGCGTGATCGGTCCCTGGAACTACCCGCTTACGAACTCCTTCGGTGACTGCATCCCGGCGCTGGCGGCCGGCAACAGCGTGATCCTCAAGCCCTCCGAGGTCACGCCGCTGACTTCGCTTTTGCTTGCTGAAGGACTGCGCGAGTGCGGTTTGCCCGACGGCGTCTTCCAGGTCGCCACAGGCCGCGGCGCCACGGGCGCCGCCCTGATCGAGCAGGTCGACATGATCATGTTCACCGGCTCCACACGCACGGGCCGCAAGGTCGCCGCCGCGGCCGCCGAGCGGCTGATCCCCTGCTCGCTCGAGCTCGGCGGCAAGGACCCGATGATCGTGCTCTCAGACGCCGACCTGGAGCGTGCCGCCAACATAGCCGTGTACTACTCGATGCAGAACGCCGGGCAGACCTGCATCTCGATTGAGCGCGTGTACGTCGAGGCGCCGGTCTACGACGAGTTCGTCGGCAAGGTGACGGAGAAGATGCGCAAGCTGCGCGTGGGCGCTCCGAAAGGTCCGGGGTCCGTTGACGTGGGTGCGATCACCTTCCCGCGGCAGCTCGACACGATCACGGAGCACGTCGCCGACGCCGTCGACAAGGGTGCGCGCGTGCTCGTCGGTGGCAAGACGGTGGAGAATGTCAGCGGGCGCTTCTACGAGCCCACGCTGCTGGTGGACGTGGACCACACGATGAAGGTCATGACCGAGGAGACCTTCGGCCCGACTTTGCCGATCATGAAGGTCGCCGACGCCGATGAGGCTGTGCGCCTGGCCAACGAGTCGCCCTACGGGCTCGGTGCTTCGGTGTTCTCACGCGACGTCGATCGTGGCGAGGCCGTCGCACGCCGTCTGGAAGCGGGCGCGGCCAACGTCAACGACGCGATGGTCAACTACACGGCTTTGGAGCTGCCGATGGGTGGCGCGAAGGCGTCGGGTCTCGGCTCGCGCCACGGCGCCGGCGGCATCCGCAAGTACTGCTCGCAGCAGGCGATCGTGATCACGCCGAAGCTCGCGCTCAAGCGCGAGGTGCATATGTTCCCCTACAAGTCGCGCACCACGCGTCTGATCTCGCGCCTGTTCAAGCTGTTGTACGGCCGCGGCAAAAGAGACTGAGACAACGTGGGCGCTTCGCGCTGCGGCGTCCTACCGATCGGAGATCGACGGGATCTCCGATCGGCCAGCTCGTGTGCAAAGCACACGGCGCTCGCCGCGTCCTTGCATGCTCGACCCACGTCCGTCTCAGACGCTTTTTGAGTTCAGGCTGACCCCGAGCAGCCTTTCCAGCTCGGGGATGGTGGTCTCGGCGCTGGTGTGATGCACCGTCGCCATGCCCAGCTCCTCGGCGGGCGTGAGGTTGAAGGGCAAGTCGTCGACGAACACGCACAGCTCGGCGGCCACCCCGGCGCGCTCGGCGCCCAGTTCGTACATGCGCTTGGCTGGCTTGCGGGTTTTCTCCTCGCCTGAGATCACGAGCCCGTCGAAGATCTCCGCCAGCACGTCGTGTGGGTAGCGATGCACCCCCCACGAGTTGGACACGAGCGCGGTGCGAATGCCCGCGTCGTGCGCGGTTCTGACCGCCTCGACCATCGCCACGTCCGGCTGTACCCCGGCGAACAACCCATCGATCAGCCCGTCTGAGGGGACCCCGAGCAGCTCGGCGAAACGCTGCTCGAAGGCGACCTCGTCCATCGTGCCCTTCTCCAAGGAGATCAGCATCTCGCGGAACTCGGGGTCGGCGCTGAAGCGCTTACCGAGCTCGGCTGGATCGATCTCTTCGCGCACGCAGTACTCGTGAAAGGAGGTGAACAGGTTGGTCGTCAGCACCCCGCCCCAGTCAATCAGCAGGCCGCGGTGGCCATTCGCGGTGGCCTGCGATGTACCCGTCGCCTGCGCGTGTGCGGGAGGCGCCGGGTGGTGCGTGTCCATGGGTGCGGTGTGTGCGTTTGCGGGCGATGCCCCCTGCGCGCGCGGGGGGTGGGCGCTTTTGGAGGAGTCAGTCACCGAGCGTCACCGCCTCCGCCTGGCGGGCCAGCTCGAGCACGCCCTCGCCGAACTGCTTCAGGTAGGGATCGTCGGTGGTGCCGGCGACAGCGCGCTTGTAGTTGCCCTCCATGAACACGATCGACTTCCAGATCGCGAGCGTCGTGTACCAGCGCAGGTCGCGCATCGAGCGCCCCGTTGCCTCTTCGTAGCGTGCGATCAGCTCCGCGCGCGTGGAGAAGCCCTCGGCGCGGGTGACCTTGCCGAGATGCTCGCGCAGGCCTCCTTCGGGGTCATAGGCCTCCGTCCAGAACATGCACAGATAGCCGAGGTCGGCCAGCGGGTCGCCGATCGTGGCCATCTCCCAGTCGAACACCGCAACCAGCTCGGCGGGAGCCTGTGCAGCGAACATCGTGTTGCCCAGGCGATAGTCGCCGTGCACGATCGTCGCCGGGCCGGACTCGGGCTTGTGCTCGGCCAGCCATGCCCCGACGCGCTCCACGGCGGGGATCTCACGCGTCTTGTTGAGGTCCCACAGCCCGCCGAAGCGCCGTAGCTGGCGATCGAGATAGCCGCTGGGCTTGCCAAAGCCTTCGAGGCCGGCAGCGCGCCAGTCCACGGCATGGATCTCGACGAGCGCGTCGATCAGCTGCTCGCCGATCCGTTTGCGCTGCTCGGGCGCGTCGAGCGCCGGGGGTGTCTCCCACACGATCACCTCGCCCTGCACATGCTCCATCACATAGAAGGGACAGCCGATCAGCGTCTCGTCCTCGCACACCGCAAGCACGCGCGGCACGCGCGCCTGTGTCGGCTCCAGTGCCCGCAAGAGGCGCGCCTCGCGCAGCACGTCGTGGGCGCTCGGCGGCAGCGGCGGGCGCGGCGGACGGCGCAGCACCAGCTCAGGTCCGCTGTCCCGCTCGATCAGATAGGTGACGTTGGAATGCCCGTCGCCAATCGGCTGCGCCTTGATCTCGCCGGAGCCGAGGTCGTGTTCGTCCAGGAACGCGCGCAGGGGCGCCAACACGAGCAGCGGCGGGCGCCCGTCAGGCGCGACGTCCGCATGGCGCTCGACAATGTCGTCCGGTGCGACTGCTGCACTCATCGGCTCGCACGCTACACCGAAAGCGGCCCAGTTTGCGCTGTCGCCCCGAGTCGCCCCGCGGTTCTCGACGGACGAGTTGCCGGGCAGCCTTCGACGGGCGGAAAAGTGAGCGTGCCCGACCGCAACATTGCTCCGGCCAAGGTGTCTTAAGCCCCCAATGCCCAACATTCACAGACTCATCACCCAAAGAATCCAGACGCATACGCTGATCCTGCTCGCTTGCGCCGCGACCGTCTTCGGCGCCCTGGCGCCGGCCACGGCGAGCGCATCCCACACGCAGGCGATGTACTTCGAGGCCCCGCGCGATCTGCTCGAAGTGACCCCCGCGGCCCGCGCCAAGGCGCTCGACCAGCTGCAGTCGCTTGGGGTCAAAGCGCTGCGCGTCGAGCTCGACTGGGCCAACGTTGCCCCGGGCGCGCACAGCACGAAGAAGCCTTCCTTCGAGGCCACCAATCCCGCCAGTTATGCCTGGGGTTACTACGACGTGCTGCTGGACGAAGCCAAGCGCCTGAAATGGTCGGTTCTCCTGACCGTGACCTCGCCGGTGCCGGAGTGGGCGACCGCCAGTCACAAAGACAAGAGCGGCGTGACACGTCCCAACGCGGCCGACTTCAAGGAATTCATGACGGCGGTGGGCAAGCACTACGCGGGCTTTGTCTCGCTCTATGCGATTTGGAATGAGCCCAACCATCCCGCCTTCCTGCAGCCCCAGTTCAACGCGAAAGGCATGCCCGAATCGCCGCGCATCTATCGCGGCCTGTTCCAGGCCGGCTATGAAGGGTTGCGGGCCTCCGGGGTCGCCAAGCCGAAGGTGTTGATGGGAGAAACCGCGCCGGTGGGCTCCGACAGCCTGAGCCGCAGGGAAATCAAGGAAAGAGGCTTGTTGCACGATGTCGCGCCGCTTGCCTTCCTGCGTGAAACGCTGTGCCTGAACTCGAAATACCACAAGGCCAGCACATGCGAAATGCTGCCGGCCTACGGCTACGCGCATCACGCCTACACGACCGGCGCCGGGCCGTCCTACAAACCGGCGGGGGCAGATAATGTCACGATCGGCGTGCTCTCGAGGTTGACGAGTGCGCTCACGAAGGCAGAAAGGGCGCACGCGATCCCGGCGCACATCCCGATCTATCTAACCGAGTTCGGCATCCAGAGCTACCCGAACCGGGAATTTGGCGTATCTCTGCCCAAGCAGGCCGAATACGACGCGATCGCTGAGAAGATCGCCTGGGAAAACCCGCGCGTGGCGGCCTTCTCGCAGTATCTGCTGCGCGACGATCCGCTCGGAGGGCCAGCCGGCTCGAGTGTGCACGGCGGCTACGTCGGCTTCCAGACAGGCCTCGAGACCGTCAACGGTACGCGCAAGCCGCTGTACTTCGGCTTCCCGGTGCCGCTTGTCGTCGCCAAGAGCGGCCATGGCTTCTCGCTATGGGGGCTCGTACGTCCCACGACGGGGCCGACCACGCTGAAGCTGCTCATACAGCCGAAGGGATCGAGCAAATATCGAACCCTGGCCACCGTGCACACCAACTCGCTCGGCTATTGGTCGCTGAACTCCTCGGTGCAAGGCTCGCACTGGCGCGTGAGCTGGCGCAGCCCGGCGGGCGTGGCATACAACGGCCCGGCAATCGGCGCCTACTGAGACGGTCATGGACGCGGCGCGGAGCTTTGTCCTCAGTCGCTCATGCGCGAAGCACACTTTCGCGACTTGCCTGTGCCCCGAAGGGGTACGTCCGCGCTCCGCTTGGTCCACGACCGTCTCAGGAGCGTCGTGCGTAAAGCTCCTCCTACGATGGGCCTATGCCGGAGTTGCCTGAGGTAGAGATCACTGCTCGACGATTGGACGAGGCGCTGCGCGGTGCGGAGATCGTCTCGGCGCTTGCGCCTGGGGTGAAGGCAATGCGCACGTTCGACCCGCCTCTGACGGCGCTGGAGGGCCAGCGCATCGAGCGTGTGGGGCGGCGCGGCAAGCACTTCGTCATTGAGACCGATGGACCCGCCCACCCGCTGGTGCTGTTGATCCACCTGATGTCGGCGGGACGCTTGCAGCTGTATGACCGTCGCGCCGGCTTGCGCGACAGAACTTCACGTTTGCTCGTGCGCGTGCGCTTGGACGAGGGGGAGGAGGAGCGTGCACCGGCCGATGAGGAGGTGGCCGCCGGCGCCGCGCGAGAGCACGAGCTGCGCCTGCGCGAGTTCGGCTCGAAGCAAGCGGCTTGGGTCAAGCTCTTGCGCCGTGAGGAGCTCGAGCGGGACGAGTCGCTCGCGACGCTGGGCCCGGAGGCATGGCCGGCTTCGCCGCCGCTCGCCGAGTTGCTCGATGGGGCGCGTCCGCTTCACGCGGTATTGCGCGATCAGCACACAATCGCCGGTATCGGCCGCTCGTGGGTGGATGAGATCCTGTGGGAGGCACAGCTCTCGCCTTTCAAGCGCGCGGGCGACTTGAGCGAGCCGGAGACCGCCGCGCTCGAGCAGGCGATCGTGGGCACGCTGGGCATGGCAATCGACTCCTACGAGCAGAGCGTTAAGCTGCCGATCCCCGACAAGTTGCCGATGCCGCTGAAGGTGCATCGCCACGAGGGCGAGCCCTGCCCGCGTTGCGCGACGACGCTCGAGGCGGTGCACTTCGAGGACTACACGATCGCCTACTGCCCGAACTGTCAGACGGGTGGACGCACGCTGAAGGATAGGCGTCTGTCACGCCTGCTCAAGTAGACCCGCAGAGGCTTCGTCGGTCGAGACGACAGCAGGACAAGAGCGCCGCCGCGGCAGATCAAACGGGTTCTGGGACGGAGCGCGCTTGGCGCCGCTCGCCGATGCTCGCGAGCAGCACGCTGCCCTCGAACAGGAGGTAGAGAGGCACGGTCTCCAGTAGCAGCGTGAGCGCGTCGCCGGGTATGAAAGCCGCCACCACCGCGCAGGCGAGGATGGCGTAGCGGCGGTTGTGGCGCAGCTGCTTGGGAGTCACGATTCCGGCCCGTGTGGCTGCCAGCACGCCAACGGGAACCTGGAAGATGAGGCCCATCGCAAGCAGCACGACGGCGGCGAAGTGGTAGTACTGGCTGGCCTGCACGAGCACGTTGAACTGCCCGCTGTTGAAGTTCTGGAAGAAGCGCACCGCCGCCGGCAGCACGACGAAATAGCCGAACGTCACCCCGATCGCGAACAGCACGGGGATCGCGAGCATCAGTGGCGCGGCGAGTTTGCGCTGCTCTGGGCTGAAGGCCGGCAGCAGGAAGCCGTAGAGCTCGTAAAGGATGACCGGCAAAGCCAAGATCAGCGCGAACATCAACGCCACGCCGATCGTGGTGTTGAACGGCTCGCCGATCCCAAGCGTCACGGGCTTGTCGCCGCTCGGCGCCGCGGAGAGTTTCGCGATGTCCTCGCGCAAGTGCGGCCCCACGTTTTGAATCGACGAGCGCGTGGCGGGGCTTGCGCCGCTGTCGGGTCGCTCCAGCGCCGCGACGACGATCGCAAGCTGGCCGGCGACGTCGCGAGCGTTCCGCTGGGACGGTGTAGGTAGCGCCGAGTGGACCCTCGCCGGCGCTCACCTGCTTTTGGGTCTGGTGGGCAAGCGGCGCGTTGATGATGCTCAACAGCTCATGGTTCTGCCACATGCAGAACCCAAACGCCAGCGCGATCGCGGCGATCGAGACGATCAGCCGCGTGCGCAGCTCGCTCAGGTGGTCGACGAGGCTGAGCCGCTCCTCATAGCCGACGCTGCCGATGGCAATAGCCATGTCAGTCCCTCGAGCGCGATCTGAACTCGGTCAGAGCTCAGGCGGCGCGATCGTCGGGGACGCCCGCCACGTGGGCGACGGGCTGCTCGGAGACCGGTTGTTGCAACCGATTGTGGGCCTGTCGGCTGTTGTGCGACGGGGGGTTGCGCGTTTGCGGCTTGGACGGGCTGCACGCTCACCGGCTGCGACTGTGGCTGTGGCTGCTCGTGAGCGCCCAAGGGCAGATGAGTGGCCTCGCCGCCGATCGCGTCCTTGAAGCCACGCAAGCCGGTGCCGAGCGAATGGCCCATCTCGGGTAGCCGCTTGGCTCCGAATACGAGCAATAGGACGATGAGCAGAAATGCGATGTGGATTGGATTGTCGAGACCCATCATGTTGTCGGCTCCTCTGGTCGTTGGCCGTCGGTCGGGGTGTCTTCGCGCTTCGCCCTTGTCTGGATCACTACTCGCCGCTGCGAGACTGGTCGCTCGGATACGCCTGGCGTCATTGATCCGTATACGAGCCGACCGCGAATTACGAGTACCGATTCAGACAAACGCCGACAGATGCCCAAATCACTAAGAGCCAAACCACGGATCGATCTCTCGCCCTCGAAGCTGCGCAAGCTTGCCGATGAGGAGCTGATGGAGCTTGTCTGTCGCAACGAGGCTGTCGCGTTCGAGGTCGTCATGGAGCGCCATGTCGATGCGGCCTTCTCGCTGGCCTATCGGATGATCGGCCGTCGCGCCCTCGCTGAGGATGTGGTGCAGGAGGCGTTGCTATCGCTGTGGCGCACAGGCGTTCGCTATGACCGCTCGCGGGGAAGCGTGCGCAACTGGATACTCGGGATCACTCACCATCGCGCGGTTGACGCCCTGCGTCGCGACGGTGTGCGCACCAGCAAGAACGTCAGCGACGAGGGTCTCGGCGAACGCCTGGAGGCGCCGGAGCGAACCGATGCCGAGGCGGTCCGCCGCGATGAGGCCCGTGAGGTGCGCAGTGCTCTTGGAGAGCTGCCGACCGAGCAGACCCAGGTCATCGAGCTGGCATATTTCGGCGGCTTCACCCATACTGAGATCGCCGCGATGCTCGATCTGCCGATTGGAACCGTCAAGGGTCGCATGCGTCTTGGCTTGGAGAAGATGCGCGGTCGGCTGGACACGCCGGGGATGCTGAGATGAGCCGATTCGACAGCGACTGTGGGGAGCGCGGCCAGGCCGCGGCCTACGTCCTGCAAGCGCTCGAGCGGCAGGAGGTCGAGCGCTATCGCGAGCATCTCGACAGTTGCGCCGTGTGCAGCGCGGACGTGGCGAGACTGCAGCCGGTCGCCGACTCGCTGGCCACGAGCGTCCCCCACGCGGTCGCCTCACAGGAGTTGCGTGCGCGGGTCATGGCAAGTGTGCGCTCTGAGGCCGAGCTGCTGCATGCGGCCGGTGCCGCGGCAGATCGCCCCGAGCCGGCTCGCCCCCGCTGGCGCATGCGTCGTCCACAGTTTCTGATCACGGCCGTCGCGTTGGGTGTCGGGCTGTTGATCGGCGTTGCGGTGGTCGACACGGGCTCGCAAGCACCGGCGACGCATGTCACCTCTGCCCAGCTCACCTCGTTGCCGCTTGGAGCGAAAGCTGTCCTGCGCCAGACCGGTGGTCACGCCGAACTGGTGGTCTCGGGCGTGTCCCAGCCGCCGCGCGGCAAGATCTACGAGCTGTGGCTCGCCCGCTCCGGCGCGGCGCCGCAACCCACGAGCGCGCTGTTCGGAGTGACACGTTCTGGGGACGCTTCGGTGAACGTGCCCGGCAACCTGTCAGGCGTACATCAGGTGATGGTCACCGCCGAGCCGCTGGGTGGCAGCAGCCATCCGACGAGCTCGCCGATCATCGTGGCTACGCTGCCTTCGTCCTAGGGAAGCTGCCTTCCTCCAAGGAAATCTCCTGGACGATGAATGACCTTCGCCGGCGGCGCACGCGCGACGGCTTCGATCGCTTGGAACCGCGCAACCAGCGAAGTTCGCTCCACCCGGCTGGATCTCCTCGATGGCTTCGAGCCCTGGCTGTTGAAGTTCGACGGAGAAGCAATGACCAAAGAACGGGAGAATTCATCTCTTCAGAGCATTCTCTGGTAATAATCCGCGAGCATGGACGGCAGCTACGACGCGATTGTGATCGGATCGGGCTTCGGCGGCGGGATCGCGGCCTGTCGTCTGGCTGAAGCGGGACAGCGGGTGGTCGTGCTCGAGCGGGGGCGGCGCTTCGCCCCCGAGGATTTCCCCGCCACCCCCGAGCAGGCCCCCTCCGCCTTGTGGCATCCAACCCTGAATCCGCACGGGCTGTTCGACCTGCGGCTCATGAAAGACCTCTCGGTCGTGACCGCCGCCGGTGTCGGGGGAGGCTCGCTCGTCTACGCGAACGTGCAACTGCGAGCGCCGGCGGACGTGTTCTCGCAAGGCTGGCCGAAGGCGATCGATCGCCAGGTGCTAGACCCCTACTACGATCGCACCGAGGTGGCGCTATTGCCGATGGAGGTGCCAGAAGAGCTGCCGAAGATGCGGGCCTTCGCGGCCGCCGGCAGGCGGGTCGGCAAGCAGGCGGAGCGCTTGCCGTTGGCCGTCAACTTTGAAGGCGATCGTGTGCACCCGTTCAGCGGTGTGCCGCAAAAGCGCTGTGAGAACCTGGGTCGCTGCGACATCGGCTGCCCGATCCACGCAAAGAACACGGTTGACATCACATATGTCGCGCGCGCTGAGCAAGCAGGCGCGGAGGTGCGTCCTCTGCACGAAGTGGTGCGCCTCGATCCGCCGCGTAGTGCCGGTGGGCACTGGCGCGTCAAGATGCGAGATCTGGAGCACGGCGGTGACGGCGAGTTGCAGGCACCGCTGGTCGTGCTAGCCGCCGGCTGCCTGGGATCGAGCCGGCTGCTGCTGAAGAACCGCTCACGGTTGCCGCTGTTGTCCGATTCTCTGGGCAGCCATTTCACCGGCAACGGCGACGCGCTCGGAGCGGCGTTCGACCCGAGCGCGCGCGATCTCGGAAGTCCGCGCACAGACTTCGGGCCGTCGATGACGAGCAGGCTCGACTATCTCGACGAGCACGGCTTCATGGTGGCCGACGGTGGGCTGCCGTCGAACTTCGGAGGCTTGCTAGAGATCGTGCGGGCCGTCGACGACGCGATCCTCGGCTGGCGCGGCCTGTGGTTGCGGGCCAAGCGCCTGGCAACGCATCTGGGGCTGAGCGACCAGTCGATCGCCTATCGCCACCTGCGCCCACGCGCGAAGCGCCCGATCGACGAGTCGCTGGTGTTCCTGATGATCGGCCGTGCCGCCGCCGACGGGCAGATGCGCCTGACACCGCTGTTGAAATGCTTCGACATCCGCTGGAGCAGGCAGGGCAGCGATGGATTGTTCGCCGCGATGGAGAAGGTCACCGACGAGCTGGCGCAGGGGGTGGGAGCCAAACCATTTTTCGCACTGGACAGTTGGCCGCTCAGCGGCTACATCACCGTGCATCCGCTGGGCGGTTGTCCGATGGCCGACGATCCGAAGCTGGGTGTCGTCGATGATGGCGGCAAGGTCCACGGCTACGAGGGTCTCTACGTGCTGGATGGATCGATCGTGCCCACCTCGCTGGGAGTCAATCCGTCAAAGACGATTGCCGCTCTTGCCGAGCGCGGTGTCGAGCGGCTGATCGAGCGCGACCTCTGAGGATGGGACTACGCCAGACGCTCAAATTGCGCAAAGCCTGGCGCAACGACACCGGCAACCAGCACATCTACCCACTGCGCGAGGTGACTCCGACGACGCTCGAGGAGCTCCGCGCGGCGGTGCGTGAAGCTGAGCGTGACGGTTGCTCCGTGCGCGCCGTGGGGTCCGGGCATTCCTGGTCGGACGTCGCGCTGACCGACGGCATCCTTGTGCGACCCTCCGGTTTGAGCAGGCCGTTGGACCTCGAGGAGCAGTTGCTGCGCGTGCCCGCGACAGAAACGCGGGAGGGCGGTGGCGGGCGGAAGGGCGAGGGAGCGCGGGAGGGTGACGGTGAGCAGGCGAACGACAGCCGGCAAGCGGGTACCGGCATGACGCTCGTGCGGGTGCAGTCCGGCATAACGATCGCCCAGCTCAACGCGTATTTGCAAGCACGGCGGCTCGCGCTGCCGAACATGGGGGGCTTTGACGGTCAGACGATTGCGGGGGTGATCTCCACATCCACCCACGGATCGGGCATTGGCTACGGCCCGATGTCGGATTTGGTGCGATCGCTGGACGTCGTCGGACCGGGCGGGACGGTCTACCGGATCGAGTCCGCCGACGGTCCGACCAACCCAGACGCCTACCGTGCGCGATACCCAGAGCATCAGCTCAGACAGGACGACCGCTGGTTCCAGGCGGCGGTCGTGGGCATGGGTTGCATGGGTCTGATCTACTCGGTGACCCTTGCCGTGCAACCGTTGTTCTATCTGCGCGAGGTCCGCACGCTGAGCACGTGGTCGCGGGTGCGCAAGGAACTGGCGCTCGGCGAGGTGCTGGCGCAGAACGTCCACTACGAGCTGCTCTTCAACCCCTATCCGGACGAGCGGGGCGAGATCGAATGCCTCGTCACCACCCGCAATCCGGTGGCTCCCTCGGAATATCGCCACGACTGGCGCCGCAGTCGCAGCCTGCTGATGGAACTGGTCGCACGCTTCCCACTGACGCCGCTGCTGATCAACCTCGCCGTCGGCCTGTTCCCGCGGATTTCACCGTTTTTGATCGCGCAGGCGCTGAAGGCGCTCGTCAACGACGACTACGTGAACATCAGCTACCGCGTGTTCAACATCGGCGCGGCCAATTACCTGCCTGCCTATTCATGTGAGATCGGCGTGCCGGCCGACGAGCCCCAGCTCAACCTGGCGGTCGAGAAGATCGTCGAAGTCGCCACCCGACGCAGGCGCTTGGGCAACGTCTTTCACAGCTCGCCGATCTCACTGCGCTTCGTCAAAGCCAGCGAGGCGTACATGTCGATGATGCAGGGCCGCGACACGGTGATGATCGAGCTGATCATGGCGACCCACACCGTCGGCGGCATGGAGCTGTTGACCGCGCACGAGAACGCCCTCTACGAGTTGGCCGGACGCCCGCACTGGGGACAGGTGAACTCGTTGACCGGCAGCCACGGTCTCCTGGCCACCATGTATCCGCGTTATCCGGAGTGGCAAGAGGTCCACGCCGAACTGGGCGCCGCCGGCGTTTTCGACAGTCCCTTCAGCAAGCGTGTCGGGATCTCCCGGGCCCAGTTCCGTAAGTGAGGCGTCGTGCGGGAGCGGGTTCGTTCCTACACCACGGCGTAGGAGCGGCGTTCGTTCCGCCGGGCATTGACGAATAATCGGACTATGGACGACCGTCGCACGGTGTTGCCGGATGTGCTGCAGGCAATCGGGCTGCTGGTCGCGCTGGCCGCCTACGTCTACACGATCGGCTGGCTTGTAACGTGGGTGCACCTCGCGGCGGCGCGCCTACCCGTCGCCGCGTCGCTGCCGGCGATCGACGACAAGGTCATCTTCGCCGCAGGCGCGAGCGCGGTGCTTGTGATGGCGATCGCATTCGCCGCCATGTGCGCGGTCGCGTATGCCGTGCACATAGGTCGCTGGGACAAGCAGGTAGATGTGTGGAGCGACATCCTCGACACGAGTCGCTCGAGCGCACGCGAGAGGTTCCTGCAGAGGCAGTCTCCACGACCGGCACCTGCGCTCCATCAGAACACAGCTCAGGAAGGCCTGGTGCGGGTGATCGCCGGCTTCAACGTCGGCGTGCTCTCGGTAGCGCTCGGCCTGGTCGGGGCCAGGTTCGTCAAGCCACTGGTCGATCAGTGGCAGCCGGGCCACTGGTGGGCCCTGCTTGTGCCGTGGGCGCTCTTCTCGATCCTCTCAGTGGCCCTGCTCCGCATCGTCAACCCACTGAGGGGCGGCCGTGTGGTGCACACGATCCTGTGGCTGTTCACTGTTGTCGTGGCGATGCTGTGCTCGGCACCGCTCGGTCTGCTGTTGCTCACATGGATGGGCATCGCCACGTTCGGGCGCTGGTATGGCAAGCGACCGCTGCCCTCCTCGACGTTCGAGTTCCTGCGCTCGCCGCTGCCGTGGCTGCTGCTGACGGTCTACGCGCTCGTGGGGCTCTCCTATTCGGCGATGCCGCCGGTCAGCTTCTCAAGGACAACCGTCGAGACGAGGAGCGGGACGCGCCACGGTGGCTACCTGGCTCGCAACGGATCGGGCATGTATCTCGTGTCCTGCACGCCTCTGGCCAACGCCACCTCGATCGACAATCGCGTGGAATTCGTCGCGGCCGACGCGGTCAAGTCTGTTGACACTGTCGCTGCGCAGTTCGCACTCGACTCGGGTTATCGCCCATCGCTGCCGACGCTCGCGCTGCACGCGTTCGGTGTCGACGCGGCCACTCCGACCTGGATCCGCCCAGAACTGAGGGAACGCCAGGCGCCGTGTGCCGGGCAGCCGCCGCCCAGTCCAAGTACTGGTTACGAAGCTTCGCGGCTGGGATCTGAGGTGTTCGCCGGGCCGGCGCCGCCGAGCGATCGCGCACGTGACGGCGAGCCGCCGATCGAGCAGACGACTCCTGAAATCGCTGAACTGGCAAAGCGCTTTCAACCGACCGTGCTGGTGTCCGACACCGACCCGTTCTGGCCGGTGTCGGTGGGGGCACTACTCGAAGATATCGGTAGCGACGGCCAGCCGACTTGCCTGCATCGCCAGGGTGTAGGCGGCTGTGCGGTTGCTCATCCCGCCTTGAGCCAACTGTCTCCGCAGGGAAGCAGTCCCGGCGACTATCTGGAGTTTCCGGCCAGCCCGGCGCTTTCGCGGAGTCCCGAAGTCCAGCTCGATGCGTTCTTGCGCGGACAACGGGGACGCAACACCCCGATCCCAACGCTTAAAGAACGGCTAGCCGACCCGGGCAAGCTCGATCCCTGGTCGACCGCCCAGGTCTATTTCTTCTATGCGGGTAAAGCCAATCCGGCGCTTTGGCCGGCGCGAAACCGGGCAATCGGGACAGGTCTGGTCGGACTGCAGTACTGGTTCTTCTATCCCTACAACTACTACCCGACGTTCGCGACGCCCGAGCTCATGAACCAGGCCCCGATCGCCGGGGACGTGCTCAACACCGATCTGCACCAAGGCGACTGGGAGCACGTGACCGTGTTGATAGACCCCAAGACCAAGCAGCCGCAATGGCTGTACATGGCTCACCACAGCAACGAGGGCGAATATCTGCCGTGGACGAGCCCACTGCTCAGCTTCGACGAAGGTCACCCGGTCGTGCAGGCCGCCTATGGAGGCCACCCAACATATCCGGCCTACTGTGGCCCTCGTCCGCGCTATGCAAACGGCCTGGATGGCCTGGTCAGCGACTGGCTGGTGTGCGGCGCGGGCAGATTCGCGTTTCGAGCGAGCACAACGCCGCTGGTGGATATCGCAAGGACACCGTGGGCATGCTGGAAGGGCCATTTCGGGGTGGCCACACCGAGCGAGGTCCAGGGCTCAAGCCACAACGAGGACAGCGTTCAGCTCGCGCTCGACGACTACTACGAAGTGGCGGGTCCCCGCTCGCCGCTGTGGCAGGCCGAGAACGGCCACCTGACCGCCGACGGCGAAAATCAGCCGGAATCCGGTTTCTGCGTGGGCAAGGGCGGCCCCCAGGGCCCGGAGCGCGAAGCGATCGGGCGCTGAGGCACGCGAGCTGCCGGCGCCAGGCTGCGCAACGCACGCCGAGGCAAATGCGTGTCGAAATCTCGACCTATTGGACTGCCGTGAGCGTTCGGGTGGGTATCGGCGACTTACTGTGACTCAATGCGAGGACAGCCGTACTTTCTCCGCGGCCTTTGCCTGTGCCGTACCCATGCTCGCCTGGAGTGTCAGAGTGTAAGTGCCCGCCTTTGCCTGCTTGCCGCTCAACTTGCGGTTCCACGTGATCGTGTCACTGCCGACCTTGCCGTTGCTCGTGGCGACGATCACCGGTCCTTTGCTAGTTCCGCCGGCCTTCCTGGCCGAGTCACGTGAAGCCCCTTTAGCCGCTGTTTTTGCGCCGGCTGCGGTCGTGACGCTGAGGGTTACTTTCGCGGCGGCGGTGAGGGCGTAGTGAACGGTCACGCTGCTTGCCGCGACGGTCGTCTGGAAGGGGACGATCACGATAGTCGTCGACGCGTTAACTCCTGCGGGCCCGACCTTGCCTTCGGCGCCCGCAGCGCCGCTGGACCCGGTTTTGCCTTCGGACCCGGTTTTGCCTTCGGGTCCGGCTTTGCCTTCGGGTCCAGCTTTGCCTTCGGGTCCAGCCGGACCGCTCACTTCCGGCAACGGCGCGTAGTCCGTCGGGAAGACGCCGATCGAGTTCGTCGAGAAGTCCGTGAACCAGATTGCCCGATTAGGACCGAAGGCGAGGCCGTCGAGCGGGCAGGCGCGCAGGTTCGTTTTCGAGTAGCAGTCGGAGCCGTGCGCCGGGGTTGGAGCCCGCGCTTCGTCGGTGACTATGCCGCTAGAGGTGACTCGGTACAGCGAAGCGCCGTCTCCCGTGTCGCTCACATACCAGAAGCCAAGGTCTGAATCTGCCAGGAGCTGCCCGAGATTGAGGCTGAATTGGTCGGTTTCGGTGATCGTGCCGAAAAGGCCGGGAAGCCTGTCCAGGGTTGAGGCCTCCGATTCGGCTTCAAAAGTCGAGAACCAAGTTGCGCCGTCCGAGCCGGTGGCGATGCCGGTCGGGTCCTGTTCTTTGGGGGCGGTCGTCTCTCCTGCCGTGCCCGACTCGTTGACGTAGCCGATGTGGTGACCCTTGTCGCCGCTGTACCACATGGACGTGCCTTCACCCGCGCTGGGAGCGATGTACAGCGGATTGTCGTCACCGAACAGTGTTGTGTACTCAGTGACCGTGCCGCTCGGCGTTATGCGCGCCAGCTTGGAAGTTGCGTACTCGGTGAACCAAACGTCGCCTTCTGCTCCAAGCGCGATGCCTGTGGGCTGAGAACTGGCTGTGGGGATGCTGTATTCAGTGATCGCTCCCGTCGAAGGGACGAGCTTGCCGATCTTGTTCGCGTGCGTCTCTGTGAACCACAGGTTGCCGTCTGCGCCGGTCACGATCCCGTTCGGTTCGGCGTCGGCCGTCGGAAGCGTGTACTCGGTGATTTTCCCGGTAGAGTCGATCCGCCCGATCTTGTCGCCAGCCGCCTCGGTGAACCACATCGCTCCGTCCGGGCCGGGCGCTATCGCCGTTGGCTGGCTTTCCCCTGTTGGTATCGGATACTCGGTGATCGGACCATCGAAACCCCATGCGGGGCCGGTCGCCACGATCGCCACGACCAAGGCTGCGGCCAAGCTCAAACCGACGATGTATGCGTGTCGCATCAAATCTCCGTTCAGGGTTCCCAAGGATGCTCGTGCTTTAGCCGAGCGTGGCATCAGAGTCGCGTTCGCGACGATCATACGAGGCCGATAGGCGAATATCGGACTCATGGCCGAATGTTCGGCGAGCGGCTGGCGCCTTCATGCCGCGTCGTCCCGCACGATCGCATTGAGGTTATGATCCGAGCATGGTCGAACGAGGGCAAGAGGCCCCTGATTTTGAGTTGTCCGATCAGGACGGCCGGGTGGTCAAGCTCTCTGATTTTCGTGGGCAGAGCGTGGTGCTGTACTTCTACCCGAAGGCCGACACGCCGGGGTGCACGACACAGGCGTGCGGGGTACGCGACCATCGCGCCGACTACCTGGGCGCCGGTGCGGTCGTGCTCGGCGTCTCCCCAGACTCGGTCGCCAAGGTCAAGCGCTTTCATGACAAGCAAGGCCTCAACTTCGGCTTGCTGGCTGACGAGGACCATGCGGTGGCCGAGCGCTATGGCGTCTGGGTCGAGAAGTCGATGTACGGCAAAACGTATTTCGGCAACGAGCGCACGACTTTCGTCATCGACCCAGATGGGAAGGTGGCTCAGGTCCTGCGCAAGGTCAAGCCGGCCGAGCACGACGCACTTGTGCTCGAGGCGCTGGGCCACGCGACGCCGCCTGTCGTTTAGCGCTCCTAGTCGCCTCATCCTTCACGCCGGCACGATCGTGCCGCTGATTTGACAGCGGCATACCGAGCTGGTTAGATACTTGACTTAGTCATATGCCTAAGTCACTTGCAATAGAAGATCCGGAGGTCGCGGATAGCCGCCCCTCGATCAGGGAGGCCAACGTCGAGGCATTCCTCGATGCCGCTGAGCGCCTGCTTGTGAAGGAGGGCGCAACAGGAATCTCGACTCGGCAGCTTGCCCGGGAGGCCGGGCAGAACCACGGCCTCGTCCACTACTACTTCGGTTCGGTCGACGAGCTGCTGCTGCAGACGCTGGAGCGGTTCACCGCACGCATCCTCGAGCGCCAGCGCGCCATGTATGGCAGTGAGGCTCCCTTCATCGAGAAGTGGCGCAAGGCGATGGCCTTCATCGACGAGGACCTCGCTTCGGGCTACCCCAAGATCTGGGCGGAGCTGCAGGCGCTCGCCTGGAACAAGCCCGGGCTGCGCGAGCGCCTGCAGGGCGTCCACAACCGTTGGCACGACGTGCTTCGTGACGCGCTCGCCGAGGCAATCGAGGAGTACGACCTCCACGACAGCCCGTTCTCGGCCGAGGGCTGGGCGGCGTTGGTCGCGCAGTTCAACCAGGGCCTCCTGTTCGAGCGGCTGCTCGGCTTCGACCGCGGCCACGAGGCTCTGCTCACGTCCATCGACGCATGGCTCGGCTCGCTGGAGAAGCGCAAGACCGGGAACAACAACAAGACGTCCCCCCAATCAACCAATCGGAGGAAGCACGATGAGCGCAGTGGAAATAGATGAAGCGAAGCTCGAAGAGTTCATGGGTCAGTTCGTGGGCGACCTGGGCGCGGCAATCACCACGCCGCTGGTCCTGATCGGCGACAAGCTCGGCCTGTACAAGGCGATGGCAGACAGCGAGCCGGTCACCTCCCAGGAGCTGGCCGAACGCACCGACTGTCACGAGCGCTACATCCGCGAGTGGTTGTGCCAGCAGGCGGCCAGTGGCTACGTCGAGTACGACGCGGCCACTCACACCTTCAGGCTGCCACCCGAGCAGGCGATGGCTTTGGCCGACGAAAACAGTCCAGCCTTCATCCCGGGCGCCTTTCAGCTGGTGGCGGCCACCGTCAAGGACGAGGCGCAGATCGCTGAGCGCTTCCGCTCGGGCGAGGGCTTTGGTTGGCACGAGCACCATCACGACCTGTTCGCGGGCACCGAGCGGTTCTTCCGGCCCGGCTATCTGGCGAACCTGGTGGACGCCTGGCTGCCTGCGCTCGACGGCGTGCTCGACAAGCTCACGGCCGGCGCCCGGGTAGCGGACATCGGCTGCGGCCACGGGGCCTCGACGATCCTGATGGCCAAGGCGTTCCCGGCCTCCCGGTTTGTCGGATCGGACTACCACGAGGGCTCGGTGCAGGCCGCTCGCGCCGCTGCCGAGCGCGCCGGGGTCTCAGACCGCGTGAGCTTCGAGGTCGCCTCAGCCAAGGACTTCGGCGGTGGGCCGTTCGACCTGGTGTGCGTGTTCGACGCGCTGCACGACATGGGCGACCCGGTGGGCGCCACCTCTCACGTGCGCGAGCAACTCGCTCCTGACGGAACGTGGATGGTCGTCGAGCCCCTGGCGGGCGACGCGATCGAGGAGAACCTCAACCCCGTCGGGCGCATCTTCTACGGCGGCTCGACGATGCTCTGCACGCCCGCCTCGCTGAGCCAGGAGGTCGGCCTGGCGCTCGGCGCCCAGGCCGGCGAGCAGCGCCTCACCGAGGTCTTGGGCGAAGGCGGCTTCAGCCGCGTGCGCCGCGCCGCTGAGACGCCTTTCAACCTGGTGCTCGAGGCGCGGCCGTGAGCACGGCGACCGGGCAGACAGGAGCCGACAACACGACCATCGACGCCGCGACGGTACAGACTGGAACCGTCGCGGCGGCGGCGAACGAGGGGACTGGCCGGACTGTCGGCCGGGACGGCGAGCAGAGCCGCGCGCGCTACCCGGACAAGGAAGGCTTCGTCGAGCGGGGCGGGCAGCGGATCTTCTGGGAGGTCTACGGTGAGGGCAAGGAGACGATCTTCCTGCTGCCGACATGGTCGATGTTCCATTCGCGTCACTGGAAGATGCAGATTTCCTACCTGGCGCGCCACTTCCGGGTGCTAGTGATGGATGGCCTCGGCAACGGGCGCTCTGACCGTCCGCACGATTCGCGCCGCTACAGGGCTGTCGAGTTCGCCCGCGACTGCCTGGCGGTGATGGACGCGACCGGCACGGAGTCGGCGGTGACGGTGAGCCTCTCGGGGGGCGCCCGCTATCAGCTCGAGCTCGCGCGGCTCGCCCCCGAGCAGGTGCTCGGCGCTGTCTTCACTGGCCCGATGTTCCCCTACACCCCCTCGCACCTGTGGTTCATGCGCAGCAAGCTCTTCTGGTGGGCGTTTGCACGACCGGCGATCAGTCCCCAGCTCTACCATTGGTGGTGGGGCCGCTTCAGCGCCGTCCACTGGCGTCGCGAATATTCAGTGTTCGCTGAGTGGTTCGTCTCCAGAGCCCTACCGGAGCCGCATTCCACCAAGGCGATCGAAGACGGCGTGGGCTGGGCGCTCGAAACCGACCCGAAGACATTGGCAGCCACGGTCCTCGACGAGCAATCCGCCCACCGCGCCAACGCGCCGCGGGAGCTACGCGGGCTTGCGCAAGGCCTGGACTGCCCGGTGCTGGTGGTCTCCGGCGATCGCGACATGATCACGCCACCGCGCGATGCCCGCGCGCTCGCGCGTCTCAGCGCAGGCAAGTTCCAGACGGTCAAAGGCGCCGGACATATCCAGCATGCCCGCAAGCCCGTCGGCTTCAACCTCATGTTGCGCGAGTTCGCGGAGGATGCCTTCAAGCGCCCACGCACGTCAGGCGACCCAACCGTGTTCCGCCCGGACGGTCGCCCACGCGCCCTGTTCATCTCCTCACCGATCGGTCTCGGGCATGCCCAGCGCGACGTGGCGATCGCGCGCGAGCTGCGTGCTCTGCACCCCGATCTGCAAGTCGACTGGCTCGCCCAAGACCCGGTCACCAGGGTCCTGGAGTCCGAGGGCGAGCGCATCCATCCCGCCAGCCGCCACCTGGCCAACGAGTCCAAGCACATCGAGTCGGAGTCCGCCGAGCACGACCTGCACTGTTTCCACGCGCTGCGGCGCATGGACGAGATCCTGGCGGCCAACTTCATGCTGTTTCACGACATCGTGCGCGAGCAGCGCTACGACCTGTGGATCGGCGACGAGGCCTGGGAGCTCGACTACTACCTGCACGAGAACCCGCGCGAGAAGAAGGTCCCGTTCGCTTGGTTGACCGACTTCGTGGGCTTTCTGCCGATGGGCGACGGCGATGAGCGCGAGCGATACCTGACCGCCGATTACAACGCCGACATGGTCGACCACGTCGCCGAGCACCCTGAGGTGCGCGATATGGCCCTGTTCGTGGGCAACCCCGACGACATCGTCCACGAGCGCCTGGGGCCGGAGCTGCCGCTGATCAGGGACTGGACCGAGCGTCACTTCGACTTCACCGGCTATATCACCGGCTTCGAACCGGCTGACATCGGGGAGCGCACCAGGCTGCGCGCGGAGCTCGGCTACTCAGACGACGAGCGCGTGTGCATCGTCACCGTCGGCGGCTCGGGCGTCGGCGCCGATCTGTTGCGCCGGGTGATCGCCTCCTTCCCATACGCCAAGGAAGGAGTACAGGATCTGCGCATGATCGTCGTCGCCGGCCCCCGCATCGATCCGGCTTCGCTTCCCGCACACGAGGGGCTCGAAGTGGTTCCCTACGTGCACAACCTCTATCGCCACCTGGCCGCCTGCGACCTGGCGGTGGTGCAGGGCGGCCTGACCACCTCGATGGAGCTGACGGCACAGAAGCGGCCGTTTCTCTACTTCCCGCTGCGCCACCACTTCGAGCAGAACTTCCATGTCCGCCACCGGCTCGAACGCTATGGCGCGGGAAGGCGCATGGACTACGACGACTCCCCGCCCGAGCTGATCGCGGCGGCGATCGCCCAGGAGGTCGGGCGCGAGGTCAACTACCGCGACGTGGAGACAGACGGCGCCGCCAGGGCAGCTTGGCGTATCGCCGAGTTGCTCTAGGCCGGGGGCCGCAAATCAGTCGGTTGTGTAGCCGCGATGGGTCCCGGGTAACGTCACTGTGGAGTTCGGACGCTGACGCAAGCGCTGACTTCAGCGCGGCAACGTGCAAAGCCTGAGCTGGTATATCGGCCTGTTGCAGGAAGGGAGTCGGCCTTGAACGATGGTATTGACCGCCCCGAAGGTGATCCACCGCTGCCGCCGCCGATCCCAGGCGCTGGCGATCCCACCGCGGGAGGAGGGTATCCGCCGGCTCCGCCCGGAGGTGGCTATCCGCCCCCGGTAGAGGATCAGGGTGGTGGCAATGGTTGGGCGATCGCGCTTGCGGTGGCGATCGTCATCGCGCTGGTCGTCGTTGTCGTGGTACTGGTCTCCAACAAAAGCTCCAAACCGACCCCGACGATCACAAACCAATCGCTCAGCGTCGGCCACTCGACGACGGTCAACCCGACGACGGTAACTCAGCAGACGACGGTCACGACCCCCACGACGACCGTGACGACACCGGCAAAGACGGTCACGACGCCTGCTCAAACGACGACGACTACGACGACGGGGACGACCAGCAAGCCGGCCACTACCGGGACGACGACTGCTCCAGCTGGCGCCACACCGTAGGCAGCGCCCGTTGAGCACAACTGCCCTCGACGCCGGCTGAGTAACTTGGCGCTGGAGGTGGCCTACGCGCGTTACAGTCCTGGCATGGAGCTTCGCCAACTCGGCCACACCGGAGTCAAGGTCAGCCCGCTGTGTCTCGGCGCGATGATGTTCGGGGCTTGGGGGAACACCGACCACGAGGATTCGATCAGGATCATCGATCGCGCACTCGACGCCGGGATCAACTTCATCGACACCGCCGACGTCTACTCGCGGGGGGAGTCTGAGGAGATACTGGGCAAGGCGCTGGCAGGTGGCAAGCGTGAGAACGTGGTGCTGGCCACCAAGGTGCATGGCACCATGGGAGACGACCCAAACGAGTTCGGTAATTCGCGCCGCTGGATCGTCAGGGAGGTCGAGAACAGCCTGCGCCGTTTGAAAACGGATTGGATCGATCTCTACCAGATCCACCGTCCAGAGCTCGATACCGACATCGACGAGACGCTCGGTGCCCTGAGCGATCTCGTGCACGCCGGCAAGGTGCGCTATATCGGCTCCTCGACGTTCCCGGCGAGCAGGATCGTCGAGGCGCAGTGGGTGGCGCGTGAGCGCGGTCGTGAGCGCTTCGTCTGCGAGCAGCCGCCCTACTCGATGCTCGTGCGCGAGATAGAGAACGACGTGTTGCCGGCCTGCCGTCGCCACCACATGGGCGTGATTCCCTGGAGCCCGCTTGCGGGCGGTTGGCTCTCGGGGCGCTATCGCAAGGACAGCGAGATCCCGACGTCGCGCCGTGCGCAGATGATCCCCGCGCGCTACGACATGTCGATCCCGGCCAACCAGCGCAAGCTGGACGCCGCCGACGCGCTCGGTCGGGTCGCCGAGGAGGCGGGCGTGAGCCTGATCGAGCTGGCGCTTGCGTTCGTGATTCGCCACCCCGCCGTGACAGCGGCGATCATCGGGCCGCGGACGATGGAGCATCTGGAGTCTCAGCTGGGCGCAGCCGACGTCGAGCTGAGTGAGGACGTTCTCGACCGGATCGACGAGATCGTCCCACCCGGCGTCAACGTAAACCCGACCGACGGCGGCTGGGCGAATCCGCAGCTCGCGCCCTCCGCCAGGCGCCGGTAGTCCTCGGCTCCTCCGACGGCAACGCATAGCGACTCGGCGTCGATCTGAGGGTCAGCCGGGCTCTCCATGTCCGCCGGCGCGCGGAGGCGGAAGCACGAGCGCTTTCGCTGTCGCGTCATCCGGCTGTCAGGCACCCGCTCGTGGGGTATATATGGGAGACCGTCAACGTTCGCTTCTAGAAGGGAGAGCGACATGCATGCAGGTGCGATCCTCGAGGTCTCCGAGCACGAATTCGACGACGAGGATTGGGACGACGCGGAAGAGATCGACAGCGACGAGCTCGACGTCGATCTCGACGAGGAAGGCCTCGAGCCCGAGGACGACGACGACTTCTAGTCGGCTTCTAGCGCGGAGGACCGTAGGCTTGGTCTGTGCCCATCGCGTCGACTTCGATTACGAGCAGCCTCGACTCGTTCGTCGAAGCCGCCAGCCAGTTCTTTTCCGACCTGGCGGCGGTCCACTGGGGCGCGCTCACGCTCGGCCTGTTGTTCTTCGGTCTCAATCTGACGCTGCGCTCGCGCGCGTTCTTCCACAGTCTGCGCGCCGCCTATCCGGCGGTCCGCTTCCAGTGGCGGCGCATCTGGGGTGCATATGTCGCCGCGGTTGGCTTCAACAACGTCGTGCCCGCGCGCGGTGGGGACGTCATCAAGCTGTTTCTCGCCAAGAGCTCGATACCGGGCTCCTCCTACCCTACGGTCGCCGCCGCCTTCTTCGTCGAGGCGGTCTTCGACGTGAGCGTGGGCGTGTTCGTGCTCATCTTCGCGTTCAGTCAGGGCGTCTTTCCCAAGCCGCCCGACTTCTCGAAGCTGAACTCCTTCGACATCTCATACCTGGCCGAGCATTTCCGCTTCACGCTCTTTCTGATCACGCTCTTGGCGGTCCTGGGTCTCCTGGCTTTCGCGCTGCTATCCGTGCGCGTCAAGGCGTTCTGGATCCGCGTGCGCCAGGGACTGACGATCCTCAGCGATCGTCCTCGTTATCTACGTGAGGTAGCCGCCTGGCAGGCGATGGCTTGGGTGTGTCGCTTCATCGCCTTCTGGTTCTTGCTCGACGCGTTTCGCGTCGGTGGTTCGGTCGGCAACGTGCTGCTCGTGTTCGGCGTCGGACAGGTGGCGGGCGCGGTCCCGTTTACCCCGGGCGGCGCCGGAGTGCAGCAGGCGCTGCTCGTAAAGGTCTTCACCGGCAGCGCCCCAACCGCCGTGGTGGCTGCCTACTCGGTCGGTCAACAGATCGCGATCGCCGCCTTCACCGCCATCGTGGGCCTCGGCGCCGTCGTCTTCATCTTCCGCTTCCGCTCCTTCAAAGAAGTCATCGCGGCCGGGCGCGCCTCCCGCGAGGCCGAACGCGAGTCCGAACGCGGCGATGGCGGCCCTGAGCCGCCTACGGCAATCCCGCGTGTGCCCGGCGCCCGGGCCTGACTGCCTCAGGGCAATGGCTTACCGCTATCCCTCGCGCGTCTGGCGTACAAGCGCGATGGCCTCAGGAACAGTCGTCTACTGCAAGCCCTCGCGCGCCTCGCGCACGAGCGTGACGGCCTCGGGGAACACAACCGCGATCATCTGGCGGATCTGCTGGGCCTGAGCCTCGGCGTCGCCTTGCAAGTTCACGCGATTGACGGCCGCTACCGTCATGTCGACCGCAAGCTTGATCGCGTTGTCGGCCCACGCCAGCGCCTGCTGGCCCTGCATCTGTTCGGCAAACTGCGCGATGCGCCGCTGTAGCTCGTCCGGGTCGCCGAACAGGTCGCCAAAGCCTCCGCTCTCCATACCGTCATCCTAGCGTTCACCGCGCGGCAGGCTCCCCGTGAGCCTCGCAACTCATACACTGCCGTGCCGATGGCCCTGGCCCCAGAGATCAAGCAGCGCGTAGCCTTCGAGACGGACAGGCGCGCGCGCCTGTCCGTACCCGCCGCGGCTGGTGGCGTGCTGGCCCTGCTGAGCGCCATCATCCTCAACGCGGCACTGAAGGAACTGCCGACCGTCGGTCTCGTCCAGGGTCTCGAACCGGCGCTGCGCGGCGAAGCCACTCCGGCCATCAGTCCAAGGGCGGCGGAGGTCTCCTACATAGACCATCATGCCTTCGGTCTGATCGCAGGCAACTTCCTGATGGCCGTCGGCATCCTTGCGCTCACGCTCGTATTGCTGTTCCTGCAGGACTGCACCCGTTTTCGTCGCCCGCAGACCTGGCCGCTCGGGCGCCCGTTGGTGCTCGTCGGCGGAATCGGCTACGCGGTGTTGAACCTGATCCATGAGGTGATCCTCGCGATCGAGGCGCACAAGTTCGCAGGCGGCAATGACTTTTCCGGCAAAGCCGTCGAACACGCGCTGCTGACTTCCGGCTCGCTGGGCATCCTCCTGACGCTGTTGGGACTGCTGGCGGCGCTCGGGCTCACGGTCGGGATGATCGCGACGATGGTCGGCACACAACGCGCGGGTCTGCTTCCACGCTGGCTCAGCGTGATAGGGATGCTCGCCGCACTGCTGTTCCTGCCGCTCTTCGGCTCCAGCTTCGTGACCGCGTTCATCCCGGCGTTCTGGCTGGTCGCCACGGCATTCCTGCTGTGGGAACGCTTGCCGAGCGGCGACCCGCCAGCGTGGGCCGCCGGCGAGGCAATACCGTGGCTGCCTCAGTCAAGGCGGGGCGCCGCGGGCGAGGACACGAAGGCCGAGCCCTCGACAGGAGTCGGGCAGAGGCTCAGAGGCGCTCTTGGCGGAGGTGAGCCGGCCACCGAGCTTGCACCGCCGCCAACACCGGTTAGCAGCGGCTCACGCCGCAAGCGCCGCAAGCGCAACTGATCTACGGCGACTGCTTGTCGTTTGGCGTGTCGCGCTGAGAAGAATGCGCTGTGGAGCCTTGGCGCACACGACTCGCGGCGACGCAGTCTTGGTCGGCGGCGGCTGCCGGGACTCGTGTTCGTGCATCGCGATCGTTCCGCACACTTGGCCGCAACGTCCCACTACGTGAAGCGATCTGGGCCACTCGGGTGGTTGATGTTGACGATTGGCGCCGCGCTTAAGCGGGAATAAATTAGAGAGACCGCAGGTTGGCCTTTGCCCACCTCGGTCGCGAGTCTTGACAAGCATCAAGTGCCGCTCGACTACGGGCGGCGTGAAGGGAGGGTCCCATGGAGGCCGCTTCTATCCATCCGCGTGCGGCGCAAGGAGTAAGCCCGCCGCTCGCTCAGACAGACACGGGCGAGCGGCCGGTCGCCAGCTCGTGGTCGCCGGCAAATCCGGCACCGCTGGGCTTGGCGGCATTCGCGATGACCACGTTCGTGCTGTCGATGTTCAACTCCAACCTCGTCAACGAAAAGGGAACGCCTGTCGTGTTGGGACTCGCGCTCGCCTATGGCGGGATCGTGCAGTTGCTCGCCGGTATGTGGGAGTTCCGCACGGGTAATACCTTCGGCGCGGTTGCGTTCTGCTCATTCGGTGCCTTCTGGATCTCTTTCTGGGCACTCAACGTGTTCTACGCCAAGAGCATCGGCGGCAACGCTGGACACGCGGTCGGCGTGTACCTGGCCGCGTGGGCGATCTTCACCGCCTACATGACGGTGGCCGCATTCCGGGTAAGTGGCGCTGTGCTGCTCGTGTTCGTCTTGCTGACGATCACGTTCATCCTGCTTGCGATCGGCGCGATAGGACCGCACGCGACCGTGACCCATTGGGGCGGCTATCTCGGTCTGGCGACCGCGGCGGCCGCGTGGTACGCATCGTTTGCCGTTGTGACCAACTCGACGTTCAAACGAACGGTCCTGCCGGTCATGCCACTCAGCGGCGAGTAAAGTCATTCACTGAGGAGAAGCGCTACGAAGGCAAGAGGAAGAGGAAGGAGGAGCGATGCGTGGCGGAAGAAGAGAGATCGCGACAGGGCCGCCGAGCAGCGACGCCACGCATCGGCGAGGCCTCAACAAGCAAGGGCGGCGGGGATGAAACGGAGGGAGGCTCAACATGGCGACCAATACCGACGCGCTCGACTCTGAGCTGGCGCGGATGCTGGAGGTGGAGCGCTTCGAGCCTCCGCAAGACTTCCGCGAGCACGCCCTCCTGAACGATCCAGCGGTCTACGAGCAGGCACTGCGCGACCCACAGGCATGGTGGGCCGCGCAGGCGGGCGAGCTCGACTGGTTCACCCCGTGGGAGCAAATCCTCGACGACTCCAACCCGCCTTTCTACAAGTGGTTCGTCGGCGGCAAGATCAATGCCTCCTACAACTGTCTGGATCGCCACGTGGAGGCCGGCAGAGGCGAGCGCGTGGCGTTTCACTGGCGTGGCGAGGACGGCCAAGAGCGCGATATCACCTACGCGCAGCTGCTGGCCGAGGTCAAGCGTTTTGCCAGCGCGCTGAAGGATCAGGGAGTAGGCAAGGGGGACGTCGTCGGCATCTACCTGCCGATGATTCCCGAGGTGGTTGTGGCGATGCTGGCTTGCGCACGAATCGGGGCACCGCACAACGTCGTCTTCGGCGGCTTCTCCGCGGAGGCGGTGCGCGAGCGCATGGAGTTCTCCGAGGCCAAGGCGTTGATCACGGTAGACGGCGCCGCGCGCAAGGGCAAGACCGCGCCGGTGAAGGACCGAGTCGACGAGGTGATGGGGGACCTGGCGACGCTCGAGACGATCGTGGTGGTGCGCAGCAAGGGCACGCCATGCCAGATGAAGACGGGTCGCGACGTCTACTACGACGAGATCCTGGCCGCGGCCGATCCAGAGTGCGAAGCAGAGCCGCTGGACGCCGAGCATCCGCTTTACATCCTCTACACCTCCGGCTCCACCGCCAAGCCAAAGGGGATCCTGCACACGACCGGCGGTTACTTGACGGGCGTAAGCGCGACGCACCGCTACGTGTTCGACCTCAAAGCCGAGTCCGACGTGTACTGGTGCGCGGCCGACGTCGGCTGGGTCACGGGCCACTCCTACATCGTCTACGGCCCGCTTGCCAACGGTGCCACGTCGGTGATGTGGGAGGGCGCCCCCGACTACCCCAACAGGGGCATCTGGTGGGAGCTGATCGAGCGCTACAAGGTGTCGATCCTCTACTGCGCTCCGACCGCCATTCGCGCGTGCATCAAGTGGGGTGCGCAGTGGCCCGAGCAGCACGACCTCTCCTCGCTGCGCCTACTCGGATCGGTGGGCGAGCCGATCAACCCGAAGGCGTGGCTCTGGTACCACAAGGTGATCGGCGGTGAACGCTGCCCGATCGTAGATACGTGGTGGCAGACCGAGACGGGCGCGATCATGATCACGCCGCTGCCGGGCATCACGCCCACCAAGCCCGGCTCGGCGACACACCCATTCCCCGGTGTTCAAGCTCAGGTACTGAGCGAGTCGACCGGCGAGCCGATAAGCGAGGGTCAGGGTCTGCTGGTGCTGACGCACCCATGGCCCTCGATGTTGCGCACGCTCTACAAGGAGGACGATCGCTTCATCAGCACCTACTTCGAGCGCTTCGGCAAGCAGACGTACCTGGTGGGTGACGCGGCCCGGGTGGACGCCGACGGCTACATTTGGGTGATCGGCCGTATCGACGACGTCGTCAACGTCTCCGGCCACCGGCTCTCCACAGCCGAGGTCGAGTCGGCGATCGTCGCCCATCCCGACGTGGCCGAGGCCGCGGTGATCGGGCAGCACGACGAGGACACCGGACAGGCGATCGTCGCGTTCGTGACACTGCAGGGCGAGCTTCACGGGGATCAGGCCACGATCGACGGCATCCGTGAGACCGTGGCCGAGCGGATCGGCAAGTTCGCGCGACCCAAGCGCATCATCTGGGCCGAGGACCTGCCAAAGACGCGCTCCGGCAAGATCATGCGTCGTCTGTTGCGCGATATCGCCGAGGGCCGTGCGCTGGGCGACGTAACGACGCTACGCGACCCGGCAGTGATGGGCGAGCTGGAGGGACGGGTAAAGGAGCTGCAGGCCCATGAAGCGTGATTCGGTCCAACGGGATCGGTTGGTGGCCTTCGCTCGCTGCCCCATCAAACTCACCCTGACTTCCTCGCAACCGGCGCGGGGGCTACCTAGGGTCATCCCTTATAGGGCCATGGCTTAGCGGCTGGCATCATTGAAGGGGATGGCCTCAGCGCACACCCCTATGGGCCGGTTCTCCGGCGGCGCGACCCCGCTCTCCAGAGTGCTGGCACGGATCTGGTCCAGCTTGTCCAACTCGCCTGCTCGCTCTCGACTCGGGCGCCGTTACGTGCTCGTCAGAGTTGGGGCTTCGCTGCTGCGAATCGTGTTCGCGCTGACGGTACTTCGCGTCGTGGGAGTACTACACCCCGGCAGGAGCGTCGTCGGCCACGCCGCGGTGATCGTCGTGGCCTTCCTGGTTGTCGCCGGCCCTTGGTTCCTGCGTCTTGCCCGCAACCTCTCCTTCGAGCGCGCGGCACGCATTCGCGAGCAGGAGCGCGCCGAGTTGGCCGCCCACCTGCACGACTCCGTGCTGCAAACGCTGGCCTTGATCCAGACACGCTCCAGCGACTCGGCGGCGGTCGCCACGCTCGCTCGCCGTCAGGAGCGAGCCCTGCGGCGCTGGCTGTTCGAGCGACCCGACGCGCGCGCCGGGGGTCGCGACACGATCAGGACGGTCCTGGAGCGCTCGGCAGGCGAAGTCGAGGAGCTTCACGGAGTTCCGATCGAGGCGGTCGTGGTCGGCGACGGCCGTATCGACACGCGCGCCGAGGCGCTCGTCCAGGCCGCCCGCGAGGCGATGACCAACGCGTCCAAGTTCGCGCGCAGCGAGCGCATCGACCTGTACGCCGAGATCCAAGCCACACGTGTCGTTGCATTCATCCGCGATCGCGGCGTCGGCTTCGACCCAGAGTCGGTGCCCTTTGACCGTTGCGGTGTGCGCGACTCGATCGTCGGCCGTATGCGCCGCCACGGCGGTCGCGCGGCCGTGCACAGCGCTCTTGGCGAAGGCACCGAGGTGGAGCTCGAAATGGAGTTGCAACCGGCATGAGTGTCCCGCCGCGCGTCGTGGTCGTCGACGATCACGGTCTGTTCAGAGCGGGCGTACGCGCGGAGTTGGGCGATCGCGTCACGGTCGTCGCCGACGCAGGCACGGTAGCCGACGCCGTGCGCGCGATCGAGCGGAGCACCCCCGATGTGGTGCTACTCGACGTCCACATGCCCGACGGGGGAGGCGTGGAGGTGATTCGTCGGGTCCTCCCGGTGCTCCCCTCGGTGCGCTTTCTCGCGCTGTCGGTCTCAGACGCCGCAAGCGACGTCATCACGGTGATCCGCGCCGGTGCGCGCGGCTATGTGACCAAGACGATCTCAGGTGTTGAGCTCGCCGAGGCGATCGTGCGAGTCTCCGAAGGGGACGCCGTGTTCTCTCCGCGCCTGGCGGGCTTCGTGCTCGACGCGTTCGCCCGTGGCCCTTCAGCGGGTGAACAGGCCGAGCTCGATCAACTCACCGCGCGCGAGCGCGAGGTCTTGCAGCACATCGCCAGGGGCTACATGTACAAGGAGATCGCCCAGCGCCTCGACATTTCCGTCAAGACGGTCGAGGCGCACGTATCGGCGGTCCTGCGCAAGCTTCAACTTTCCAGCCGCCATGAGCTGAGTCGCTGGGCAATGCAGCGACAGCTTGTGTGCCTCGACGGGTCGTAAGCCGCGACGGTCTTGACCGACGTTCGCGCAGGTGCAATCGCGCGCGCGGGCTCGGGTGGCGCGCACCCTACGGGTAATTCCCTATGGTGTGCCGCGCTCGCTTCGATCACAGTGTCGGAACAGTCCAACCAGCCGTGAACATCGCGCCTGCGTCGCTCGAATGCGATCGGGCCGCACCGGCCAAAGCCGAAGCTCGACAAGGAGACCGATGCCAACAATCGAGGAAATCGACCATAGTCCGCCGTTGCCCGGTGGAGATTCGACCGGGACGGCGATCCAAACGACCGGCCTCACAAAGCGATTCGGAGAGCGCGCCGCCATCGACAGCGTGGATCTGCAAGTGCCACGCGGCAGCGCCTTCGGTTTTCTCGGTCCCAACGGGGCCGGCAAGACCACGATGATCCGCATGCTTCTCGGACTCACACGCGCAAGCGCGGGCAGCATGAGCGTACTCGGGCATCCCGTTCCCTCAGAGCGCGCCGAGGCGCTCGCGCGCGTCGGCGCGATCGTCGAGGAGCCGCGCTTTCACCCACAGCTCTCCGGCCGTGAGAACCTCCGCATCGTCGCCGCGGTTCGTGGCCCTGAGACGCAAGCGCGCATCATCCCGGCACTGCGACGTGTCGGCCTCTCAGAGCGAGCCGACGAGAAGGTCAAGAAGTATTCGCTCGGCATGCGCCAGCGTCTCGGCGTCGCTCGCTGCCTGCTCGCCGATCCGCTGCTGTTGATCCTCGACGAGCCCACCAACGGCCTCGACCCCGGTGGCATCCAGGAGTTCCGCGAAATGGTCCGCGACATGGTCGAGCAGGAGGGTCGCACGATCTTCATCTCCTCGCATCTGCTCGACGAGGTAGAGAAGATCTGCGACCATGCCGCGATCGTCGATCGCGGCAAGATCCTCATGCAGGGAGCCATCTCCGAGTTGGCGGCAGGAGGGGCGCGTCACGAGCTGATCGTCAGCGTGGACGATCCGGTGCGTGCACTGGAAGTACTCCAAGCAAGCACACAAGCGGCCCAGGCACAGCGCTCCGATGAGGGACTACGCGTCATTTTCAGCGACGTTGCGGGCATCTCCGCCGCCGAACAGGCCGCGACCGTTAACGCTGCGCTCGTCGGCGCCGGCCTGGCGGTATCTCGTCTGGAGCCTGTACGCCAGAGCCTTGAGAAGCGATTCCTTGAGGTCACATCCCGACTTAGCGACTCGACCATCGAGGAGGTGAGGGCGTGAACGCCACGATCGCAGCCCAGATGACGGGCGCCGACATTCTCAAGCTGCGCAGGAAACGCGGGATCTTGATCTGGTCGCTGGTGCTGGCCATTGTGCCGCTCCTGATCCTCTACATCGCCAAGGCGATCCTGCACTCCTCGACCCCTGCTGAACATGGGCCCGCCGGTGGGGTTCCAGGCTTTACCGATGGTGTACGCCTTCTAGCTTTGTTCTTTGGAACCCTGGCTGCCATCCTGGTTGGCGCTGAGGCAGGTGCTGGGGACGTCTCAGCCGGCGTCTTCCGTGATCTGGTTGTGACCGGTCGCTCACGTGTAGCACTATTCGCCTCGCGTGTGCCCGCCGCGCTAGTTGTGATGTGGTCGATCGCGCTTATCGGCTACGCGGTCATCCTGCTCGCGAGCTTTCTGTTCGCCGGATCGCTCTCCACCCCGAATCTCGCCCTCATTCTGAACGGGCTCGGGTTTGTGCTGCTGGCGGACGGGATCGTCTGCGTCCTGGCAGTCGCGTTCGGGTCGTTGACCGGTTCGAAGCCGGCCACGATTATCGCGATGATCGCGTGGCAGATCGTCGCCAGTCCGATACTCGCAAGTATTAGCACTCTTGGCAGCACCCGCGAGTGGCTCTTCTCTCAAGCGATCATCCACTTCAGCCCGGTGCATTTCGATGGTGCGCGTGGTGAAACGGTCGCGATGGGACTCGGCATCGCGATAGTCGTCCTGATCGTCTGGCTGGCGGTGTTCCTGGCGCTCGGCGCCTGGCGCACGCGCACGATGGACGCGTGACACGGTGGTGTTGTTCCGGCCGGCACATGTGCCGGCCGGCCGGACCGTACATGTACGGTCCGGGCAGGGCCGCATGCGGCCCTGCCGACCTTGCCGCATGCGGCAAGGTTCCTAAAGGGGATTGAATTGAACTAGACCTTGCGGTGCTCAGGAACCCACGCGCCGTCGTCTTGGCGCGTGAAGTCCTGGAACAGGCCGGGCGCCTCGGCCTGCATGATGCGTGCGATCGTGTCGAACACGAGCCGCAACTCCTCCTCGGCGCCCTCGGCTGTGCGCATCTCGATTACGTGGCGCAAGGTGCGGGCGTTGGCGGTCCACAAGATGTCGGTCGAGAGGCCAATCGGCGCTAGCCGGCGCAGCGCCGAGGTGACCTCCTTCTTGACGTGGAAGGGCACACCCTCCTTGTCGATGCCAAGCTCCTCGGCGGCGCTCACCTGGAACTCCTCGAGCTGCTCGACGATGCTCAACACCTGCTCGCGCACCGGCTCGAGCGCCGGCGGCACACGGAAGCCGATGTCGGTCAGGCGCACGTAGCGCAGGCTCTCCTGGCTGAAGGCCGAGCCGGCGCGATGCCGAACGAGCTCGTGCGTAAATACGCGACTCACGTTGCGAAGCGCAAACGACCAGTTGGCGTGCTCCAACACGCTGCCATGAGCGCTGCGCAGTATGTTGGCGAAGTATTCGCGCTGATCGGTGCGCACGCGGGTCACGTTCGGGTTGAGCCCGGGCTCCCAACTGCGGTAGCAGGCCCTGCCGCCAAACTCGACGATCAGCTCGCCACCGTTCGGTGTCCCACCCGACTCCTCGAGGCGGCGCTCGAGCCACGACTCGCCGCCGACGTCACTGAGGTAGCCACGCATCCCCTCGAGCTCGATCGAGGGTCGTGCGATCAGGAATACCCTTGGCGTCGTCTCGTGCATGGGGCGGCGATGCTACCGTCCGCCACGGATGTGCCCGTCAACCTCAAACCCGAGCGACCCCGAGCTCGAGCAAACGGCCTGGGATCTCGAACCGCTCGTCGATGGCCAGGGCCAGGAGGGCGCGCGTGCGCAGCTGGCGGAGGCGCTCGATCGCTCGCAAACGTTCGCCGCGCGCTATGCGGGCAAACTGGCAGAGCTCGACAGCACAGGCCTCGAGCAGGCAATGCGCGAGCTCGGAGAGATCCAAGAGCTGGTTGGTCGCGCCGGCACCTACGCTGGGCTGCGCTTCTCGGTCGACACCGCCGATCCAGCGGCAGGCGCGTTGATGCAAGAGGTGCAGGAGCGCGGCACCGAGATCGAGACGAAGTTGCTGTTCTTCGAGCTGGAATGGGCGGGACTGACAGACGAGCAAGCAGACAACCTGCTGGATGACGAGCGGCTTTCGTTCTGCGCGCATCACCTGCGCAACGTGCGCCGCTACCGCGATCACCTGCTCTCTGAACCAGAGGAGAAGATCCTCGCGGAGAAGGCGGTCACGGGGGCAGGCGCATGGTCACGCCTGTTCGACGAGCTGACGTCGGCGATCGAGGTGCGTCTGCCGGGCGATGGCCCCGACGGCGCATCGGCAGCCGGGGAGGGGAGCGAGCCGCGGATTGAAGACGCAACGCCAGCCCCTGAGACGGTGGCGCTGGACGTGGCGCTGAGCCGGTTGGTCCTGCCCGATCGCGAGCTGCGACGCTCAACGGCGGAGGCGGTGACCGAGGCGCTGGCCCCAGGCCTGCGCACGCGTGCCTTCTTGTTCAACACGCTCTTGGCCGACAAGGCCACCGACGATCGCTTGCGCCACTACCCGAACTGGCTGGCGGCTCGCAATTTGTCAAACGAGGCAAGCGACGAGTCCGTGGCCGCGCTGATCGAGGCGGTTCGCGCGCGCTATGAGCTGCCGCGGCGCTGGTATCGCTTGAAGGCGAAGCTGCTGGGCATCGAGCGCCTGGCCGACTACGACCGCATGGCGGCCGTCACCGAGGACGAGGTCTCCTACTCGTTTGCCGATGCGCGTGAGTTGGTGCTCGACTGCTACTCCTCGTTCTCCCCGAAGCTCGGCGAGGTCGCGAAGGGCTTCTTCGACGGGCACTACATAGACGCGCCTGTGCGGCCGGCCAAGCGAGGTGGAGCCTTCTGTGCCTCGGCTGTGCCCTCGGTGCACCCGTACGTGATGCTCAACTACACCTCGCGCCGTCGCGACGTCCTGACGTTGGCCCACGAGCTGGGCCACGGTGTCCACTTTGCCCTGGCGGCGGAGCAGGGCGTCTTCCATCAGGGCACGCCGCTGACGCTTGCCGAGACCGCATCGGTGTTTGGTGAGACGATCGTTTTCGGGCGACTCTTGGAAGAGGATTCCTCGCCGTCCTCGCGCCTGGCCTTGCTGGCCGAGAACATCGAGGGCGCGCTTGCCACGGTCTTCCGCCAGGTGGCGATGAACCGCTTCGAGGAGCTGGTCCACACGGCTCGCCGCGAGCAGGGGGAGCTGTCGGTCGAGCGTTTCGGCGAGTTGTGGTTTGAGAGCCAGGAGGAGATGTTCGGCGACTCGGTCGAGATCACCGACGGCTATCGCGGCTGGTGGTCCTACATCCCGCACTTCATTGGTTCGCCGGGCTACGTTTATGCCTATGCCTACGGGCAGTTGTTGGCACTGTCGGTCTACCAGCGCTACGAGCAGCAGGGCGATGACCTGGTGCCGCGCTACTTGGAGCTGCTGGCTGCCGGTGGTTCGCGCTCGCCGCAGGAGCTAGGCCAGATCGTGGGCATCGATCTGGCCGACCCGGGCTTCTGGGATGCGGGTCTTGACCTGGTCGAGCGCCAGCTGCAGACCGCCGAAGAGGCCGCGCGCGACGCCGGGCGAGTCTAGAGGCCTGGCGAGCTAGAGCCTGGTGGCCGCGGTCGGGTTATTTGCCGATCTTCCTGCCAGGGATTGCTATCGCCGGAGCCAGGGCGCGATCAACGCGTCCTCGACACCCGTGCAAGGACGAAAGGAGCGTGCCTTGCGTGTGGGACGGAACGAGCGCACCTGGGTACCCACAGGGCGTGCGTCGTTTCGGAATGTCGTGCCGATCACCGCGCGCCGCGCCATCGCACGCGCGACGATTGCGTCGGCCACCGCCTCAGCATCGACCGCATACTGCGATTCGCGTACGAGCTCTCCGAGGAGTTGTATTTGTCGGTGCATCGAGGTCACCGCTGTCTGTATCGGCAGCGGATGTAAGTTGTTCAGGAGCGGCGTCTGGAGCCGACGAGTGTTTGAGTGGTGGGGGCGCACCGCACCACTCGGCCTCGAGTACATCCATCGTCGCACGCGACTCGGTAGCCTCCTGCCTGCACGGCAAAATACCAAATGTGGTATTATTACAACAGGCCGGTAACCAGGCTCGGCGGCACTCTTGTCGCTAAGTTAGGCTAGGTCGAGGCGTTTCTGCTACCGAGATTTGATCGGACAGCTTGAATTTAAGCGTGGGGCGTTTTGAATTCGGAATGGCCTATAATCGGAACCAGCCGAATTAGCTATTCCACCAGCAGAAACAATCAGCGGACCTGACCCGGGGAGCGTTTACCCTGACGGCGGGGAGGATAGACCCCTCCCCGCGCCCCCCATTGACGACACTTCAGAAGGCGCAATCTCCGGGCAGGCCAAAGCCGCTTACGGAGTTTACTGCATTCCTATTCAGAACTGAATTCTCTGACATTGGCATCATTCAGATTTCTGGATTGTCAGAGCAGCCCAAGCGCGCTGCCGACTCCGTGCACGAGGTTGAACAGCGGCTGTGGGACGATCCCGAAGAAGATCGTCGCGACGCCGGCGAGGACAGCGACGAAGGCGACCTCGGGCTGGAGGCGCGGGACGCCTGTGACGAGAGGGATTGCGGCTCCACTCGCTCCCGCCGGCGAGGGTGAGCCAATGCCGGGAGCACCGCCTGCGGCCTCGTCGTCAAGCTCTGGAGACCCACCTGCGATTGCGGGAATCGCGCTTGGTGGAGGCGTCGCGGCCGCGACGGGGGAAGGGCTCATCCACATCGTGGCGATAACCGGCAGGTAGTAGCCGAGCGAGATCATCGAGCCGATCACGATTACGACGCCGAGCCAGGTGTAGCCACCGGCCACGGCTGCGTCGATCAAATAGAACTTGCCGATGAAGCCTGCCGTGGCAGGGATGCCGGCGAGGGCAAGCATCGAGATCGTCATCGGCCAAGCCAGCAGCGGGCGCTCGCGGCCGAGGCCGGCGAGTGTCTGGATGGAGTCGCCCACCCAGCCGTCGGGGTCCTCGTCCTCAATGGGCCACTCCTCAGGATTGCGGGCCTGAGCCAGCGCCCGCGTTTCGCGCTCGCGGGCGACGATAACCGCGAAGGCGGCCATGTTCATCGGCAGGTACACAGCCAAGTAGAAGACCAGCGCCTGGGCTCCTAGTTGGGTGGAGACGACCACGCCGGCGAGGATGTAGCCGGCCTGCGCGACCGAGGAGTAGGCAAGCATGCGCTTGAGCGAGGACTGCCCAAGCGCGCCGACGTTGCCGACGAGGATCGTGATCGTCGCAAGTGCCGCGAGCGCCGGCCCCCAGCTGCCGTGCGCTTCGATCAGCGCCACGTCGAACAGGCGCAGCAGCACGCCGAGTGCCGCGACCTTGGTTGCCACCGCCATAAAGGCGGTGATCGGCGTTGGCGCGCCCTCGTAGACGTCAGGCGTCCACTGGTGGAAGGGTGCGACGGAGGCCTTGAAGGCGAGCCCAGCCACGCACAGGGCGATGCCGGTCAGCAGCATCGCGTTGTTCGCCAAGCCGCTGCTGGAGATCGCGCTTGCGATGCCGCTGAAGTCGGTTGCGCCTGTGGCGCCGTAGAGCAGAGCGATCCCGTACAGCAGTGTCGCGCTGCCGACCGAGCCCACGATCAGATACTTCAGCCCGGCCTCGAGCGAGTGCTCGTTGCGCATTTCGGTTGCACAAAGCACGTAAAGCGGGATCGACAGAAGCTCGAGCCCAAGGAACAGGGCAACGGTGTTCTGAGCAGCGCCGAGCAGCGCCATGCCGCCGATCGTCGTCAGCAGCATCGCGTGCAGCTCGCCGTGCGCCGCTTCGCGCGATGCGCGTGAGCGCCAGGCAAGTAGCACGGTCGCCATGCCGCCGACCGCGAGGATCAGGTTCAGTGTCAGCGACAGTCGGTCGATGCGCAGGGCCCCAGAGACGATCGACTCGGGCGAGTTCCAACGCCAGATCGTCAAGCCGAGCGAGGCCCCGAGCGCGACGAGCGCGAGCGAGGGAACGACCTGCTCGCGGATCCAGCGCGAGCCGAGCAACCCAACGAGCAACACGACGATCGCTCCGCCAAGGAGCGCGATCAGCGGCGAGAGCGCCGCGAAGTCGACGTGCGGGCCTTTGAGTGTCGCGAGCAAGATCATGGTTCAGTCGAGGCCAAGGCTGAAGGGCCGGTGGTAAGCGCGTTGTGCGCAGCGGCGACAGATGCGCTGGCCGAATTTTCAGAGCGCTTCAGCGCGCCCTGGGGATAGAGCGCGAGGAACACGATCACAGCGAGCAGAGGAACGAGCACGAGCGCGTCTGTGCGTGTCAGGTCACGCGATTTCACGTCCTTGCCGACGCGATTGTGCATCGCGCGGATGAACACTCGCAGCGCATAGACGCTGGCCATCACGACACCGCTGAACGCGATCACGGCAATCGCGAGCTTGGCTTTGAAGACGCCCAGCAGGATCAGGAACTCGCCGACGAAGTTGGCCGAGCCGGGCATCGCCAGCGTGGCGAGCGCGACCACCAGGAAGATCGTTGCAAGCACCGGCGCGCGGAAGGCGATGCCGCCCATCTGGCGGATGTCCTGCGAGCCGCCTGCACGCTGCGCGAGCAGCGCGATGATGAAGAAGATCGGCGCCACGACGAGCCCGTGGTTGACCATCTGCAGGAGCGCGCCCTGAGCACCTTGGGGATTCAACGCGAAGATGCCAAGCGTGATGAAACCGAGCTGTGCCACCGAGGAGTAGCCGGCGATCAGGCGCGCGTCGGTTTGCGTAAAGGCGACCGCAGACCCGTAGATGATCGAGCACAGCGCGATGATCAGCATCAGCGTCTGGAAGTGGGCGGCCCCTTGGGGAAAGAGCGGCAGCACGATTGCCAGGAAGCCGTAGGCGCCGACCTTGGAGAGCACGCCGCTGAAGACCATCAGCACCTCGATTGGCATCGCTCGGTAGCCGTCGGGCATCCAGCCGTGCAGGGGAAAGGCGGGCATCTTCACGAGGAAGGCGGCGGCGAAGAACAGGAAGATCCACTCCTGTGAGCCCTTGCTCAGTGGCAGCCCTTGCAGCTGAGAGAGTACGAACGTGATGTGCCCGCCGTTCTGCTCACCCGCAAGCACGCCGGTGGCGATCGCCGCGGCCAGCATCAGCAGCGAGCCGACGAGCGTGTAGATCACGAGCTTGATCGTGGCTTTGACGCGATCTGGGCCGGTGCCCCACGAGCCTATTAGGAAATAAAACGGGATCAGCATCAGGTCGAAGAAGGCCACGAACAGGGCAAGGTCCTGGGCGAGGAAGGCGCCGAGCACGGCCGACTCGGCGAGCATGAACTGGAAGTAGAAGAGGCGGGGCCTGTCCCAAGTGCGCAGGTTGGAGGCAAGTACGGCGGCGAAGAACAGCAGCGCCGTGAGCCCGACGAGCAGTACGTTCAGCCCGCTCACTCCCAGCTTGTAGTGGATGCCCAGTTCGGCGATCCAGACGACGTCGGTTACGTCCTTGAGCCCGTGCGAGCCGGGTCCGTACTGGGCGATGTAGCCGATCGCCAGCCCGAGTGCCGCGAGCGTTCCAGCCAGAGCTAGCAGGCCTGGTAGGCCCCACTTGCGTGGCGCGGAATCTGCGTCCGAATCGGCGATGCCCCCTGCGCGCGTGGGGGACCCGCCGCTTGGGATGAGTGCCCCGAGCAGCCCGCAGACGGCCGGTAGCCAGATGAGGATCGAAAGGGGCGGCATCAGTCGGAGGCGGGGAGCGGGAAGGTAGTCAAAGTGAGGAGTCCGGAAGGCATGTTCATGTCTGCAGCAGGAAGTAGAAGCCAAGTGCCGCAATGCCGAGCACGACCAGCGCCGCGTAATAGCGCAGGAGGCCAGTCTGCACAGCGCGCACCGACGCGGAGCCTGCCTTGACGAGGCCCGTAGCACCGCCGACGATCGCCCCGTCGACAAAGACGCGCTCGAACGTCGTGCTGGCAAAGCGCCCGGCCGCGGCGGCCGGCTTCACGATCAGCGCGTCGATCAGCTCGTCGAAGTACCACTTGTTGACGAACAGCGTGTACAGGGGCTTGAAGCGAGTGCGAGCGCTCACGGCGATCGAGGGTTGCTTGACCCAGATGCGGTAGGCGATCGCGATCCCGCTCAGCCCAAGCACGGTGCCGAGGGCCAAGCCGAACCACAGGAGGCCGTCGCGCGTATGCACCGTGTAGAGCGAGGACCCGTAGAAGCTCGGTTCGAGGAATTTGTCGATCACGTAGTCGACGTTGGGGATCTGCACGAGCCCGGCGCCGACAGCGCCGATCGCGAGGATCACCATCGCCACGCGCATCGGCAGCTCCCGCTCGGCGATCGCGTGGGTGGGACCGGGGAAGCCGACGTCGGTGTCCTCGACCTCGCCATTTGCCGGGTTGGTGGGCTCAGGTGCGTGATAGAGGTGGCCGCCTTCGAGCTCCTTGGCCTGCTCCACCGGATCGCCGTAGAAGGCGCGGAAGATCATGCGGAAGGTGTAGATCGCCGTCATGAACGCGCCGATGTAGCCGAACACGTACAGCGCCCAGTGCCAGCCGCCGCGCTCGCCCGTCACGAGCAGGATCTCGTCCTTGGAGAAGAACCCGGAGAACGGGGGTATGCCCGACAGGGCAAGGCCGCCGATGACGAAGCAGGCGAACGTGAACGGCATCGCCTTCTTGAAGCCTTTCATCTTCTCGAGCGATTGCTCACCGCCCATCGCGCCGATGATCGAGCCGGCGCCCATGAACAGCAGCGCCTTGAAGAAGGCGTGAGTCATCAGGTGGAACATGCCGGCGGCGTAGGCACCGACAGACACCCCCATGATCATGTAGCCGATCTGCGACATCGTCGAGTAGGCGATCACGCGCTTGATGTCGGTCTGGGTGATGGCGATCGTGGCGGCGATCACGAGCGTCGCGCAACCGATGATCGCGCCCACGTCCTGCGCGGCCGGAGCCAGTTCGAAGAAGGGGTGCATGCGCGCGATCAGGTAGACGCCGGCGGTCACCATCGTGGCGGCGTGGATCAGGGCGGACACGGGCGTGGGCCCCTCCATCGCGTCGGGCAGCCACGTGTGCAGCGGGATCTGCGCCGACTTGGCGAACGCCCCAACGAGCAGCAGCAGGCAGCCGGCGGTCACGTCGCCTTCGCCGCTGGTGAACACGTTCGGCGCGGCCTTGAACGCCTTCAGGAAATCGAGCGTGCCCGTGTGCTTGAAGAGGAAGTACGTGCCGAGCACCAGCCCGACGTCGCCGACGACGTTGATCACGAACGCCTTGATGCCGGCTTTGGTCGCCGTCGAGCGCCGGTACCAGAAGGAGATCAAAAGGTAGGAGGCGGCGCCGACGAAGGCCCAGCCCACGATCAACAGCAGGAAGTTGCCGGCCAAGACCAGCAGCAGCATCGAGAAGACGAAGAAGTTGAGGTAGGCGAAGTAGCGCGCGAAGCCTCTGTCCGCGTCCATGTAGGACACCGAGTACAGGTGGATCGTGGTCGAGACACCGGTGACGATCAGGATCATGAAGACCGACAGTGGGTCCACCAGAATCGACATCTGCGCGTCGATGCCGACGGTGCTCGCGTAGTTCCACAGCGAGGAGGTGAGCTGGCGGTCGTGGGCGGCGTGACCTTGCAGCGAGATCAGCGTCGCCAGGGCCGCCAGGAAGGCCAGGAAGATCGCGGCGGTGCCGATCCAGCCGGCGGTGCGGCCGGGCAGCTTCTTGAAGCCGGCGCCGATGATCAGGGTGCCCAGTAGCGGGAACGCCAGCACTAGCCAGCCATAGGTGGTGGTCATCCCTGGAGCTCCCGCAGCTCGTCTACGTCAATCGGCAGGCGCCGGCGGTGGATCGCGACGATCATGCCGAGTCCGATGCACACCTCGCAGGCCGCGACGGTCATCACGATCAGCGCGAGGATCTGGCCGTCGCCGTTGCCCCACATGCGCGAGAAGGCGATCAGCGAGAGGTTGGCGCCGTTGAGCATCAGCTCCAGGCAGAGCAACACCACGAGCGGATTGCGACGTGTCATCACGCCGAACGCGCCCGTGCAGAAGACGATCGCCGAGACGGCGAGGTACCAGCCGATGCTCACCAGCCGCCTCCGTCTGGGTCTGGATGCTCGTCATTGGGAGCGCCTGCCCCGCGGGCGTGCGCAAGCGCTAGTCCTTCGACGCCCTCGACCATCGTGCCGGTGCCGCGCGGACGCAGGATGTCAAGCGGGGTGAGCCGGTTACGCTCGTCGTCGTCTTCGAGGCCACCGCGTCTACGCGCCAGTACCACGCCGCCGACCGCCGCGATCAGAAGCAGCAGCGAGGAGGCCTCGAACACGAGTAGAAAGCGCGTCAGCAGCAGATTGCCGATGTAGGCGGGCGTGCCGAACGTTCGCGGCCCGGGAGCGTAGGGCGCGCCGTCGCCAGATACGGCCTTCAGCCCGCTGCCGAGCAGCGCGATCAACAGCTCGACGAGCAGTACGCCGGCGAACAGCGCACCGGTGGCCTTGCGCCCGTCGGCCCCGCGGGAGCGCGGACGACGCGAGAGCACGCCGTCCAGCGACTGCTCCTCGTCGCCGACATAGGCGACGACGAACACGTAGAGAACCATCACCGCGCCGGCGTACACGACGACCTGTGCGGCGGCGACGAATTCGGCGCGCAGCAGCAAGAACAGCACGGCCAGCGAGAGCAGATGCCCGACGAGCGCGAGCACGCTGTAGAAGGGGTTGCTGAACGTGACCACGCCGATCGCGCCGGCGATGACGCCGATCGCCGCGATGAAGAAGAGGACGCTAGACACAGCACCGCCGCTTTTTGTTTTGGGGGATGGATTGGGCGTGCCCGTAGTGCCAGCGCGGCTGTCGCACGTTCATCGCTACTCGCCCTCCCGGCGCAGGGGAGTGCGCTCCAACGGCTCGGCGAGCAGCATCTCCTTGGTGAAGATCAGGTCGCTGCGCGTGTAGTCGGACAGCTCATAGTCGTGCCCCATCGTGATCGCGTCGAAGGGACAGGCGACCTCGCAGTAGCCACAGAAGATGCAGCGAGAGAGGTTGATCTCGTACACCTCGGCATAGCGCTCGCCGGCGGAGACGCGATGCTCGGGAGTGTTCTCCGCCGCGACGACGCGAATGCAATCGGACGGGCAGGCAGCGGCGCACAGCGAGCAGCCCACGCACTTCTCCAGGCCGGTGTCCTCGAACTTGTGCAGCTTGTGCCGGCCCCTGAAGCGCGGATAGACGGGCGTCTTCTCCTCGGGGTACTCGAGCGTCACGGGTTTCTCGAGCATGCGCCCGAATGTGGTCTTCATGCCACGCAGGGTTTCTCCAAATGCGCGATAGGTGCCGCGAGCGGCCCCTGGCGCCGGGGTGCGCATGACTTGGATCACGTCGTCGCCTGGGGTCCAGGTCATCACACGCTCCAAGGGGGGGTGTGATGACGCAACAGCTTTGAGCTTGAACTCCTCACGAGTGTCGAAAGGAGGGGTGTCTGCAAAGGGGGGGTGTTCACGTGCGTCTTCATTGTGATCATCAGTGCGTCACCACCACGAGCACAGCGGTCACGAGCGCGTTGAGCGTCGCCAGCGGCAGCAGGATCTTCCAGCCGAAGCTCATCAGCTGGTCGTAGCGCAGACGCGGCAGGGTGGCGCGCACCCAGATGAACAGGAAGGTCATCAGGCCCATCTTGAAGAGCACCACGAAGGGATCCACCCAGCCGGGCGGATGGATGCCAAAGGGCAGCAGCCAGCCGCCGAGGAAGACGGTGGTGACGATGCCCGAGACGACGAGCACGTTGAGGTACTCGGCGAAGTAGTAGGAGGCAAAGCGTCCGCCGCCGTACTCGGTGTTGTAGCCGCCGACCAGCTCGGCGTCGGCCTCGGTGAGGTCGAAAGGAGCGCGGTTGGTCTCGGCAAAGCCGGCCACCAGGAAGACAAGGAAGCCGAAGAACTGCGGCACGACGTACCACATGCCCTGTTGGGCTTCGACGATCCCCGTCAGCGACAGCGTGCCGGCGGTGAAGATCACGCCGACGAGCGCCAACCCCTGGGAGACCTCGTAGGAGATCAGCTGCGCAGCTCCACGCATAGCGCCGAGGAACGAGTACTTCGAGCCCGAGGACCAGCCGCCGAGCATGATCCCGTAGAAGGCCACGGCGCCGAAGGCAAACAGGTAGAGAGGCCCGATCGAGACGTCGACCCCGTAGAGCCCGACAGGCGTACCGAAGATGTGCTGGACGTTGCCGAAGGGGATGATCGCGAAGGCGGCCACGGCTGTCACGATCGAGATGCAGGGGGCCAACGCGAACAGGAAACCGGTCGACGTGCTCGGTCGGAACTGCTCCTTTGTCAGGAGCTTCACGATGTCCGCCAGCGGCTGTAGCGCCCCGTAGGGGCCGACGCGGTTGGGTCCGTAGCGCGCCTGGAAGCGCCCGAGGATCTTGCGCTCGGCGATCAGCACGACAGGCACCAGCTGCAATCCGACCGCGAAGATCACGATCGCCTTGATGATCTGGATCCACCAGGCTTCGTAGTAGCCGACGATGGCGAGTGTGGTCATCGCTTGGCCTCTGAGGCATCAGGGAACGTCATCGAGCCGGCGCCGGTGTCGAGCGTCACGAGGTCGGTGCCGTCTGGAGTCGAGATGGGCATCACGAGGCCACCGCCGTCGCGCGCTCTTGCGGACGAACGCCCTTGCCGCCGATCTCCTCGAGCGTGAGCCCCGAGTACTGAGGTACGGCGTCGAACAGTTGTTGGGAGGCCATGCCGCCGGTAAGCACGTCCAGGTCGAGTCCGACCCTCGCGGTGACGTCGGCGATCACCTGCCACTCGGCGCGGCTCTCCCCAGGCTTCGCGACAGCCGGGCGCAGGCGCTGGATGCGCCCGTCGGGATGCACGACGGTGCCCTCCTTCTCGGGGTAAGCCCCGGCGGGGAAGACGATGTCGGCGTGCTCGCGGATCGCGTCGGTCAAGAACATCGCGTGGCTTATAACGGTTGTCGCGTTTGCAAGGGCCCTGCCCCACAGCTCGCGGTCCAGCTCGTCGGCTGCTCCCGTGAGGGGATCGGCGCCGAGCAGATATAGACAGCTCAGCTCGCCCTTGCTCAGCGCCTGGGCGATCGCGCGCGCGTCGAGACCGTCCTCGTCCACGGAGCTCAAGCCGGGCCCGGCGTTGGGCAGCGCCCCGGCCTCTCGCAGCCCGCGCCCATTGCTCTGGGCCGGGATTTCAAGCAGGCCCGCATTGTCGGTGTCGGCGATGCCGAGCGTCCCGGCCAAGTCGAGCAGCGCCTGTGCGGCGCGTGCGCCGTCGGGGCCGGTTGTGAGCCGCTCGCCCCACAGCACGACGATCTCCGCGCTTGCCCCGTCCGCGGGGCCGGCCTCTTTCAGCTTTGCGACCAGCTCGGCGGGCCTCTCCAGCAGGTCCGCCAGGCTCGCGCGCACAAGCTTCATGCCGTGGCGACGCACGCCCTTGCGCAGGCGCAGGTCGAGGATCGCCGCGTCGGGCACGAGGTCACACTCCAGCGCGAGCACGGCATGTGCGAACTCCAGGTCTGAGACCTTCGCCTGCAGCCCCGGCTCGCCCAGCGCCCGGTGCAGCTCCAGCGGCAGCGTACCCGCGACGCGCGAGTCGATGTTGGGCGAGTCCAACCCCTCGCGCAAGAGCCGCCCGAGCAGAAAGCCCTCCTCGTTGGTGGCGCCGCCGCCGACGAGCGCCCCGGTCTGCGCCCCGGCACGCTTCAGGCGTGTGGCGGCTTCGTCGAGCGCTCGCTCCCAGGACACTGCACGCAACTCGCCGCCGTCGCGGATCAGCGGATGCGTGATGCGGTCTTCGCCAAGCGAGGGATAGGCAAAGCGCCCGCGGTCGCACAGCCAGCCGTCGTCTACCTCGGCGTGGTCGCGCGCCAGCACGCGCAGCACGCGCTCGTCGCGCACCGTCAGCGACACGTTGCACTGCGCCGCGCACAGCGTGCAAACCGAGCCCGAGTCCTCGACGTCCCAAGGGCGCGCGCGGAAGCGGTAGTCGCGCGATGTCAGCGCGCCAACCGGGCAAAGCTCGACGATGTTGCCGCTGAACGGGGCCTCGTAGGGGTTGCCGTCGAAGGTGGAGACGTAGGAGTGCGCGCCGCGCTCCAGTAGCACGAGCTGGTAGTCCTCGGCCACCTCCTGGCTGTAGCGCACGCAGCGGTAGCAGAGGATGCAGCGCTCGCGGTCGATTGCGATCTTCTCCGACAGCGCCAGCGGCTTGACGAAGTGACGCTTTTCCTCGACGAAGCGCGTCTTGCCTGGACCCCAGCCGAAGGTGATGTCCTGCAAGGGACACTCGCCGCCCTTGTCGCACACGGGGCAGTCCAGCGGATGGTTGACGAGCAGGAACTCGACGACCGATTCCTGGGCGATTTTCACGCGCTCGGATTGGGTGTTCACGACCATCCCGTCCTTGACGGGCGTCGAGCAGCCGGTCTGCAGCTTGGGGATGCCCTCGATCTCAACTAGGCACATGCGACAGGCGCCTACGGGATTGCCGAGCTTTGGCTCGTAACAGAAGACAGGGATCTCGACGTCGCCGAGCTTGGCGGCATCGACCAGCATCATGTTTTCCGGCGCCTGCACCTCGCGCCCGTCGATCGTGAAGGTGATCGTCTTGGCTTCGGGCCTTGGCATCAGCCTGTCACTCCCGTTGCGAGTGCCGGCTCGAGCGCGCCGGCGCCCAGGCCGTTGCGGATGCGCGCGGCCTCGATGTGCTCTTCGAACTCGTCTCTGAACTTGGCGATCATCGAGCCGATCGGCATCGCCATCGCGTCGCCGAGCACGCACAGGCAGTTGCCGATGATGTGCTCCTGGACGGAGGCCATGATCTCGATGTCCATCGGCGTCGCGGTGCCCGCGTCGATGCGTTCGAGCATCTTCACGGTCCAGGTGGTGCCCTCGCGGCAGGGTGTGCACTTGCCGCAGGACTCGTGCCGGTAGAACTTTGCGACCTTCAGCGCGACGTCGAGGATCGGCGTGGAGTCGTCCACGACGATGATCGCCCCGGAGCCGAGCATCGAGCCGGCCTTGGCCATCGCTTCGAAGTCGTAGGGAAGGTCGAGGTCCTCCTGCTTCAGCACCGGCGAGGAGGAGCCGCCGGGGAACCAGCACTTGACCTCGCGCCCCTCGGGTGGACCGCCGGCGAGCCCGTAGATGATCTCGCGCGAGGGGGTGCCCAGCTCGATCTCGTAGTTGCCGGGCCTCTGCACATGCCCTGAGACGGACACGAGCTTCGTGCCTTTCGAGGTCTCCGTGCCGAGCTCGGCGTACTTTTCGCCGCCCATCCTGATGATCGCCGGCACGGTGGCGAGCGTCTCGACGTTGTTGATCAGCGTTGGCCCCTGGTAGAGCCCTTGGTTGGCAGGGAAGGGAGGCTTCAGGCGCGGGTTGCCGCGCTTGCCTTCCAGCGAGTCGAGCAGACCGGTCTCCTCACCGCAAATGTACGCGCCGGCGCCGCGGTGCACCACCAGCGAGAGCGAGTGCCCCGATCCCAAGATGTTCTCGCCTATGTATCCGGCGGCGGTCGCCTCCGCGAGCGCGGCGTCGAGCACGTCGGCCTGGTGTACGTACTCGCCGCGAATGTAGATGAACGAGCGACTCGCGCCGGCGGCGTAGGAGGCGATGATCAGCCCCTCGATCAGCATGTGCGGCGACTTCTGCATCAGTTCGCGGTCCTTGAAGGTGCCGGGCTCGGACTCGTCCGCGTTGCACACGAGGTACTTGTCGATCGTGCCTTTGGGCAGGAAGGACACCTTCTTGCCCATCGCAAAGCCGGCCCCGCCGCGCCCGCGCAGGCCGGAGGCTTCGAGCTGCGCGAGCACGTCCTCGGGCGTGCTCGCAAGCGCCTTGCGCAACGACTCGTAGCCGCCGCGCTTGGCGTACACGTCAAGCGTCGCGAGACCGGGCTCGTCGATGTCCTTGAAGAGCAGTGCTTCGGTCATTGGGTGCCTCCCTCGGCCGCGTGGGCCGGGAACTCGCGCGAGTTGGCGTTCGGGTCGGCCACCAGGCGCGTCGAGAGCTGCTTCTCAGGCAAGACGGGACGCCCGGCGCGCGTGTCGTCCAGCAGTTGGGGAATGTCCTCGAGTGTGAGCGGTCCCACGAACACACCGTCCACAGATGCCATCGGTGCGATGTCGCAGGCGCCGAGGCACTCGAACGAGCGCACGTTGAAGTCCGGATCGTCTCCGGCTGCCTCGCTGACAGCCGCGTGCAGGGCGTCGGCGCCGCGCAGCGAGCAGGAGATGTTCGTGCAGACGTAAATGCTGTGCTTGCCGACCGGCTCGGTCTCGAGCATGTCGTAGAAGGTGGCCACAGCCGCCAAATAAGCCGGCGTAACCCCCATCACCTCGGCGACTTCCTCGATCGCATCAGGCGAGCACCAGCCATGTACTCGCTGTGCCGCCTCAAGTGCCGGCAGCGCGGCTGAGCGGCTGTCCGGGTACAGCGCCATGTGCGCCTCGATGTCCGCGCGCAGCTCGGTATTCACCGGTCGATGCCTCCCAGAATCGGGTCGAGCATCGCCAGCGTGGCAATCATGTCGGCGATGTAGGAGCCCTCGGCCATGTGCGACAGGGCCTGCAGGTTCACGAACGAGGGGTCGCGCATGTGCACGCGTGCCGGCTTTGAGGAACCGTCGGAGCGCACGAAGCAGGCCAGCTCCCCGCGCGGGGACTCGATCGGGTAGTAGATCTCTCCCGGCGGCACGCGGAAGCCCTCGGTGACGAGCTTGAAGTGGTGGATCAGCGCCTCCATCGAGGTCGCAAGCTCGTGGCGCGGGGGCAGCGCGATCTTGCGGTCGGTCGTTATGTGCGGCCCCTCGGGCAGACCGTCGAGCGCCTGGTCGATGATCTTCACCGACTCGTAGATTTCGGCGACGCGCACGGCAAAGCGGTCGTAGTTGTCTCCCACCGTCCCGACCGGGATCTTGAAGTCGAAGTCGTCGTAGGAGCTGTAGGGGGCGGCCTTGCGCAGATCCCACGGATTGCCGGCGGCGCGCAGCAGCGGGCCGGTGACGCCGAGGCTCAGGAGCGTGTCGGCGTCGAGCGGGCAGGTGCCGCGCAAGCGCTGCAGCACGATCTGGTTGGAGTTGAGGATCGCGCCGTACTGGTCGGCGCGCGCGGGCATCACCTTCGTGAACTCGCGCGTCTTCTCGACGAAGCCGACGGGAATGTCCTCCATCACGCCGCCGACCTGGAAGTAGCGCGTATGCATGCGCGCCCCGGAGGACATCTCGAACAGGTCGAGGATCAGCTCGCGCTCGCGCAGGCAGTAGAGGAAGATCGACACGGCGCCAAGGTCCAGGGCGGAGGTGCCGAGCCAGATCAGGTGCGAGGCGATGCGATTCAGCTCCAGGTGGATCACGCGCAGGTACTGGGCGCGCTTGGGCACCTCGACCTCCAGCAGCGTCTCCACTGCGCCGACGTAGGCCATCGAGTTGAAGTAATAGGACAGGTAGTCCATCCGCTCGACGACTGGGATCACCTTCCAATAGGCCTTGTCCTCGGCGGTCTTTTCAATGCCGGTGTGCACGTAGCCGATGACCGGCTTGATCGAGCGCACGACCTCGCCTTGGAGCGTCACGAGCAAACGCAGCACGCCGTGGGTGGCGGGGTGATGCGGGCCGAAGTTGAGCGTCAGCAGCTCTTCGTGGGTGTCCTCGCCGGATTGCTCCACCTGGGAGAGCGTGATGCTCTGCTCGCGGCGGCGGTACTCCGAAAGCTGTTGGTCCGCTACGGTCACTACCCCGGCCTTTCGGCGACGGAGCAGGTAACGACGGCACACGCGGGCGACACGAAATGGCGCTCGCTGACGGGCGCGGTTCGCGGAGCGGCGAGGAATTGGGCGCTCATCGCGTGACTCCCTGCGACTCGTGTTCGCTGTGCGTGAAGATCACCGGTTCGCCGCCGACTGGGAAGTCGCGCCGCTGCGGATGGCCCTCGTAGTCCTCGGGCATCAGGATGCGCCGCATGTCGGGGTGGCCGTGGAAGGCGACCCCGAACATGTCGTAGATCTCGCGCTCTTGGTGGTCGGCGGTGGGCCAGCCCTTGCCGTCCTCGCCGTCCGGTGTGACCGAGTCGAGATCGGGAGCGTCAGTCGATACGCGCACGACGACGGTGACGCGGTCGACCTTACTCATGTCGAGCAACTCGTAGTGCACGCCGAGGCGCGGCTCGTGCGGGTAGTAGTCGACCCCGTGGACGCTCATCATCGACGCGTAGCCGCGTTCGCGCAGCTGGGCGAGCACGGCGCGAATGCGCCCAGGCTGCGCTTCGAGCGTCGCGCGACCGCGGAAATACAGCGTGCCGAGGATTCCCTCTGCGCCTATACCCTCGCTCTCGCGCAGCTCCTTGGCGAGCAGCTCCAGCCCTGTGGCGTCAGGCACCGGGGAGGATCTCCTCGGTGCCCTGTGCCCCGTAGCGCTCGCGCCAGCCGGCCTCGGGGTCCTCCTGCACCATCTTGCGCAGCTTGAGGATGCCGTGCATCAGGCTCTCGGGGCGCGGCGGGCAGCCGGGCACGTGTACGTCGATCGGCATGAACTTGTCGGCCGGCACGAGCGCGTAGTTGTTGAAGACGCCCATCGAACTGCAGCAGGCGCCCATCGAGATCGCCCACTTGGGCTCGAGCATCTGGTCGTAGAGGCGGCGGATGATCGGTGCCATCTTGATCGACACGCGCCCCGCCAGGATGATCAGGTCGGCCTGGCGCGGGGAGGCGCGGAAGGCCTCGAAGCCAAAGCGCGCGATATCCATGCGTGGGCCGGCGGTCTGGAACTGCTCCATCGCACAGCAGGCCAAGCCGAAGGCGAGCGGGAAGAACGAGTTCGAGCGGCCCCAGGAGACGGCCTTCTCGAGCGTTGTGGTGAGCACGCGTTCATGGACATAGCGTTCGAGCTCCTCGCCATCCATGCTGGCGGGCGCGGTCGGGCCGAGCAGCTCTGCGCCGCGTAGCAGTTCCTTGGAGTCGTGCTTGTTGACGCGCAGGCCGCTCGAGTCGATCTCAAGGGCTCCGTGGCCTTGGCCGGTAGGACGCGCACCACGGGGCAGAGGCTCGCGCTTTATCTCCACTCGAGTGCTCCCCTGCGCCATACGTATACGAAGGCCACGGTGAGCAACACAATGAAGGTCACCGTCTCGGCCAGCGCGAAGCCGCCATATGCCTTCAGTTGCACGGCGATCGGGTAGAGGAAGACGACCTCGATGTCGAACAGGATGAACAGCATCGCGATCAGGTAGAAGCTGATCCCGAAGCGCATGCCGCGCTTGACCTCGGAAGGCAGGCCGCACTCATAGGGGTCGTGCTTGTGCTCGGTGCGCCGGTGCGGGCCGACCATCGTGTTGAGCACCGTGAAGATGCCGCCGACGGCACCGCCGAGGGCAAGGAACACGATCGCGGGAAGATAGCTGCGTAGCACGGGGGGCTGTTATATCACCGCTTGTGACAGACTGTTACATAGTGACGATTGCCTCGATGAGGTGCCGCGAGGAGAGGGGACGGTCGCGGTCGAGTGGACCATCGAGAGTCTGTGGTCGGGTGGACGTCGGGTCGAGGTTGCGCGTGATCCGCGGTGCGGTCGGGCGGAAATTTGTCGAGGACGCTGGATGACCGCGGCGGTCGTATGGGGAGCCGTCCTGCTGGCCGCGCTGAACGCCGTGCCTGGGTTGCTTGGCGCTTGGCGCTGGTACCGCCATGAAAGCAGTCCCGGCTTCTGGGTACTGCTGCGAGTCGCACAGGTGGCGGCGATCGTCTTTGCGGTCACGATCGGCGTGCTCGCCGCGGCAGGGCACTCCTCGAGCGAAAGTCTCTTCTACCTCTATTCGCTGTTGCCGCTTGCGATCGCCTTCGTCGCCGAGCAGCTGCGCGTCGCCTCCGCGCAGACGATCCTCGATCAACGCGAGATCCCGAGCGCCCAGGCGGTCGGCGAGCTGCCGGAGGATGAGCAGCAGCAGGTCGTGGCGCTGATCGTGCGCCGCGAGATGGGCGTGATGTGCCTCTCGGCGCTCGTCGTCGTGTTCCTGGCGCTGCGTGCGGCCGAAACCGCTCACGGGTTTTGAAACAGCTCCGCGACAGCTGGGCGCCGCTCCTCGGCGCTCGATGTGTTCGGGCATGGAGCGCAACCGATATATTCCGGCGCGCATGAGGCCACCGATGAAGATGCTCGCGCTCGCAACGATGTTGCTCGCCGCCGCCGTAGGGATGTCAGCCTGTGGTTCGCAGGCCATCTCCGTGGCCAAGACCAGTCCCTACTACCGGGGCGCGGTGCTGTTCCGCGACCACTGCTCCGGCTGCCACACGCTTGCCGTCGTCGGAGCCCAGGGCTCGGCAACGTCGATCAAGGACCGCGTGAAGACCAACGGGCCGAACTTCAACATCCGCAAGGAGAACGTCGAACAGGTTCTCTACGCAATCCGCAACGGCGGCTTCTCAGGCGCGATCATGCCCGAGAATCTCGTCGTCGGCGACGACGCCCAGGAAATCGCCAAGTTCCTGGCGCAGTATTCCGGGCTACAGGCACAGAAGGTGCCTACCGTGAACATCACGCTGTCGACCAAATAGCGCCCTACCGCGGTACGCCTCGGCGGTGCCTGCATAGCTGAACCATGGGTGCGGCGGCCGGCGGGTAGGCTCCCTCATCGTGCTCGACCTCAAGCTGATCCGAGAAGACCCAGAAGGCGTGCGTGCGGCGCTGGCGCGGCGCGGCGGGGATGCAGCCGCGGGTCTGGATCTCGTGCTCGAGCTGGACGCACGGCGACGCGAGTTGATTCCGCGTCTGGAGGGACTGCGAGCTGAGCGCAACGCGGCGGTGGAGGCGATCGCGCAGGCCAAGCGTGCGGGTGAGGACGCGAGTGGGGCGATCGCTACGCAGCGTGAGGTGGGGGCGAGCGAGAAGGAGTTGAGCCGCGAGCTTGCGGAGGTGGATGAGCGGCTGCGGGCGGCACTGACGCCGCTGCCGAATCTGCCCGACCCCACAGCGGCGCCGGGGCCCGAGGACGAGCTCGTGAAGGTTGTCGGAGCGCCTCGGGTAGGAGGGGATGGGGCGCGCGACCACCTGGAACTGGCCGGTGCCATGATCGATATGGATCACGCAGCCAAGCTCTCAGGGGCGCGCTTTGCCTATCTCAAGGGCGACCTCGTGATGACCGAGTTGGCGCTCGTGCGCTTTGTCTTGGAGAAGCTGCGCGGCCTTGGCTTCGAGCCGGTGATCCCGCCCGTGCTGGTGCGCGAGCGGGCGCTCTACGGCACCGGCTTCCTGCCCGACACCGAGCAGCAGATCTATCGGCTAGCCGACGACGAGCTGTATCTGGTCGGCACTTCCGAGGTGGCGCTGGCTTCGCTGCACGACGATGAGATCCTGCCGGCCGAGCGTCTGCCGCTGCGCTACGCCGGCTTCTCGCCGTGCTTTCGTCGCGAGGCTGGAGCGGCCGGCAAGGACACGCGCGGCATCTTCCGCGTACATCAGTTCGACAAGGTCGAGATGTTCAGCTTCGTCGAGCCCGAGCAGTCGGTTGAAGAGCACGAGCGCATCCTCGCGATCGAGGAGGAGATCCTCACAGAGCTCGAGCTGCCCTACCGGGTCGTGAACATCGCCGTAGGCGACCTGGGCAACTCGGCCGCCAAGAAGTACGACTGCGAGGCGTGGCTACCGAGCCAGGGTCGCTACCGCGAGCTGACCTCCTGCTCCAACACGAGCGATTACCAAGCGCGGCGTTTGAACATTCGCGTGCGCCGCGAGAAGCGCACGCAGATGCTGCACACGCTCAACGGCACGGCCGTGGCGGTGGGTCGCACGCTGATCGCGCTGCTGGAGAACGGTCAGCGCGAGGACGGCAGTGTGGCGTTGCCAGACGTGCTCGCGGCATATGGCGCGCCAGCGGTGTTGGGCGCCTGAGCTGCGCTCTGTGCATGGCACCCAATCTTCCTTTGGTCCATAAAAGGGGGGTGTTCTCGAGTTTCGGATATTTAGAGAGACCTACCGCGGACTGAGGGCGCCCTTTGAGGACGTCTCGTCGATCAGGGGGCGCTGCCGAGCAGCTGGATGTGGTCTGCCTCGGCCGGCCCGGGGAAGGGTCGTGTGAGGCCGAACTTTTCGAGGATCGACTCTGGCACGCCTTCGACGCCGGGTGTGTCCGATGCTTCCCCACGCGTGTGCGGGTCGTTGGCAAAGCCGCCCACCTCGATCGAGTGCTGAGGGGTGCGATAGCCGGAGATGCCGATCAGGTGTAGGTGCAGCGCCTTGCCAAGGGTGTTCAGGCGCTGTACGAGGATTGGCTCGACGCCTACGCTGTAGTTGGTACCGGGGGCCTGAAAGAAGCCGTAGTCACCGGAGGGGCCGCCGCCTTCGACCGCGTAGCCGGTCGCGAACGACTGATTCTGCGAGGCGTACTCGCTGACGGCGATCGCAACCAGTTCTTTTTCGAGCGATTGCCGATGCGAGCGCAGTTCGCTCAATTGCGAGCTCTTCTGGTCGCGCGCCTTGACGTACTCGAGCTGGTGGTCGAGCAGCGCGAGGTGCAAGTGGGCTACCTCGTCGCGCTGCACCAGTACAGCCGTAGTCTCGCGTTGAGAGCTGTCGGTCAACACGGTCAGATGCTGGGTTTCCTTGGCCACGGCCTTGCGCGCATCGGCGACCTGCACGGTGGCGGTGGCGTTCTCCTGGCCGATTGACTTGAGGTCATCGACACGCTCGATCAGATCTCCGAAGCCGTGGGCCTCGAGGATCACGGTCACGATGCTCGGCGGCGGGTCCTCATAGGCGGCGATCACCTGGGCGACGAGCACCTTTCGGTCCTGGGCGAGTTGGACTTGCAGCCTCGCCAGGTGCGAATGTGCTGAGGCGAGTTGCGTCTTGAGTCGATTGAGCAGAGTTTTCTCGATGCCCAGGGTCGTTTCGAGCGCGTCGAGGCGCGTTTTGAGGTCTTCGATACTCCCCTGAAAGCCATCGATCTTGCTGGAGTCCGCCTGGATTTCAGCGCTGAGCTGGCTCTCTTTGGCTTTCGAGGAAGAGATGCCGCTTTCAAGAGCTCCCTGTGACTGCCCGGCAAGCGCTGGGGCCGCCGCGGCGGCGGCGAACAACGCGAGCAGCGCGAGCGCGTGGCGCAGACGGACGGATGGGAGTTTGAATTGGCTCATCTCGATGTTGGCAAGCGCCTGATGTGGGTGCGCCAGGCGCGTCAGACGGTTGCTGCCTTGGGCAAGCTAGCCACGCGGGCTGCCGATCACAAGTCTCTGGGGGCGCATGCACGTGTACTTGCACATGCACGAATCCGCTTGGCTGCGCCGTGTCAGGCCGATCGGCCAAGTCGATCTTCCGTGACGCGGCCAAATTGAACGTAGGTGGACAGTAGACAGATGCCGAGCACGGGTAATATCAAGCTCACGCGTAGCATCGGGAGTCCGCTCGAAAGGGATCGGGTGGTCTGGCCTAGCGACGCGCTCAAACGTGGAGGAGATTCAGCGATCAAGGATCCTCACGGCGATGGCCGAAGAGGTAGTCATCCGCGGCGCGTCGTCGTTGACGGTGGCGCGCGTGATCGCCCGTGCCCGCGTGTCGCGAAGGCTCTTCTACGAACAGTTCACCGATATCGAGGATTGCTTCTTGGCGAGCTTCGATTGGGGGATCGGTCGGGCACGTGCCGCCATCGTGGAGGGAGTGGACGCTGGGCAAAGCTGGCGCGAGCAGATCCGCGGTGGCCTGGCCGCACTGTTGCGCTTCTTCGACGAACAGCCGTTGCTGGCGGCACTTTGTGTGGTGCACGCGGCGGGGGGGGGCCCGCGCGTGCTCGAGCGCCGCGCGCAGGCGATGGCCGAGCTATGCGAGGTTGTCGATCGTGGACGCACGCAAGCCTCGGGTGCACGCGCACCGGGTCGCCTCGTCGCCGAAGGGGTCGTGGGTGCGGTGGTGGCTGTGCTCTACACGCGTCTGCTTGCGCGCGACGCCGATGCGAGCAGCGACTTTACCGAGCCAGCTGAGAGCGAGCAGCCGCTGATCGAGTTGCACGGCGAGTTGATGAACCTGATCGTGCTCCCGTATTTGGGGGCGGCGATCGCGGCCAGGGAATTGGTCCGCTCGCCGCCCCCGGTTCCGCCGAGTGCGAGGCAGATCGAGACGCGACCGATCGGACGCGGTGCGCAGGAGGAACCGGCGGCCCGTCTGACCTATCGTACGGTGTGCGTGCTCAGAGCTATCGCGGAGCTTCCCGCCGCGAGCAATCGTGAGGTGGCCGAACGGGCCGGCATCGTCGACCAGGGCCAGATATCGAAGATCCTCACGCGCTTGGAGTACCAGGGTTTGGTGGCCAATCGCAGCGGCCCGAGCGCGGCACGCGGTACGCCCAACTCTTGGTGGTTGACCGAGCGCGGTGAAGCGCTCGAGCACGAAGTCGCCCGGCGTCCAGGCGCCCTCAGGGAACGTGAATCGTGAGCGTGCGCGCCGTGCCGCCGGCCGGCGTGAGCGTCAGGCGATAGGTGCCTGGCGTCAGTCTGCCCGAGCCATGAAGCCGGCGGTGGTTGACGCCTCGGATCGCCGCAAATGTGAGCGAGTCGTGCAGCGTGCGCCAGAGTGCACCGCCGGAGGAGCGGATCTGAATGGCAAGCGCGACCTTGACCGAAGTCGCGCGGCTCAAGGTGCATGAGAAGCCGAGGTTCGAGACGGCGAGACGGCCATGTCTCAGGGCGGCCTGTGCATAAGGGGTGAGCGTCAGGGCGGATATGCGCGGCGCGGTCGGGGTTGCTGAGGTTCTAGAGCCCGTGGAGGGGCCGTTACCTGGGGGCGATCCCTCGTTCACGCCTCCGGGAGTGCTCGGACTGGAGCTGCCAATCGAGGGCCCCCCGGGTTCGCCGCCTTCTTTGCTTCCGCCGTCAGCGCCGCCGTCCTGCGGTTCGCCGGAGTTGCTCTGCTGGCTGCCTTCTTCGCTGGGCTTGAACGCGCCGACTCCATTTGGAGTGCCGACGCCTGTGGGTCCGTCATAGCCGCTTGCGGCTTTGCATATCAACGCTTCGGAGCCGCAGTCGAGCGGAGAAAGCGGGTCCATCGAGCCGCTGCAGTTCAGGTAGTCATTGTCACAGGCACCGTTGCCACCGGCGGTGACATCGTGCAGAAGGGACGAGCCGAGGTGCGAATAAAGCGTTTGCGCAGGGTATTCGACCTGGTGGGAGCCGCCGGCGAGCGCGAACATCGAGGCGACGATCGGCGAGGCGACGCTGGTACCGCCGATCGGCCACCATTCAAGTGGTGCGTTGACGACTTCGCCCGATGCTTCTTCTTGGAGGGAGGGCACCGAGTCGTAGACGGCCACCCCGGTATAGGGATCGGCGTCGGCCGAGACGTCGGCCACGGCACGTTTCGAGCCGCACCCCACTTGCGACCAGTCGGGGACGGCCTGCTGCCAGGGCTTGGCGGTGAATGAAAGGCTGCAGCCGCCGCCAGCGCCACCCTGGTCTGTGCCTTTGGGGCTTGGGTCATCGTTCCAGACGCTCTCGTCGAGCCTGACGCCGTTGCTCATGGTCAGCTTGGTGCCGCCGACGGCGACCACGTTGGGGGAGTCCGCTGGGTAGTTGGTGCCGACGAAATAGCGGGTTTGCTTTCCTTCCTGCTTGGCCTTTTCACCCGCTTGGGCTTCAGTCCAATTGAGGTAGCCGTCGTCGCCGGCCGATGCTGTGATGACTGTGCCGGGATGGTTGAAGACTTCGCCGTCCGAGCCTTCCTGAGGACCGCCCCAGGAGTTGGAGATCTCGGTGGCTCCGAGTTCGAAGGCCTTGGTCTCGGCCTCTTCGAGGTCCGGATAGGCGGGTTCGTTCGCCTCAAGCAGCAGGATCTTGCAGTTCTGACAGACGGCGTGGGCCATCTCGATGTCGGTCGAGGTCTCGACCGCCCACCCCTCGGCTTCTACCACTTCATCGCAGGCCGCTATTTTTTCTTCGAATTCCAGTTCGGTTTCTGTCGCCGTTTCCGCTAAGCAAAAGGTTTCCTTGATTTCCCGTTCTGTTTCGGTCTTGGGAAAGGGCAGGTCGTTGGTGCCGGTCTGACTCACCTGCTCGAAGCACCCGCTTTCGCTTCCACTGCACCTATGTATGGCGGGGAGGCCAAAGGCGTTGCTGTAGACGCCCAGGTCGGCTTCGGCTTTGGGGTCGTTGTAAGCGTCGATCAGCGCGATCGTCTGGGGGCTGGCGGTTGGCGCCAGCGCCGCTTCGCCGGGAAAGTACGCGCTGCGCAGGTCCAACGGAGTCAGGCAGGAAGCGGAGGAAAACTTGGCTTCGCATTCCGCGACGGTCTTCAAGCCGGCCCGTGCGCTGCTCTTGGCGACTTGTGCCTGTGCCGCGGCGCTCTGTGCAACCAGCTCGAGTGCCATGCAGCCGGCGCGACCAGGAGCGGGTGCGGCGCAGGCGCTGTGCGTGGTGTAGTCGGATTCCGGCAGTGGCGAAACGGGTGCTCCCGCGGCTACCGATGGCGCACCCAGCACGAGTGTCAAACAGAGAGCTGTGAGCAGCCAAAAGTAAGCGGCGCCTGTGTGGCCTGCGTGTTCCACGTAGCCCATGTTGGCAGCCCGTGGGCGAACGTTGGCCACCACGCTACGGTTGGACGCTGAGATAGATCGAGCGCGAGTGGCCGCCGGTCGGCTTCAAGGTCAAGCGGTAGCGCCCCGGGGAGAGGCGGTTGTGGCCTCTCAGGGAGCGAGCGGCAGGACCCCTTGCGACTGACAGCGTGAGCGAGTCAGGCAACATGGACCAGTGCTCGTGTCCGCTCGCAGTCTGCCTGACGATCGTGACGTGCACGCTTGAGCGAGCGCTGAGCGTGAATGAGAAGGCGATCGCCGATGCCGAGGGCAGGCGGTGTGCCAGCGCGGCCGTAGCTCTCGCGGTGAGCTTCAGATCGGAGATGGTGCCCGAGTCGGCGCCATCTGAGCCTGTTGTGGGCGAAATGTCTTCGCCGCCTTCGGCTTCTTCGGCTTCAACTTCAGCTGTGGCCGCTTCTTCTTCGCCTTCTTGCAGTTCTTCTTCGGGTTTTTCGGCTTCGCTGTCGCTGGTGTGGGCGAGCACGGCTGTGCGAACACGGCCGTGTTGCGCAAAGCAGACAGAGCGTGACTGCCTAGCTGCCAAGGCGGGGGACGTGATCGTGCCGCACAGCATCACGCAAAGACACAAAAGTGTGACGAGCAGGGCTCCCACTCGCAAAGTTGCCGGCGATTCCCGATCGCCAGCGTTGCGTAGGTAGGTCGCCACGATCGTGGCGAGTATCGCTGGGTCGTCGCTTCTCATGAGCAGTCAATCGACTCGAACCGGAGCTTGCTTGAGAAATTTGGCGCGCTTATGAGGATTTTGGGTCGTTGCGCGGGTATTCCGCAGTGCGCCTACGTCCAAGTGCGGATATCGCCGCGGGAATGATCGACGGTGCCGGGGTGATCTACCGGCTCAGGCGAACAGGCGTGAGCCTACCCAGTCGTCCGATCCGCGCGCGCCTGGGGGCGCGAAGAAGTAGCCCCCGCCCACGGGAGTGATGTAGTCGATCATCGGCTCTTCGGCGAGCCGTGCCTGAATCGTTTCGAACTGGCGGCGGACATCCTGGTTGAAGGCGACGAACATCAGTCCTTGGTCGAGGTCGCCGGCCTCGTCGATGCCGCGGTCGTAGTTGTAGCCGCGGCGCAGGATGCGCTGATCGGCGGTCGCGGAAGTGCGCGGATTGGCCAGGCGGATGTGGGCGTTCAGGGGTATGCGATTGCCGTGGGGGTCAAGGTCGTAGCGGGGTTCCTGGAACTCGTCACTGCCGCCGAGAGGTGCGCCGGTGACGCGATCTCGGCCGATCATGTTCTGCTGCTCGAACATGCCGACGCGGTCCCAGAACTCGACGTGCATGCGGATCGCGCGCGCCACCACGTACGTGCCGTCGGCCGTCCAAGCTGGCTCTCCCGAGCCGGGCTGCACCCAGATCAGCCGGTTCATCAGACTCGCGTCGGCGACGTCGGGGTTGGCGGTGCCGTCGCGGAAGGCAAACAGGTTGCGCGGATTGTTGTGCGGGCTGGGGCCGCGCCTGACGCTCTGAAAGCCATCGATGCTCCAGCGTGTCGTGAGACGTCCGGCGACCACCCGTAGCAGCTCACGCACCGTGTGCACGACGGTGTCGCGATGTCCGGCGCAAACCTGCAGAAGCAGATCGCCATGGCTGCGCGTCGGGTCCAGTTCGTTGCCGGCAAAGCTCGGCATCTGGCGCAGCAGCTTCGGCTTGCGCGCAGCGAGCCCGTAGCGCCCGTCGAAGAGGGAGGCGCCGAACGCGATCGTCACCGTCAGTGCATCGGGCGCGTTGATCGACCCGAGGATGCCGGAGTCAGGTGGGGGATCGTCGATCTCCTGAGCGCCGACGCTTTCGGCCTGGGTCAGGCCGCGCGCGCGTGTGCACAGGGTTTGTAGAGCCTCGGCCAGCAGCTCACGGTTGGGCGAAATCGAGTCGAGCGCCACAAACGTCGCTTGCGCCTGAGCCGGTGCGGGCGTGAGGATGCCCGCCTGGTGGGGCCCGTCGAACGGCACATTGCTCGACAGTTCCTCGCCCAACACCGCGCGTGTCTGCGCGGCCGCGCTGGGTGGGGCCTGGCGAGTGCGAAGCTCGCTCTCGGCAAGCGCGCCGCCCAGAGCTCCGACACTGCCTGCGCCGACGACGGCAAGCGAGCGCTTCATGAATTGACGACGGTCGAGCTCGCTCATGGCGCGTCTTCCGCCTCTCGTTCGGCAGTTTTTTCAGCGGCCGATGGGGCGGGCAGCCGGGGGATCGGCGCCGGTGTCTTTGTCTCAAGTGTGCCCGGGAGCAGCTCAAGTGCCCCGAGCGCCCCGGCGAGCGTTCCGTTCAGCAGCCCGTGTTCGCGCATCGACAGCTGGGTGAGCGCGGGCCAGCCGGCGTGGTTGTGGCGGATCTGCGCGATAGCCGAGCGCAGCAAGCCGAGCTCGCTGCGTACCTCGGCTTCGGTGTTTTCCCTGCCTGACAGCAACGGCTGCAGGGTGTGAAAGACCTCTTCGGTCGCATCCAGCCCGGCCGTGGTTCCGAGGATGCCCTGTCCGCTCCAGGGCACGTGTGTGCCGCTCAGCAGATCGCGCTGGGCGTCCTCGAGAATCTCATGCGCGCGCGTGGCGTATTCCAGGGGAGAAATCTGGACGCTCGGCAGCATCTCTCGCAGGCTCTGAAGGTTGCGCACGAGTGCATCCGCGACGGGTACCAGGGAGTCTGGCGAAGCGCCGCTCCACAGGCCCATTTCCAGCCGGTGCAAGCCACTGAAGTGGGGATCGGCGGCGCCCGCGAGTATCCCGTTTGGCATTCCGTCGATTTCCTGGTTGAGATCTCCGAACAGGCCGTACACCGCGCCAAGATGCAGGTAGGAACTCCACGTGGCCTGCCAAGCCGAGCGTGCGCCAGCGCGATCACCGGCGATGAGGGCGTCGCGCAGGGCATTCGCGTCGCGCTCGGCGATCGTCGTCCAGTACTCGGCGTAGCGCCTATAGGCGGCAACGGGGCCGGCGAAGGCTCGCGCGGAGAGTGGAGACAGATCTGCCGTCATTTCGCCGCGTGTGTTCTCGCCCTGGTCCTCCAAGTCACCTATTTCCGTTCCATAGCGGCGGGCGGGTACGTTCGATCCGTAGACCTTGCTGATACGCACGCCAAGCGGGTTGGCGGGGCTCGTGTGTGCCGTTACCGACAACACACCGAAGCGGCTAGGTCTGTGTGCGCCGGGGCTAGGCGCCAGGGCTGCTCCAGCGAGTAGCAGACTCGCCGCGACCAGCGTAAGGCCAAGTGCGCGCCGTGCCGCGCGTGACCGTGCAAGGGCTCCGAGCACGCCCGCAAGCTATGAGCTACGGCCGAAGTGGTTGTTACCAGAACGTGGACGCCGTGCTTTCATTTTGTGAAAGAGCAGAGCCGTAATAATCTTGTTATGGACATGTGGATCGTTTGCTTACATTTCGTGAAAAGACCCTTGCGTGCGTGAAGTCTCCATGTGCGTGAGGCTCCACGTATAGGGACTCCACGTGAGTCCACGTATGTGAGGGCTCCATGCGTGTGACAGGGCTCTATGTATGACAGCCTCCGACGGGGTGTACGTCAGGTATTGGGCCGGCCCGGATCACACAATCGCAACGGGTCTGTGACCTATTGTTGACAACATGCGACCCGCGCAACTCCACGATGCGCATTGCGCTCCCACGCGGGTGGCCGGGGCGCGCGGCAGCACGATCGCCGCCCAAGAGTCCGAAAAGGAGAAACTCCGTTGCGCACTGGGAAGAAGCTCATCGCGGGCGGCATGGGGGTCTTGGCCGCCGGAGCGGCGGTGCTGGGCATTTCGATGTCAAGTGCATCCCCGCCGCCCATCACCGTCGCGTCGACCACGCCGATCAAGCACGTCGTCGTCATCTTCGACGAGAACATCTCGTTCGATCACTATTTCGGGACCTATCCGCACGCCTTGAATCCTCCTGGTGAGCCGTCGTTCACGGCGCTGCCGGGCACGCCCGCGGTCAACGGTCTGAGCAACGGCTTGCTCACAAACAACCCAAACGAGTACCAGCCTCAGCGCCTGGACCCGAGCCAGGCTCTGACATGTGACCAGAACCACGGCTACTCAGCCGAGCAGGAAGCTTTCGACGGCGGTCTCATGAACGAGTTCGTCCAGAAGACGACCGGCAGTGGCTGCACCCAGAGCACGACCCCTGATTCGAGCAGCTACGGCCCGAACGGGATCGTGATGGACTACTACGACGGCAACACGGTCACGGGACTGTGGAATCTGGCACAGCACTTCGCGCTGGGCGACAACTCCTACAGCACACAGTTCGGACCGTCCAGCCCTGGCGCTATCAACCTCGTCTCCGGCCAGACCAACGGGGCCGAAGCGCACGGAGGCGTCTCGACCAACATCGCTAACGGCACCCTGTTTGGCGACGGCGAGCCCTACTACGACCAGTGCTCCAACAACACGACGGCGATCAACGCCGACGGCACCCCGGGTGGGGTGACGGTCTCGCTGAGTGGCAAGAACATCGGCGACCTGATGAACGCCAAGGGCGTCACCTGGGGTTGGTTCCAGGGTGGCTTTGCTCCTTCGGCAACAGTGCCCGCAGGGACTGGCAGCGTCTCGCTCAGCGACGCCGGAACCACCAAGGCATACGCCGAGGGTCCGGTATCGCGCGTGGCCTGCACCACATCGCACGAGAACATCGGCGATGCCTCGGTGCAGGACTACGTCGAGCACCACGAGCCGTTCCAGTACTACGCAAGCACGGCCAATCCCGATCACGTCTCGCCGAGCTCGGTCTCGCAGGTCGGCCTCAGCGATCCGTCGGGGACACCGGCAGATGAGGCGGTAAACCATCAGTACGACCTCTCACTGTTCTCGCAGGCGCTGCAGCAGGGCTACCTGCCGCAGGTCTCCTATCTCAAGCCGCCGGCATATGAGAACGGTCATGCCGGCAACTCCGACCCGCTGGACGAACAGCGTTTCCTGGCTGACACGATCGACGAAATCGAGCAGTCGAGCTACTGGCCGAACACGGCGATCGTAATCGCCTACGACGACTCCGACGGTTGGTATGACCACCAGATCGGGCCGATCGTGCGTCCCTCTGAGGACACGATCGATTCGCTCAACGGCCCCGGGCAGTGCGGCACGTCCGCGACGCCGCCGGCCCAGAACGACCGCTGCGGTGTGGGTCCGCGCATGCCGCTGATGGTGATCTCACCGTGGGCACGCAGCAATTTCGTCGACGGCACGTTCACCGAGCAGGCGTCGATCACGCAGTTCATCGAGGACAACTGGAACCTCGGACGCATCGGCGGGGGATCTGCCGACGCGACGGCTGGGACACTCGACAACATGTTCGACTTCGAACCGAGCGCGCCACGCTCCCCGGCAGTCATCCTCAACGACACCACCGGCGAGGTGCAGAGCATCGTCCCCTCCTCGGAATCGACCGTTACCGGTCAAGGTCCGGCGGGACCTCCCGGGCCCCAGGGTCCAGCAGGTCCGGCAGGACCGCAGGGCGCGACTGGCGCTCAGGGCCCGGCCGGCGCGAAAGGCCCGGCTGGTCCGCAGGGCCCTCCAGGCAAGACGCCGAAGATCGTCTGCAAAGTAGACGGCAAAGGCGACAACATAAAAATCACGTGCACTCAAGAGGGCTACAACTCGAGTGAGCGTGCGCTTGTATCGCTCGTGCGCAAGCACAAGACCGTCGCCAGCGGCAAGGGCCGTCTCGGTGCCGCGATCGTGCTGCGTCACACCAAGAGCCTGCATGGTGTCTACACCCTGTTCGTGGACATACCGGGCGACTCCAGCACGTCGAAGACGGTTCGACTGTAGCGCTGCGACAACAACCAACCACTCAAGCCAAGGGCGCCTTACGGGGCGCCCTTGGTCGTTGGGCGCTCGTCACAGGCGCCTCTCTCGGATGTCTTGTGCGTGCCCCATTTAGTTCCTAGCGCGCTCTGGGCGGACTATTGCCATCCGAAGCCTCCGGCGGCGCGAGTAGCAACTCCGCTCCACCGGACGTTACGCTGAAAAGGTGGCCCGCACATTTGGCTTCCTGCTGAGCCCAGAACCACCGCCGCGGCGTGTCGGCGCGCTGGTTGCCGTGGCGCTGGTGGCACTGTGCACACTGCTCATCTATCCGCTCAAGCAGGCGGCTCCAGTGGTATCGCTGGGGGTCGTCTACATGCTGGCGGTGGTGATCGTCTCGGTCACATGGGGGGTATGGCTGGGAGTAGCGACATCGCTGCTGAGCGCGCTGGCGTACAACTACTTCCACCTGCCGCCTGTAGGGCGCCTGACGATCTCAAACGGCGAGAACTGGGTCGCGCTGATCGCTTTCGTGATCGTCTCGATGCTCGCAAGCTCGGTGGCCGAGGTCACGCGCGCTCGTTCGCGCGAGGCGGCTGAGCGTCGCCGCGAGGCAGACCTGGCGGCCGAGATGGCGCGTCTGCTACTCGGTGGCAGACGCCTCTCCGAGGACTTGCCGACCGCGTCCGCACGGCTCTCCCAGGTGCTGGGCCTGCCCTCGGCGGCGATCGAGCTGGAGGCGGTCGAGGGCGACGAGCGGCGCGTGGCCTTTCCGCTTCGCGAGGGTCCGCGCCGGCTGGGCACGCTGCTTGTCCCGACAGACACCCCGGAGGCAACGCTGCGCCGTCTGCAGGAGCGTGTGGTGCCGGCGCTGGAGTCGTTGCTGAGCGCCGCCCTGGAGCGGGACTCGCTGCTGGCCGACGTGGTCGAGACCGCCGCGCTGCGCCGCACCGACGTAGTCAAGACGGCTCTCCTGCGAGCCGTCTCCCACGATCTGCGCTCGCCGTTGACTGCGATCTCCGCAGCGGCCGACGCGGTCGGCTCGCCCTCGCTCTCCGAGGAGGAGCGCCGCGAGATGGCCGCGCTGATCCAGCAGGAGACGCAGCGCCTCTCGCGCTTGGTCGACAACCTGCTCGACCTCTCGCGCCTGGAAGCGGGAGCGGCCGAGCCGCACACGGCGCTGACCTCGGTCGACGAGGTGATCCGCGCCGCGCTTGCGGAGCTCTCGCCCGCACCCGACGATTTCAGCCTCTCGATCGATCGCGACCTACCGCCTGTGAGCGTCGACCCGGTGCAGTTGGAGCGTGCCTTCGTGAACGTGCTGGAGAACGCGCGCCGGCACTCGGGAGGTCATCCGGTGTCGGTCAGGGCACGCGCGGTGCGCAGTCTCGGTGGCGCTGCCGACGCGCCCCCGGCGGACTTGGTCGCAGATGAGGAACGCTCGGGGGCGGCGTTCGACACAGGCCTCGCTCCGCTGGAAGGTCCAAGCGGCGGTCCAGCCGGCGACAGGCTGGTGGTTCGTGTCGTGGATCGCGGTCCAGGCATACCCCCAGCGCAGTTGGAGCGCGTGTTCGAACCCTTCTACCGCGCCGGCACGTCGCAGGGAGGACATCGTGGCTCGGGCTTGGGGCTGGCGATCGCACGTGGTTTTACCGAGTCCAACGGCGGTAGGCTGCACGTCGAGTCGCTCCCAGGGCAGGGGGCGACATTCGTGTTCGAGCTGCCGCTCGCATCGCAGCAGCCGTCGCTGGAGCCCGAGGACGTGTCCGAGGTAGGCACGAGCCACGAGCAGGTGCATTGAGGGCATCAATGACCGCGCGCACTCGCAACGCTCGCGTTGGGCGCCCTCCAGTCGTGCGGAGTCGCGACGCTCGTGTCGATGGTCTTTCGGTCTTGCCCTGTGGCGAGATTGGTATCGGATGCGCGTCGGTCGTGCAGAGTCTTCTCGATCGTGCAGGCCGTCCGTCGGGCGCTCGGAGTGTCTGTTGATCGCGCAGGAGCAGCCGGCGCCAACACAACGGATTCTGGTTGTAGACGACGAGCCGCAGATTCTGCGCGCCTTGCGTGTGGTGCTGCGCGACGCGGGCTTCGAGGTGGTGCCGACCGAAACGGCGAGCGAGGCCTTGGATCGAGCGGCCGTGCGTCCGCCGCAGGCGGCGATCGTAGACCTGATGCTGCCGGACATGGATGGGGTCGAGCTGACGCGCCTGCTGCGCGAGTGGAGTGAGATGCCGATTCTCGTGCTCTCGGCAGTCGGCGAGGAGGAGCAGAAGGTACGGGCGCTCGAGGCGGGAGCCGACGACTACATTACGAAGCCGTTTGGCTCGCGCGAGCTAGTGGCTCGCCTGCAGGCAGCGCTGCGTCGCGGCGGCCGCTCAGAGGAGGAGCCGCGCGTAACGGTCGGAGATTTGGAGATCGATCTCGCGGCACGTGTCGTGCGTCGGGGGGGAGAGGACGTGCACCTGACCCCGATCGAGTTCGACCTACTGCGCGTGCTCGTACGCAACCGCGGCAGGCTGATGACCCATCGCGCGCTGCTCAGCGAAGTGTGGGGCCCTGAGTACGGCGACGACGTGCAAACGCTGCGCACACACATCGCCCGCTTGCGCGCCAAGGTCCAGGGGGATGGGCAATCCGCACGCGTGATCGTCACCGACCCCGGCGTCGGTTACCGCTTCTCGGCCTAACACGCGTCTCGATACGTGCGGTGCTTGTGCATGTGTTCGTGAACCAAGCTGGGTGCGCGCGGGTTAAGACGCGTTCCAGCACGCTCGGCTCGGATTCGATCGTGCACGCGAGATCCGCTCCTAGCTGACGCTCGCTCGAGTAGGGGAGCGGAGCAAACATCTCCATGAGGGTCGTAACTGCCTGTTGACGTCCTTCTGGCGGCGGTAAAAGTCCTTCTATCGAGATAACCGCGTATGACGCCGAGTGACCGTCACGAAATCGTTATGCCGCGTAGCGAATTCGTTATGCGAGCGTGATGGGCGGTGCCTAATAGTGGTGGACATGGATGTCGTCGCCATCGCTCTCGGGATCATCATGTTCGGCTTGCTGCTGCTCATGCTCGAGGGAATTGACCGAATATGAGCCCGCTTCAACCCGCCGCGCTGATAGCGCATATGAGCGGGGCCGACGTCTTCGGGCTGATTGTCACGCTACTGATCATCGCCTACCTCTTTTATGCGCTGATTCGCGGGGAGAAGTTCTGAGATGACCGCGGCGGGTTGGCTGACGATTATCCTGTTTGCGATTATCCTGACCGTGCTGGCGTTCCCGCTGGGCGGCTACATGGCTGCCGTTTACAGCGGCAGGCGTGTGATTCTCTCGCCGATCCTCGGCGGGCCGGAACGCTTTCTCTACAAGCTGTTCTGTGTCGATCCAACCAGAGAGCAGGACTGGAAGGCGTATGCCAAGAGTCTGATCGTCTTCTCGCTGGCAGGTTGGCTGCTGCTGTATTTCATCTTGCGCACGCAGACCTTGTGGAACTTCACCGGCCTGAATCCGACCGGCTTTCACTCAGCTTCTTGGAACGTGACCTTCAACACGGTCTCGTCGTTCATGACGAACACCAACTGGCAGTTCTACAGCGGCGAGACGACGATGAGCTACTTCAGTCAGATGGCGGGGCTGACGGTGCAGAACTGGCTCTCTGCGGGCGTCGGCATCGTCACGGCCGTGGCGCTGATCCGTGGCATCATCGGGCGTAGCGGCAAGAGCCTTGGAAACTTCTGGCAGGACCTCGTGCGCACGATTCTGTACGTGCTCGCGCCGCTGTCGGTCTTTGCCGCGATCGTGCTCGTCTCCCAGGGTGTTCTGCAGAACCTCTCCAACTACCTTGTCGCGCACACGATCACGGGTCTGACGCAGACGATCGCGATGGGCCCGGTTGCCTCACAGGAGGCGATCAAGCTGGTCGGTACCAACGGCGGCGGTTTCTTCAACACGAACTCCGCCCATCCGTTCGAGAACCCGACGCAGTTCACCAACTTCTTCGAGATGTTGCTGGTGCTGATCATCCCGGCCGCGTTGATCTTTGCTTACGGCCGCATGACGGGCAATCGTCGTCAGGGCTACGCGATCTACGGCGCGGTGATGCTGATGTTCCTCGGCGCTGTCACCGTCGCCTACATAGCAGAGGCGCACGGCTCGCCCGCGCAGCACGCGGCCGGTCTGCACACAGGAGTCATTCACGGCTCCACGGGTGGCAACATGGAAGGCAAGGAGCAGCGCTTCGGTATAGCCGGCTCAGCACTGTTCGACGTCGTCACGACCGTCACTTCGTGCGGCGCGGTAAACAGTGCGCTCGAGTCCTTCACCGGGATTGGCGGCGCGGTGCCGTTCGCAAACCTGTCCGCCTCCGAGGTGATCTTCGGCGGTGTCGGCACGGGCTTGTACTCGATCCTCTTGTATGTCTTGCTTGCGGTGTTCATCGGTGGCCTGATGGTGGGCCGTACCCCTGAGTGGCTGGGCAAGAAGATCGAGGCACGTGAGATAAAGCTCGCGGGTCTGGGCATCTTGATCACACCACTGGCCGCGCTGTTCTGCACGGCCCTGGCGACCGCAAGCGCCGCGGGCCGCAAATCGGTCGCGGAAGTCGCTCTGAGCAAGGCGGGTGGCAATACGCCGCAAGGCTTCTCGGAGACTTTTTACGCCTATCTATCCCAGGCCAACAACAACGGTTCGGCGTTCGCGGGTTACACGGGCTACATCCAGCCAAACGCCGGCAACCTCGGCGCGCACGGCGTCACTTTCGCCGACCTGCTGGGTGGCCTGGACATGACGTTCGCCCGCTACGCGCCGATCCTGTTCGCGCTGGCGGTAGCGGGAGCCCTGGCCGGCAAGCGTGTGACGCCGGCCGGTCTCGGCACGATGCGCACCGACAACCCCACGTTTGTGATCCTGCTGATCGGCGTGATCGTGTTGGTTGGAGCGCTCACGTTCTTCCCGGCTCTGTTGCTGGGTCCGATCGTGCAGGGCCTGACAGGACATCTGTACTGACATGCAAAGAGATATCCGCACATCGGCAATAGCGATCGTGGTATTCACGATCTTGCTAGGGATCCTCTACCCACTCGCGATCACCGGCATCAGCCAGGTGGCGTTCCCTGGCAACGCCAACGGGCAGCAGATTCACCTGAATGGCAAGTTGATCGGATCGAAGATCATCGGCCAGAACTTCGGCACGCCCGTACTGGAAAAGAACGGCAAGGCAAAGGAAGAAAAAGGCGCTGTGGTGACCGAAGCCGACCCGCGCTACTTCCAGTCGCGCCCTTCGGCAACCGAAGGCGGCTCACACAACGCCGCGGCCAGCACCTTCTCCAACCACGGCCCCAACAGCGTGAGAACCAAGGAAGCAAACGAAGAAAACATCAAGGCCTATCTCGAACTGAATGTGAACCCGACCACCAAGAAGGAATACGACCCGGGCCTGACCGTCTCGAGAATCCCGGTGGACGCGGTCAACTTCTCTGCCTCGGGCCTTGACCCCGAAATCTCACCGGCCAATGCCTGGATCCAGGCTTATCGCGTCGCGTCTGTGCGCCGTCTCTCACTGGCCAGGGTGGACGCTCTGATCGCCAAGTACACCTCCAGTCGCGCCCTGGGCTTCTCCGGCGAGGAAGGCGTGAACGTGCTCGAACTGAACCTGGCGTTGGACCGTCTCACAGGAGGACAGGGCTGATGTCAGCACAAATTCCAGCAGCCCACGAACGTCAAGCCGTCTCCCTCTTCCAGGGCGACATAGTAAAGCGCGCGCTGGTCGACAGCGTCAAGAAGCTCGATCCCAGAGTGCAAGTGCGCAACCCTGTCATGTTCGTGGTGGAGATCGGCTCGGTCATCACGACGGTCACATGGCTGATTCAAGCTTTTGGCGGCAAACCCCTGGGTGGCGGCAATGAGCCCGCGTGGTACACGTTCACGATCGCCTTCTGGCTGTGGCTGACGGTGATCTTCGCCAACATGGCAGAGGCATTTGCCGAGGGCCGCGGCCGCGCGCAGGCAGACACGTTGCGCAACATGCGCAAGGAGACGGTCGCAACGATGCGCGACGGCTCGATGAAGGCCGCCTCGGCGCTGACCCGCGGCGACATAGTCGTAGTCGTCGCCGGTGACTTGATCCCAGGCGACGGCAGCGTGATCGAGGGCATTGCCACAGTCGACGAGTCGGCGATCACCGGAGAGTCGGCCCCGGTCATCCGCGAGTCGGGCGGCGATCGCAGCGCCGTCACCGGCGGCACGCGCGTCACCTCCGATCGAATCGTCGTAGAAATAACGCAAGAGCCAGGCAAGTCATTCCTGGACCGCATGATTGCGCTGGTCGAGGGAGCAGAGCGGCGCAAGACGCCAAACGAGGTAGCGCTGGGAATCCTGCTGGCCGCGTTGACGCTGATCTTCATGATCGTCGTCGCCACGCTGCGCCCGTTCGGTCTGTTCGCGGGCACCTCGATCTCCGAGACGACGCTGATCGCGCTGCTCGTTGCGTTGATCCCGACGACGATCGGCGCGCTATTGAGCGCGATCGGGATCGCCGGTATGGATCGTCTCGTGCGCCGCAACGTGCTCGCTCTCTCCGGTCGCGCCGTCGAGGCCTCGGGCGACGTGGACGTGCTCTTGCTGGACAAGACCGGCACGATCACGCTGGGCAACCGCCAGGCGTCTGAGTTCATCCCGATGCCGGGCGTGCCAGAGTCAGAGCTGGCCGAGGTAGCGCAGCTCTCTTCGCTGGCGGACGAGACCCCGGAGGGACGCTCGATCGTCGTGCTGGCCAAGACATACGGCATTCGCGAGCACGACATGAACACGCTGAATGCGGAGTTCGTGCCTTTCACCGCGCAGACGAGGATGAGCGGCGTCGACATCGACGGTCGTCGCCTGCGCAAGGGCGCAGGCGACTCGATCGTCCAGTTCGTCGAGGAAGAGGGCGGCCAGGCCCCGCCAGAGCTGCGCGAGCAACTCGATCGCATCGGCCGCGAGGGCGGCACGCCGCTGGCGGTGGCGCGCGATAACCAGATTCTCGGCGTCGTCTACCTCAAGGACACGATCAAGCAGGGCATGAAGGAGCGCTTCGACCAGCTGCGAGCGATGGGCATCCGCACGGTGATGGTCACCGGCGACAACCGCTTGACGGCGGCAAAGATCGCGGAGGAGTCGGGTGTCGACGACTTCCTGGCCGAAGCCACGCCGGAGGCCAAGCTGGCACTGATCCGCGAGCACCAGGAGGACGGCAGGCTGGTGGCGATGACCGGAGACGGCACCAACGACGCGCCGGCTCTGGCCCAGGCAGATGTGGGCGTGGCGATGAACACGGGGACCCAGGCAGCTCGCGAGGCCGGCAACATGGTCGATCTCGACTCCAACCCGACGAAGCTGATCGAGATCGTCGAGGTCGGCAAGCAGCTGTTGATCACGCGCGGCGCCTTGACGACGTTCTCGATCGCCAACGACGTGGCCAAGTACTTCGCGATCCTGCCGGCGATCTTCGTCACGACGTATGCCACAAGTGCCGGAGGCAAGGGTCCTCTGCACGTCTTGAACATCATGAACCTGGGCACCCCCCAGTCGGCGATCGTCTCGGCGATCATCTTCAACGCGATCGTGATCCCGCTGTTGATCCCGTTGTCGCTGCGCGGTGTGCGTTACCGCCCGATCGGCGCCAGCGCGCTGCTGAGGCGCAACCTGTGGATCTACGGCCTGGGCGGCATCATCGCCCCGTTCATCGGCATCAAGCTGATCGACCTGATCGTGCACAACCTGCTCGGAGCCTGACGGGCCGGGGCTCCTATGCGGGAGCCCCGAAGGTTGGGTTGAGGGTATGCGCCTTCCGGGTGTCGGTGGGAGAGAATGCTCCCGTGCCACCTGATGCCCCCACAGAGTCGCGGCGCGGCCGCCTAAAGGTCTTTATCGGCATGGCGGCTGGGGTCGGCAAGACCTACCGCATGCTGCAGGAGGGCCGCTCGGAGTCCGACAGCGGACGCGACGTGGCGATCGGCTACCTGGAGCCGCACGGGCGCGAGGAGACGACTGCGCAGGCCGAGGGCCTGGAGGAGATCCCGCCGCGGATGGTCGATTACCGCGGCACGCCACTTGCTGAGATGGACCTGCCGGCGGTACTGGCACGCAAACCGGAGCTGTGCTTGATCGACGAGCTGGCCCACACAAATGCCCCGGGCACCGAGCACGAGAAGCGCTACGAAGACGTCCGAGACGTGCTCGCAGCGGGCATCGATGTGTATTCGACCGTCAACGTGCAACATCTGGAGAGCCTCAACGACCAGGTGATCCAGCTGACGGGAACGCGCGTGCGCGAGACGATCCCCGACGAAGTCCTGGCCGCGGCCGACGAGGTGGTGTTGATCGACCTGACCCCAGAGGCGTTGATCGAGCGCCTGCGCGCTGGCAAGGTCTACCCGCGCGAGCGCGTTCCGGCAGCGTTGAACAACTTCTTCAAGATCGAGAACCTCTCGGCGCTGCGCGAGACGGCTTTGCGCCATGTGGCGGAGGGCGTCGAGATCAAGCGCCTCGCACCCGCACCGATCGTCATGCGTCGCGAAGACGGCATCGCACCGGCTGCCTCGCAAGCGGGCGCGGGCACGCAGGCAATCGCCGAGCGGCTGCTGGCGCTGGTCGCGCTCGCCCCCCATTCACAGCGGATCGTGCGCCGCGCCGCGCGCTCCGCCGAACGATTGGGCGCGCACCTGGACGTGCTCGTCGTGCGCCCTCCGGGTAGAGCCCCAAGTGCGGAGGACCGCGAGCAGTTGGAGGCGCTGCGGCGGCTCAGCTCGATGCTGGGCGCTCGCCTGCTGGTTGAAGAGGGCGAAGACGTGGCCGCGCTGGCGATCGAGACGGCCAAGCGACTAAGCAGCACCTACGTGCTGATGGGCGCGCCGGCGCCGCGCCGGGGCTTCAAGCGTTTGTCCGAGCCGCTTTTGCTGCGCTTGCTGGAGGGACTACCGGGGATCGATGTGCGCATCGTGGCCGACCCCACGCTGCGCGAGGGCGCCGGGGGCCAAGCGGGCGAGCGGGGAGGTGAGGAGGGGCCTTTGGATTGATGGAGGTGGCTGGGTCTCCAAACGGGGGTTCTTCAACAAGGGGGGTGTTGTTGGGTCTCCAAAGCGGGGGTTCTCAACATGGGGGTGTTGTTGGGTTCCCAAAAAATGGGTCCTCTCTCCGCACGCGCGGGACATCTTGAAGATGTGGAGCAGGGCCTAAGCTAAGAATCGCGAAAGATTGCTTGCGCAGCGCAACGTCTCGACACATAGGCTGTTGCAATGACCATGCCCATACACATCCGCCCACGCACACTGCTGCTCGCGCTGCTTTCCAGTGGCGCCCTGCTGTTCGCCTGCACAAGCATCCTCGCCGGCTCCTCGAGCTTCGCCGCGAGCGCCACCAAGCCGAGCGCCAAAGCTGCCTCTTCGTATCTAACCGGTATCGGCGACCAGCAGACGGAGATGTTCACGAACCCTTTGTGGACGCAGCTGCACACGAAAATCGCGCGCTACATCGCGCCATATGACGCGGCCGTGCGGCCGTATTCGCTGCAGCTGGCCAGGGCATGGATCACCGCTGCCGAAGCCAACCACCAGCAGGTGCTCGTGGCCTTCTATCACTCCGAGTACACCCCGACGAAAATGCCAAGCGTCGCCGTCTACCAGCGCGACGTCCAGAAGTTCATCAAGCTGTTCCCGCACGTCCGCCAATACCAGCCGTGGAACGAGGCCAACCGCGGCACGATCGTCGAAGTCGTCAAAGGCAAACGGCACATCGCGCTCGTCTCGCCCTCCGCAATGCAATCAGCCCAGTACTACAAGGCGATGGAGATTGTGTGCAAGGGCTGCACAATCGTTGGCCTCGATGTGCTCGACGCGCCCGTGGTCACGCCCACGCTGCAATACATTGCTCAGTTCAAGCACGACATCGCGCGCTTGAAAACGGTGATGCCAAGCGTCTGGGGCCTGCACAACTACTCCGACACAAACCGTCTGCAGAGCACCCGCACGAAAGCGATCCTGGCGGCCGTTCCGGGCCAGGTGTGGCTGACAGAGACGGGGGGCATCGTGCAGTTCGGCAGCGACTTCCCCAACAAGAAAGGCTCGGGCCTGACCCGGGCCGCCAAGGCGCTTTCCTACATGTTCAAGATCGCGGCTTCCTCCTCGCGCATCAAGCGCCTGTACATCTACGACTGGACCGGCGGCTACACCTCGACGCGCTTCGACGCTGGTCTGATGAACGCCAAGTACGAACCGCGCCCAGGCTATGTGGTCGTCTGCAAGCAGCTGCACGCGGCCAAATGCAACGTCAAAGTCGCGAAAAACTGACGTAGTGCCGGAGGCCGCCGGCAGGGCGGAAGGTTGGCGTCAGCCTGCAGGCGTGTGAGCAGGGCGACGTGTGGCTGGGCGGGAGCGGCGCTTGACCGGTCCGCCCGCCACGATCCGCGCGCATATGAGCGCGAACAACCCAGCGCCGGCCGCGACCGGCGCGAGGGCGCGCAGGGGATAGCGGCTGCCATTGTGGAGAGTCAGGTTCAGCGCGGTCTTGTCGCCCGCTTTGACGATCTCGAGCAGCCCTTGATGGTCGATGCCGAGCAAGGTCGGTCCGAGCAGCGCAAACAGACACCAGCCGGCGAGCGCGATAACACCGGCGCTCAGCGATGCGCGTGAGATGCGAGTGCGTACTGTCGCAAGCGTTGCAAGCACGATCGCGCCGCCGGCAGCCAAAAGGAACGGCCATATCCCGTCCCAGCCGCGGCCGAGACCGTAGGCGCTCGCGATCGTCGGCTGGAACAGACCCTGGCGCACATAGCGCATCCAGGTGACTGTCTCGTTCTCATAGCCGATCAACGGATGGGTGATGGTGGCGAGGATCGTCGTTGTCAAGGACACTCCGGCGAGCGCAATCGTGGGCCCCGGATAGCGCTTCAGAGCGATACCGATCGGCAGTGCCAAGAACGGGATCATCGTCATCAAAAAGCGTGGCCCCATGAAGCCGCCGCCGAACGGCAAGTAGTAGCCGGAGTTGTAGCCCAGGTAGCAAACACACACGCCTGTGATTGTGAGCGCCTCGGCATGGCGCCCGCGCTTGTACAGCAGCCATGTGCCAACCGCCCCCATCGCCAGCACAGGCGAGATCGTCAGCAGCCCGCGCGAGTCGAGCAACAGTGTCGCCAGCACCTTCAGGCTCGGCAGACTGATCCCAAAGAAGCCCTGTTTCTGGCGTTCGATGTTCTGGTAGGCCAAGTGCGTCCAGGAGTGAAACGCGTAGTGGTTGTAGAGCAGCAGCGGCACGATCCCGATCAGCCCGCCGAAGACAAAAGCCCCAGCACGCTTGAATACGCCCAGCGGTGTGAACGAGTCACGGCGCGAGATCATGTATATGCCGAGCACCAGCGCGGCGAAGAAGATGGGGTACTCGGAGGCGCCGCCATAGCCGAGCGCCAACCCGGCCACCCACAGGTACCAGGGATTTGGTGGTCCCTCGCGCTCGTGCCACAGGAGCACAAACGCGGCAAAGGTCAGAAAGGCCGTAAACACGTGACTGAAGATCAACGTGGAGAGGGGTAGCGTGAGCGTGCCGAGCCCAAGGATCACCGCGGTCGCAGCGCCGTAGCCGGGCTGCAGGCGCTCGGCCAGATGCCCGACGAGCAGCAGCAGTAGTAGGCCCGGAAGCACGTTGGCCCACAGCCCGATCAGATAAATCATCTCGTCGCCTGGATGATTGGGTGGCGCGACGTGCCTGTCGGTCCACGATTCCGCGCCCACCCACTTCAGCGCGTCGTAGAACGGCAGCGAGTAGAGCGCCAGCCCGGGTGCGCGCGCCGAATACCAGTGACCCTTGTATTCGGCCTTGTCGCCTGTGTTCGTCTGGTACTGGTCGATCGTCGTCTTGTCCTGGTCGAGCGAGCGAATCAGGTCGTAGTGGGAAGTCTGATTCCAGGAGAAGCTCTGGATCATGGTCGCGTAGGAGAGCCCCACGAGCAGGATCGCCGCGAGCGCGAGTCGCTTCTTGGTGAGCAGGCCGCGACCGGCGCGAGGCCTACCCGGCCGTCCGCCGCCGCCGGGCGGCTGAACGCTGACTGTGCTCATCGGTGTCATGGAGATCTAGTCGCTTCCGTGTAGAGCCTTCGGACCGGGCCCGATCTCGTAGATCACGACGTTGCCCACGCGTTGGCGAGTAACGCCGAGCCCTGTGACTGGCTTGGCCGCGGCTGCGACTGGGTCGGGCGGCTCAGGGATCTCTGGCGCTTGCAGGCCAGGCAGTTTCGCCCGCGTCAAATGCAGTACGACGGTCTTGATCCCGTACCAGCGCAGCTTCTCGACGCTTGCCTTGTCGGGGAAGCCGCCCATGCCGCCGCGCAGGTCGTCGACCTCGGGCATGTCGAACGTGCTGTTGCCGATGGGAATCTTGTAGAAGCCGTCGGTGGAGAAGTACTGCCAAACACGGTCGTCGGCGCCGTCGGTGGGCAGGTCCATCACCGGCCCAGGCAGTCCGATCTCAGCCTTGGCGGGTTGGGGCACGACCGGGTGGCCGAGGTGCCCGGCGCCTTCGCCGACCACGCCGACGAACAGCAGCGCGCCGACGGCGCCGACGATGACCCCTCCGGCCTTCGGCCCCCAGCCGCCAGCCCAGCGACGTGCGATCTCGGTCAACTGCCAAGCGCCGGCCCCGGCAAGCAGTGCCAAAAAGAGCGTCGCCAGCGTGAACACGCGCCCGGGCACGCGCACCCCATCCCAGCCGGGGGCGTAGTCGTAGAGCAGGCGGTAGGGGTAGCCGGCGCCGGTGAGCCCCATGCCGAAGGCAAGCACGCAGCAAACGACCACTCCGCAGGCGAGCCCGATGCGAAAGCGGCGCGTGTAGATCGATGAGGCAAGCCCGATCAACGCAAGCACAAGGATCAGCCCACCACCGAAGAACACGTCCTCGTTCTTGGAGTGCACGTGCGCCCTGGCGCCGGCGGTAATCGAGCCCCAAACGCGATTCTCCGATGAGGCGGACAGCAGCGCCCAGGGACCCGAGGAGTAGTTCTCGACTTCGGCCAGAGTGCGCTTGGCTGTCGGGTAGTCGGCCGCCACCTTCAGGTAGGGCCGCGCCTGGTAGACGGTCACGATGCCGACGAGCGCCAGGCCGACACAGGTCACGACGACCAGCTGACGCGGCAGGCCGCGCACGCTCGCGAGCAGGCCTGGACGAGAACCGCGCCTGGGCTTGGGCCGGTCCCGCCACCACCACACGGCGGCGATCAGCGCAAGTACGACCAATAGGTAGGCAAACTGCAGACCCAGCGTGAAGCCGAGGCTGATCTGCCAGGCCGAGACGAGCCAGCCCGCCAGCAACAGCCCACGCGAGGAGCGCCGGTAGCCGCGCAACAGCAGAAACAGCGCCAGTGGAATGCCGCCGCTGGAGATCACGTGCAGGTGACCGGCCTCGGTCACGCGGTAGGGAGCGTAGGCGAACGCGGCCCCGGCGACCGTCGCGCCGATGCGCCTCACGCCGAGCTCGCGCGCGAGCAGCCAAGCGCCCACGAAGCACAGCGACCAGGCCCACAGGAAGAGCAGGTTGTAGCGGACGAGCGCCGCGACCGTGCCCGAGCCGAAGAAGCCAGCAGGTCCGTAGCCGAGCAGCGAATCCGAGAAGGCGAGGCTCAGCGGATGGGGATAGAAGGCGTTGGAGTCGAACAGGTGCAGCGGGTCGTGCAGCATCGCGTGTCCCACCCAGGCGATCTCCCAGGCGGTGCGCACGGGGTCGCCGAGGTCGGGGGCGATGTGGCTGGACATGTGCGGCACCAGCGGCCAGGTGGTCAGGATCGCGAGTGCGATCCCGCCGAGGATCACGCACAAAAGCTCGCGGCGCGTGATGCTGGGGGAGGGCGCCCAGCGGGATGCACGAGGCAGGCTCGCCTCCCCGGGGATTGTGGGAGCGCTGCTCGTGTGTGAATGCTCTGGCGTAGTGCGCGGCAGGCTTGGCACGCTCATGCTCGCGCCGTCTGTATCTGTGCGGCTCGGATCGGGGCAGCATACGTGAGCCGCCCGCGCTATGGCGGGGTTGAGCCGATTCTCGATGGCGGCCTGAGCCGCTGCCGGCGGGCAGCATAGGTGAGCCGCCCACGCTGGCCGGTTGAGCCGATTGTCCACGGCAGCCCGAGCAGCTGCCGGCGAGATGGACGGTTTGTAAGGGTGGGGCGGTGGGCTATGTGCATATGGGATCTGTTCAAAGCCTTCGTCTTGCGTCACACTGAGACGATGCGCGTGCTCGTTGTGGGAGCCGGCGGTGTGGGGGCGGCCTTCGCGTCGATCGCCCAGCATCGTCCAGCCTTCGAGCGGGTATCGCTTGCCGACGTGTCCGCGACCCGTGCCCACGACGCGGTCGCCAAGCTCGGCGAAGCCGACCGCTTCTCAGCCGAGCGCGTGGACGCCTCCGATCGCGAGGCGCTCGTGAAGCTGATCGAGCGGCTGCGCCCGGATGCGGTGCTCAACGCCTGCGACCCGCGCTTCAACGAGCCGATCTTCGACGCCGCCTTCCAGGCGCGCACGACATATTTGGACATGGCGATGACGCTGTCCCATCCGCACCCCCAGCGCCCGCACGAGTTGCCGGGTGTGATGCTCGGCGATGTGCAGCTGGCCCGCAACGAGCAGTGGGAGCAGGCCGGCTTGCTTGCGCTGGTGGGGATCGGCGTGGAGCCGGGCCTCTCCGACGTGTTCGCCCGCTACGCGGCGGAGGAGCTGTTCTCGAGCGTCGAGGAAGTGGGCGTGCGCGACGGTGCGGACCTGGTGGTCGAGGGCTATGACTTCGCGCCGACGTTCTCGATCTGGACGACGATCGAGGAGTGTCTGAACCCGCCGCTCATCTGGGAGCGCCAGCGCGGCTTCTACACGACCCCCCCTTTCTCAGAGCCTGAGGTGTTCGACTTCCCCGAGGGGATCGGGCGCGTGGAGTGCGTGAACGTCGAGCACGAGGAGGTGGTGCTGATCCCGCGCTGGGTGCAGTGCGAGCGGGTCACGTTCAAGTACGGCCTCGGCCAGGAGTTCATCGACGTGCTGCGCACGCTGCACAAGCTGGGTCTGGACTCCACCGAGCCGGTCTCGGTGCGCGGCACGGAGGTGGCCCCGCGCGACGTGGTAGCGGCCACGTTGCCAGACCCGGCGACGCTCGGGGAGCGGATGACGGGGCGCACTTGCGCGGGTACCTGGGTCACCGGCATCGGCACGGACGGCACGCCACGCTCGACCTACCTGTACCACGTCGTCGACAACGAGCACACGATGCGCGAATACGGCTCCCAGGCGGTTGTCTGGCAGACGGCGGTCAACCCGGTCGTGGCGCTCGAGCTGCTCGACGAGGGGTTGTGGAAGGGCAAGGGCGTGCTCGGTCCCGAGGCCTTCCCGCCCGCGCCGTTCTTGGAGCGGTTGGCGGAGCTGGGTTCCCCGCACGGGCAGGTGGAGGTGCCGCTCTCCGGGGCGGTTTGAGAGCAGTCGCAAACGGGCAAAACTCTCTGAGCTAAAGTCAGCCTAAAGGGAGTCGGGTGAGCGTCCTTGCCAAGAAGCTGATCGGGATCGGTGTCGGCGTGGTGATTGTCGCCGTCCTGATCGGTTTGTATGTGGCGACCTGGGCGACGAACCTGCCGCAGCCGGTGGCCGCGATGAGCACGCGCAGGGTGGCGGGCGTCAGCGGCAGCAATCTCACCCTCCAAACTGTCGCGGCGATCGGTCCCAAGTACAGCCCAAGCCACCCCGATTGGGTCTCCTATCTAGTGCTCGACCACGGCAAGTGGGTGCACTCGACGATCTTCCAGGTGCCGGCCAACTCGCTCGTGCACGTCACCGTCTACCAGTACGACGGCGACTCCGGTCTGCGCAACCCGTTCCTCTCACAGGTCCAGGGCACGATCGGCGGTACAGAGACGATCGACGGCAAGGTCATGAGGGGCATCAACCCCGAAGAAGCCTCACACACATTTGCCGTGCCCCAGCTCGGAGTGTTCGTGCCGTTCCCCGGCGTCTCCGAAGAAGCCAAGAACCAGTGCGAATTCGCTCCGTGCTCGACCGCCGACGCGCATCACACGATCACTTTCGCCTTCCGCACGGGCAAGAAGGGCCGCTATCGCTGGCAATGCTTCGTCCCCTGCGCGGCGGGTTACATCTTCGGCAACGGCGGGCCGATGCAGACGCTCGGCTACATGGACGGCTTCGTGGACGTGGTGTAGATGAAACCGGCCAACGAAATCCCGGACGCCGTATAGCGATGGCGAGCGAGCCCCGTCCCGAGGCAGACCCCCGGCGTGGCGAGACCAATCACGCGCTGCGCTTTGGGCTCATCTGGATCGTCTCCTCGCTGATCGCCACGCCACTGGTGGTGCTGCTGCTCGGCCCGATCATGCCGCCAGGCAACGGCTCAGAACAGGCTTCAGGTCACGTCACGGACAACACGGTGCTGATCGGCATGGCCACACCGGTGTTGCTGCTGGTGGTCACCTACTTGATCTACGCGATCGTCAACTTCCGCCAGGCAAAGGGCGCGGTCCTGGAAGGTCCGGCGATTCATGGCGATGCACGCGTGCAGACGACGTGGATCGTGATCACCTCGACGCTTGTGTTGGCACTTGCCGCTTACGGCACCGTGCGCCTGCTCGAAGACGGGGCGGGCGCGGGCGCCGGCCCGAACCCGGTCTCGGTCCCTAGCGGGCCCAAGCTGCCGGTGCAGGTGATCGCGCAGGAGTGGATGTTTACCTACCGCTACCCCACCTATGGCGGAGTCGAGACGCCGCATCTGGTGCTGCCCGACAACCAGATGATCGAACTGCACGTGACCTCGCTCGACGTTATCCACTCCTTCTGGGCCTACCAGCTCGGGGTCAAGGCCGACGCGAACCCCAACACGGACAACATCGTGTTCGTCAGGCCGACCAAGCTCGAGAACTTCAGCGTGCGCTGCGCCGAGCTGTGCGGCATCTGGCACGGCTACATGTCCGACACGGGCCGGGTGGTCACACCGGCGGCGTTCAAGGTGTGGATCAAAGAACAGCAGCGGCAGTTCGCGCCGGTGCAGAAATATCTGCCCAAGTACTCCACCAAATACATCCCCGAACCTTTGAGGAGGGGCGAATGAGCCCGGGTTTCGAAGCCTGTCGCCGCTTCGCGGCGACAGGCTGTTCAGAAGATAAGAGGAGGAGCGAATGAGCGCTACCGCCGAGGCCCAATTCTCGCCGCTGCCGAGCCGCCGGCCGCTGTGGCGTCGGTTGCTTGGCTTCAACCTGCTCACGGCTGTAATTCTCGGCGTCGCCGGCTACTACCTCGGCTGGTTCGTAGGCCATCAGATCAAAGGCGCGAGCTTCGAATTCCAGGCGGCTACGGACGAAAACGATGTCGCGCTGTTGCTCGGCTACTTCTTCGGCGTGATCGGCTTTTTGATCGGGCTTGGTTTTGCCAACTACCCGGTCTCGCGCTTTCTCGGTCGCCCGGCATCCCTCAGGGAGAAGGAGCACGAGGGCATCGGACGCTACTTCGGTCTGTGCACAGACCACAAGGTGGTCGGCATCCAGTACCTCGTCGGGATCGGCCTGTTCTTCTTCATCGCCGGGCTCAACGCGATGCTGATCCGCGTCGAGCTGCTCAACCCGACCCCGGAGGCGATCGGCCCCAATCAGTATCTCTCGCTGGTGGGGATGCACGGGACGATGATGATGGGAATGATGACCTCGGGCATCCTCGGCCCGTTTGGCAACTATTTCGTGCCGATCATGATCGGTGCTCGGCGGATGGCTTTCCCGCGGATCGAGGCGCTCACCTTCTGGCTGCTGATGGCGGCCGGATTCATCCTCACCTCGACGATCTTCTTCGGCGGCTTTCCCACTGGTTGGACCGGCTATGAGCCGCTCAACGAACAGGCAGTGATGGGAATGGACTCCTACATCTGCTTCTTTGCGCTGGTGGGCATATCGATGGCGCTGCTCGGCCTGAACATGATCGCCACGATCGTTGCTCACCGCGCGCCGGGAATGACCTGGTCGCGTCTGCCGATTTTCGTTTGGTCGGTGTTTGCCACGGCGATCCTGATGGTGCTGGCAGCGCCGACACTGATCGGAACGCTCTTGATGGCGGCGTTCGATCGTACGATCAACACCTCCTTCTTCACCGTTGCCGCCGGTGGTTCTCCCTACCTGTTCGAGAACCTGTTCTGGTTCTTTGGTCATCCGGAGGTCTATGTGCTGGCGCTGCCGGGCTTTGGCATCGTGCTCGAGTTGTTGCCGGTGTTCACGCGTAAGCCGTTGTGGGGCTATCGCCTCGCGATCGCAGGGATGCTCGGTGTGACGTTGCTGAGCTTCTTTGTGTGGCAGCATCACCTGTTCGTGAGCGGTATCAACGCGGATCTGCGTCCGTTCTACATGCTTTCCACGGAGATTATCTCGATACCCACGGGCTTCATCTTCCTATGCGTGATGGGCACGCTGTGGAAGGCGCGAACCAGCTTCAGCGTGCCGATGCTGTTCTGCCTGGGCTGGACCTTCAACTTCCTGATCGGAGGACTCTCGGGCGTGTTCCTGTCGGACACGCCAAGCGACACTGACACACACGGCAGCTTCTTCGTGATGGCCCATTTCCACTACACGATCATGGGCGGCCTGATCTTCACCTTCTTTGCGGCGATCTACTACTGGGTGCCGAAGATGTTCGGGCTGCAACTCAACGAGCGTCTCTCGAAGATTCACTTCTGGGCGCTCTTCATCTCGTTCAACTCGACTTTCATGCCGCTGTTCGTCCTGGGTATGAAGGGGATGCCCCGGCGCGTGTCCACGTACGCTCCGAGCCTGCAAGGGCTGAACGACTGGGTGTCGATCTCCGCGTTCGTGATCGGCCTCGCGATGCTCGTGTTCCTGTTCAACGTGATCTACTCGCTGATCATCGTGCGCAAGCCGGCCGAGTCGAACCCGTGGAGATCGAAGGGGCTGGAGTGGCAGGTTCCGACGCCGGTACCTGTCAACAACTTCGAGACGATCCCCGTGATCGACAAAGACCCATACGAATATGGCACTGCACCGATCGGCCGCGGCGGCGCCGAGCCGCTGCCGGCGGGAGGCTGAGATGAACCCAACGATGGCTCAGATCGACAGGGCGGGAGGCTGAAGATGGAGAGCGCCGGCGCCGGAATTCCCCTCAACCCAGGCGTTGCCGGGGTCGACAAGGATGTGGCGATCCCGCCCGAGCCGCCAGACATCGGCGCGCGCTCGATGTACGTCGCCGGCCGCCTACTCGCCGGTGCCTCCACGTTCTTCTTCTTGGCATTCATCTTCGCCTTCTTCTACCTGCGCTCGCTTGACGAGAATCACATGTGGCAGCCGGCCAATGTGAAACCGGATCAAGCACTTGGGGCAGTTGTCGTGGTGTGCGTGGTGCTGAGCGGGTTGTTTGCGATTCTCGCGGGGCGTCAGATGAAGCGGCAGTCTGGTGCTTGGATGGTGGCTGCCGGGTGTTCGCTTGCACTTGGCTTGGCAGCGGTAGCGGCACAGTGCATCCAGTACACCGTCCAGCACTTCGGGCCGACGAACGGAGGTTATGCAAGTGTGTTCTGCGCGTGGACGGGCCTATATGCGCTTGCGGTGCTCACGACCATGTACTGGATCGAGACGCAGGTTGCCACCGAGTTGCGCGCCCGGCGCGAACCGGCTTCCGCTCATCACGGGGACATCGCCGAGGCCGACCGGCTGATCGCCCCCAGCCTGGACGCGGCCGTGTTCTTCTGGTCCTACCTGGCCGGTATCGGCGTGGTGACATGGATCTGCTTGTACCTGGTGTAGCTGTAGCGCACGCGGCGAGCTCGACGACGCCAGGCTTCTGGGACTGGTCGTTCGACCCGCCGCTGGTGCTCGTGATCGACCTGGCGATTCTCTACTGGTTTGGCAACAGGCGCACCCACGCCTCAGCGCGCACCGCAACTCAGCGTCGCCTGCGTCATGCCTATTTCTACGCGGGCCTTGCGGTGCTCGCGATCGCGCTGGCCTCCCCGATCGAGCGCATCAGTGCTCAGCTCTTCTGGGTGCACATGGTCCAGCACATCCTGCTGCTCGTCGTGGCGCCACCTTTGATCGTGTTGGCGCGCCCCTGGGTACGCCTATGGCGATCGCTGCCGCTGCCGGCGCGCCAGTCGCTCGGACACGACCTCGCCTCCGGGCGATTGACGTGGCTGCGGCGCCTCAGCGCTGCGGTCGGTCGACCGCTGCCGAGTTTCGTGCTGTTCTGCGGCGTGGTGCTTGGCTGGCACGTGCCGGTGATGTTCGACGCAACGCTGCGCTCTGAGGCGCTGCATGCGCTCGAGCACACACTGTTCTTCCTGACGGCGTTGATGTTCTGGAAGCAGGTGATCGACTCGCCACCGCTGCACGCCGCCCTCTCCGAACTGCAGCGTGTTGTCTACTTGATTGGCGCGATGGTCGTGATGTGGCTGCTGGCGGTCGTGCTGGCGCTCGCGCCACACCCGCTCTATGCGGCCTATGCCCAGCAGGCATCGAGGCCGGGCGGCATCTCTGCGCTCTCAGACCAGCAGATCGCGGCGGGCATCATGTGGGTGCCGGGCTCAGTCACGTTCGTGATCGTGCTGTTCGTGTACGTACACCGATGGCTGACGCCGGCGCCCATGCCCATGTCCGAGCCGGAGCTCACGTCGGCGAGAGCAATCGCTCCCGGTCTCGTCAGCGGCCACTAGCAAGGAGGAGACGTAAAATGCACTCGACAGTGACACCGGTCCTGGCCTCCTTCGCAGGCGGCTCGATCCTCACGCTTGCACTCCCTTTGGGGGTGCTGATCGCGGTCGTCGTCTGGTACGTGTGGTTGTGGCGTCACGGTGCGGGCGAGCGTTGAGGTGGGTTGACGTTTAGGTGTGATCAGAGGTCTGCCTGGGGACCCGCACTCGAACTGACGGTTCCGTGTCTGAGGAGCGCGACGGCGGCCTCGTCCAGCTTCTCGTCTATGAATCGATTGGCCGCCGCGGGCCCCATGAAGGGCGCGAGCACCAGGTAGGCGGCGAGCGGGGCAAGCCGAGAGAGCTGGTTGCTCTGGTCGTGACGGACCTGGTGGTAGCCGATCTCGAAGATCGCACCAGCGACCGCCTCCATCGCGATACGCGAATGAGGTGTGCTTGTCAGCTGGCTGCCTTCTTGTAGGAAGATCGTGAAGGCGGCGCGGCTGTCGTCGATGCGCTGGATCGCGGGGGCACCGACCGCGTGTGACTCGACGTGGCCGATGTGGGTGATGACCGGATTGGCGGCCTCGAACTGGGTGGTTGCCCGGACTGCCTCCCAAACTCGATCCGGCCACGCTGTCGCGCTGAAGAAGGCGCTTGCGGCGATGGCCATAACCTGATGGATGGCGAGCTCGTGGACCGCCAGAAACGCCTGCTGCTTGTCGCGGAAGTGCTTGTAGAACACGCGTCGGTCCACGCCGGCACTGGCGGTGATGTCGGCGATCGTGCTGGCACCGTAGCCCTTGGCGGCAGCCACCGTCGCGGTGGCGTACAGGATCCGCTCGCGCTGCCTGCGAGCGACCTCCGCTCTGGAGAGCCTTGGCCTGCCAGGCGGAATCGGGGGCGGTGGAAGCAGCGACACATCGGATACGTGCGGCGAGGGTGGCAGAGGGGGCCCAGGAGCCAGGGTGCTCCAACGGTGCTCGGCGCTCGGCGCCATATAACTGTCAACCCAGCTTGCGAGGTCGTCGGCCAGTGCGCTCAGGTTGTACTCGCCGCGGCGCAGGGCCGGCGACAGCAGCCAACGTCCAGCACCGAAGACCATTTGAATCGGCAGGTCCGGAGTGAGCGTTTGCGCCGACGCCTTGGCCCGTGCTCGTTCGACGACTTCGGCCATCTGCTCCATCATGCGATCGTGTGCGTGCAGCGCCGCTCGGCCGCCTGCCATCGTCTCGTTGGTCAAGAGGTCGGCGCGGTCCGGATATGCCTGGCAGAGCTCTACGAACCTGCGGATCGCGGCTTGGACGGCCTGATCGGGTCCGACGGCGCTGACCGCGCGCTCTACTTCCAAGATCAGCAGTCGTGCCAGCTCGCCGTGCGTGGCGAGGAAGCAATCGTGCTTGTCGGCGAAGTACTCGTAGAAGGTGGGACGCGAAACTCCAGCGAACGCGATCGTCCGGGAGACATTCGCGCCCTCATAGCCGTGGCGGCTGCAAGCGGTGATCATGCCCATGATCAGCCGTTCGCGCTGGGTGCTTCTGCGATCGGTCCGATCGGCGGTATCGATACTGCTTGTCATCGGCTTTTGGGGATCAGAGGTCGCCCGCCGCGGCAGGGTGGTCGGCACCTGCTCCACATGTCCGCAAACTGTACCGTTTATAACGGTCCTTTGCGCGCGAGGACGTACTTGTCTCTAGCCGGCCTGGTAGCGATCCGGTGCACGACTCGGCTTTGGACGTCACTCCTAGAATCGAGCCGGGGCGTGCTCCACGGGCTCCTCCAGCAGCCCCGGCTTTGCCGTTTCGAGCTTACGTGAGAAGAAGTCCCTGAAGAACGGCCGCGAGACGAGCATCAGGAACACCCCGACTAGCATCCCACCGATCCCCATCCACAACGGCAGGGTGATGCCGAGGATCGGTTTGGAGGACACGTTTTCGGCATGACCGTAGTACACGGCCGCGTAGATAGCCACGCCGAACAGCATCAGCGCGCCGAGCAACGGGGCCAGGCCGAGCAACAGGAAGTCGCGCGCGCCCCTGGTCAGTTCGTGGCGGTAGTAGACGATGCAGGCGATGCCCGTGAAGCCGTAGTAGAAGCAGATCGGGAAGCCGATCGCCACGATCGAATCTTCAAGCGCGCTTTCTGAGAGGTTGAGGATCACAAGCGTCCACAGGATCGAGACGCCGCCCATCATCAGCGTGGAGAAGCCCGGGGTGAAGTAGCGCGAGTGGATTTTCCCGAACGCCCCAGGGATCGATTTCCAGTGGGCCATCGACAGCGTCGTGCGCGCGGTCGGCAGGATCGTCGTCTGCGTCGAGGCCGACGCCGAGGTCAGCACGGCGATGATCAGGAACTTGTCCCAGGGAAAGCCGAACACGTGCGAGCCGAGCACACTCAGGACGTCGCTCTGGTTTTCGGGGTTGGTGAGCAGGCCGGTGCCGCCGTAGGCTTGGCCGGCGGCGCTGACGATCACGTAGATCAGGACGAGCAGGATCGTCGACATCACCGCCGCGCGTCCCGGTCCCTCGTTGGCGTCTTCGGACTCCTCGTTGACCGCGACCCCCGAGTCCCAGCCCCAGTAGATGAAGATCCCCAGCAGCACGCCGTCGATCAGCGCTTTGAAGCTGAGCGCGAACGGGTTGAACCAAGCGAAGGCGGGCTCGATCGAGCCGGCGGGATGGTTGGCGTAGACCTTGATGAACGTAACGATCGCGAACACGCTCAAGATCGCGATCTCGGCGCCGAGCAGAAACTGCTGGATGCGCGCTGAGAGCTCGATGCCGCGGTAGCAGATCCAGGTCATCAGCCCGATCCAAACGACTGCGGCCACGATGATCGCCGGCAACGATTCGCTGAGTTCGGTGAAGCCGAACAGCTTGAAGGTGTAGATGCCGGCGATCTGCGCGAGCGAGGCCATCACCAACACGTCGGATAGGAAGATCGCCCAGCCATTGACCCAGCCGGTGCCGGGACCGAGTGCGCGCGTGGTCCAGGCGAACGTCGTGCCGGCGTCCGGATCGGCGCGGTTGAGGTACTTGTAGGCAGCCGCGATCAGCAGCATTGGGATGAATGACACGAGCAGGACCGCGGGCGCATGGACCCCGACGCCACTCACGGCCACAATGAAGCCGAGCGTCGCCGCCAGCGAATAGGCGGGCGCGGTAGAAGCGACGCCGATCACCAAGTTCGACAGGTAGCCGATCGCGTTCTTCTTCAGCCCCTTGTCGACCACCTCCCCCGACGCCCTGAGGTGCCCATCTGTGGCGGACCCGATGCTGGCCATGGCGGCAACCCCCTCTGTCGCCGCTCCCCGTACCGGGTCGCCCGCGACGGTCAAGTTAGGATCGTTACAAGCAACTGGGATCAGGCTAGAACCGGATCGGCGCATGTGCAAGGGGCGCAACCGCCAATAAGTCGTAGCGCTTTTGTACATCTCGTACAACGGGTAGACATCTTGTTGAACGAGTAGCGCATTGATAGGTACATGTGCGGGGAGTACCGTTGTGCGGGGTGTCTATGTCGAATGAACCTTCAAGCTCATCGTCGCCAGCTCTCCTGGGCGACGAGGTCAGGTTGGGATCGAGGGCGGGCGTTGCCGCGGGCGATCGGTTGAGTGATGGAACCGCGGAGCGGCTCACGGAGACGCCCAACCTCCAGGCACTCGCCAAGCGTCACCTGTGGATGCACTTCACGCGCATGGGCGCCTATGAGGAGGGTGGCGAGGTGCCGATCATCGAGCGTGGCGAGGGCTGCTACGTCTACGACAGCCACGGCAAGCGCTACCTCGACGGGCTCTCGGCTTTGTATTGCGTCAACGTCGGCCACGGTCGCGCCGAGTTGGGCGAAGCCGCGGCCGAGCAAGCCAAGCAGCTTGGCTTCTACACCAACTGGAGCTACGCGCATCCTCGCTCGATCGAACTAGCCGCACGTCTGGCAGAGCTGGCGCCCGGCGATCTCAACCGCGTGTTCTTCGTGTCCGGCGGCTCAGAGGCGGTCGAGTCGGCCTGGAAGCTTGCCAAGGCCTACCACGCAGCTCATGGGCAGCCGCGCAAGCACAAGATCGTCTCGCGCAACCTCGCCTATCACGGCACCTCGATGGGGGCGCTCACCGTCACCGGCCTGCCGCCGCTGCGCGAGCCGTTCGAACCGTTGACGCCCGGCGGCTGCCACGTGGTCAACACAAACTCCTACCGTTGGAGCGAAGAGCGCGATCCGCTGTGGGCGGCTGAGGCGATCGAGGAGGCAATCCTGTTCGAGGGCCCCGACACGGTCGCGGCGGTGATCCTCGAGCCGGTGCAGAACGGTGGCGGCTGTTTCGTGCCCCAGGACGGCTACTTCCAGCGCGTGCGCGAGATCTGCGACCGCCACGACGTGCTGCTGATCTCAGACGAGGTGATCTGCGGCTTCGGTCGCCTCGGCCACTGGTTCGGCTGCGAGCGCTACGGCGCTGAGCCGGACATCATGACCTGCGCCAAGGGCATGACCTCGGCTTATGCGCCGATGGGCGCGGTGATCTCAAGCGATCGTGTCGCCGAGCCGTTCCTGCACGGGCACGCGATCTTTAACCACGGCTTCACCTTCGGCGGCCATCCGATGGCGTGCGCCGTGGCGATGGCCAACCTCGACATCCTCGAGCGCGAGCGCATCAACGAGCACGTGCTCTCCCGCGAGGGCGAGTTCCGCGAAATGCTCGAGGGCCTGCGCGACCTGCCGATCGTGGGTGACGTGCGCGGCGCCGGTTACTTCTGTGCGATCGAGCTCGTCAAGAACAAGGACACCAAGCTCACCTTCGACGCCGAGGAGTCCGAGCGGCTGCTGCGCGGCTACCTCTCCGGAGCGCTATTCGAGCGTGGTCTGATCTGCCGCACCGACGACCGCGGCGACCCCGTCATCCAGCTCTCGCCGCCGCTGATCGCCGACCGCGAGCAGTTCGAGGAGATCGAGGCGATCCTGCGCCCAGTGCTCAGCGAGGCGTGGGAGCGGATCGTCAAACGGTAAGTGGACCGATCGTGGGCGCTGATCTGCAAGGCGATCGTGAGTGGGGCTTGGGTGTCCGTGGGTCGAGGACGGAGCTGCCGTGCTGAGCGTCGAGAGCCTGCTCGCCGAGCTTGACCTGTCGCTGGCCACAGGCGGGGAGAATGCCCGTACAAGTGTTCGTTGGGTGCACTCGACTGAGCTGCTCGACCCCACGCCGTGGCTGCGCGGGGGAGAGCTCTTGCTCACGACCGGACTGCAGCTGTCAGCCGCCAAGCCTCAGCGCGAGTTCATCGAGCGCCTGGCCGAGCGCGAGATCGCGGGGCTCGGCTTCGGCACCGGCTTCGTGCACAAGAAGCTGCCTGCCGCGTTGCTCAACACGGCGCGCAAGCTCGGCTTTCCGCTGTTCGAGGTGCCCTACGAGCTGCCGTTCATCGCGATCACCGAGCGCGTGTTCGCGCAATTGCTCAACGAGCGCTACGAACTGCTGCAGCGCAACATGGCCGGTGACGTGCTTGCGGAGGCGCTGACCGGTCGTCTCTACCCAGACGAGCTGCAGGCGCGGCTGCGTCCGTTTGGGATCGGCGAGAGCGCGGCGGTGCTCGCCTTCGCCATGCGTGAGCCGGGGACGGCGGCCTCGACGCTCGAAGCGATCCTGGAGCGCACGGGTCAGCACAGCCTGGTCGCGTTGCGCAACGGGCTGCTATGCGGGGTGGTGGACTCGAGCGGAGAGGCCGAGGACCCAGTCGAGCTTGCGCGACGCGTTCGCGGCGAGCTGCAGGGCCGTTTCGGCGAGGTGCGCGCCGCCGCCTCGCGCTCAGCGCCGACGCACAACCTCAGGCGCAGCTTCCACGAGGCGCGCTGCGCGCTCGAAGCCGTGCGTCTCTCCAACGGTGGCGCCCCAGAAGTCGCCTCCTACAAGGACCTTGGTGCTTTCCAGTTGCTGCTCTCGCTGCAGGACGACGACGCGCTCGCCTCCTATTGCCACAGCGTGCTCGGCCCGGTCGAGTCAGACGAAGGCGGCTATGGCGACGAGCTGCTGCGCTCGCTGGACGTCTTCATCGAACAGAACGGCCACTGGGAGCGCGCGGCGCAGGCGCTCTACTGCCACCGCCACACGCTGCGCTACCGCATCAAGCGCGTGGAGCAGCTGACCGGGCGCGACTTCTCACATGCGCGCGATCGCATCGAGTTCTGGCTGGCGCTACGCGGCCGGGAGTTGGCGCGGTGATACTTGCTCGAAGACCCGCTCCGCAGCCGCCCGCTCAAATCGATATTTTGGCAGGTGGAATTTTTTTGGGGATAAAAGTTCGTTCCCGTACTGCTAGGAGGCACACCCTGTGAGGGTTGGAATCCCCACAGAGATAAAGTCCGACGAGTATCGCGTCGCGATCACCCCGGCCGGTGTGCGTGAGCTGTGCGCGCGCGGACACGAGGTGCTGGTTCAATCAGGGGCCGGGCTCGGTAGCGCGCTGACGGACGAGCAGTTTCAGGCGCAGGGGGCCACGATCGTGGTCGACGCGCAGGTCGTTTTCGCGGATGCCGAGCTGATCTTGAAGGTGAAGGAGCCGCAGTCCTCCGAGGTCGAGCTGCTGCGCGAGGGCCAGACGCTCTTTACCTACCTGCACCTGGCGGCCGAGCCGGAGCTGGCCGAGGGCCTGCGCCGCTCCGGCGCCACCTGCATCGCCTATGAGACCGTCGAGGACGATGAGGGCCACCTGCCGCTACTGGCGCCGATGAGCGAGGTGGCCGGCAAGATCGCCACACAGGCCGGTGCCTTCATGCTGGAGAAGCCGCTCGGCGGGCGCGGCATCCTGCTCGGCGGCGTGCCCGGCGTGGCGGCGGCGACGGTGCTCGTGATCGGCGGCGGCGTCGTCGGCATGAATGCCGCCTTCATAGCCATAGGCATGCAGGCCGACGTGTTCGTGTTCGACCGTTCGATCGACCGCCTGCGCGAGCTGGAAGTCGCCTTCGGGGGCCGTGCCTCGACCGTCTACTCCTCGACACTCGCGATCGAGGAGATGCTGGCGCAGGCGGACTTGGTGATCGGCGCCGTGCTGGTCCACGGCGATCGCGCCCCGCACGTGATCTCGCGCGCGCAACTGTCGGAGATGAAGCGCAATGCCGTGCTTGTAGATGTCTCGATCGACCAGGGCGGCTGCTTTGAGACCTCGCGCCCCACGACCCACTCGGACCCGACCTTCGAGGTCGACGGCATCACCCACTACTGCGTCACGAACATGCCGGGCGCCGTGCCGATCACCTCGACCTATGCGCTCACCAACGCCACACTCCCCTATGCGCTCGAGTTGGCCGACGGCGTGGAGCAGGCGATCTCGAGCAGCAGGGAATTGCAATCGGGCGTGAACGTGCGTGCGGGCGAGATCGTCCACCCGGCCGTTGTACACGCATTGGCAACGCTCGCTGACCTTGGGGATGAGCGTCCCCAATCGATGGACAGATTTCCAATCCCCCAAAACCAATAACGCCCGAGAACCAACGCCAAGGAGGTAGCGCGATGGCCGGCGAGTCACAACCGCTTCGCAACTTGATCGACGGAGACCCGGCCGCCGGCGACGGCGAGGAGCGCATGGCCGTGCTCAACCCCGCCACCGGGCAGGAGCTGTGGAATGCGCCGGTCTCGGAGGTCGAGGACGTGGACCGCGCGGTGGCGGCCGCCCGTCGCGCGTTTGCGGACTGGTCGCGGCGCACGCCGGCTGAACGCTCGCAAGCGTTGCTGGCACTGGCCGGAATGCTCGAGCAGCACGGCGAGGAGCTGGCACGGATGGAGGCGCTCAACGCGGGCAAGCCGATCGTGGCCGTCTCGCGCGACGAGCTGCCGGCGATGGCCGACAACCTGCGTTTCTTCGCCGGCGCCGCGCGCTGCATGGAGGGCCGGGCCGCCGGCGAGTACATGCAGGGCTACACCTCCTTCGTACGTCGCGAAGCGATCGGTGTGATCGGTCAGATCACACCGTGGAACTACCCGTTGATGATGGCAATCTGGAAGATCGCCCCTGCATTGGCGGCGGGCAACACAATCGTGCTCAAGCCGGCCGAGACGACGCCGGTGACGACGGTCCGCTTTGCCGAACTGGCCGCCGACGTCCTGCCGATGGGCGTGCTCAACGTCGTCATGGGCCCTGGCCGGCCGACCGGTCAAGCTTTGTTGGAACACCCCGACGTAGACATGATCTCGCTGACGGGCTCGGTCGGCACGGGCAAGCACGTCGCGCGTACGGCGGCCGAGACGCTCAAGCGAGTGCACCTGGAGCTCGGCGGCAAGGCTCCGGTGATCGTCTTTGACGACGTGGACATGGAGCGCGCGATGGAGACAATCGCCGCCACGGCTTATTACAACGCGGGTCAAGACTGCACCGCGGCCACGCGCGTGCTCGCCGGGCCGAAGGTCTACGACGACGTCGTGGGCGGCCTGGCCGAGCAGGCGCGGGGTTTGGTGGTCGGCGACACGCTCGCTCCGGAGACGACGCTCGGCCCGCTCAACTCCTTGCGCCAGCGCGGCCGTGTCGAGCGTTTCCTCGACCGTCGCCCCGGACACAGCGAGATCGTCACAGGCGGACAGGCCCCCGAGCGCGAGGGCTTCTACCTGGAACCGACGGTCGTAGCGGGCCTTGAGCAGGGCGACGAGCTGGTGCGCGATGAGATCTTCGGCCCGGTGATAACGGTGCAGCGCTTCGGCGACGAGGCACAGGCGATCGAGTGGGCCAACGCGACTCGCTACGGCTTGGCCTCGTCGGTATGGACGCGCGACGTGGGACGGGCTTTGCGCGTCTCGAAGGCATTGCGCTTCGGCTGTGTATGGATCAACGACCACATCCCGCTGGTGTCCGAGATGCCTCATGGGGGCTTCAAGGAGTCTGGTTATGGGAAGGACTTGAGCGTGTATTCGCTGGAGGACTACACAGTCGTCAAGCACGTAATGGCCTCACTCCAGTAGGCCGATGGGCGGCACCTGGCGGCGTCCTCGGTCGCTTGCGTACCGATTGGAGATCGACACCCATTCGGGGCACACGGCGGGATCTCCAGTCGGCCAGCACGCGGCGTGGGTGTGTGGGTCCTCTAAACATTGCCAGGCTTGCCCCTCGAGCTATTGGACGCCGAGTGGAGTCAGCTACAAAAAGAGGGGTGCCCCCGCGCGCGCGGGGGGCATGCCACTTTTGGAGTGTCAGTCCTGGCGCGGACGCGCCAGCGTCTGGTAGATCGAGACGAACTCGGTCTTGAAGATGTTGCGCGCGGAGCGCAAGTACAGACGCCAAACACGCAGGCGCTCCTTACCGGCGATCTGCTCGGCACGCACGAGGTTTTCGTCCAAGCGCTTGATCCACTCGCTGAGTGTGTCGTAGTAGTCCTGGCCGAACTCCTCGACGTGCTCGGTAACGAACCCGGCCCGCTCGAGCGCCAGCTGCACGCGTGAGAGCTGCACGGGATCCCCATCGGGGAAAACGTAGCGCTGGGTGAAGTCGCCGTGGTAGCCGACGTCGGTGTATAGATGCGCGATCCCGTGGTTGAGCAGGCGCCCGTCTGGTCCGAGTAGGTTCCGCAGTTTCTGCGCGTACACGTCGATGTTGCTCTCGCCGACGTGCTCGACCATGCCGATCGACGCGATCGCGTCGTAGCGCTCGCCGTGCAGGTCGCGGTAGTCGGCTACGCGCACCTCGACCTTGTCGCTCAGCCCGGCTTCGGCGATCCGCCGGCGCGCCAGTTCGGCTTGTGGGGGAGAGAGCGTGATGCCGACGGCTTTGACGCCGTACTCGCGCGCGGCGTGGATCACGAACGCGCCCCAACCGCAACCGACGTCGAGCACGCGCTCGCCCTCTTTGAGTTTGAGCTTCTTGCAGACGAGATCGAGCTTTGCGAACTGAGCCTCCTCGAGCGTTTTAGCCCCACGCGAGAAGATCGCGCAGCTATAGGTCATCGACTTGTCGAGGAACAGTTCAAAGAACTCGTTGGAGACGTCGTAGTGGTGGCGCACCGCCCTGGCGTCGCGTTCCTTGCTGTGACTACGCCCCTTCAAGCGCAGCTCGCCCTTGGGCGCACGCGGGGGAATCGTGAGTCCGCAGGCTCTAAGCGCGGCGACGGCAAGGCGTGCGCGCGTTGCCCTGTCGATCTCGGGCTCCTCGAAGTCGTCGATCAGTCCGATCACGCGGTCGAGGTCGTCGACCTCGAGCTCGCCGGCGACATAGGCCCGGCCGAGCCCCAGCTCCCCAGGTGCGCGCACGACGTAGGCAACCGCCTTGGGCGAGCGCACCGTGAAGATCGGTCCGTGGTCGATATCTCCATTGGTCGAGCCGGCGCCGTTGGTGCTCGTAGCGGGCAGTTCTGTGCCGTCCCAAAAGCGCACGGTGAAGCCACGCCTGGGCAGTGCGGTGGCAAGCTCGCGGCGCAGCGGCTCGGTGTTAGCGAATGGCATTGGCCCTCCAGCCAGTGTTTAGCTTGGTGTTCACGGGGTATTTCACTGAGTGTGCGGTGTCTCTCACGTCGTCTGGGCGTGCTAGCGTCCCGTCTTGAGCACACCGATGAGCACCGATTCTATCCAGCGCCCCGCGGCCGCCCGGCAGGGTTCTGCCGATGCCGCGATTCCACGTCATGCCCTCGACGGTCCCGCGCTCGATGGCCCTACGGCGGATGACGTTCAGCCCCCCGTCTTCGAGAACCTGGACCGCTTCCTCACGGGCCTGATCACCGTCGGTCCGATTCTCGCGCTTGGCTTCGTCGGCTGGCAACTGTGGGACGGCCTGCTTCACGGCTCGGACTTGGTCGTGTTCGCGATCATGTACATCTCCACGGCGCTCGGTGTCACGGTCGGCTTTCACCGTCTCTTTACCCACCGCTCGTTCAAGACATCCCCGTTCTTTCGCTTCGTCTTCGCCGTGCTCGGCTCAGCGGCGATCGAGGGTCCCGTCATCTCCTGGGTGGCCGACCATCGCAAGCATCACGCCTTCTCCGACCGCGAGGGCGATCCGCACAGCCCGCACGTCGATCATGGCAGCGGTCTGCGCGGCGCTTTGAAGGGCCTGGCCCACGCACACGTCGGCTGGCTGTTCATCCACACAGCCCGCGGCCATCGCGAACGCTACGCCCCGGACCTGTGCGCCGACCCGGTCGTCTCATTTGTCGACAAGACTTTCTTCGTGTGGGCGATCGGCGGTTTGGTCGCGGCCTTCTGGCTCGGTTACGCCATCGGCGGAACCTGGACGGCCGGTCTCACCGGTCTTTTGTGGGGTGGGGCTGTGCGCATGCTGGTGCTGCACCACGTCACCTATTCGATCAACTCGCTCTGCCACTTCTTTGGCAAGCGCAGTTATGAGACCGGGGATCACTCACGCAACCTTGCATGGCTCGCCCCGTTCTCGCTGGGCGAGGCATGGCACAACAACCATCACGCTTTCCCAACCTCGGCTTTCCACGGCTTCTCTTGGCGCCAGTTCGACGTCTCCGCACTCGTGATTCGCGGCATGGAGTCGTTGGGCCTGGCCTGGGACGTCGTCCGCATAACGCCAGAGCGGCGCGCCACCAAGAGTTTCGCCGCCTGAGCACTCCTGGGCGGCGCCATACGCCACCCCCGATGCTCGACTTACAACCAGTACGCCTGCGCTCGTGTGCGGCGTCTGGCATCCACCGCCCGGCGCTCAGGCGGTTTACTGCTACGGTTCCACCACGGACGACATCTGTCATCCGCGAGGTTCTTGTCTTTGTTGGTGCTCATAGGGCGCGGATGGGGCCAGTACGAATCTCCCTTCCGCATCGCGGCCATTGGGTCGCCAAAAGGAGCATCACAACATGAAGTCCGAAACTTTCGCCGACCTCGGCGTGTCCGAGGCCGTCACCCGCGAGCTTTCAAAGCGCGGCATCGAGCAGCCCTTCGCCGTCCAGAAGATGGTGATTCCAGACGTGCTCGCCGGCCGCGACGTGCTCGCACAGTCGCCCACCGGCTCCGGCAAGACGCTGGCATTCGGCGTGCCGCTCGTCTCACGCTTGCGCGACAGCGACCCGCGACCTTCCGCACTGGTCTTGGCGCCAACGCGCGAGCTTGCCCTGCAGATCGTCGAGGACCTGCGCCTGATCGCTCACGCCCGCGCGCTCTCGATCGCCGCCGTCTATGGCGGCGCTGGGATCGTCAAGCAGGCACGTATCGCCGCGCGCGCACACATCCTCGTCGCTACACCGGGCAGGTTGCTCGATTTGATCGAGCGCGGCGACGTATCGCTCAAGCAGGTTCGCCTGTTGGTGCTCGACGAGGCCGATCGAATGCTCGACATGGGCTTCAAGCCGGTCGTCGATCGGATCGTGAAGATGTGCTCCCGCGAGCGTCAGACGCTGCTTTTCTCCGCCACGCTGCAAGGTGAGGTAGGCAAGATTGCCGCTGCGTATACAAGCAATCCAGCGCGGCACGAGCATGCACATTCCGAGGAGCGCAAGGGCGACGTCGAGCATCGCTTCGTCTCCGTCTCCCACGAGGGCAAGGTCGATCGGCTCGTCGCCGAGCTGTCCGAGCCCGAGCGCGGTTTGACGCTCGTGTTCGTGCGCACCAAGCGCGGCGCCGACCGTCTCGTCAAGCGCCTTGCGGCAAGCAGCGTGCCGGCGGTTGCGATGCACGGCGACAAGTCCCAGTCTCAGCGCGAGAAGGCGCTTGCCCGCTTCGAGTCTGGCCACGTCAACACGCTGGTCGCCACCGACGTGGCCGCACGCGGCATCGACGTCTCGGGCATCACCCACGTGATCAACTACGACATGCCCGCCACACGCGAGGACTATGTACACCGCGTCGGGCGCACCGCCCGTGCTGGAGCCTCGGGCGTCGGCGTCACGTTCGTGTTGCACGACCAGGCACGCGAGTTCGCGGGCATGGTCGGCGAGCTGGGGTTGCAGCGCGAGCTGGAGCTGGGTGGCTTCCCGAGCGACGCCACGCGCGGGCGCGAGCATCCGCGGAGCAACCAAGGACGCCCGTCCGGACGCCCCTCGCGCAACCGCAACTCGCGCCGCTCGCGGGCGCGAGTCGGCTCCTAATCGGCGGGGTCAGCTTCCAATTCGCCTCGGCGTACCCTTCGGGTATGGCCGATCCGCTCCCGCCCGTCCGCGAGATCCTTACGGAGCGGGCCGGCGCGGAGATGGCGCTCAACGATGCGTATCTGAATCCGCAGCTCGGCCGGATCGTACGTACGCTCGGGTTCGACAAGCAGTGGGTCTCAGGCGAGGGCGCCCACCTGATCGACGCGCAGGGCAATCGCTACCTGGACCTGCTCTCAGGCTACGGCGTGTTCGCGATCGGACGCAACCATCCCGAGGCGATCGCGGCTGTCCGCGACACGGTGGATGCGCACACGGCAAACCTGCCCCAGCTCGGGGTGACGTTGCTGAGCGGGGTGCTGGCCGAGCAGCTGCTCGCGCGTGCTCCAGGCTCAGTCGCGGCGATGGTCCCGGCCAACAGCGGCGCCGAGGCGGTCGAGGCCGCAATCAAGATCTCGCGCGCCGCAACGGGCCGCGCGCGGGTGCTGTTTGCTGAGCATGCTTTCCACGGGCTCACGCTCGGAGCGCTCTCACTCAACGGCAATGACGAGTTTCGAGATGGTTTCGGGCCGCTGTTGCCTGGCTGCGAGTCCGTCCCGTTTGGTGATGTCGACGCCCTGGAGCGGGAGCTCGAACGCGGCGACGTGGCGGCGTTTGTCGTCGAGCCGGTGCAGGGCAAGGGCGTCAACCTGCCGCCAGATGGCTACCTGCCCGCTGCGCAACGGCTGTGCCGCGACGCGGGCGTGCTGCTGACGTGCGACGAGGTGCAGACGGGCATCGGTCGCACCGGGCGCTTTCTGGCGCTGGAGCACTGGGCGCTCGAGCCGGATCTGATCTGTTTGTCCAAGGCGCTCTCAGGTGGGCTTGTGCCGGTCGGTGCGGTGCTCGTCTCACGTTCTGCCTTTGACAAGGTGTTCGACGGCATGGAGCGGGCGGTGCGCCACGGCTCCACTTTCGGCGGCAACGACCTCGCGGCTGCCGCGGCGCTCGCGACCTTGCGCGTGCTCGACCACGAGGACCTGGTGGCCCGGGCCAAGCGTCTGGGAGCACTGCTGCTGGAACTGACCTCGCCGCTGGTCGAGCGCTACGAGGTTGTCTCCGACGTACGCGGCCTCGGCTTGATGTGGGCGATCGAGTTCGGCCCGCCTGAGAGCGGCGCGCGCCGCTCGATCTGGAACGCCGCCGAGCGCGCCCAGCCTGGCATCTTCTCCCAGCTCGTCGTCGGACCCCTGTTTCACGAGCATCGCATCCTCTGCCAGGTGGCTGGTCATCGCATGAACGTGGTCAAGGCTCTGCCGGCGCTTGTCGTCGAGGAGGACGAGATTCGCCGTTTCGCCGCGGCTTTGGAGGACGTGGTTGCACGCGCCGAGCGGGTCCCGAGGGCTTTCCTGCGCTTCTCGATGAGTATGAGCCGGCGTGCATTCGCCGCGCGCCGCTAGCCTGTCCGCCCGTGCTCGTTCCCAGAGATGACATCCGCAACGTCGCGATCGTGGCCCACGTGGACCACGGCAAGACCACGCTCGTGGACGCGATGCTGTGGCAATCGGGCGCGTTTCGAGCCGGCCAGGACGTGGCCGACCGTGTGATGGACTCGATGGACCTGGAGCGCGAGAAGGGCATAACGATCCTCGCCAAGAACACCTCGCTGCGCTACGAGGGCGTCAAGCTCAACATCGTCGACACCCCGGGTCACGCCGACTTCGGTGGTGAGGTGGAGCGCGGCCTGACGATGGTCGACGGGGTGCTGCTGCTTGTCGATGCCTCCGAGGGTCCGTTGCCGCAGACGCGCTTTGTCTTGCGCAAGGCGCTGGAGTCGCGCTTGCCCGTGATCCTCGTCGTCAACAAGGTGGATCGGCCCGACGCGCGTGTGGCCGAGGTGATCGACGAGGTGTACGAGCTGTTCCTCGACCTCGACGCGGACGAGGAGCAGATCGAGTTTCCGATCGTCTATTGCAACGCGCGCGCGGGCATCGCCACGCTCGAGTACGACGCCTCAGCACCTACCCCCACCGAGGGCACGCTGGCGCCGCTGCTCGACCTGCTCGTGGAGCGGATTCCAGCCCCCACCTACGAACCAGACCATCCCCTGCAGGCGCTCGTCACGAATCTCGATGCCTCGCCGTATGTGGGGCGTCTTGCGATCTGCCGCGTGCGCAATGGCTCCATAAAGCGCGGCCAGCAGGTCGCGTGGTGTCGCGCTGACGGCTCGATCGAGCGCGCTCAGATCACAGAGCTGTATGTGACCGACGCGCTCGATCGCGTAGACGCCCCCGAAGCCGGACCGGGCGAGATCATCGCCGTCGCGGGCATCCCCGAGATCACGATCGGCGAGACGCTCGCCGACCCGCAGGACCCACGCCCGCTGTCGGTCATCACGGTGGATGAGCCGTCGCTGTCGATCACTATCGGCATCAACACCTCGCCGATGGCCGGCAAGGAGGGCTCGAAGCTGACCGCGCGGCAGGTGCGGGAGCGCCTCGAGCGCGAGCTCGTCGGCAACGTATCGCTGCGTGTGCTCGACACCGACCGGCCCGAAGCGTGGGAGGTTCAGGGCCGTGGCGAGCTGCAGCTGGCGGTGCTGGTGGAGATGATGCGCCGCGAAGGCTTTGAACTGACGGTCGGTCAGCCGCACGTGCTCATCCGCGAGATCGACGGCCACCGCAACGAGCCCTTCGAGCGGCTCTCGATCGACGTGCCCGACGACTACGTCGGCGTTGTCACGCAGATGCTCGCCCTGCGCAAGGGACGCATGGAGCACATGACCAACCACGGCACCGGCTGGGTGCGAATGGAGTACATCGTGCCCGCACGCGGCTTGATCGGCTTTCGTACCGAGTTCCTCACCGAGACGCGCGGCACGGGCCTGATGCACCACGTGTTCGAGCGCTGGGAGCGCTGGGCGGGCGAGCTGCGCACACGCACGACGGGCGTGCTGATCGCCGACAGGGCCGGTACTACCGCCACGTACTCGTTGATGAGCCTCGGTGAGCGCGGCACGTTGTTCGTCGGGCCCGGCGAGGAGGTCTACGAGGGGATGATCGTCGGTGAGAACTCGCGCGCCGATGATCTCGACGTCAATCCGGTCAAGGAGAAGCACCTGACCAACATCCGCTCCTCCAACTCGGATGTGTACGAGCGTCTGCAACCGCATCGCAAGCTCACGCTCGACCAGGCTTTGGAGTTCGTGCGCGACGACGAGTGCGTGGAGGTCACGCCGGAGACCGTGCGCTTGCGCAAGGTCTCGCTTGGCAAGACCGATCGCTTGAAGGCGGCGCGCCAGCGGCGGTGAGGACCGTTAAGCGCGAAACCCGCTCAAGAGCGGGCCTCGGCAAAGCTGTGACGCCCAAACTTCAGACGGCGACTGTCTCTCGCACTCTGAAGGCTACCCAATAAGCTGCGATAGATGCAGGCGATTGAGGCTCAAAATCTGCGCAAGAGCTACGGGTCGATCGAAGCCGTGCGCGGTATCGACGTCTCGATCGAGGCCGGCGAGACGGTCGCGCTACTCGGCCCAAACGGAGCCGGCAAGTCCACGACGATCGACATGATCCTCGGCTTGGCCGAGCCGGATTCAGGCACGGTGTCGGTGCTTGGCGGCTCTCCGGGCGCGGCGATCGACTCGGGCTGGATCGGTGCGATGCTGCAGACAGGTGCCTTGATTCGCGATCTCTCAGTTAGGGAGCTGATCGCGATGGTGGCCTCGCTATATCCCGAGTCGCTGGACGTGGGGGAGACGCTCGAGCTGACAGGTCTGAGCGAGATCGCCGGACAGCGCACGCAGAAGCTCTCCGGCGGGCAGACGCAGCGGGTGCGCTTCGCGGTGGCGCTCGTCAGCAACCCGAAGTTGCTCGTGCTCGACGAGCCGACAGTCGCGATGGACGTGGAGGGAAGGCGCTCCTTTTGGACGACGATGCGAAGCGAGGCGGCACGCGGCAGGACGATTCTGTTTGCCACCCACTACCTGGAGGAGGCCGACGCATATGCCGATCGGGCGGTGCTGATGGCCCATGGGCAGGTTGTCGCCGACGGTCCTCCGACGGAGATCAAGGCGATGGTCGGCTTGCGCACGATTCGCGCGACGCTGCCCGGCGTGGACCTCGACGCGCTAGGGCGACTACCAGGCGTGAGCGTCGCCGAGCGGCGAGGCGAGGCGATTGTGCTGGCTTGCGCAGACTCCGATGCCGCTATTCGTGCCCTACTTGCCGCATATCCAGATGCGCGCGACATCGAGATCGCCGCGGCAGGCTTGGAGGAGGCGTTCCTGCAGCTCACGGGTGACGACGCCGGAGCTCAGCTGGAGGAGGCGGTGTCGTGAGCGCAGCGTCCTACACCCGCTATGAGTTGCTGCGTACGCTGCGCAACCGACGCTTCTTCGTCCTCTCGCTGGGATTTCCGCTGGTCCTGTACTTCCTGATTGCGGGCTCGCAACGCAATGTGCACAACCTGGGTGGCACGGGTATCTCGGCTCCGCTGTACTTCATGGTCGGCTTGCTCGCGTTCGGCACGATGAGCTCGATGCTCTCCTGCGGCGCACGGATCGCCGCCGAGCGCGCAGTGGGCTGGAACCGTCAGCTACGCATCAGTCCGCTGCCCACGCGTACCTATTTTCGGGCGAAGGTGCAGACGGCCTATCTGATGGCGCTGCTGAGCATCATCGTGCTCTACGCTGCCGGAATCTCCCTCGGGGTGAGCATGTCGGCAAGCGATTGGCTGAGGATGACGCTGTTGATCCTCGTTTGTCTGATCCCGTTCGCCGCGCTGGGCATCGTGATCGGTCACATGCTGACGCCCGACTCGATCGGCCCGGCAATGGGCGGCAGCGTCGCGCTGTTCGCATTCTTGGGGGGCACCTGGTTTCCGATCACTCACGGCTTCCTCTACGACTTCGGCCAGCTGCTGCCCTCATACTGGTTGGTGCAAGCCAGCCACATCCCGCTGGGCGGCCATCCGATGAGTACCAAGGGGTGGATCGTGGTCGTCGCCTGGACGGTGGTCGCGACGGTAATGGCACGCGGCGCCTATCGTCGCGACACCGGGCGCGTGTAGGCCTGCTTCCCCATGCGACGGGCCGTATCTATATGGTGCGGACCATGAACAGATCGACCAAAGGATTGAACGCAGTGCTGACGGCCGCGTGCGCGCTGTTGGCGGCGGCCGTGATTGCCGCGCCGGCGGGGGCAGCCACGGTCATTCACTTCCAGCAAGAGGGCCTGCAGGCATACGTTGTGCAGCTGCACAAAGGCGAAGTGCATGCGTTGACCTTCCACCCCGGGACGCCGACGGGTCACCTGCACGTCTCGATGAACAACGGCACTCACTTCACGGTGGCGTATGCGCCGGCCGAACAAGCCAAGCTCGTCTCGCAAGCCCAAGCAGATCATGCGCGTGTCCAGATCGCGGCCGTTCAGGTCAAAAAAACCGCGCCAGTCAAACACAAACTTCGCTACATCGCCGGTGGGATCCTGATCGTGGTGATCATTGTGGTGCTGATCGTGCTGTTGATCGGCAGGCGCAGGGCGCTCGCCGAGGAGGGTCCGCGGGCCCCCGGAGAGAGCGCCGCTCCGTAGGGAGGACTGTTCGGACGACCAGCCGGTCCAAGTCAAGAACAAGACTCAGTCTCATTATGGTAGGGTGCGGCGTGTTACTCGTCGCCACCCTCAAAGGGGAGTCCCCGCTCAATGAGGCATTCATGTTTGAACAGGCGTTTGCCTTCGCGGGCAACGCTCACTCTCACGCCGCTGGTCGCGATCGTCGCCGCCGGGGCCATTGCGCTCGCCGGCTGCGGCTCGGCTACGACGGCCTCGGACGGTCGCATCCTCGCGGTGGGGGCCGAGAACGAGTACGCAAACGTGATCGAACAGATCGGTGGGCGCTACGTGCAGGTGAGCGCGATCGAGAGCAACCCGAACACCGACCCGCACACCTTCGAGGCGAGCCCAAGCGTGGCCGAGACGGTGGCCGCGGCGAAGCTGATCGTGCAGAACGGCGTTGGCTACGACACGTTCATGAACAAGATCGAGTCGGCCAGCGAAAACGGATCGCGTCAGGTGATCGATGTACAAAGGCTGCTGGGTCTGCCGGAATCGACCTCCAATCCACACCTGTGGTACAAGCCGGCGACGATGCCGGCGGTGGCGAGCGTGCTGGTGGCGGCGCTGTCGAAGCTGGCGCCGGCCCACGCCGCCTACTTCCGGTCCAACGCCGCTCGCTTCGACAGCTCGCTGCAGCCGTGGCTGGCCGCGATCGCACGTTTCAAGGCCCGCTATCCAGACACTCCGGTGGCCACGACAGAGCCGGTCGGCGACTACATGCTGGAAGCAGCCGGCACAAAGAACGAAACACCGTTTGCGCTACAGGCGGACATCATGAACGGTGTCGATCCGGCGCCGCAGGGCGTGACGCTGCAGAAAGGTCTGTTTGCCGCTCGCGCGGTGAAGGTATTTGTGTACAACCAGCAGGTGACCGATTCGCTGACGGATTCGTTTTTGGCGGAAGCCAAGCAGAACGGAGTGCCGGTGGTGGGCGTGTACGAGACGATGCCGACGCCCGGGTATGACTACCAGACGTGGATGCTGGCAGAGGTCAGGGCGCTGGAACGGGCGGTCGCCGACAAAGCGTCCACGCAGAAGTTGTGATGGCTGAGGCGAGCATCGAGCGAGCAGGTGATGCCGCCGAGCCTACGCAACTGGCTGGGTCCGAGCCGATCCTGTCGGTACAGGCTGTGGGCGTGCGCCTGTCGGGTCGCCAGATCCTCGATGACGTGAGCTTTGCGATCGCGCCAGGCGAGTTCACGGGGCTGATCGGCTCCAACGGCGCTGGCAAGACGACCCTGCTGCGAGTAATCCTCGGGCTACAGGCGCCTAGCGCCGGGTCGTTGTTGGTGGCGGGGCGCCCACACCGATCGAAGATCGGCCAGCCCATCGGCTATGTGCCGCAGAAGTTCCTGCTGGATCCGGACATGCCGATGCGCGCGCGCGACCTGGTGGCGCTCGGCCTCGACGGCAACCGGCTGGGGTTCGCGCTCCCCTCACGCACTCGTCGGGAGCTGGTGAAGCGGACGCTCGAGTCGGTAGGGGCCGGCGGGTATGCCGACGCGCGTGTGGGCACGCTGTCCGGTGGTGAGCAGCAGCGCGTGCTGATCGCGCACGCACTGATTGGGAAACCGAGGCTGCTGCTGCTGGACGAGCCGCTGGCCAATCTCGACCTGGGCGGCGCCGATGAAGTCGTCGCGCTGCTGTCGGGGATCGCGCGGCGCGAGCGGATCGCGGTGCTGATCTCCGCGCACGAGATGAACCCGCTGGTGAGTGCGATGGACCGGATCGTGTATCTCGCCGGCGGCCGTGCCGCGAGTGGCACCACGGAGGAGGTCGTGCGCGCGGATGTGCTGAGCGCGTTGTATGGTCATCACGTGGACGTGCTGCGCGTGCACGGGCGCCTGCTGGTCGTAGCGGGCGCGGGCGAGCCATCGGACCTGGGTGGGCACGAGGTCGCGTTTCCAGCGGCGGGTGAGGTCGTCTGGTGAGCGAGCTGCTGGCCGTGGCCCAGACGGGCTTCTTCGCCGACGAACCCGTGCGGGTGGCGCTGGCCGTGGGCACGGTGGTGGCGATCGTTGCCGGTGTCGTGGGCACCTTCACGGTGATGCGCGGCCAGTCGTTCGCGGGTGAGGCACTGGGGGACCTCGGCGCGACGGGCGGCTCGGGCGCGTTCCTGGTGGGAGTCGGCCCGCTGTGGGGCTTCCTTGCGATGGGGATCGCGGCGGCGGGGGTGATGGAGCTGATCGGCATCCAGCGCCCGCGCGGGCGCGACCTGGCGACCGGGATCGTGCTCGGTGCGGGGCTGGGCCTGGCCGCGCTGTTCCTGTATTGGGATGCCACCTTGCACAACACGACCGGTGCGACGATCACGATCCTGTTCGGCTCGGTGTTCGCGATCTCGAGCTCGACGTTCCCGCTCGTGGCGGTCCTCGGCGTGGCGGCGCTCGGCATCGTATTGGCGCTTTACCGCCCGCTGCTGCTGAGCACGGTCAGCGCTGAGATGGCCGCGGCGCGCGGCGTGCCGGTGCGTGTGGTGGGTGCCGCATATCTGCTGGCGCTGGCGATGACCGTCGCGCTGGCGGCGGTCACGATCGGCGCGATCCTCAGCACGGCGCTGCTGATCGGACCGGCGGCAAGCGCCTTGCGCCTGACCAGGCGCCCGGGCCAGGCGATGCTGGTGGCAGGGGCGATTGGGACGCTGGCAGTGTGGTTGGGAGTGGCGCTGGCGTATGAGAGCTACTACTGGCCGCCGGTGGGACGAGGCTGGCCGGTGAGCTTCTTCGTTGTCACGCTGATCTTCTTGCTGTACCTGATCTCGGGCCTACCTGCACGTGTGCAAGCGCGGAAACAGGGCTCGCCTCGCGCGAGCGCGTCAGGGGTAGAGGTGTCCCGTCGGACGGATTGGCCCCGAACCGAGCCGGCGGGATCTTAGGGCGGGCAGATCGTGTTCTCCGGCTTCATGGTCAACGCGTGGACGGTCGCGAGCATCGTCGCGGTCGTGGCGGGCCTCGTTGGCTTCTTTGTCGTGTTGCGAGGATCGGCATTTGTCGCCCACGCGGTGCCCAACGGCGCGTTTGCCGGTGCGGCGGGAGCGAGCCTCGTGGGGATCAGCACGATCGTTGGCCTAGGAGTGTTCTCGCTGTTGGGTGCGCTGGGTATCGGCGTGCTTGGACGGCGTGGGCGCCACGACGCCGTGACAGCGCTGGCGCTTGTGATGATGCTGGGACTGGGGGCGTTGTTCTTGAGCTTCAGCGTCGAGTACGCCCCGCAGATCTACTCGCTGCTGTTTGGCGAGGTCCTCGGTATCAGCCCAAATGAGCTTGCCCCGACGGCGGGCCTGGCGGTCGTGTGCGTCCTCGCGATTGCCTTGATCTACAGACCGCTGATGCTGTCCTCGGTGCTGGGCGAGGTGGGTGAGGCGCACGGAGTCGACCGCTGGCGTATGGAGATGTGCTTTCTCGGCGTGGTTGCTCTGGCGACGACGATGACGGTGCCGGTGGTGGGCACGCTGCTGATCTTCAGCCTGATGATCGGCTCGCCGGCGGCGGCGCGCTCGTTCACGGCCAGCCCGTCACGCGCAATGCTGTTCTCGGTGGCGATCGCGCTGGTAACCGTATGGGTGGCGATCGCGGCGTCCTATACGACCAACTACCCGGTCGGCTTCTTCGTCGGGAGTCTCAGCGCTGTTTGGTATGCGCTGGGACGTGGATGGGCTGCATGGCGGCGGCGCGGAGGGGTAGCCTCGGTCGCCGCGGCGAGCGAGGCGCATGCGCCGGAACGGCACACGATTCTCACATGAGCGCGCGGGCCTGCACTGCCTCTACCATCGTTCTATGAGCGCTCGTGCGCAAACGTCGGTCTCCGCACCAGACCACGACTGGATCGAACGCGCCGAGCAAGCGCTGACCGAGGCCGGTCACAAGCGCGGCGGCGCACGGCGCGCCCTACTCGAGTTGCTCGACGCCCAAACCTGCGCGTTGACGGCCCTCGAGATCGAGGACGCGCTGCGCAAGGCCGAGCGACGCGTGAGCCGTGCGAGCGTCTACCGCATCCTCGACGAGCTCGAGGGTTTGCGGTTGGTGCAGCGCGTGGAGACCGGCCAGGCGATGGTCCGCTATGAGCGTGTGTGTACGCATGAGGAGCACCACCACCATCTGGTGTGCGACGGTTGCGGCCTTGTCATGCCCTTCTCGGACGATGCCTTGGAGCAGGCGATTGTGAGTCTCAGCCGGAGGGTGCCGCTGACTGTCTCAGAGCATGAGATCGTTCTGCGGGGCTCGTGCTCTGACTGCTCGGGCTGAGCGCCCGCGCGCGTGTCGGAGCGCCCCACAGATAACTGAGCACACAGCCGAGCGCGAATACGGCGACCACCAGTAGGACTGGGCCGGAATCCTCGGTGAGTGCACCGATCACGCCTGAGGTGAGCCCGCCGGCGAATGCGGCGAGCCACACCGGATCGGAGGCAACCGGCGCAAGCATTCGATCGCGGCGGCGCACGGCGATGAACGAGGCGATGAGCGCCAGCGCGGTGGCAACTGGCATCAGATGGTTCTTCAGCTCGTCCCAGGCGGCCGAATAGCGGCGCACGATGATGTCGCGGACGTCTCCGGGCGAGCGAGCATCGAGCACACTGCCAGTGAAGTGCCCGGAACCATGGGCCGTGGCAAGGTCGATCGCGGCGAGCGCCACCAGGCCCAGCACGGGTGCTGCCATCACCATCAACACGCGCTTGCGGTTGAGCGTGCCGGGAAGCAGCATCACGGTGGCCACAGCGGTCCCCGCGCTCACCAGGATCACGCCGCCGACGCCAGCGCCGATGCGCGCCGAACCCTCGACGATCGCGAGCACGACGCCTGCGCATGCCATCGTCGTGGCCGCGCGACGGCTGCGCGCGGCGGGGTAGAGTGCCGCCGCCACCGCGGTGAAGACGAGCACGGCAAGCCCCGACTTCAACTCGTTGCCGATCCCGTAGAAGCGCGCACCGAAGGCCGGGCTTGGGCCGAGCAGCGAGCGCATCAACAGCTGTGTGCCGGCGAGCGCGTCGACGGTCAAGGCAACCACCGCCACGAGCGCGGGCACAAGCGGGGCTCGCGGCCACGTTATGACCAGGTCGGTGAGCGTGCCGAGCGCAAAGCAAGTGGCCACGATCAGAGCGAACTCGACCGTGCGACTCGGCTCGAGAGCGGCAGGGAGCAGTACCGCGACCGGAGACCAGAGCAGCGCGATTGCACCCACCCGCATGGCCCACGCCGTCTGTCGACGAGTCCGAGTGCCGCGCTCTGAACGATCGTCTGCTCCTCTCGAGGGGAAGCGTGCAAGCACGAGCAGCAGTGCCCAAGTGAGCGCCAGCCATGCCAGTGCGGGCAGTCTGCGCGAGTCGATCACCACCAGGCGCGCCTTCAGCCCGCGCAGGCTGGCGCCGTCGAATGCGCCGTCGAGACGTATCGGCTTGCCGCGCATGTCGGCGGGGATCGGGAGTCCAAGATGGTCGAGGATCGTTGGACCGATGTCGATCGCGGCGATCATGCCGCGCTGGTTGGTCGTCTGTGAGGTCAACGTTTGGCTGCCGCCCGCTTCGCCTGAGTCGCCGGTACGGCCCGTACCGCGTGTCCCTCGCAACTGGGGGAGCCCGGCAAATGCGCTCCACAACAGTTCGTGCCCGGGGAGGTTGGGCGCGCTCTGCACGACGACGAGCAGCTCGTGGGGCGAGCGAGCGGCGGTCAGCGAGCGCAGGGCGCCGTAGCCACTTGCTCCCGGCGGCAAGTCCGCAACTACCAGGCTGTGAGTGGCTTGCAGCTTGCCGATGCGAGGGAGAAGCGTCTCAGAAGATCCGAAGGAGAGCGCGGCGATCCGCCCGGAGCGATTGGCGGCGAGCGGCCAGTCGACCGTCGCGGGACTTGTTAGGGGCTTGGCGATTTCGACTTCTATGGTGCCCCCGCTGGGCAGATTGGAGAAGTACGGAGCGGCATAAGCCGCCCCACCGGGGATCGATGTGGCGAGCAGTCCTGGCTCCAGTAGTTGAGGAGCGCCCTGCGCTCGTCGCAGGGCCGCCGGCCACGAGGAGATGTGCGCAGTGGCAGGGAGCCCGTGCTCAGCGGCCAGGTCAAGCTTCAGGGAGGATAGGCTCGGCGGATAGGCGGGGCTGTAAGCCGAGTAGGAGACCCGCGCACCCTGAGTCATGTCCAGCAGCATCTGGTCTGCGTCGTATGTGCCCTGGGTGGCACTCAAGATGCCTATCGAGAGCGACGGTATCGAGCTCAGCTCGGCCTCGATCGCGTCGTCTTCGGATTGGCCCCTCCGGCGTGACGGCCCGGGGGGAAGGAACACGACGAGCACCGATGGCTCTACGCTCGCCTCCACGTGCAGGGCCTGCCTCGGTTCGGCCTCGCCCGAAGCTCTCGACGCCGAGGCGGCCGGTGCAGATGAGGCGGGCTCGCGGATAACGTGCTGCTCGGCTGCCGTGGCTACCGAACACCAGCCCGCCAGCACCGTGCACAGCAGGGCCGCAAACAGCCCCCCGCGCATATTGCTCAGCCCTCTGTCCCCCCGCGTGTGCCGGCGGTCACTGGCTCCTTCTCGGAGGCGAGCGTGGCCAGCTCGACTTCGTCTGCCGGACTCAGGTGGGAGGCGCCGCCCTCGATGTTCAGGCGCGGAAGCAATCGATCGAGGCGAGCTGGGATGCGCCAAGTGGCGTCGCCCAGGATGTTCAGCACCGCCGGCAGCAGCAGGCAGCGCACGATGATCGCGTCGAGGAACACCGCCGAGGCGAGGGCCAGCCCAAACTCCTTGATGACACGGCTTTCACCGAGCATGAACGACAGGAACACGCAGATCATGATCGCGGCGGCTGCCGTCACCACACGTCCGGTGAGCGCCAGGCCTTCGCTGACCGCACGGCGACTATCGCCCACGCGAGTCCACTGCTCGTGGATGCGCGAGATCAGGAATACCTCGTAGTCCATCGACAGCCCGAACACGATCGCGAACAGCATGACCGGCACGAACGACTCGATCGGGCCGGGTTTGACGCCCATGATCGAGTCGAACCACGCCCATTGGAAGACGACCACGATCACTCCCAGCGACGCGCCGATGCTCAGCAGGTTCATGAACGCCGCTTGCAGCGGGATCACGAGCGAGCGGAACACGATCATCAAGAGCAGCGCCGAGAGCAGCACCACTACGCCGATGAAGAGCGGCAGCTTCTTGCCGAGCACACCCGCGAAATCGACCGCTCCGGCGGTGACGCCGCCGACGTACACGTGCATTCCGGTGCTCGCCTCCACAGGCGGAATCGTTTCGCTGCGCAGTTGTGAGACGAGCTGAGTAGTGGCATAGGCCTGGGGCGATGAGCTCGGATAGACGGAGATCGTCGCCACATCTCCAGCGGGGTTGAACTTAGCTGGCGCCACCGAGGCCACGCCCTTGACGCTGGCCATCGCGACACGCAGATCTTCGACCGCGGCCTTGCCCGCGGATGAAGTAGGTGCGGTCAGCAAGACACCTTGTTTTGCCGCTTGCTTGGCGGGGTTACTCGCGCCGGGGACCTGCGCTACGACTTGCAGCGGTCCGTTGAACCCTTCTCCGAAGCCCTCTGCAAGCAACTGGTAGGCCTTGTAGGTGGTGAAGCTCTCCGGGTCGTTGCTGGCGTCACTGGAGCCGAGTCGCAGCGCTGTGGCGGGCGCTGCTATGACCAGCAGGATGAGCGTCGCTCCGAGCGCGATCGGCCACGAGTGGGCCTGTACGAATTGGCTCCAGCGCAGCCAATTCTTACCGTGGCGTGCGTCTGTGGCCACCACGCCGCGGCGGCGTGCGCGACGGCTGGGCCGCACCACGCGCTTGCCCGCGATCGTGAGTAGTGCCGGCAGCAGCGTCAGCGAGGCGAGCATCACGAGCAGCACGCCGATCGAGGCCGAGATCGCGACACCGTAGAGGAAGTCGACGCCGAGCAGCATCATCCCGAGCAGCGCGATCACAACCGTGCAGCCGGCGAACAGCACCGCGCGCCCGGCTGTGTCCATGGCCTGCACGACGGACTCACGCACGTCGCCGAAGCTGGGACCAGGTGTCGCGTAGGCCTCGCGGAAGCGCGTCACGATGAACAGCGAGTAGTCGATGCCCACACCAAGGCCGATCATCGCCGCGAGCTCGGAGGAGAAGTTCGGTGTGTCGACCACGTGCGTGAACAGAGCGATCAGTCCGAGCCCGGTACCGAGCCCGAGCAGCGCCGTGATGATCGGTAGACCCATCGCGATCAGCGACCCGAAGGTGATCAGCAGCACCACGATCGCTGCCATCAGCCCGACAGCGGTGGTGATCCCGAAGCCTTCCTGCTCGGTCTGCTCGATCGCCTGCCCGCCAAGCTCGATCTGCAGGCCCGGCGTGCGCGCTGCCTCGGCTACTTTGACCACGCCTTCACCCGCGCTCTTGGGCAGTTCGTTGGCCTTTTCGTTGAACACCACGGTCGCGAATGCGATCTGGCCGTTGGCGGAGATGGCCTTGCCGGCCTGGCTGGCCGCGTAGGGGCTGATCACGCCTGTCACGTGCGGCAGGCGGCTGACTTCGCCAAACAGCTTGGTCATGTGACTCTGCACGGCCGGGTTGCGCACGCTGCCGTGTGCCACCTTGAAGACGATCGTGTCGCGGTCGCCGGCCTGCGCCGGGAAGCTATGCGCCAGTAGGTCCGAGGCGCGCTGCGCGTCGGAGTTGGGCAGCGTGAAGTTGTTCGAGTAGGCTGCCCCTCCGCTTGCCTGGGAGACGACATTGACGCCGATCAGCAGGATCACCCAGCCGATCGCGATGTACAGACGGTGCGTTGTGGACCAGCGGGCGAACTTGAGCATCGTTAGAGCCTTGTGGGGAGGGGGAGTCGCCGCGAGGATACGACGACAGGAACAGGGAGATGCTTTCGCCCAGCTTACGACGCTCGGCGCGCGAGGCCCGATTATTCCACGGAAAAGCACGCCTGGTCGCGCCGGCAGACAGTCGCATCCCGTGGAGAAGTCTCGATCGCGCCGGTTGGTTGGGCGATGTCGGCGTTCTCAACCATTCTCAACCACGATCGTGCGCATTACCGGCGTTGGTCCACGATCGTGCCATTACCGGCGGTGCTCGTCGCTCGTCGACGGTTATCCTGGCTGAGACGCACAACCAAGCAAAGGCGAGGAGCCGCAAATGGCCAAGACACCCAGTGTGGGCGAGCAGGCGCCGGACTTTGAATTGCAGGGGACAAGCGGTCCGTTCAAGCTCTCAGATCATCGTGGCGAGCGGGTCGTGTTGCTGTTCTATCCGGGCGACAACACGATGGTCTGCACGAAGCAGTTCTGCTCCTATCGCGATCGCGCCGAGGATTTTGCTTCGCTTCAGGCCACCGTTGTGGGGATCTCCTCTCAGGACCTCGCCTCGCATGAGCAGTTCACCGCCAAGCACGGCCTCAACGTTCCGTTGCTCGCCGACGTGGACAAGTCGGTGGCGAAGTCCTACAGCGCTGTGATGCCCGGTATCGGCTCGACCGCACGTGCGGTGATCGTGATCGACGAGCAGGGAGTGGTGCGTGACCGCCACGACCACCGTCTGGGGCTCGACTATCAGACGGTGGATGAGTTGCGCGAAGCACTCGCGCGGCTTTAGAACGTGCCGATCATTTTGAAAGACGTTCTTAGCCGGCCGCCGGCTGAGAACCGGGCTCGAGCCTCGCCACGTTGAGGCGGGAATGAAGTCCCTCAAAATGGGCTGCTCGCGAAAGCCCCCCTTTTGTGGGAACCCATCTTTTTTGATGTCGGGGTCGGCTCATTTGACGCCAGAGTGTTGAGGCGTTCGCAAATTTGCCGCATATTCGCGCGCAAAGGCCGCGGAAACCTTTGCACGCGCGCTTAGAGACCTGAAGGCTCGCGCTCGGCCGGACGCGCTTCGGCCGCACGACGCGTGTGCAGCTCCATGAGCTCGAGCTGCATGTTGCGCGAGCGCTCGCCCGGCCCGGGGGATTGCCTGCGCCAAACGCCGTCGGCGTGCAGTTCCCAGGAGCTCTGGTTGTCGGCAAAGGCCCTTTCCAAGGTGTCCATCAGCTCGGCCTTCAACTCAGGCGAGTCGATCGGCGCGGCGAGCTCCACACGGTGGTCGAGGTTGCGCGGCATCAGATCGGCCGAGGCGATGTATACCGTGCGCTCTCCGCCCCGCTCGAAGGTATATACGCGCGAGTGCTCGAGCAAGCGCCCGACAACCGAGACGACGCGGATGTTCTCGGAGACGCCGGTGACCCCCGGGCGCAGGCAGCAGATGCCGCGCACGTTCAGGTCCACGCGCACACCGGCGCGCGAGGCTCTGTATAGCGCGCGGATGCAGTGGCCGTCCACGAGCGCGTTCATCTTCATCGCGATCCGCCCGGGTGAGTCGGGTGAGTGGGCGGCGATGGTCGCGTCGATCTCAGCGATCAACCCCTCGCGCAGATGCGCCGGGGCGATCAGAACCTTGCGGTTGCGCAGCGGGCGTCCGTAGCCGGTGAGGTTGTTGAACATGTCCGCGACGTCGGCGCCGATGTCCTCGTCGATCGTGAACAGGCCGAAGTCGGTGTACAGGCGGGCGGTGGCAGAGTGGTAGTTGCCGGTGCCGACGTGCACGTAGTTACGCACGCCGTCGCCCTCTCTGCGCACGACCAGGACGCACTTGGCATGGGTCTTCAGGGCAGGCTGTCCATAGACGACGTGTACGCCGGCCTCCTCCAGCGCCTTGGCCCAGTGGATGTTCATGCGCTCGTCAAAGCGTGCCGTCAGCTCGACGAGCGCGACAGCCTGCTTGCCACGCTCGGACGCCGCGATCAGATCGGGCACGAGTGGCGAGTCGTCGCTCGTTCTATACACGGTCTGCTTGATCGCGAGCACGTTCGGGTCGGCCACCGCCTGTTCGACGAAGCGCTCGACCGAGGTGGCAAACGAGTCGTAGGGGTGGTGCACGAGCACGTCGCCCTCGCGCATCGCGGCAAACACGTCCGGGCGCTCGCCCTCGTGGCGCAACAGGCGTGGGTGAGTGACCGGCGCATAGGGCGCGTTGCGCAGCTCGGGCATGCCCGGAAGCTTCACGATCTGCCACAGCGCCCCCATGTCGAGCAGTCCCGCGACCGGGTAGACCTCGTCCTCGCGCACGCCGAGCAAGCCGATCAGCTCCTCACGCAGGCGCTCCGAGCAGCTCGTCCCGATCTCCACGCGCACGATCTCGCCGAAGCGCCGCCGGCGCAGCTCGTCCTCGACGGCCTGCAACAGGTCGGCGGCGTCGTCGGAGACCTCCAGGTCGGCGTCGCGTGTGACCCTGAAGACGTCGTAGTCGACGATCTCCATGCCCGGGAACAGAGCGTCGAGATGGTGGGCGATCACGTCCTCCAGCGGCACGAGCGCAATGCCCGTCGCGGGCGCGGTGTTGCCTGTCGTGGGCGCTGCACCGGGCGTCGCCGAGCCGTGCCCTTCGGCGGCTGTCGCAGCGACCTCCTCGGCGGGATTGCTCGGTGCCAGCAGAGGGGCGGCGGATCGCACCGCCACAAACCGAGGCAGGATCTCGGTTGGCACCTTCACGCGCGCGAACACCGTCTCGCCGCCCGCTGGATCGCGCACGAGCACCGCCAGGCTCAGCGACAGGTTCGAGATGTAGGGGAAGGGGCGCCCCGGTGCGACGGCCAAGGGTGTCAGCGCCGGAAAGATCACGCGCCGGAAGTGCTGTGCAAGGTAGGCGCGTTGCTCGTCGTCGAGCTGTTCGAAGCCGACGACACTCACGCCCTGCTCGGCTAGCGCCGGACGCAAGCGCTCTTCAAAGCAGTCGCTCAGGCGAACCCCGAGATCCAGGACGCGCTCGCGAATACCCGCGATCGTCTCAGAGGGAGTGCGTCCGTCCTGGCTCGGGTTCTCCACGCCCGCGTCGATCTGGTCGTGCAGCCCCGCCACGCGCACCATGTAGTACTCATCGAGGTTGGTGGTGTAGATAGCGCAGAACTTGACACGCTCGAGCAGCGGGATCGACTCGTCCTCGCCGAGCTGCAGCACGCGCTCGTTGAAGTCCAGCCAGGAGATCTCGCGGTTTATGTACAGCGAAGGATCCTCCAGCCGGCGGTCGGGCCGGGGGCGCTCGCGATTGTCGGGTTGGTGCTCGTCGCTCATCTCATCGCTCACTCTTCTATGCTCGCAGAACCCTATGGCTATGGCCCGTCAGCTTTGGCTGCTCCGTCACGCCGACGCAGAGCCCCACGGTACGCGTCCCGACGCAGAGCGACAGTTGACCGATCGCGGCAAGGGCCAGTCGTACAGCGCCGGCGTTGCGCTGGCGGCGATGGAAGTGGAGTTCACGGCGATCCTTGCGAGCCCCAAGGCGCGCGCCCGCGAAACCGCCGAGCTGGCACTGGAGCAGATGGGTGAGCGCGAGCGCGCGCTGCTCGAGCTGCACCCGCTGCTTGCAGGCGGCATCCGCGCACGCGAAGCGCTCGAGCTGCTTGCCGGGGTTGGCGCCGACGGCCCGGTGCTGATCGTCGCTCATGAGCCCGACCTCTCAGGAATCGTGGGCGAGCTCACCGGCGGTCGCGTCGATCTGAAGAAGGGTGGCCTCGCCGTTGTGAAGCTAGGCGCCGGTGGTGCTGAGCTCGTACTCCTGCTGCGCCCCGCTGAGCTCGCCCTGATCGCCGAAGTCGCCTCCACCGGTATCTAGTCCGCCGGGGTTGCGCGTGCTGTGCGGCTCGCCGCCGGCGGCCGAGCCGCTCGGGACGGCGCCCTCGGGGGTGCCGCCGCGCGTGATCTCCTCGTCGATGCTCGCGCCGATCTGCTCAGTCGGGGCCCCGTCCTCAGCTTGCTGTGCGTCGCTGTGTTCGGCGGCGAAGCGGTAGCCGATCCCGAAGTGGGTGTGGATGTAGCGCCACTGCGGTGAGGCCTTCTCGAGCTTCTGGCGCAGCTTGCGCACGAAAACGTCGACAGAGCGGTCGCCGCGCACCATCGCATAGCCCCACAGACGCGAGTAGATCTCCTCGCGCTCGAGTACTCGTCCTTCGCCGCCGGCAAGCAGCTCGATCAGCTCGAACTCGCGTCGCGTCAACTCGAGGCTGCGCCCGGATACAAATGCCTGGAAGCGGTCGGAGCGGATCTGCACCTCGCCGGCGGACACCGGCTTTGACTCGGTTCGCGCGGTGGCCCGACGCCGCCGCCTGACCAGGCCCTGGACGCGCGCGATCACCTCCTCGGGATGGCAGGGCTTGGTGATCCAGTCGTCGGCTCCAAGACGCAGCCCGCGCACCCGCTGGGCGACGGTCGACGGTCCGGTGCAGACGACGATCCCGAGCTCAGGCAGTCCGCCGCAAAGGCGCTCCAGCCATTCCCAAGCTGGTGGCCCGAGCACGGCAAGATCGACGACCAGTGCGCTGAGGCGCATCGAGGCGATCGCGTCGGTCGGTACGGGACTGGCGAGCACGCGATGCTCCCAACCCAGGCGGTCCATGCGCTTGCCAAGGACCTGGATGAAGCCGCTGTCGCGGTCAAGCACCGCGATACGCAGAGAGGACGAACCCCCTGCGCTCGAAGCGACCCCTTCATCCTTGGAGAGGATGCCCGTCGTCATCTAAGCGCAGTGTATATGCGCTTTGCGCGCGAATGGCAAGGGCGCAGACGATAGTCACAGGATCTTTACAGGAGCTTTGTTGCTGTTTGCGACGCCCGCTGGACTTGGACGCGCCGGCGGGATCGCGATTTGGGCGACGAATCCGCGCCCGGGGCCATATCAATGGCTGCGCAGCTCAGTTCCCCAGCGGGTTCGTCTGGTCGGAGAACTCGCGGAACAGCCCGGTCACGACGAAAGCAACCTGCTCGCCGACGTCCACCGCGTTATCTCCAATGCGCTCGAGCGCCCGTGCCACGAGGATCATGTGCATCGCCCACTCGCGCGTGTCGGCGTCGTCGCCGATCTCAAGGGCTGTGCGGAAGATCTCGCGGTTGAGGCGGTTGATCTCGCGATCCTGGCGGGCAAGGTCTTCGGCGAGCCCGACGTCGCGACCGGAGAATGCCGCCTTGCATTGCACGATCTCAGAGCGGGCGTACGCCCCCATCTTCAAGATCAGCTCGAGTACCTCCGGGCGCACTGGCGGCTCATAGCCCGACAGCGGGATCAGCTTGGCGATGTTCACGCACTGGTCGCCCATACGCTCGACGTGCACGATCACGTGCAGGAGCGCCGCGACCAGTCGCAGGTCGCCGGCCACCGGCGCCTGCGTGGCAAGCAGCGAAAGGATGCCCTGGTGGACCTCCAGGTAGCGCCCGTCGATGCGGTCGTCGTCGGCGATCACCATCTGGGCGAGCTCGACGTCCTGGTGGGCGAGCGCCTCCAGTGTGCGGTCGAGTTGCTCGATCACGACGTCGAGTCCGCCCAGGGCGCGATTCTCGAGCTCCTGTAGCTGCTGCTGGAAGTGCTGGCGGCCCTGCTGGGCGTTCAGCGACGTGGCCTGTCCGGCGTTGACCTCAGATGAGCTCATGGGCATGTTCCTCAGCCGAACTTTCCGGTGACATATTCCTCGGTCCTGGAGTCGTGCGGGTTGGTGAAGATCTGCTGCGTCTGACCGACCTCGACCAGCTCGCCGCTGAGCATGAACGCGGTGCGGTCCGCCACACGCGCGGCCTGCTGCATGTTGTGCGTGACGATCACGATCGTGACCTTGCTCTTGAGCTGGTCGATCAGCTCCTCGATCTTCAGCGTGGCGATCGGGTCGAGCGCCGAGCAGGGCTCGTCCATCAGGATCACCTCCGGTTCCACTGCCAGCGAACGCGCGATGCACAGGCGCTGCTGCTGGCCGCCGGAGAGGCCGGCTCCCGCCTCCGAGAGGCGGTCCTTGACCTCCTCCCACAGGCCCGCGCCGCGCAGAGCGGTCTCGACCTTGTTGTGCAGGTTCCCGCGTCCGCGCGAGGCCAACCGCAGCCCGGCCGCGACATTGTCGAAGACCGACATCGTCGGGAACGGGTTGGGCTTCTGAAAGACCATGCCGATCGCACGCCGCACGGCCACGACGTCGACACTCGAGTCATAGATGTCAAAGCCGTCGAGCAGGACCTTGCCCTCGGCACGCGCGCCAGGCACCTCCTCGTGCATGCGGTTGATGCAGCGCACCATCGTCGACTTGCCACAGCCCGAAGGGCCGATGATCGCGGTCACCTCGTTGGCGTGGAAGTCGAGGTCGATGCCCTTGACTTGCGCGACGTTGCCGTAGAAGGCGCGCAGCTGCTCGAGCTTGACGGCGAGCCCGTCGCCTACGCTCGCGCGTGCGTGCGTGGGGGCCGACGGAGCGGCCTGCGGGCTCTTGGGAGGTTGGCTTCTGCTGGGGTCGAGCATCTGCGTGTGCTGGTCGTCGGGGCTCATCGTAGTCCCCCGTGTCGGAGACGGCGGACTTGGCTCATCTGCACTCATCGTGGACTCCCCCGGACGGTTCGTGGGCTTCTCTACGCTCATCGTCGGCTCATCGGCGCTCATCGAAGGCTGCTCCTGCGCGCCAACAGCCGCGCGAAGAGGTTGAGTAGGAGGATCATGACGACGAGCGTCAAGGCCGCTCCCCAAGCACGGTTTACCACTGCTGTGGTCGGAGATGTGACATCCGTGTATATCTGCATAGGCAGCGAGTTCATGAAACCGCTGAGGTTGAAGCCGGTCTTCATCGTCGCCCCGGCGGTGAACAGCAGCGGGGCGGTCTCGCCAGCGGCGCGCGCGATCGCCAGCAGAATGCCAGTCAGCAGACCTGGCAGCGCGGTCGGCAGCACGATCCTGAAGATCACCTTCCAGCGCGGCGCGCCGAGCGCAAGCGCCGACTCGCGCAGCGAGCCTGGCACGAGCAGCAGCACGACCTCGGCCGCGCGCGTGACCACCGGCAACATCAGCAGCGACAGCGCGAAGGCACCCTTGTAGGCCGCGTAGGAAGTGCCGGTGCCGACGATCAGGGCGATGTAGATGAACAGCCCGAACATGATCGACGGCACGCCTGTCAGCACGTCGATGAAGAAGCGCACCGTATGTGCAAAGCGGCTGGACTTGCCGTACTCGACCAACCATACGGCCACGCCGAGGCCGAGCGGCACGGCGATTGCCGAGGCGAGCGCCACCATCTCGATCGTGCCGAGGATCGCGCTCTTGATGCCGCCGATCGAGGAAGCGGCGAAGAAGGTGTTGCCGGTCGGGTCGGTCGTGAAGAATTTGATGCTCCAGGAGCCGAGCCCCTTGCTGAGCAGGTAGTAGACGATCAGGACGAGCGGCACGAGCGCGATGGCGGTGGCGGCCACCACGGCGCCGCGCGCGATGCGGTCTTTGCGCCGCCGGCTGGGGCTCAACGAGAAGCGCTCGAAGGTTGGCGCTGGAGTGCTCATCGAGTCAACCCGCCGTCGATTGGGTCGCGCTTGCCGGGCGGACGGTGCTTGCCGATTGGACGGCGCTTGCCGGGCGGGCCGGGCGGCAAGCGCTTGCCGGGCGGCCCGCCTGTTCTGTGCGCGAGCTCATGCGCCGGTTCCCGCCCCAAGCGCCGGACCCGTCTGGGCGAAGTCAGCCGCTGTGCGCTTGGGCCTTGTCGAGCGCGACGCCCGCAATACCAGCAGGCGCGCGATCGCGTTGACAAGCAGCGTCAGCACAAACAGCACGAGGCCGGCGGCGAACAGCGCCGAGCGGTGCAGTTCCTGGGCTTCGCCGAACTCATTGGCGATCGCCGCGGCGAGGCTGTAGCCCTGGCCGAACAGGTGGCCTCCCAGTTTGGGATCGTTGCCGACGAGGATCGTCACGGCGATCGTCTCGCCGATCGCGCGACCGAGGCCGAGCATCGCCGCTCCCGAGATGCCGCTGCGGCAGTAGGGCAGCACAGCCGTGCGGATCATCTCCCAGCGCGTGGCGCCGAGGCCGAGTGCGGCCTCCTTGTGGTCGGCGGGGACAGTGCTCATCACCTCGCGCGAGAGCGAGCTGACGATTGGCAGGATCATGATCGCAAGCACCAGCCCGGTGACGAAGTAGTTGGGGATCGTCGCCAGGCCACCACCGACGAATGGAACGAAGGAGAGCCGGTCGGCGACCCATTGCTCGGCCGGCAGCAGCTTCGGCGCCAGGAAGAAGATTCCCCATAGGCCGTAGACAACCGAGGGCACGGCGGCCAGCAGCTCGATCAGGATCGTCACCGGGCCGCGGATGCGCAGCGGGCACAGCTCGGTCACGTACAGCGCGGTTGCGACCGCCACCGGTACGCCGATCAGCAGCGCGATACCCGAGGTGATCAAAGTCCCGACAAGCAGCGCCAAGGCGCCGAAATGGTTGGCGCTGACGTCCCAGTCGTTGCCGAATGTGAAGCCGAATACACCGAACTTGGAGAAGGCTGGACCGGCTTCGCCGACGAGCTTGACGAAGAAGTAGACGATCAGCGCGAGGATCGACGCCGCCAGCGCTGTCAGGGCCCAGCGCAACGCGCGATCTGGGAGGCGCGCAAGCGGCGAGCGCTCGAGGATCGAGTGCCCGCCGCCTGCTGCAGATGCCGCCTCCACAGGACTACCTAGCCGCCGGCCGTCGAGCCGCGTCCCGCGCGGCTCGACTCCATCGTCCCTGTCTCATCCACGATGAGCGGGACTCTATTCGGCCGGTGGCTGTCAGTCATCTCAGCCCGCGATCGGGGCTCCGTTGCACTGCAGGGCGGTGACCGCTTCCTTGGACTTGGTCAGGATCGCCGCGGGCAGCGCCGCGTAGTCGGCCTGGCTGAGGATGCTCTGGCCGGAGCCGAGACCGTATTCCAGGAACTTCACGACGCCCTTGGCGGCCGCTTCGCCACCGGGCACACCGGCCTTGCACATGTCCTTGTAGAGCACCACGAACGTCTGTGAGGTGATCGGGTAGGCCGTCGGCGCGGCGGGGTTTTTGATCTTGATGCCGAGGTTGGCCGGCACTTCGACCCCTTCGGCCGCCGCACTGGTCGAGGCTAGCGTCGGTTCGACGTAGTTGCCCGCCTTATTCTTGACGCTGGCGTAGGTGAATTTGTGCTCCAGCGCGTAGGACTGCTCGACGTAGCCGACAGAGCCGGTCGTCTGCTGCACGGCGCCGGCGACACCCGCGTTGCCCTTGGCGCCGGTGCCCGTGGGCCACGGCACGGTCTTGCCTTCGCCGACCTTGCTCTTCCATTCTGGGCTCACCGAGGCCAGGAAGCCGGTGAAGCCGGAGGTCGTGCCGGAGGAATCGGAGCGGTGGATCACCGTGATCGGCGTGCTCGGCAGCGACACGCCCGGATTCAGGCCGGCGATCGCCGGGTCATTCCAGGTCTTGATCTTGCCGAGGAAGATCTCGGCGATCGTCGGGCCGTCGAGCTTGAGGCCGCTCTTCACGCCCGGCAGGTTGTAGGAGACGGTGATCGCGCCCAGGAACATCGGAATCTGCTGGACGGGGCCGACCTTTTCAAGCGTCGCGAATTCGGCGGGCTTCAGTGGCGGATCGCTTGCGCCGAAGTCCACGGTCTTGCCCTCCAGAGCCGTGATACCGGCGCCCGAGCCGACCGGGTTGTAGTTGACGGTCAGGCCCGAGATGCCCGAGCCCCACTGCTGATAGACCGGGGCGGCAAACGTCGAGCCGGCACCGGAGATGGTCGCGGACGAGGAGCTCGTCGAGGCGGTGGTCGAGCTCGACGAGCCCGATTTCCCGCACGCGGCGAGGGTGACTGTGAGCAGCGCGCAACTTGCTAGCACGCCGATCTTGTTCTTGTTCACAACGTCTCCTATGACTGGATTTTTGGACGGCGAGCAGGCAAACAGGCCCCGCGCCGGCTCAGTTCAAGCTCAGTCTCTTCAATCGATGGGTGCCCCGTTGTGAACATCTCGTGAAAGCTCAGGCGCGTGTCCCCACGGTTGTGGCTGGAAGCGATAGCCGAAACCAGGGTGGGTGTGGATGAAGCGCCGGTCTGGCATCGCCTGCTCGAGCTTGCCGCGCAGCTTGCTCACGTAGACGTCGACAGAGCGGTCGCCGGTCCGCAATTGTCCGCCCCACACGGTCGCGTACAGATCCTCGCGTGTGACGATCGCGCCGGCCCGGCCTGCCAGGGCGCCGAGCAACTCGAACTCGCGCACCGACAATGTCAGCGCACGGCCGCTTGCGAGCACCAGACCCTCGCCGAGCCTGATCTCGAGCTCGCCCGCATAAAGGGTGCTGGAGCTGTCCTGGTGCACGGCCACCGTCATTTAGGGTGGCGCCCCCGGGCTCCCCCGGAGTTGCAAAGTCGTGATCGACTCGTAAAGAACTCGTGAAGCGGATGACGCCGATGCGGTCCTGTGCATACCCTTGTCGGATGCCCATTCTGCGCCGCGCGGCCGACCCGACGCTTGTCACACTCGTCGAGAACGCCGCCAGCAACATTCTGCGCTCTGGCTTGCTGTTGCGAGAGCTGCTGGCCGAGTTGCCTGAGCGCTCCGGTTTGGCCGAGGAGGTCAAGTCCTTCGAGCAGGAGGGCGACCGCATCACCCACGACATCATCCATCGCCTCAACGGTGGCGGTCGGCGGTTGCGCCGACCGTTCGACTCGGGTGACGGCTACGCGCTGGCCACGGCGCTGGACGACGTGATCGACCACACCGAGCAGACGGCGGCGCTGTTGCAGCTGTACGGGGTGGAAGCGCCGATGGAGCAGGCCGTCGAGCTGGCCGACGTGCTCGTCGGCGCCGACGAGCAGATCGTCAAGGCGCTAGAACAGCTCGGCGCCGGCGGCGAGCCGGGGCCCTATCTGGTCGAGATACACCGGCTGGAGAACGAGGGCGATCGCCTGCTGCGCGACGGTGTCGCCTCGCTGTTTGCCGGTGGTGCCGCCGATCCGATGTTCGTGATCCGCTGGAAGGACATCTTCGAGTCGCTGGAGGCCGCTGTCGATGCGTGTGAGACGGTTGCCCATGTGATTGAGGGGATCATGCTCAAACGCGGCAAACGTCACTGATTGGTGTCGGCGTACGGCGACAGATGGTGTTTGTAACCGTACGCTGACATGCTAGAATTGTCGGCGTACGTTGACAGATTGTCTTCCGGTGCCGAGAGCATGAGCAAGCAAATAGATTCGCTACGCGACCTCGCAACCGCCGTTCGTGCGCGGCGGCTGGATCTTGGCCTGAGCCAGGAAGAGCTGGCGGCGCGGATGGGCGTCTCACGGCAATGGATCGGCGCGTTCGAGGGGGGGAGGCCGAGGGCCGAGCTCGGCCTCGTGATCCGCCTGCTCCACGCGCTCGACCTGCGCTTCGAGCTGGTCGAGCGCGACGGCGATCGTCGGTCTCCCGAGCGCGGGTCGGTCGATCTCGACGCCTTGCTCGAGGAATACCGCCCGGCTGGGCGCAAGCGCGGGACATGACAGACACGCTGCTCGTGATCCTGGACGACGCCGTCGCCGGCACGCTGTCGCGCGCCCGCGGTGGCAGGCTCAGCTTCGACTACGACGAGGAGTATCGCGCGGGCACGGATGCCACCGCGCTGTCCCTGTCGATGCCCCTCCAGGTCGCCTCGCATGGCGATCGTGTCGTGACGCCATGGCTGTGGGGGTTGCTTCCCGACAACGAGGCTGTGCTGCGTCGCTGGGCGCGGCACTTCCATGCCTCGGCGTCTTCGCCCTTCTCGCTGCTCTCGACACCGGTCGGCGAGGACTGCGCCGGCGCCGTACGCTTCGTTGCACCGGCGGAGCTGGATCGAGCTCTGGGCCGAGGAGGAGAGATCGCCTGGCTGAGCGAGGAGCAGGTGGCCGAGCGCCTGCGGGAGCTGCGCGAGGACTCGACCGACTGGCTCGGTCGATCCTTCACCGGGCAATTCAGCCTCGCGGGCGCTCAAGCGAAGACGGCGTTGTTCTTCAAGGACGGGCGCTGGGGCGTCCCGTCGGGCTCGACGCCCACCACCCATATGCTCAAGCCAGCGGTTGCCGGCCTTGACGATCACGACCTCAACGAGCATCTGTGCCTCGACGCGGCGCGCCGCGCCGGCCTGATCGCCGTGCGTACCGAGATCGCTCGTTTGGTGGACGAGACGGCTGTTGTTGTGGCGCGCTATGACCGTGTGATGGGGGACAGGGTGCGGCGCGTGCACCAGGAGGATCTCTGTCAAGCGCTCGGGGTGCCCCCGATCCGCAAGTATCAGAGCGAAGGCGGGCCGGGGGTGGCGAGCGTGGGCAAGCTGCTGCGCGAGGTGATGGCCCCAGATATCGCCGAGGACGCCGTCTGGCGGTTCGCCGATGCGCTGATCTGGAACTGGTTGATCGCTGGCACGGATGCCCACGCCAAGAACTACTCGCTGCTATTGGCGGGCAACCAAGTCCGTCTGGCGCCGCTCTACGACATCGCCTCGGCGCTGCCCTACGGAACCCACGAGCGAAAGCTTCGCTTTGCGATGAAGCTTGGGGGCGACTATCGCGTATATCCGCGGCACAATCGGTGGCCGGCGGTCGCCCGCGACCTCGGTCTTGACCGTGAGGCGCTGATGACGCGTGTGCACGAGTTGGCGGATGTGGTGTCGGACGCATTCGCCGATGCCGCCAAAGCGCCGGACGTCATTGCGCTCGAACGCGAGTTGCCCGGCAGGCTGCTCGATCTCCTCGGCGATCGTGTCCGCGGATGCCGGAGCGTGCTCGAGGCGCGCTAGAAACTGCTTGCCGGCGCGCTTGTCTGGATTTGGGCCCCGCTTGGATCGCCGACGAAATAGATTTGGAAAGGAACGTTCGTGCCTTTTGCCGGTACTTCCGGCAGTACCGCGCGTCCCGCCGCCACGATCTTCACCCCGCGGCGTGCTACGGCGTATACGACGAGGTTCTGCTGAGCCGTTTGCGAGTGGTTTGCCACGCTCCCCGAGAGGGTTGCTTCGGCGCTCGCTTCGGCGTTCAAGTGCGTGCCGGAGATGCTCAGTTGCGGGATGCCCCCAGACGCCTGCGTGCCTTCGCCGACAAGCGCGCTGGCAGTGGCGGGAGTTCCGCCTGCTGTCACCTGGTCGTCGACCCAGATGGTTTCCTGGCCAGGCAGCAGCAGCGAGACCGTTGTCAGCGAAGGCTCGAGGCCGGAGGCGTTGTTCTGGTAGAGCATGTTCCCGTGCGCGTCGCGCACAGTCACCTCGATCGGCGCGTTCTCGAGCGTATGCGTGGAGGTATTGCGTAGCGCCACGACAACGGCGGTCTGAGAGCTCGAATGGATCACGGCGCTCTGCAACACCTTCACGCTCGGGCTCTGCTTGGTCATGGTCGTGCTCTGCGCTGCCAACACGTCGTGTTTTGCCTGACGTTGCATCTCCGCGCTGCGTTCCTGTGTGCTCTCACAGCCGCAGAGCGTCACCGCCACAAGGCCAACGCCAAGCGCCGCGGTGACACTTCGGGCACGCCAGACCCGTCGCGACGGGTCACCCAAACGCCTGCTCGCCACAGCGCCAAGTGCCGTAGGTGTACTGAGGGCACGCCCAATCCATCCCCAAAACGACAAGCGACCCTTGTACCTGAGCGTCGGGTACCCACCGCCGGCGCGGTATCTCACCCGAACGCCCCGCTCACATACTCGCGCGTACGCGCTTGGAGAGGGCGGTCGAAGATTTGCGAGCTGGGCCCGTACTCGACCAACTCGCCCAGGTGCATGAAGGCAACGTGGTCGGCCACGCGCATCGCCTGCTGCAGGTTGTGTGTGACGATCACGATCGCCACGCTCTGGCGCAAGCCGACGATCAGCTGCTCGATCGTCGCGGTGGAGATAGGGTCGAGCGCCGAGCAGGGCTCGTCGAGCAGCAGCACCTCCGGGCCGGCCGCAAGCGCGCGGGCGATACAGAGGCGCTGCTGCTGGCCGCCAGAGAGGCGCAGCGCGGGGTGGTCGAGGTTGCCGGCCACCTCCTCGTAGAGCCCCGCTCGGCGCAGAGCATCGATCACGGCGGGCATCAGGTCGTCGCGCGAGCGTCGTTTGCGTCTGCGCGCGCCACGCTCGCCGTGCTCCTCGCGCAGCGCGTAGGCCACGTTCTCGAAGATGCTCATCGGAAAGGGGTTGGGCTGCTGGAAGACCATCGAGACGCGCCGCCTGAGCGAGTTGACCTCGATCTCCCCGATCTCCCGTCCGTCGAGCGTCACGCGCCCGGCACGCGCGGCCCCGGCGGTGATCTCGGTGAGGCGATTGAGCGAGCGCAGCAGCGTCGTCTTGCCCGAGCCGGAAGCGCCGATCAGTCCGAGCACCTCGCCCTTGCGCACGGGCAGGCTCACGTCGCGCACCACCCACTTCTCGCCGTAAGCAAGCCAGACGCCTTCGATGCGCATGCGCTCCTGGACATCGGCGGCGGGTGTCTGCTCGCCGGCGCCCGCGAGGGGGACGTGGCTGGGTCGCTCCGTCGTGGCAGTCGTCACGCCCGAGCCGTTGGACGGCGAGCTGACCACGGTCGGCTCGCGCTCGAGCACGATCCGCCGTACGGGCGGGGGCATCAGCGGATCCACGGCAGGCCTCCAGTCATGGCGCGCCAGCGGCTCGAGGCACCGAGGCTCTGGCCAGTGCCGGCGCGGCTGGCGTTGAGTCGCATCACGATCACGTTCAGCACAAGCACCATCAACAGCAGCACGAAAGCCGCCGCGTAGGCCTTTTCGTGCGCGTTGCCTTCGCCGGCGGGCGAGTTGAACAGCACGTAGCTGGTGAGCGTGCCGCCGGTGCCGCGCAAGGTCGAGAGCAGTGGCGCGCCGCCGGCGCCTTCCAGGCGGATCGTGGCGCCCAGCAGGATCACGACGATCGCGGTGTCGCCGACGATGCGCCCGACGCCGAGCGTGATGCCGTTGGCGATGCTGGGCCGCACGGATGGCAGCAGCACTTTGCGGATCGTCGTGGCCTTCGTCTTGCCGAGCGCATAGGAGGCCTCGCGCACGTGCGCGGGCACCTGCAGCAGCGCCTCGCGCGTGGACGCGACAACGAGCGGCAGTGCCAGTAGCGACATCATCGCGCCCGCCGTCAGGAAGGAGCGCCCGAACACAGAGCCGCCGGCGGAGGTCTGCGAGAGGAAGGCCAGCGCCGGGCGCGCGAACAGAGCAAGCCCAAACATCGCCAGCAGCACGCTCGGTGCGCCCGCGATCATCTCCACGCCCGACTCGACCAGCCGCGCAAGCCAGGCGGGTCGCTGATACTCGCTCATCCAGACCGCCAGTCCGACGCCGAGCGGTGCGGCGATCGCCATGCCCACCGCGGTCAGTATCAGCGTACCCTCGATCGGGTCGAGAAAGCCACCGGAGGTCGCCTGATCCTGCGAGGCGCTCGGGTGTTCGATCAGCAGGCTGGGACGCAGGTAGGACACCCCCTTCACGAGCATGAACAGCACGATCGCGGCAGCCATCGCACACAGTCCGATACCCACGATCCAACAGAGCAGGTAGGCGACGCGATCGGCCAGCGGCCAGCTGCCGATCGAGTCGCGCTTGCCGGTGGCGCGGATTGAGCTGGTCGGAGGCGTGAGAGCTTGAGGTGCGCTTGCCATAAAACGCCTATGCCCCCCGCGCGCGCGTGGGACATCGCACTTTTCGTAGGTATCGCGCGGCGGTCAGGCTCCGACCCCGTAGCGGCGTCGCGCTCACGTCCTGACCCCGTAGCGCTTCATCGGCTGCTTCGCCGCCCAGCCGGCAAGCGACAGCAGCGCGCATGAGACGAGCAGCACGGCCGCCATCGCGTACAGCGTGTGTTCGACCGGCACGACGTTGAGGTCCTCGACGTAGTGGACGATCGTCGCGGCCAGCGGCCTTACCGGCTCGAAGAAGAAGGTGGTCCCGTCGAGCGGATTGGGCGAAAAGCCGCGCGAGCCGGCGACCATCGCGAGCATGATCGCCTCGCCCAGCGCACGTGCGGTGGCAAGCACCGCGGCCGCGACGATCGCGGGCCGCATGGTGCGCAGCGACACACGCCAGGTCGTGCGCCAGCGGTTGACCCCCAGCGCCGCCGAGCCCTCCGTCCACGAGCGCGGCACCGACTCCAGGGCCCCGGCGATGATCGCCACCATGATCGGCACGATCATCACCGTCAAGATCAAGACAGCGACGCTCAGGTTGGCGCCGGTCAGCTGCACCAGGTACTCGACAGAGCGCTTGCGCTGTTGGGAGATGAAGTTGTGTTCGACCCAGGGCGCGATCGCGAGGATCCCGATCAACCCGTAGACGACCGACGGCACGCCCGCCAACAACCTGATCGTCGGGTCGATCGCGCGCTTGATCCGAGCCGGGGCGAGCTCGACGACGAACACCGCCGCCAGGATCGAGATGACCATGCCGAAGATCACGGCCAGTCCGGAGGTCAGGATCGTGGCCCAGATCAGCGGCCAGGCCCTGAAGTGGTAGATGTAATTGGCGGGATCGCGGGGCCCGTTGATCATCGCCTCGAACTGCGTATCGACGTCGCCGCCGCTGCCGAACCAGGCGAGCCCGTTGTGCGAAAACGAAGGCCAAGCTTTCGAGAAGACGGTGATCGCGATGCCGAGGATCACCACGAGCACGCCGACCGCGAGTGCGCGCAGCAAGAGCTCGGTGCGTCGCTCGGCGGCGGCCGCTCCGCCGCCGCGGAGCCCGAACTTGCCGTTACTGAGAAGACTTCTCAACACGCCGCCACCGAGAAGATGCCCGAACGCGCTGCCGGGCCGCCCACAGGGCGACCCGGGCGAGCACAGGGTGTTAGTGGACCGCGATCCACTCGGAGTTGATGATCTTGCGGGCCGTAGCGTTTTTCGAGCTGACGATCCATTCGATGAACTTCTTGGCTGGTCCTTTGGGAGCGCCCTTGGTGACCATCCAGAAGTTACGAACGCCCTGGTACTGCCCGGACTTGGCGTTCTGCAACGTGCAGGGGATGCCCTGGTAGCCGACCGCGTTGACGCCGCTGGTGAAGGCGAACGACACGAAGCCGATCGCGTCTTCGTCGGTTTTGACCTTGTTCTGAACGAGGCCGTTGCTTTCCTCGGCCTCCGCGCTGGGGGAGATCTTCAGCGATTCGCCAAGGAAGATGTCCTGGAAGGCGGCCTGTGTACCGGAGGAGGCGATGCGGTCGACGAGGTCGATCGGGCCCTGGATCTTCGCCCCGGGTACTTCGCTCCATTCGCGCACGTCGCCGGTGAAGATCGCCTGCACCGTCTGCTGGTTGAGGTTTGCGATCGGGTTCTTCGGATTGGTGATCATGCACACGCCGTCGCGCGCGATCTTCGTGAACACGAGTCCTTTGGGGTCGCCTTCTTCGGGGTTGCGCGACACGTCGCCGATGTCGACGCGCCCAGCGGCCACGTCGGATACGCCCACGTCGGAGGTGCCCTGGTTGATTTTCGGGGTCGGTTCTTTGGTCGCTTTGTGGTAGGCGGCGGCAAGCTGGGTCATCAGCGGGAAGACGGAGGTCGAGCCGTCGATCAGCAGGGCACGTGCCCCGGCGACGGCGGGTACGGCCAGCGCGAGCGCGGCGATCAGCGATACGGTCAGGGTGCGGGTGGGTCGTCGCACGTGGAGACTCCTTTGCTGGGTGGATGCGGCAAGTGCGGATCGCCCGCGGGCATGCGGAGCCCGGGGGACGCAAGCGCAGTGTCAAGCTCCGCCCCCACCCCAACGTGAACAGGACGTTTTCAAGTTGAGAAGAATTGGTGAACATCGCGGCGAGCGGCTTGCGAGAGCGCGCGAGTTCTCAGCTCGTTCACAAGTCGGCGGCCGCGGACAGTCAGCCTTGCGCGGTGCTTCGCGCGTCGTGCGTCTCGATAGCCGTGCTGCTGCTGTGCGCGGCTACGGCCCAAGCAGAAATCTCGCCTGTCGCCCCGATCGACGGGCCGTCCGCTGAAATCGTCGAACTGGGCGGCGCGGCGATGGCCGCCGATGGCACGGGTGGGATCGTCTATCGCAAGCGTGTCGAAGGCCGCGCCCACATCTTCGCCTCCCAATACGTAAACGACAAATGGGAAGCGCCGCAGCGCGTAGACGTGGGGGAGAAGTTCGAATCCTCCTTTCCGGCGATAGCGGCAGGCGAAGGCGGTCGGCTGTTGGTGGTGTGGGCCAACCACTACTCCTCGACGACCGACGGATTGTTCTCGGCCACGATGGACCCGGGTTCGACCGGCTTTCAGCCGCCGGTTCCGGTCGACCTGAACATCGGCCAGGCGACCGGCATCTATCCGTCGGTGGCGATGGACCTCTCCGGCGACGCCTACGTCTCCTATCGCGTGATCACCGCCATCAGCGGTCCTTCGACGCCCAACATTCCGCCCGGTTATGTGCAGGACGAAATCCGCATGGCCCACTTCGACGGCCAGTACTGGACCTCGCTCGGGCAGCCGCTGAACCGCGACGTTGCCCAGCCGGTGCCACAGCCGACAGCTCTGAATTCGCCGCAAGTCGCGATCGACCTCACCGGCGAAGGGCTGCTTGGCTGGCAAGAGCCCGACGACAACTTCATCAACCGCATCTATGCGCGGCGCATCTTCGGCCTGGTGCCGGGCAACATACTCGACGTAAGTCCGACGACTTATAACGGGCACCCTCTCAACGGTGCCGCGGATGAGCTATCGATCGACTTCGCCGGCTTCGGGGAGGGCGCGATCGCCTGGCGTCAGGAGCCGGCGCCGGGCTCGGGCTTCACGTATCCGCGCGTGTTCGTGGGCGAGATCCCCTCCTCGTTCTCGCCGAAGGGGTCGGCTTTCGGTGTGGCCAAGCCGGTCGAAGGTCCGCCGGCGAGCGAAGGTCCGCCGGAAGGGGTTGGGCCGCTGAGCATGGCCGTCGACGCGGAAGGCGCCTTTGACGTCGGCTACGGCACGGGCGATCAGAGCTTCGACGGCAACGGCTCGGAGACGGCACTCGGTACCCCTATCAGGCTCGACACGGGCTCGGAAGTGCCGGGCGATCCAGTGCTAACGCGCGCCGACGACGGCGCTCTGGCGGCGGCGTGGAAGGTGCAGGTGCACGGCGCCGGCGGAGTGGCGGTGCTCGAACGCCGCGCCGACGGCACCCCCAACCGCGCGATCGTCGCCGCCCCGCACGGCGGCGCGGTGCAGCAGCTCGATCTTGGCGTCTCCCACCGTGGCGACGCAATCTTCGCCTTCCTGCAGGGCAGCGGTGCAAACTCGCAGATCGCCGCCGTGGTCGTGCGCGCACCACCGGGTGAGTTCGTGACCGACGCGCCGAACGGCTGGGTCAAAGCGACGCGCATCCCATTGCAGTGGGAAGTGCCGCTGGCCGGCGCCGGCAAGATCACGTACTCGATCCTCGTCGACGACCGCGAAGTCGTCGAAAATGTCAGCGGTGACGAATACCTGCTGGGCCGGGAACAGCTCCCAGACGGAGTGCACTCGATCCAGGTCGAGGCGACCGACTCGTTGGGTCAGGTGGTGGACTCGGTGCCCGGCACGATCAAGGTCGACCGGACTCCCCCGCACGCTCGCGTGCACGCGAGCGGGTCCAGCGTCACGGTAAGCCTCGACGATGGCCCCAAGGGGGAAGCCTCGGGGGTCAAGTTGGGCTCGGTCAAAGTCAGCTTCGGGGACGGGCATTCGAGTGGGGGGCGCAAGACGCTCAGGCACCGTTATGCGCACGCGGGTACGTACACGATCGTCGTGAGCGCCGCGGACAACGCGGGCAACAAGATGACGGCTCGCAGGGTGGTGCGGGTCTCGTGAGGCGCGAATCGACGATCGCTCGCTCGCGTTCGCGGCTCGCCGGTTGCCTGTGCATGCTGGCGGCGCTGGTGGGTTCGCTGGCGCTTACGTCCTCTGCGCACGCGATCTATGGGCCGATGGCCGGTGGCCTCGGTGCGGAATTGGTATCGGTGGACAACGCCTCGGATGAACAGGCCGACGCGCCGACGACGGATGCGGATATCTCCGGGGATGGTCGCTATGTCGTGTTTCAGACAAAGACGACCAACTTCTTTGAAGATGACGGTGAAACGCAGCAGGAAAGAGAAGTAGCCGAACCCCCCGGTACGTTGCGCGAAGGCGGCATCTTCCGCTATGACCGCGAAACCGGCCAGCTCCAGATCGTCGCGAGCGGCAATCTCGTTGTCAGCGAAGGCAAGGAAGCGGGCAAGGTGCTGGTCCGCGGAGCTCAGAACCCGTCGGTCAGCGCGGAAGGACGCTACGTCGCCTTCGTCACCGGCCAGCAGCTCGTGCCGCAAGACGAGAACGACAATCTCGATGTCTACGTGCGCGACATGGACATGCCGCTCACAGTCGAACCAAAGGATTCTGGGGCTTTCACACTGGTCTCGGCGCAGAACGACAGCGAAGCGCCGCCGGTGTACGACGACTCGTCGATCTCCACTCCAATACCAGGAGGCGATCCCGGGACGCAACTGTGGCCGAACACGTCAATCAGCGCGAACGGACGCTACGTGCTCTTCCGGAGCGCGGAAGTGCCGTCGAGCTTGCCGGAAGGCACGATACCCACGACCGAGCCCAACCAGCTGTTCGTGCGTGATCTTCAAGAGAAGACCACGACGCTCGTCACACGAACGATGGCCGGCGCTAACCCGGCTGGGGGCGCCGAAGGGCCGGCGAGCATCAGCGCCGACGGCTCGACGGTGGCCTGGGTCGGCGCGGCTGCGCCCGCGCAGAGCGTCTTCCTCTCCGGCGAGGATCTGGACGAATCGATTCCTTACTATCTCTGGAGGCGCTGGCAGGAACCTGGAGCGCCGACGAGACGCGTCACCGGGATCGCGGACCCTGAAGACCCGGAATGTCCGTCAGGTGCGAGCATCGCCTTGAGCCCCACCGCAGAGGGTCCTTGCTACGGCCCACTGTCGTATCCGGAGTCCGACCTTGCGGCCATAAACGATCAGGCCCCCGGACTGAGCGGAGACGGCTATACGGTCGCTTTTCTTGCCGGTAGCGAGCTTCGTCCCGATACGACCAAGCCCGATGCGCTGGACCTATTCCTAACGAGCATGAAGCCAGGCGTCACGCGTAAGCAGGGCACCAGCGAGCTCACGTTGGCCGTGAAACAGGCGCAGGGCGACAGCAGCGGCTCGATCACCTCGCTTGCGCTCTCTTCCGACGGCTCGCACATAGCCTTCGTCTCTCAGCGCAACGTCTTCGTATTGCCCGAGCCGCAGCTTCTCGGCAGCGTGAGTGCCACAGCTCAACAAGCCGAACTCTACGTGGTGGATCTCGCCACGCAGACAATGGAACGCGCCGTTCTAGGAGATGAAGGAGCAGAACCCAATGGCTCGACTGGCGACGACCCAACGCTTTCTGCAGACGGTGCGGCGGTCGGATTCACCTCCGCCGCATCGGATCTGATCTTTGGCGATGCCAATGGCGTCACAGATGCTTTCGTCGCGACGCTGCAGGCTCCTGGTGGCACATCTGCTCTCCCCTCGAGCTTCAACGCATTGCAGAATGGTTTTTCGCTAACGGGAGGTGCATCTCCTGAAATTGGCCTAAGCGTCAAGCGGGCTGCGGATGGGGCGTTGATTCTTCTCATAGAGACGCCTGGCGCAGGCAGGCTGACGGCGCAGGCAGTTGGGGTGATCGCAACAAAGCTGGGGAAGAGGACCCGCAAGAAGAAAGTGGTATTGGCTCGGATCTCCGGTACCACGCGCGCGGAGGGTACTGCGACGCTTGTTCTGCGCCTGTCTTCCAAGTACGCGAAAGACCTCAAGCAAGCCGGCAAGCTCAAGGCGACGATTACGGTTAGCTACATGCCGCCGCCTCCAAGCGAAACATTGTCCGACGAAACGAGCGCAACATTCCTTCCGAGAAGTGGGAAGAAGACAAAAGGCGCTTCGAAAACGGGGAGCAATGCTAAGAAAGGCTGAGCATTCGCCTGCCGACCTCAGGGCCGTACAAGGCCCTATTGCAGCAGTTGTTAACAGGACGTTACCACGCAGAAATTAAGTTGTGAAGCATCGTCCAAATGTCATGACGGACATGTTTCACTGCTGTGACCAAGATGTGTTGCTTCTGTAAACAGGGATTGCGCGGGCCAGGGTGTCCTGTGAGACTCGTCTCCGCTCACGAAGACCTCTATTTCCGCTCTCGAAAGGACATCTCACGCTCATGCGCGTAAGTCTCCCTATGGCCGCCGAACGCGGCCGTTTCACCGTCGCGATCGCGGCGTTGTGTGCAATGGCTGTGCTTGCCATCGCAGCGGTCGCATCGCCGGCGCCCGCCAGTGCGGCGATCACAGCCTGTGAAAATGGCGCTCCTACAGGAGCCGTCGCCGAAATCGGGATCCAGGGCTCGTCCCTGCAGAAATCCGCCATTGAATTCTGGAACTCCACAAAGATCTACCGTTCTGAAAACCTCACGGCCTTTGGCTGTGGCAGTGGAGCTGGAACGGTCTCCTATGTATCCAAGAGCAGCGGCTGCGGTCTCGATTCGATGGGTGCCGGAATAGCCGCGGAAGGATGCGAACTCGCCGGGAAATACACAGAACCTGGCTATAGGGATGACAAGGTCCGCATTGGCGCTTCCGACTTCGCCCCGAACCCGGAAGAAGAGAAAAACATCGATGATGGTCCCACGGGTGGCCAGCAGGCTGGCGAGGTACATGTCATACCAGTCGCCTCAGCGGCGGTATCGGTGGTCGTTCACTTCCCCGAAGGATGCGAATTGGAAGACCCCGGTACGGGAAAAGCAGCTAGCGGTACAGGGACTCTCAACGACGACAGCACGACTGGCGGTGCCAACGATCCCACCGGACTTCCCACGGGGGACACGGCGGCAAATCAGAGCCTGCGTCTGCACATACCCGCCCAGGCACTCGAGGAGATCTGGGAGCACAAGATCACCACGTGGGGAGAAATCCCAACGCCGGTGGGTGGTTCGACTCTGGGTTCGCATATGACAGGTGCACCCACCGGTCAGGATGCGGCCGACACGTGTGCAAGCGCGCCAATCTTCCGGATAGCGCGGTTTGATACCTCGGGCACGATGTTCAACTTCAAGGCATATTTGAGCCTGCTTCCCTCTTTCGGCGAAGACGCCGGCACGAAACTATGGAAGGAAGGTCAGGTAGGAAGTACGAATACCGCTTGGCCGCTGGCTAGCGCCGGCGATCCCGGCATCCCGGCTGAGGTAGCCAAAGAATTCGAAAAAACCGGTGAAGGCAAAACAAAGTCGGAAGGCGGTGCGGAAGTCACCGCGCCGACCAACGAGTGCACCACCACGATCAGTCCCAACCAGATCTGCCGGGCCAACGCCGAAGGTGGCGGCTCGCTGGCCGGTGCCGTGAAGGCGACCGACGGTTCAATCGGCTATTTGGACGTAGCAACGGCAAGAAAAGAAGGCTTCACGGTCGAAGTTGGCAAAAAAGACGACACATACTGGCTTGCGCTCGAGGCCATCAACCCGAGTGTCGCCGAACCGTCAAAAAGGGTAGATACGGGTGTCTTCTACGAGCCCACGCTGCACCCTGAAGCCCACTTCAGCACAACGTCGGTTCTTGAAAAGGGAGCCAACTGCGAAGAAGCCGACTATCGTGGTATCCCGACGACACCGGCCGACCCCACGCTTGGGGACTGGTCGAATGCCATCGCTACCGGCGGCGGCGCCTACCCGGTGTGCGCGATCACTTACGACCTGGCGTTCGACGACGATGCGACGGTCTACGGTACGCAGGCCCCCGAAGAAGAAAGGGCACGCACCATCAAGGAGTACTTGACGTCTGTTGTTTCGGTACCCGGACAGGCTGACCTTCGCGAATTCGACTACGGCACGCTCCCCAATACAAAAACCGATCCGCTGCTCGAAGATGCCCAGAAAGGGATAGCGGCAATTGGTTGGGACAAGTCGGCAGGTGCAGGCAGTGGCGGCGGTAAAGAAGAAGTCAAAACTCCTCCGGCCACGAAAACCACGACGAACACGGGCCCGGTGGTGGTCGCCCCGGCTATCCCGAGCAACGCCTTCTCGATCGCAAGTGCGAAGGTCAAGGGTAAGAACATCGTCCTGTCACTCGTGTTGCCAGACGCCGGCACGGTGCAGGTCAAAGCGACCGGCGGCGGTGTGACGGTCGGAAACGCAAGCGCCAGCACCTCGGGTGGCAAAGGGACGGTGACACTTACCATCTCCAAAGCCGCGCTGAGCAAGCTCGCCAAAGCCAAGGGTCACAAGCTCAGCGTGAAGATCACGGTGACGTTCACCCCGACCGGCGGTACGGCGGCGACTCAGACCAAGACGCTGACAGTCACGCAGGCAGCGGTGACGCCGCCAAAGAAAAAAGCAAGCAAAGGCAAGAAGAAATAAGACAAGCGGGCAAATAGCCCAAACCCTCGGGCCCCTGGCGGCGCCCGGCATCTCCTCGGTGCCGGGCGTCGCCTTTGGTCTGAGTGGCGGCCAGCGCCCCTGAGGGAGACATGACAGACGACGAAGACACAATTCCGCCCCCCTCTTCGCAGGGCAACGGCCGTCCTCCGGCACCAATCCGTCCGCCGAAGGGCGGGCAGGTGCGCTCGGGCCTGGCGCACAAGCGCAATCCGGCGCTGGTCGCGCTTGGCGACTTTGGCAGCGGTGCGCGGCGCGTCATCTTCCGCGACAAGATCGCGCTGTTTCTGGTTGTTGCATCAGCGGGTCTCTTGATCACGTTCTTCTCGCTGCTCGGAGCGATCGGACCCAATACCCACGGCTCCGAACTGCCAATCAGCAGGGTGCTCGAGCTGGCTGTGCACAAGCAGATCGCGACCGCGACGCTGTACGACCACGACAATCGCGTCGAGGTGACGCTCAAGCAGTCGGCTGGCAACCCGGACGTGGCGAGCAACGAGACAACCACGAATGGGGCGAGCACAGGGACTACAACGACGGGTACCGCGACGACCGGCACAGCAACCCCGTCCCCGCTCGAATACTGGGCTGCCTATCCGGCCTCGGGCGTGCAGACCCAGCAGCTACTCCAGAGCCTGGCCGCGGCCGGCACGGTCGTGACCGTAGATCAGCAGCCAGGCAAGGCACAGCGCGCGATCCTCGTGCAGTTCCTGATCCCGATCGTGCTGCTCGTGTGCCTGTTCGCCCTGTTCATGCGCTTCGGTGCCGACGGCGGCGCAGGCGGGATCGCGGGCTTCTCCAAGTTCACGGGCAAGGGTAAGCGCAAAGGCAAGGGCACGCTGCACCAGGTCACGTTCTCTGACGTGGCGGGCGCGGGCGATGCGGTGGCCGAGCTGCGCGAGATTCGCGATTACCTGGCCGACCCATCGAAGTATCTCGCCGTGGGTGCCGCGGCCCCCAAGGGAGTGCTGCTCGTGGGTCCGCCTGGAACCGGCAAGACGCTCTTGGCGAAGGCTGTCGCCGGCGAGGCCGACGCGGCCTTCTTCTCCCTGTCGGGCTCCGACTTCGTCGAGTCGCTCGTCGGCGTGGGCGCGGCCCGCGTACGTGATCTGTTCGCCAAGGCGCGCAAGACCGCCCCGGCGATCATCTTCATCGACGAGTTCGACGCCGCGGGACGTAAGCGCGGCGCCGGCATCGGGCAGGGCAACGACGAGCGTGAGCAGACTCTCAACGCGCTGCTCGTCGAGATGGACGGTTTCGGCGGAGACGGCGGTCTGGTCGTGATGGGCGCCACCAATCGTCCCGACATCCTCGACCCAGCGCTGCTGCGTCCGGGCCGCTTCGACCGCCAGGTCACGATCGACGTCCCCGACGTGCATGGGCGCCTGGAGATTCTGCGCCTGCACGGGAACAAGCGACCGATGGGCCGCGACGTGTCGCTGGAGGAGATCGCGCGCCTGACGCCGGGCTTCAGCGGCGCCGAGCTTGCCAACGTGATCAACGAGGCCGCGCTGCTGAGTGTGCGCGACTCGCACGAGCTGATCGACCAGGCGACACTCGAGGAGGCGATCGACCGTGTCGTCGCCGGCCCCGCCAAGAAGCACATCCTCACCGAGCAGGAGCGCTGGCTGATCTCGATCCATGAGGCCTCCCATGTTGTGGTCGCCGAGGCGCTCGGACAGGCTTCGGTCAGTCGCAAGGTCTCGATCGTCGCGCGCGGGCGCACGCTCGGTACCGCCGCGCACATGTTGACCGACCGCGATCAGCTGATCCAGACCGAACCAGACCTACAGGCGCAGCTGGCGGTGATCGTGTCCGGCACCGCGGGTGAGCGAATCGCTTTCGGTCATTTGTCATCGGGCGTCAGCGATGATCTGCACGCTGCAACGAGCCTCGCGCGGACGATGGTCACCTCCTTTGGCATGTCCGATGCGCTCGGCCCGGTGACGATCGGTGAGAAGGGCGGCGAGGTGTTCCTGGGCGCGTCGCTTCAGGACCTCGGCTCCGTGGGTCCGTCGACGCTTGACACGATCGACCGCGAAGTCGAGCGCTTGGTTGGCGACGCCGAGGCGAAGGCCGCCGTGATCCTCGATCGCAACTGGCAGGCCGTCGAGGAGACCGCACATGCGCTGATCGAGCACGAGACGCTGTCGGGTGTAGCGCTCGACGCCGTGCTTTCTACGGTGCAGGAGACCGACCTGAACGAGCTGCGCGATGTCACCGGACGTGTCGCGCACAAGGATCCGGGGCACGGGCCTTGATCGCGCGGGCGACCGGGACTCTGCTGGCTGGGGTCGCCGTCGTCGTGGCGCTGGCTTCGGCTGCTCCTGGAACCGCCCACGGCGAAGCGACGTGGCGCCTGGAACAACCCGCGCCGCCGGCCGGCACGCCGTTCAAGGTTCCGCTCGGCATCCCCGACGACATGGAGTTCTACGCCCCCAACGAGGGGCTGTTGAGCGTTGAGGGCAACGCTGTCGTGCCGACGGGCCTCTATTTCTGGAATGGGCGCGGCTGGCATCAGCTGGCGACTGTCTGCGGCGGCGCCGGCGAAGCCTCACGGATCGCATGGGCAGGACCTGACAACTTCTGGGTCATAACCGAACCAAGCGAGCCGCGCTCGGGCTCGGGGCTCGGCCTATGCCACTTCGAGGACGGCGAGGTCGTGGGCTCCTATTCGACACCTTTTCAGTCCTCTGAACCATTTCGTCCGATGGATGCGGCGGCTTGTGACGGGCCGGATGACTGCTGGTTTGGCGGAATTGGCAGCGAGGATCCTTCCGGTCAGCACATCGGTGCGTTCCACATTCACTGGGACGGCACGAACTTGACAAGTTCATATCAGCCACAGGGGCGTGGCGTCAGTGGTTTGACGTACTTTGGCGGGACCTTCTACGAGAGTACTCTCGTCGGTGCCCAACCGGGCGACACGAGCGATGCCGTCACGCTTGCCAACCCTGAGCCGAACGGGCCGGTGCTCATACACAAGCTCGTCGGCGAAACATTCCTGGACACGAGCTTTGTGCCATACATAAAATCCGGAGAACCAACGGAAGGTGTCGAGTTGCTATCGGCGAAAGCCGACGCCACGAACCTATGGTTCTCGGGTGGCGGCGCAGCCTCCGGACCGGATGCGCCGCACGAAGGCTCCGTCCCGGGTCCACCCGTCGCGGTCTATTACGACGAACCGTTCTTTGTGGAGGATGCACTCAATCCCATTCTGTTCGGCTCTGAAGATCGTTTTGTGGATATTGCCCCTGTGCCCGACACAGATACGGCGTGGGCTGCCGACCAACCCTATTCTCTGCGCCGTAGCACCACCGCCAAGGCAAAGGTCGTACTGGTCGAACCGAGTGGCGGCGCGACCGTCGAGACGGTTCCGGTCTCGGGTCCGGGTCGCGGCAGTGCTCAGCTGGTGGCTGCGACCGGGCCCGAAGAAGCGTGGTTGGCCACCTCGGCAGGCTGGCTGTTCCACTACACCAACGGAACGGTCCTGCCGGAAGACAGCGACCCCAATTGGGCGGGTACGATCACCGTGCGCCCGAACGAGTCGGTGGAACAGTTCGTCTCGGACACGCCGCCTCCCGACGATTCTTCGCTATTCGCACCTCCGCCTGTGGCGGTCGAAACGAAGTCGACTGAAGTCCCTGTGCCAGAGGTGATCCCGGCGCTGCTAAAGGACGTGACCGTCGCTCGTCACGGTTTGACTGTGACAGTCAGCTTCCAGCTCACGCGCTTGGCGGACGTGCAGCTGGTGGCCAAGCTACACGGCAAGGCGATCGCGCGCACGCACGACGAGCGTCTAAAAGCTGGCAAGCATTCACTCTCGCTGCGCCTGGAGCGCAAGCGCTGGCCCAGCGGTCTCAGTTTCGCCACCAAGGAGCTGACGACGCCGAAGCCGGTTCCGGCGACCGGCTCTGAAGGCTCGGTTGGTACAGGGCCCAATGCAGTGTCGACAAGCGTTCATCGCCATGGGTGAGGTCTTGGGCCTGGCGACGGCACGTCGTCGGCGTCTTGCGGTCGCGCTGGTGACAGGGCTGGCGCTGATGGCGCTCGGTGGTTGGCAGATCGTAGGACGCGGTGGGCGCGCGGTCGCCTCGGGCAGCGTTGCGCCTACCCCGCAACCGGTGCTGGGGACCGCCGATGCAAGCACGGTTTTGATGGGCGCTGCTACCACCGGGGCTCCCGGAGAAGCGTGGGCTTACCGCGTGCTTCCGCTCGACGCTCCGCCTGCCGGCGGCTCTGAACAGGTCGCCTTCGCGCCTGCCGCCAAAGCGAGCCCGCGCGGTCAGCTCGTGTTTGAGCGCGCGACGGATGCAGATCCCGACTGGTCCGTCGTGGAAACCCCACTCGACGAAGAAGGTCATGTCTACCGGGGTATGGACCCAGACCGGATGTCCGCGAGGATCACCCCGCATGGTGGCGGGCTGCTCGTCGGCAACGACTCGACGCGCCCGAGCGGTAAGCAGACGGTGGTGCTCGCGCGCGAACCGGGTGGACGCTTCCGTATGTTGCCGGAACCGTCCGCTGGCGTGCTGCTTGGCGCGGGCGAAGCCGACGAACCAGGCGAAAGCGGCGACACGAGTGCTGAGACGCTTGCAGAAAAGGAAGGCTCCGGTTCGGTTGCAGATACTGCGGTTGAAAGCGAAGGCCACACCGAAGCCTATTTCGGGCTGCTGGGGCGTACACGCGATCTGGGCGTCGCGCGCTGGAACGGTGAAAAATGGACGCGCGAGCCAATTGAGCTCCCCTCTGGATACACAGGCAGTTTCACAATCGTGGCGATCGCCGGCACCTCACCCAAGAATTTGTGGCTGCTCGGCGAGGCCGAAGCGAGCAGCGGTCTGGGAATTCTGCTGTTTGAACGCAAGGAAGCCAAGAAGGGCGAATTTCGCTGGGAAGCGGCGTCGCTCGGCTCCTCGCTGTTCGCGGCGGTAGAAACGTCCGCGCGCGAAGTTACGAAGCTAGGACCGTTGACCGGTCAAGTACAGCCACTGACCGTAACCGAAAAAGGCATCTGGATCGACGGCAACCTGCAGGCTCCTGGTGGAGGCAGCGACGGCTATGACTTCACGCTCTACTACGACATCGCCGAAGCCAAGATTACCGGCAGCTGGTGTGACGCACACGACGGCTCCGGCGTTGCGATCTGCGAACACCCGCTTGGTGCGAGCTTTGGCCGAGAGGCCGGCTATCGCAGCTTTGCTTTCGAAGGTCCCGGCTATGGCACACGGATCGTGACCGATCCGCTGAGACCGGGAGGCGAAGAGTCGACGAACATGGGCAGTTACCTCAGCTTCGAAGGCTCCAGTTTCACCTGGATGCCCGGCGCGGGTCCCGACGACGCCCCCGGCGGCGCCTTCTACACGCCGACGGACGGATGGCTCGAAGGTCAGGTGCAGGTCACGACCACGCAGCAGCCTGCGCGACTGGTGGGTTGGCCGGTGTCGGCGCGCGCGCCGTTCACCGCCGTTACATCGGCGCCTGGAGACCCGGCAGGCGACTTCGACTCGCAGGCACTGGCGGTTGGCGCCGACGGCGTTGTGGCCCGCTACACACCCGGACATGGCTGGGAACGCGAGTTCCTGCAGACCTCCAGCGGTGCTGTCAGCTCGCCGACGCTGCGCGCGGTCGCCTGGCCGGAACCGAACCGCGCATTTGCCGTCGGCGATCTCGGTGCAATGTGGATCTGGCGTGCGGAAACCGGGTTGTGGGAGAAAGACCCGGCGGCTCCGCTCGACGGCTTCCAGGGCAATCTCGACGGGATCGCGTTCGACCCGAGTGAACCAGGGCTCGGCTATGCCGTCGGCCAGAGCGGCGTACTGCTCAAGTACGGCAAGAGCTGGACGCAGGAAGAAGAACTCCCAGAAGGCTTCAAGGAAGCCAACTTCACGTCGGTCACGTTCGCCGGCTCGGAGGCGATGGTTGCCGCTGAACACGACCTGCTCGTAAACGAAGGCTCGGGCTGGAAGGTCGAACCGGAAGTCCATGCGCTGCTTGCGAGCTTGCCAGAAGCCCCCAGCCTGAATGTGGTCGCGGGTCTGCCGAACGGGGGTGTGGTACTTGCCGGTCGCGACGTCGTGCTCGAGCGTGACAGCGCCGGCGCACCGTGGCATTTCTCCGAACAACCAATCGTGGATGAGACCGCGGTGGCGGCGGCGCCGCTGTTGGAAGGCTCGCACGTGCGAGCGCTGTTGTCCGTTGTTCCCTCGTTTCAGTATCCGCCGCTGCTGGTTCTGCCGCCGGTCGAACCCGACACGCCGCCCCCCTTGATTCCGCCCAACCCACTTCCAGGAGATGGCTACCTGCTGCGAGAAACGGCCGGCGGCTGGGAGGACGAGGAGCGGGCTGCATACGCGGGTGACAGTCAGGACAAGCCGCTGAAGGTCGACCCGATCGCCGCACTCGACGTCGGTACCTCGGGTGTCGGTTGGGTGCTCGGAGGTTGGAGCGGCGAGGCAGACGACGCCGGTCGCGGGAGCGCCTCGAAAGGGAGCGGTCAAACGATCCGCGAAAACGTACAGACCGCCGGTGTGTACAGCTACGCGCCCGAAGGTAATCCGCCTGGCCCCTCCGGTGAGGACAGCGCACCGATTCCGATGCAGGGCGGCGTCGCGACGTTCGCGGTCGGCGGTCACGCCGACTGCATGGAACCGTGCGCTTCGCTTGCCGACGAGGCGATCGCACCCGACCGCAACCTCAGTGCCGCGCTCGGCGAGATCGCCGGTCTCTCCACGCAGCCGAACGGCCCGCGCATGCTGCTCTACACCGGCGGGCGCGAGACCCCGGGCGAGGGGCCTGAGTCGCCGGCGGAGGTCGACCGCTATGCGCAGCTGATGTCAGGCGGTGGCAGCCTGCCCGTATATCCCGCGCTGTCGGCGGGCGATAGCGAAGGCAGCGAAGACTCCTCGTTTGGCGCTGCCTTCGCGGGCTCCAACGCTCCGTTCGGCGAAGGCGGTACGCCCGCTGGAGTGAGCACCGCGAACATCCCACCGCCCACGGGTGCGGTGAGGCCCGGAGCGCGCACCCACTACGCCTTCGACAGCACCGGCCCCGCCGGGACGGTGCGTGTGATCGTGATCGACAACTCGCGCGGTTCGCTGGCCGCGAGCGATCCGTATCAGAATCCCGCCGAAGCGCAGGCGCCGTGGTTGGAACGAATGCTCGGCGACGCCAGAGCACGCGGCATCCCCGCGATCGTGGTCGGCAGTCGCGAGCTGAACCCCAACCTGCCGCCGGCACTGAACGCCGCCGCCGACGCCGCGCAAGAGGCGCAGATCATGGTCGCCGGAGGCGCCTCTGCCTACCTGTACGAACGTCCCGAAGAAAGCCGCACGAGCCAGATTCCCTCCGGTGGCGCCGTCACGATCCCCGAGTTCGGCACCGGAGCGCTCGGCTATCGCTCAGCAGTCTCCGACTCGTTCACGCCCGGCCAGCCAGACGCGCTGTTCGGCACGAACGGCTACCTGCTCGTCGGCGTCGAAGTCGCCAAGCGCAACCCCGCCACCAACGTCGCCCCTGTCGACGCGCGCCTGATCCCGCTCGTGCAGGAAGTCTCGCTCGACCCGGTCGATGGCACGCTCCTGCGGCGCAGCGCGCCGGCGCTGTTCACCGGTCTCGGGCGGCGACCGCTGGCCGGCGACCGCTGGGGCCCGATCTCCGCCTCCAGTGGCAACCCTAACCCACCAGGCTCGGACCCTTACGCCGAATTCCCGCCCGCGTTGTGTCGTCAGTCGGATTGCTCGAGCGCGATCGAACCGGAATACACGTTCACCTCCTCCGAACCGGAAATCGCCAACTTCGTCGAGCAGGATCCCAACTCGACGAACCTGCGTAAGCCACTGCAGAACGCCGAAGGGCACCCGATCCCCGACCCGCGCTCGAGCATCCTGTGCGCGTTCAACCCCGGCACGACGATCGTCACTGTTTCTGCCGGCGGCCTCTCCTACTCGATCCCGGTCACCGTGCAGGGGGGCAGTGTCGAGCAGCCGTGCGGCACGGTGCCGCTCAGCCCGAGCCACTTCAAAGTTGCCGCGTCCTCGGCAGCCGCCGTGCCCACCGCGCCGCCACCCTCGCCGGCACCGGCTCCCGCGCCGATCGCGCCGCCGCCACCACCGCCGGTCGTACCTGCCGCGGTGGCGAAAGTCGTGCCCAAGCCCGCGCCGAAGGTGGCGCTGCCGCTGGCGTTCGTACCGATTGTGCAGGTACCGGCGCCCGGAGGGGTGCGGGTCGTCCCGCCGCCACCCGCTGCTTCCTTCGTTGACACGATCCCGCCTGGGGGGACGACCGTGCGCGTGTTCGAAGAAAAACGCGAAGAGGAGGCGGCGCCCGAGCAGTCGCAAGCATTTGCGCGCTACCCGGCATCCGCGCCGGTGCGTGCCTACGCGAGCGCGAGTGCGAGTGCGGGCGCCTCCAGCGGCTCTCCGCGGCTCGGAACCTATGGCCCGCCGCTCGCCGTCCTGATGCTGCTGGCCGGCGCCGGAGCTTCGATCGGTCGCGGTCGGCGCCGGTCACGTCGCGCGGCCTTCGCCCGTCTTTATATGCAGCAGCCCACTTCAACACCCACCTCAAGGAGGCGAACATGAGAGAGCGCATCTCCCGCCACAGTGGCCAGGCGGCGCTAGTGATCTCGATCGTCGCGCTCGTCGGCTCGAGCACCGGACTGGCGAACGCCGCCCGTCATGCCGTCGTCAGTGCGATCGACGGACATCGGATCAGCACCAAGCCGCGCGCCGGCGGCATCCTGCTGCTTGACAAAAACAGGAAGTTCCCGGCCGCGGCGATCCCGACGGTGAAGAATGCCTCTGAGATCAGCGGCAAGACCCTGACCGATATCGAACCGAGCTGCCCGCCGGCGACCGTCAACCTCGGCACCTGGTGCTTGATGGACTCGCCCTATCCGCTGACTAACGCCGAGGCCGGTCAAAACAACTATTTCTGGGCCTCGCAGGCGTGCGTCAAGGAGGGCGGCTATCTACCGACGGCGGCGCAGCTGATCGGCGCTGCCAACCGTGTCAAGCTCGAGTCGACGATCCACGACTCGCAGTTGACCGCGACGATCCCGCTCGACCCGAGCGTCGGCCTCAAAGACCAGCGCGAGATGAGCGCCACGCTTGTGACGACGGCCGCCGGCTCGGACGCCGCGGGCTCTGAGGGAGTGAGCGTGGGCTCGACCGGCGATCCGCGCACAGGCGAACCGAACCCTGTGCCGCTGCCGGCCGTGCCGGCCCCTTCGACGCTGCAGTACGTGACGGTTTACTCGAACGGCACAAAGGGCGGCTTCGCCGGCTCGCAGCCGGTCTCCGAACCGCAGAGCTTCCGCTGTGCCTTCAACGAGATGCCGGGTGCCAACAGCAACGAAGAAGGGTGAGGCGCCTCGTGTTCACAGAATCGTCACGAGTGAGGGGGCTGTGAAGGTGGACGATCTCAGTGTGACCGAGCACGCTGCAACCAGCGAGCCGGTGACTGCTACAGCGCAGCCGTCACCGGCGGCCGGGGACGAGTCCGCGTCGGCTGTGACCCAGCCGATTCCCATCGTGACGGGGGAGCGCTGCGCGCAGTGCGCCGCTCCACTCGCGCCCGATCAACGCTATTGCCTGCACTGTGGTGCTCCTCGCGCACATGTGAATGGACCGATCTCCGGTGGCCGCCCCGGTGGACCGTTGCCGCAGACCGTCTCCTCACGGCAGGCGACAGCGCCGTCGGGAGTCCCGCAAAGTCCGCCGCCAGGAACGCCCAGCGTACCCCCAACTACGCCTTCTGGGTTCAGTGCTGCCTCGCCAGCCAATCGCAATAACACGCTTGCGCTCTTGGCGGGAGTCGGTGTGCTGCTGCTGGCGATGGGCGTGGGGGTGCTGATCGGACGCGCAAGCGCCGGCACAGCCAAGGTACCCCCGGCCCAGGTGATCTCGGTCGGCGGCGTGGCCGCCGGTAGCTCAACGCCGGCTACGGCCCCGACGACCCCGACGAGCGAAGCGCCGGCCGCGAACTCTGCGAAGAAAGCGGCCAAAGCGAAAGCGGCCTCCTCCTCGGGCGCCGGCTCCTCGATCAACAAACCGGCGCCGCCGACCGTGCTGAAAAGCGTCAGCAAAGGCCAGAGTGGCTCGAGCTACGAGCAGAAATCCAAGAACCTGCCAGACGTGGTCGAAACGGGATGATGAACGGTCTCGACGCGCGCCAAATTGGCTCACAGCAGCCCGACTCGCGGCTGCGCCGCCGCCGCGACCAGCTGGCGGAGGAGGTGGCCGAGTTGCACTGGAACCTCGGCGGGCTTGCATATGAGATGGCGATCCGCGACCACTTCCGCCTCGACGTGCTGATTCGCCGCGCCGCGATGCTGCAGGAGCGCGACGCGGAGCTGGCTGAGGTCGAGCGCATGCTGCACATGCAGGAGAGCGGCTCAGCCGGCAATTGTGCGAGCTGCGGCGCAGTGCGCAGCCGCGGCGCCGTTTTCTGCTGGCAGTGCGGAGCGCAGGTGATGGAGCGCACGGTCGCGAATGACAACGGTCATCGCAGCAGCACGCCGCATCCGATCGACGCACTGGCGGGCGTAGTCGAGTTGGGTGGCGACAGCAAGGCGGAGCACAGCCACGAGACCCAGCCACGCTTCGGTGAGACCCAGCCATCGTTCGAGAACAGAGAAGCCCAGCAGGCCGAGAATCTCGGTCGCCCCGTCCAGACCAGCTCGTGAGCCTCGACCCGCTGCGCCGCTGGGAGCAGCGCTTCGGCGCGCTGTCACTGCCCTCGCCGCTGATCTGGATGGTGCTCGTTGTGGCGTTTCTCGGATTCGGCGTGCTACTGGGGCGAGCCACAGGGCCTAGCGCGGGCGATGTGCTTGTGTCCTCGCGCGCGCCACTGAAGGTGCTCGTCGCTCGGGGAAGCGGCGTTGCCGCCGCCCCCAGCTCGGCACCCGCCTCGACGCCGCCGCCCGCCCCAGAAGAAGCGACGCCGGAACCGTCTTCGACGCCGGCCGAATCGACCGAATCCTCGAAGCCCAGTGCACCAAGCAAAACACCCTCAATGCCCGCGGTCTCCTCGAAATCCCCGAGTGGCTCGAACGAATCGTCGGGCGGCGGTGAAGGCTCCTCCTCCAAAGCTCCCGCCAAGCTGCCGGCGGTCAAGCATGTGTTCGTAGTGATGCTCGACGATGAGCCCTACGCGACCGCGTTCGGGCCGGCCTCGCCGGCCAAATACCTGACGGACACACTGGAGAAGCAGGGTCAGTTGCTACTGCGCTATTACGCCGTTGCACACGAAGGCCTCGCCGATGGGATCGCCCTGCTCAGCGGCCAGGGACCGACGGAAGCGACGGCCGCCGACTGCCCAACGTACGGTGAAATCTCACCCGCGAGCAACGGCAGCGACGGGCAGTTGCTGGGCAATGGCTGTGTCTATCCATCCTCGACGCAGACGTTGATGAGCCAGCTCAGTGCCAAGCACCTGACCTGGAAGGCATACGTCGAAGGGATCGACGAAGGCTCGGGTACGCCAGGCGCCTGTGCACATCCGACGAGCGGCGCGGCAGACCCGAGCGCCACCGCACCGGCCGCCGGGGCGACGGCACCGGGCTATCAGACCTGGCACAATCCGTTCGTCTACTTCAGCTCGGTGACAGGATCCTCGGGGTGCACCTCCCAGGATGCGGGGATGAGCGCCTTGAAGAGCGACCTGGCAAGCAAAAAGAGCACGGCGAACTTCTCCTATATAGCCCCCGGTCCATGTGACGACGGCAACCCCACACCGTGCGCGCCGGGCAGGGCTGATGGAATGGTCGCGGCCAATGGATTCCTGCAAAAGGTGGTTCCCGAGATCCTTGCCTCCAAGGCCTACAAGCAGAATGGACTGCTGGCGATCACCGTCGATGACGCGCCGGCGACAGGCGAATACGCCGATTCGAGCTCCTGCTGCGGACAGCCGAAGTTCCCCAATTTGCCGGCGCCGACGGGGGTCGCCAAGCTCTCGGGGTCCGGAGGAGGCCAGGTTGGGCTGGTGCTGCTCTCGCCGTTCGTCAAGAAAGGTGGCGGGCTGGTGCAGGAACCCTATAACCACTTCTCGCTGTTGGCGACGGTGGAGGAGGTATTCGGATTGGGCAAGCTCGGGTATGCCGGGGGCGCCGAAGTCAAGCCATTCAGCGCTTCGTTGTTTTAGGCCGGCAACAGTTCTCCGCCGACGCGCGTCGGCTCTACGACGACCTCGCTGGGGATCAGGAGCATGCCGATTCTCTGCTTGTACGCGTTGCGTTTGGCTTCCGAGATACACGTGAGCGAAACGGACGTGGTTGACCGTATCGCGGTTTGTCTGGCGATCGCCGCGATCGCGCTCGTTGTTCAGATTGCGTTTTGGACGTGGGGGCTTGCGCTACTCTAAGGCTCAGATGGCATCCAAGCCGAGCATCCCACCAAAGCCGACCACTCCTCCGGCGAAATTGCCTTCGGAGGGGATTCGTCCGGTGTCGCCTTCTGTCTTCATTCCGGAGACGCGAGGCGCGAACGACCCACCTCATCAGCGCTAGACCGGCGCGCGAGTTCAGAGCTGCGGATCGTCTGGCGCGAGCGCAAGGCCCGGCTTCACGAGGTCTTTGACGTCAGCGCTGATATGCGTCCAAGAATGCTTGCGCGCGGCGGCCACATAGGCGGCGTCGGCGCGGCGCCCGTCGGCTGAACAGGCGGGCTTGCCGCGGGCGCGGTCAGCGATATGCTCGGGAGGTGTAGCGGGGTGGAGACGGTGGCGCCGAAGCCGGGGCCGCCGGGACACAGGGCACGTAGCCACATCCCGCCGCCTGGCGTGCCGAGCGGCGTCGCGTCAAGCTCCCATTGACCGGCCGCGTTGGTTGTGGCTTCGCCGAGCGTTCGCTCGCTGACGATTTCTCCCTTGTGGCTCACTGTTCGGGTCTGGACCTGGACAGACACACTGCTGAGCGGGGTGCCGTCGAGCAGCTCGACGACACCGGAGAGCACTTGCGCCTGGCCGGGCGGGGTGCTGCCGGGCACAGCCGCGCTGCCGGATTCTGGTGTGGCCTGCGTTTCTGGCACAACTGCCGGCGTGGTGAGCACCAGGGTTGCTCTGGTTGGATTCGGCGCCAGTCTTTGCACGCCGGCGCGGATCGCCGGCAGCTCGCCGTAGAGCACGTTGCCTGGACATTCGGTGGCGTCGCCGTCGCGGTGACCGGCGATGCGCGGCAGTGACACGCGCGCGTTGGCGGGGAAGCGACTGTAGGAGGCCCCAGCCGGGTTCACCTTGACCGTCACGCGGCCCTGCGCGGGAGCGCCGTGCAGTGAGAGCTTCCACGCGAGCAGCTTTTCCAGGGCGTCGCGAGCCGCTTTTGAGATCGGTACCGAGCTGAACGTGCCGAGCACGGCGATACCCGTGGAGAAGAGGTTGTAGCCGCCGGCCTGCGCTCCGACGACGGGCTGGTCGATGCCTCCCGCGCGCGCCTCGAAGACGCGCCCGTACAGGTCGATCACGAAGTTGTAGCCAATATCGTTCCAGCCGTTGACATAGCGATGAAAGACGTAGATCGCCCGCAGCATCGCCGGGACCTCGTTGGTTTCATACCCGTTTGGGTTCTCGGTGTGATGGACGAAGGCCATCTCCACAGCTCCGTATTCAGGCGCCACCCTGGGTGGTGCCATCCCTCGAGCCCAGGCCTTGCGCGCGATTATTAGCGGCTGGCCGGCTCCGGCCGATAGCTCTGGTGTCGCAAGCGGCAGGCTTGCCGTCAACGCGAACGGTGCGGCGATTCTCCCGTGTCGGCCAGCTTCGGCGGAGCCATTGACGTTGACAAGGTGCAACTTCGCATCGCTCACTCTGCCGGCGGCGCGAATCTGGACCGACGTTGTGCCGCCGGTCCAGATCGGCTCTCCCACCTGCCGATCCGACTGTGGGTGCACGTCCGGCCCGTGGCCGTTCGTTCCCGCTGAGACCCAGCGACTCCAGCGACCGTCCCGACTACGGAAACGCAACGAGATGTTCTCCTGGGCCGACCCTTGCCATTCAACACCCACAAGATCCGCCGGAGAGGCAAGTGCGACGGTCGCGACGGTCGATGTCAGTGCTCCAAGCCGGCGTTGGGCGAGCACGGGAGATGGCGGTCCGCCAAGCAGCGCCAGCGCAGTCCGGGGTCGCAGCGCCCCGCTGCCGAGCGCTCCGGCGGAGGCGACCAGCAACGACCTGCGCGTGATCCGGCGCTGGCTCATCGCCATGTATGACACCACGAGACCGGCACAGGTTGCGCCTTGGTTCGTGAGAATCCACTAAGAACCTGGCGCAATGGACGCGACACTCTCAAAGTGTGTACCCGCACGGAGCATTGGATATCCAGGCGACCCCCTGCACATCCCGCCCGGCGTCGCTAAGCGGTTTCTCACGCCGAGCTGACCCGTGATTTAGCTGGGCGCTGGATCGTGCCCGCATGCTCCTTGCCGACGCGATCGCGCGTGCGTGATGTACAGCGTTGCGCCCGCGGCCAGGCCGCCCAGGCAACGCGCTACGCGTCCTTTGCCGAGGGGTACAAGCCAGTGGTGGGGATGGCTTGCCGTGGGTCTCGTGCTTGCGCTCGCTTGTGTGTTGCGCCTGTGGAAGATCCAGGAGGTGCCGGGGAACGTCTTCTACGACGCGGCCGTGCGCAGCATGGCTGGGTCATGGCACAACTTCTTCTTCGGTGCGCTGGAGCCTTCGGGGACCGTCTCGATCGACAAGCCGCCGGTCGATCTTTGGCTACAGGTAGCCAGCACGGGGGTGCTGGGATTTGGGCGACTGGGCCTGCACATTCCCGAGGCGCTCGGCGGCATCGCGGCTTGTGGCTTGCTTTTCGGCGCACTCCGGCGGCCGTTCGGGTTCGTGGCGGCGCTGGCTGCGGCGCTGGCGCTCGCGGTCTTGCCGGCGTCGGTGCTGACGGCGCGCAGCGACACGATGGACTCGGTGCTCGCGGCATTGGAGGTAGCGGCGCTGTGGCTCTCGTGGAGGGCCCTGGAGAGTGGGCGTACGCGATGGTCGTTGGCCGCGGCAGCGATGATGGGCTTGGCTTTCAACGTCAAGCTCGCGGAGATGCTGATCGCTCTGCCGGCGATGGCTTTGCTGTGGCTGTGGGCGGCCGCCCCAGGAAGATGTGTACGAGCACTGTTGGCTTGCACTGGGACATTTCTCGTCGTGGCTCTGTCCTGGACGGCGGTCGCCTCGCTGACACCGACAAGCGGACGACCCTTTCCGGTCGGCTCTTCCAACGGAAGTATCTGGCACGTGACGCTCGTCTATGACGGTCTGAGTCGTCTATCCGGCAAGGGAGCCACCGGGACGGCCGAAGGGAGAGCCGGTCCACTGCGCTTGTTGAGCGCCGGCCCTTTGCAGTATTGGACCCTAATCGGCATCGCGTTGCTTGCGACGAGCCTGTTCGGGCTGGTGGCGCTCGTCGTGCTCATCGCTTCAGGCCGCGAGCGGCTGCGGGCGGCTGTGCGCGAACCCGCGGGACGGCTTGTCGTGGGGATACTTGTTTGGTTTGCGACCGGACTGATCGCCTTCAGCGCGATGGAACGGCTGCAGCCGCGCTATCTGGAGGCGTTCGCGCCAGCCGTGTGCGCGGTCTTCGGGCTGTCGTTTAGCGTTCTGTGGAGTCGTGTTCTCGGCCGCCGCTCGCGTGACGGGGCGTCGACGAGCGGAGCGGCGCTCGATTTCGGCGGGGGAGCTCGCCTGGGCGATATGGCGCTTGCGTCTCGCATCGCGCTCGCGTGTCTTGGCATCGGCCTGCTAGCGCTCTCGCTGAGCAAGGACTCTTACATCGTCGGCGAGGCGCGCACCGACTCGCTCTTGACCGACTTCAGCGCGCCTTCGCTCAGTAGATATCTGCACGCCCACCGCGACGGGACCCACTACGAGGTGGCGAGCGCCAACGTAAACGACGTGATCGGGCTGATCGCCCGCGACGATCAGCCCGTATTGGTCCTCAACAGCGTTGATGGATCGCTAATACGCACCAAGAGTTTGAAGGCGCAGGTGACCGACGGTAGGGTGCGCTTCTACTTTGCCGCCCCACACGCCTGCCACGAGGGACGCCACTGTCCTGGTAATCAGATCTGGGCCTTCGCGCACAGCACACCCGTGCCTGGGCAGCCGGATCTTCGGCGCTTCACTGCCCCCTAATAGGTGGTTCCCAACATGTGACGTCTCACCGTGCGCTGAGGTGAGGCTAAGACTTCGTCCCTTCGAGTTGAGTCAGCCTCCAAGTGGCTACGGTGCCTGCATCGAATGCGCGAAGCGCATCGTTAGGGAGTACGGCGGCGCCAGGTCGACTCCGTCCGGGTTAGCCAGGTAGCCCGGCCGCGAGCCTGCCTGACCTGTGTGCCCGTATTGCCAGACGATCCGGTTGGTGTGAGGGTCGATCACGATCACACGGTCGTTGCGGTCGTCGTTGGCCAATATGTCGCCATTGGGTAGCGGCAGTGCAAGCGATGGATGGTTGAGTGCTTGTCGATCGGTCGGTTCATAGCGCCAGAGCAGCCGGCCGCTTGGTGTGAACGTCTCGATCGCGCCGGGGCTCGTGTAGTCGGCTGAGAGGAATACGCCGGGACGCAGCTCGTTGGTGTCCGACGGATAGGTGAAGCCTGGTGGGTGAGTATCGCCAATCGGTCGTCCGTCGTGTCCAAGTATGTCGATCCAGTCCCCGTTTATCTCGGTGACGACGGTGTCTCCGTCGGCCATCGGGAACGCGCCGTTAGGACTGCCGTAGGACACGCCAAGTTCGTGATTGCAGTTGCCGGTCTGGCCCAGCTGTTGGGTCAGGTGGTGCGCGGGTGGATGAATCACAATCACGCGGCAGTTCTTGATGTCCGCGGAGAGCAGCGCTCCTCTGGGCGTGAGCATCGCATCGTCGGGGTTGTGTAGGTAGCCTGGTTCTGAGCCGGGAACACCAGGGTGCCCGTAGCGAAAGGCGATCTTCGGGTGAGCCACGTCGACGATACTGATCGCAAAGTCGTCCTCTTGCGTCACGACTATCTGATGTCCGTTGGGTGAGTAGAAAGCGTCATCGGGCAAGAGGAACGATTGGCCCGGGATCAGATCGCCGGGCCGCGGGAAATGCCACAGGATCTGGCCGGTTGGGCTGACCTCGAGCAGACGGTTGTTGTTCCGGTCGGCGATCAGGACTGGCCCGGGGAGCACGCGGGGATCAGAGCCGGGACGCAAATATTGCGTTGGAGGCCCACTGCTGGCGGTAGGTGAGGCGTGGGCCGCCCTCGCCCTCGCGCGCGACCGCGTAGCGAAGGATTGCGATGGCCTGCCGCCGCTGGTGTTACCAAGACCCTGAACAAACACGACTGCAGCCGCAAGGATCGCAACGGCCGCAGCCGCCAACGCTGCAGTGCGCCAGAGCTTCCCAGCGCGCCGCTGGGGATTGGTCGATGTCAACTTGCTGTCACGGTCGCGGTAAGGATCTCATTGTGGACACGACCATTTTGATCGCGCCCACCAGCAATCACGATGTGACCTTCAAGCGGCACCGCCGCCAGGTCTGAGAGTCTGACAGGAAGCAGTCCCGCGTGGCTCACCTCGCCGCCTGGCGATATCGCGAGGATCGCTCGCGTCTGGCTTGCGGGCGATGAGCCACGTCCGCCGAATACGAACGCGGTCCCGTTCACAGCGACAGCGGCCGCGTGTGTGAGCGGCTGGGGCAGCAGGCCGATCTTCGTGAGCTTCCCCGTAGAAGGATCGAAGCGGTAGATGTCGCGACTCGCGCTTTCACCGCTTGTGCCTCCGGCGATCACCAGCGCTCCGCTGACTGCGGCGACCGCGGCGTAGCGCAGCGGCTTGGGCAGCAGCCCGGCCACGTGTGGCTGTCCGCCGGGCCGCCATGCGAGGATCGTGCGCAGCGGCGTCACGCCCGTGTAGCCGCCCACTATGTAAACGGTGTCTCCGATCGTGGCGCTGGCAACGTCGGAGGCCGGTGTGGGAAGTTCGCCTGTCGGTTGGGTGGTGCCGTCGGCGTTGACCTTGGTGATCTGTGGGAACGAGCTGAGGACTCCGCCGCCGAACAGGTACGCCGCCCCGCTTGTGAAGCTAGCTGACGCGTCGTGCAGGGCGGTCGGCAAGCTCCCGATCGTGCGTGCGTGCGAGCCTGTGGCGCTGACGATGCTCGCGAGCGATGTTTCGCCCTGATCGATGCCGCCGATGAGCAGAAATGTGCTTGGACTCACCGCCACGGCGGCGGCGTCCTGCTCGGCAATTGGGAGCACCGCGGTTTGCGAGATGCCTACGCGCGCGCTCGTGATTTCACCTGAGCGCACGTTTGTTGAATGTGTCGCCCCCGACGAACGCGTGCCTCTCGACTTGGAGGGTGTGCCTCTGCTGCTGCTGCTGCTGCTGCTGCTGCCACCGCTGCCGCTGCCAAGGACTGACGCAAGCACGATGACGAGAATCGCAAGCGTCAGCACCACGCCGAGGCGCCGCCGCCGCAACTGCCGTCGGCGTGTCTCACGCCGCGCGGCGCGCGCGCTGGAGGGAGGAACACTCATAACTTCAGGGGTGCACGACGGCCGAGGGCGGCCAGAGTCGAGGGGTCGGGTGGGTCGTCGTCGTCGGGCATTCGGGGACCCACGCGTCGCAGGCAGCGCCAGCCTCACGCCGGCGACTAAATCCAGACGTAAGGCCGGGTGAGACTTCCCTTAGCGACTGCGAGGCATGGGTGCAACCATGAGACCCACGCTTGTATCCCCCTGCCCGTGCTGGGGTCGGTAGTGCCCTCTATCTGGGGATTTAGGGATCGCTTATCCTCCGCCAATAGCCTCGCGCTTGAATACCGAGAGCGTTGCGGCAGATGTCCGCCCGGGCGGGCGCGCTGAGGACGGCGATGTATGAACACGAGCATGCCGCTCGGTCAAACGCCAACGTTGGCCGTGGCTGTTGCGTTGGGGTCTGAGCGTCCGTCGCTGTGTGGCAGCAGGATCTCTTCCGCCTCGGCCGGCGTCACGCCCGGATAGAGCACTCTCACGAGCAGGATCGCGCAAGCCCCGCCCACGAGCTGCGCCACGATGTATCCGGGTACCGAAGCAGGGGCGATACCCGCGAACGTGTTCGAAAACATGCGCCCGATGCTGACCGCGGGGTTGGCGAAGCTGGCCGAGCTGGTGAAGAAGTAGGCGGCGCCGATGTACGCGCCGACCGCGGCGGGGATCGTGTTCGCGCGTTTGCTGCGCGCGAGCGAGAAGATCACGAGCAGTAGTCCGGCGGTGGCGATCACCTCGGAGAGGAGGTGTACAGGTGAGGCGCGGTGATGGGTGGAGATACTGATCGCGGCTAGAGAGAACATGCCATTCGCGACGACGGCGCCGAGTATGCAGCCTGCTATCTGCACAGGGATATAGGCAAGCGCGTCGCGCCATCGGATACCGCCGAAGCTCGCGTCGGCGAGCGAGACGACCGGGTTGAAGTGCCCGCCGGACACTGGTCCGAACATGAGGATGATCGTGAACAAGCCAGCCGCGGTCGCGGCGGCGTTCTCAAACAGTTGCAGGCCAACGTCGTTCGGCGAGAGTGTCTGTGCCGCGATGCCCGAGCCGATCACGAGCGCGGCGAGCAAGGCCGAGCCCAAGAGCTCGGCCAACAGGCGACGAGCGAGCGGCGGCGATTCGTTCACGCCGCTACCAAGAGCTTGTCGGCGAACTCGCCAGGGAGCCCGGCCTCACGGACTTCCGCTGCGACCGTATCGGCGTCATAGGCGACGCGTTCGATGCTCACTCTCACGCCGCTAGAGCTCGGCGTGAGAACGGCGAACGCGCCGCGCGGGTCGCCGTCCTTGGGCTTCCCGACGGAGCCGCAGTTGACGAACAAGACTCCGCCGTACTCGTGCACCCATGGCTTGTGGGTGTGGCCGAAGACAAGCACCGGGTCGCTCTCGGCGGCGGCCAACCGCTCGTAGAGGCGGGCCGGCTTGTCCTCGAACAGGTACTCGTTGAGCTTCCGGGGCGAGCCGTGCACCAGGTGAACATCGACGCTGCCCACCTGGAAGCGCAGGTCGAACGGCAGGCTGCGCATGAAGTCCTTCGACTCCTGGCTTGTGTGTGCGAGCGTCCAATCCACGGAGTGCTGACCGAGCTCGCGATCGTGCGGTGTGACGTATGCGCAGCCGCAGTCCTCGAGGTTGCGTGCGATGGCGTAGTCGTAGTTGCCGTAGATCGTCGGGATCTCACGCTGCGCTATCAGGCGGCAGACCTCGTTTGGATGCGGGCCGTAGCCCACGAGGTCGCCGCCGCAGAACACGCGCTTGATGCCAAGCTCCTCGATCCGTGCGAGCGCTGCTTCGAGTGCCGGGAGATTGCCGTGGATATCGGTGATGACCGCGACCGCGTCCTCGTGGGCGACCTCTACCGTGCGGCGATCGGCTCGCTGGAGCGGAGGCGCGGACATGGCCCAATCGTATTACATCGACATACGTCAGTGTTATTGATATAAGTAGATCGATGCCTGTCGATTTGGAGCTGGCCCCCAAGCAGAAGCGAGCCGCCGGCGAGCGCTGTTGCGAGCCTGTCGTCTATCCCGATGTGCAGCGCGAGCAGGCGCTGCGTATGGCTGAGGTCGCCAAGGCGCTTGGCGATCCGATTCGCCTGCAGCTCGTGGACGTGCTGCGCAAGCACGCCGGCAAGGTCTGTGTCTGTGAGCTGGTGCCCCTGTTCGACATCGCTCAGCCCACGCTCTCCCATCACCTCAAGAAGTTGCGCGAGGCCGGGATCGTCGACTCCGAGCGCCAGGGCCTGTGGGCCTACTACTACGTGATCCCCGATGCGCTGGAGGAGCTGTCTGAGTGGCTGAGTTGAGCGGCGCCGAGATCGGGCTGGCCGTCTCCGTCTTCCTCGCCTGCACAGTCGAGGCCGTCGAGGCGCTGACGATTGTGCTCGCGATGGGCACCACGCGCAGCTGGTCCTCGGCGATGAGCGGGGTCGGCGCCGCGACGCTGGCGCTGGCCGCGATCGTGGCGGCGCTGGGACCGGCGCTCACCGCGCTGCCGATCGGCGTCTTGAGGGTCGTCGTGGGCGGCCTGCTCTTGATCTTCGGCCTGCAGTGGCTGCGCAAGGCGATCCTGCGATCTGCGGGCCTGAAGGCAAAGCACGACGAGCTGGAGATATTCCGTGAGGAGGCCGAAACGGCTCGTGCGCTGGGTGGCAAGCCGGCCGGCTTCGACGCCTACGCCTTCACGATCTCATTCAAGGGGGTGCTGCTGGAGGGCTTGGAGGTGGCGTTCATCGTGCTCACGTTCGGGGCCAATCAGAAACATGTCGCGTTGGCCGCCGTGGCTGCCGCGGTCGCCGTGCTGGTCGTGATCGCCGCGGGAGCCGCCGCGCGCGCTCCACTTGCCCGCGTGCCCGAGAACACGATGAAGTTCGCCGTCGGCGTGATGCTCAGCTCCTTCGGCATGTTCTGGGGCGCGGAGGGCGCTGGGGCGAATTGGCCGGGTGGTGACGCCGCGCTGCTCGCACTGATCCCGGGCGTCCTGATTGCGGCAAACGCGATCGTGTGGATGTTGCGTCGGGCTGTGCCTGTCGCCGGTGTCGAGCAGCCGGCGCCGGTCGAGGCCGGCGAGCCTGCGGGGGTGAGCGCATGAGCCGCGTGCAGGCGTTCTTCTCGGCCGTATGGGACTTCGTGGTGGGCGACGACTGGCGCACCGCATTGGGGGTCGTGCTTGCGCTTGGGCTCACGGCGCTGGTGGCGGAAACCTCGGTCGCGGCGTGGTGGATCATGCCGCTGGCGGTGCTCGCGCTGCTGGCGCTGTCGATCAGGCGCGCGGCGAGGGGCGCTACACGCAGCGGCTAGAGCGCCGGTATGTCTACCCTTCCTCTCTTGCGCTCCGCCGTGCGGTTAGCCGGTGGAGACGATCGTCGCGAGCAGGGGAGCCGTCATTCACATCGATCCATACATCGTCCTCGGCAGCGCCATCATCGGTTTCCTGGTTGGGATGACCGGCGCCGGCGGCGGTGCGCTTATGACGCCGATGCTGATCCTGCTGTTCGGGGTGACGCCGTCCGCGGCCATATCGAGCGATCTCGTGGCGGCTGTCGTGATGCGCCCGATCGGCGCGGGCGTGCACTTCAGACGCGGCACCGTCAACCTGCGCCTGGTTGGCTGGATGGTGCTCGGCTCGGTGCCGATGGCGTTCCTCGGGGCCTACTTGCTGCACGTGATGGGCAACAGCAAGGCAGCCCAGGAAAACATCGAGGTGGCGCTCGGCGCGGCGCTGTTGGTCGGGGCCGCGGCGATGGTGGTGCGCTATGTGCTCGACCGGCGAACAGGGACCAGCCGCACAGCATTGGTGCACGACATCGTCCCCCGCCCGCTGCCGACGGTCGCGATCGGGGCGATCGGGGGGATCATCGTCGGCATGACCTCGGTCGGCTCCGGTTCGCTGTTGATCGTGATGCTGTTGTTTCTATATCCGATGATCGGCGCCAAGCAGCTGGTCGGAACCGACCTGGCCCAGGCGGTTCCGCTGACCTTGGCGGCCGCGCTCGGGGCGCTTGCGTTCGGGCATGTCGAGTTCGGCGTCACCGCGTCGCTGATCCTCGGCAGCGTGCCGGCCGTGTTCGTCGGCTCGCTGGTCTCCTCGAGCGCTCCGGATCGCTACATCCGCCCGATGATCACCTTCGTGGTCGCCGCGTCGGGCCTGAAGTACGTGGGTGTCGGCACGACCGCCTTGGGCTGGCTGTTGTGCGCGATGCTGTTTGCGGGCGCGGCCGTGTGGCTTTTCTACATACGTCCGGCGCAGAAGATGGGCTCTCGAGGGGAGAGCGACCCTGAGGAGGTAGCTCCAGCGCCCGAGCCAGTGAGCGTGGACTGACGAGACCGGGGCCAGTTGAGCCACAGGCGACGGTTTGGTGGACCCGCAAAGTGTATGGCCGAGACGTCGCGGTTTTGTATGACAAGTAGCCAGCGAACTGTATGGCTCAGGACATGGCCGCAGAAGCCAGCTGCTCGTAGGTGACCGCTTCGCGTGTGCAGGCTGAGCGCTTGAGCACCCACTCCAATGCCAGCATGTGGTTGGGATGTTCCAGGTCGCTGGGATGTAGATCCAGGCGCAACGTCGTGCCCGATATGAGCGCACCGGCTCGCAATAGAGCAGGGGAGAGAGCGCGGCGCAGCCGCCCGGCGCTCGACAGCGCGATCGGCGGCCCGAGCAGGGCGCGCTCGGCCTCCGCGCCGACGCGTGTGCCGCCTGGATTACCGCGGTAGGACACGCCGCCCGCGGGCTGGGCGCGGTGCAAGCCGAGCAGCGCAGCCCACCAGTGGAAGCGCTCGCCGAGCGTGCGCTTGAGCGCCGGTGTGTAGGCATAGCCCGGTGCTACGAAGCCGCGCGGCTCGATCCCGGCGAGCTTCATCAAGCGCCAGCCGGCCTCAACCGCGCGGCGCGTCTCGTTTGGATCGAGGCCGACGAACTCGCTTTCGTGGTCGGCGCCAACGCTGCGCAGCGAGCGGTAGGAGCCGCTCCCGCGAGCGCCAGAGCGCAGGTGCTGGAAGCCGTGTTGGGCGATCGCGTCGCCGCCGCGCTCGCGCTCGATCAGCCAGCTCACCATCTCCGGCGAGCGCTCCGCGAGCGGGTGTAGGTCGCGCGCGGGGATCACCAGCAGCGTCACGTGATCGACGCCGTGATCGTCCAGCCAGTCGCGGATCAGCGCGCAGCGCTCGAACGTCGCCGGCTCGATGTCGTGCAGGGCCACGGCCAGCGTGCGGCGCGGCGCACTCATGGGCAGAGCTTTGGATATCGGGTGAGGGGGGTGTTCATGCGATCAGGGGTTGTCGGATAAAGGGGGTGTTCTTGCGATCGGGGTTATGGGATAAGGGGGTGTTCTTGCGATCAGGGGGTTGTCGGATAAGGGGGTGTTCATGCGATCAGGGGGTTGTCGGGTGAGGGGTGCTCATGCGACAGGCGGTTGTCGGGTGAGGGGGGTGCTTACGCGACAAGGCGATCGACCTCATGGCCGTGCTGCGCTTTGCCGGCGTGGCCCGCGAGCGTGCGCCGGTAGCCGTCGGCCAGGCGCTCCAGAGCACGCTCCCAGGTGCGCTCGCGGACGGCGACGAGAGCCGCCCCGGCCAAGCGTTGGCGCAGCGGTGGCGAGCCCGCCAACTCCACCAGCGCGCTCGTCAGCTGCCCGCTGTCGGCTGCGCGCAAGAGGCCGCTCACACGGTCCTCGATCAACTCGAGCGGACCGCCCGCCGCGACCGCCAGCACCGGCAGCCCGGATGCTTGAGCCTCGAGGATCACCTGGCCGAAGGTGTCGGTCGCGCTCGGGAAGAAGAAGATGTCCGCCGAGGCGTAGGCGCGCGCCAGCTCGTCGCCGTGCAGCCAGCCGAGGAAGGTCGCGTGCTTCCCCACGCGTTCGCGCAGGCGTTCCTGCTCTGGTCCACCGCCCGCAAGTACGAGGTGCAGGCGCGGGTCCTGTTCACGCGCGCCCAGGAACGCCTCGGCAAGCAGCTCCGCGCCCTTCTCACGGGTGATTCTGCCGGCATAGAGCACGTTTACCCGCGGACACTCGCCTCGGGACCGGGGTGGATCGGTGACTCGGGCCTGTGCCTGCGAATACTCCGGGCACGCCATCCCCTCCATCCAACTCTCGCGCAGCTCGTCGCTACGCAACGAGGGATCGAAACGCGAGGTATCGACGCCACGGTCCCAGCGCAAGATCTTCTCCGCGCTCATACCGATCGAGGTGAGCGCAACGTCTGAGGCAGGACTCGGGGAGAGCACGAGATCGCAGGCGTTGTAGAAGGCGCCGACGGCCATCTCCATCGCATCGGCAAGGTGCCGCTGGCCAGAGCGCAGTTGCGCGTAGGCGGTCAGCTCGGTGTGGTAGCTGCCGATCAGCGGCAGACCGAGCGCGCGCCCGAGCAGTGCCCCGGCGACGCCGGTCGGGCCGGGCGAGCAGACGTGAATCGCGTCGAAGGCTCCGTCGGCCAGCGTCTGCGCGGCCGCCGAGAGGCTCGGCACGCCGATGCGCAGGCCCGGATAGAAGGGAACGTCGAACTCCGCCACCGCCGAGAGGCGACGGTCGACTTCGGGGTCGGTCGCGACAACCTCGATCTCGAAGCCGGGCACGCCGCGCTGGCGGATCTCCTCGATCGTATGGCTGACTCCGTGGGTCGAGCCGATCCCGTCCGCGAGGATCGCGATGCGCGGCGGCTCACCGTCCGCGCTCACGCCGGTGCGCGCGAGCTTGGCCTGCTCGTTTGCCAGAAATGCGGTGGCGGGTGCGTAGGGAATCGCGGCGATGCAGCTCTCGAACAGTCCACTTGCGACGGCGGCTGTTGTGTTGGGATGGGTCGTGCCCTCTCCTGTCAGCTTGCCGCTGCCACGACCGGCTGCCGTCTCGCCCACAATCGCCTCGATGGCGCGCCCTACCGCATTCGCCAGCTTGCGCTCGTGCATCCGACAGGCGCGGCGATACAGGTCCGAGTGGCTGAAGTCGTCCTCCTGCATGTACGCGATCAGTCCACGCTCGTCGAGGTGGTCGAGGCCGACGGCGACAAGCCAGGCGCGCAACAGGCAGCGTGCGTCGGCGGGCGCCACGTCGGCGCCGGTAGCCCCTTCGCGCGCGTCGCCCTCGCTCAGCAGTCGCTGCACCATCGTCATCACGCGCTGTGGGTCAGGGGTGGCGGGTACGCCATCGCTCGTGTCGTGTCCGAGCGAACGTGCCGCCAAGGCGATCGCTGCGTGCGCCCACTTGGCGGCACTGCCCTGTTTGCCATGCGCGGCGACACGCCCGGTGCGCATGTGCGCGAGGAACTCGGCAGGCGTCGCGGCGTCGGGCGCTTCGGTCCATGTGCGCCCGATGTCAATTCCGGCGTGATCGTCGCTGCCGCCGATGCCGGTGCCGTCGAGCGTGGCCACGTACATGGCCGCCGGGCGGTTGAGCTCGCGGGCGCGAGCGCCGTTGCGCGTCTCCCAGACGTCGAACAGCTCGGCCAGTCGCCGACGGTGACGAGCCGTTAGCGGAGCTCCAACCGCGTAGTAGGGATGGGCAAGCGCACACGCGATCTCCCGGTCGTAGAGGTACATGGCACACAGCTCGACATCGTTGCTGTTGGCCTGCAGCCATTCGTGGTCCTCCCTGGTGATTCCGTAACAGAGCACGTGCACGGCCTGCGGCTCGCCACGGAACCAGGCGGTCAGCTCCTCGGAGACGAACACGTCGGGACGGTCGGCGATCTCGAGCACGCCGTCGATCGTGTCGTGGTCGGTGATCGTGACGAAGTCCATCCCGCGGCGCTTGGCAAGCTCGTAGACCTCCTCGGGAGGCGTGGCACACTCCGGCAGTCCAAGCGCGCGCTGCACGCCGAGCTTTGACACTTGCGAGGCGGTGGAGTGACAGTGCATGTCTACTCGCGTGCTCATACCAACAGGTTCTCCCTGCAAATGCCCAGCTTTGTGACCAGTCGGGGACTATTGTGTGAAAGAGGCGTGAAGAGATCGCCGCGCACGATCGTCTCTGCGCTGCCATATGCTCTTGCCGCGATGCTAGTCCTCATCAGCACCCCCCTGGCCTCGGCGATCAGCTACTTCCAGGCAATCGTGCTCGGCGTGCTGCAGGGCGTGACCGAGCTGTTCCCGATCTCGAGCCTCGGCCACACCGTGCTCTTCCCGACGCTGTTCGGTTGGAACAAGCTGGTCGACGCGCAGTCCGAATCGGAGTCGTTCTGGCTGGCGTTCGTCGTGATGCTGCATGTCGGCAGTGCGCTCGGCCTGCTTGCCTACTACTGGAGCACGTGGGTGGAAATCGTCAAGGCGTTCTTCGCGACGTTGGGAAAGCGCCGCGCGGAGACTCCCAACGAGCGGCTGGCATGGCTGATCATCATCGCGAGCATCCCCGCCGGAATCATCGGGCTGGCCTTGGAGCACCAGCTACGCACGCTCACCGCCAAGCCGGAAGTCGCCGCCATCTTCCTGATGGTCAACGGCCTCGTGTTGTTCGCCGCCGAGCGCTTCCGTCGTCGCGCCGCGGTGCGCGAACTGGCGGCGCGCGAGGGCTTGAATCCCGAGGGCGGGCGCGAGCTTGACACGCTCGAGTACCGCGAGGCGCTTGTCATCGGGGCGGCCCAATCGACAGCCCTGATCGCCGGCATCAGTCGCGACGGCGTCACGATGGGCGCCGGGCTGGCGCGCGGCTTGGACCACAGCGACTCCGCGCGCTTCGCGTTCCTGCTCGCCACGCCGATCATCCTCGCCGCGGGCATCGTCAAGCTGCCCGACCTGCTCGGACACCTCGGCAACGGTGTTCGCGGCCAGGCGCTGGTCGCCTGCGTCACGGCGGCCATCACGGCCTTCTTCACCGTCGCCTTCCTGGTGCGCTGGTTCAAGACCAGGACACTGATCCCGTTTGCGATCTACTGCTTGGTGTTCGGCGGAGTGATGGTCGTCTACACGCTGGCTTGAGTGCCCGTTTGCCCGGCGGTAACGGGGTCGTATTTCAACATCGTCTCGTCACAGCTGTCCGGAATGCCGGGGGATTAGCTTGGCGCCGGGTGGGAATTGGCTTGCTAGGGGGGCGAGTCTCCGCCACGTGCACCATCATTGATGTCCTATGCCCACTCCGCGAACCCCAGCCAAGATGTTCGAGACGCGCAGCCAAGCCTGGGATGAAGCCGGGTTGCTGCCTCAGGTGAGCCCGGGCGCGGTCAGGCGCGCGCGCTGGGAGGCCCTTTTGCTCGTGCCGATCTTCATCGGCGTGGTCGTGCTCTACGAAAACCGCCGCTCCCTGCTCGGCCTGAGCGCACACGGTAAAGGACAGCTCGCGTGGCTTGAAACGCCGGTCGACTTCGTGACCGTGATCGTGTTGGTGATGCTCGGTTGGGCGATTGCGCGCGACGTGGGACGAGCGTTTGGCCCGGCGCTGTTCCGGCGAATGGACCCCGCATCGGCCGGCACGGTCGGCTTCGTGATCCGCCTGGCGACGGTCGCGCTGGCCGTGATCGTGGCGCTTGGCATCATCGGCATCGAACCGCGCACGCTCGCGCTCGGCGGCGCCTTCACGGCCGTGATCCTCGGTCTCGCCGCCCAGCAGACGCTCGGCAACATGTTCGCCGGCACGGTGCTGTTGAGCGCAAGGCCGTTTCGTGTCGGCGACAGTGTGCGTTTGCAGGGAGGCCCGCTGGCAGGCCAGATCGATGGCACGGTCAGCACGCTGGGCTTGCTCTACACGACGTTTGCCACGAGCGAGGGCCCGATCATGGTGCCCAACAGTGTGGTGCTGAGCGTCGCGGTACTGGCCAGAGGTCGCAGTCACGCCGGCGAGGACGACACCCGGTAGCGCAAGAACAGGTAGGAGTCGTGCTCCAGTGCGCCCGCCAGTTCCAGCTCCAGCGGTGGGTCGAACTCGGGCCCGCTCACGATCCGCAGCGTCTCGCTCACCGCATCCCCGCCGCCCAGCTTTGGCGACAGGGTCAGAAACAGCTCGTCGACGAGCCCGTGGGCCAGCAACTGGGCGTTCAGGTGAGGCCCACCCTCGCACAACAAGGTGCGCACGCCGAGGCGTTCGTACAGCTCGGCCATGGCCCGTGGCAGATCGAGCTGGCCGTCGCGCGCGCTGCGCACATAGGAGATCTCGGCACGGCAGTCTTGGGGGAGGCTCGCTTCGGAGGAGGTGAGGATCGCTACGCGCGTGCCCGACTCCGCGAGCAGCGGGATCCCGCTGTCCAGCGCGAGTCGGCCCGAGACGATGCATGCCAGTGGCTCCTCGTCAAGGCCGCGATCGCGCCGTATCCGGCGCTCGCGATCGTCGCGGATCAGTTGTCCGTAGTGCTCTGCTCGCACTGTGCCGGCGCCGGCCATGACCGCATCCACGGCGGTGCGCAGGCCATACAGCAGTGCTTTGTCGGCGCGCCCGCCCAAGGGCCCTGAGCGTCCGCCAAGGGTTGCCCGACCGTCAGTCGTGGCGATCATGTTGAGCAGCAGGTAGGGACGCTTGCGCGTCTCATCACTACCCGCCGCGACCAGATGCAGCTCGTCCACGACCTGCTCGATCGAGGCTCGATCGCCGGCCGGGAGCAGGCGTCTGAGCCTCAATGGCCGCTCGCTTGGCGGTTGCTCCGGATTGCTAGGCATATACCACTTGCTAACACATACTCGGATCTACGTGCTACCGTCGTGCGGTCTGGCCGGCCAGAAAAGACCGGCGAAAAGCAGTGCAAGCGCTCGCAGGTCGAAGCTCTAGCAGCATCCTCCGCGTAGCAGCACGCACATATCGTGGAGGAAGTCACATGCCTACCGGCACAGTGAAGTGGTTCAGCGACGACAAGGGTTTCGGCTTCATCACCCCAGATGATGGCGACAAGGACTTGTTCGTACACCACACAGGGATCAACGGCGAAGGCTATCGCTCGCTCCAGGAGGGCACGAAGGTGTCCTACGACGCGGAGCAGGGCGACAAGGGTCCCAAGGCCGTAAACGTCACGACCATCTAGAGCTGCTGGCAGATTTGAGGGCTGATCCCGTCAGGGACACTCGTCCATGACGGGATACGCCCAGAGCAGTAGCGAGCATGTCTTCGGGGCCCTGCGGGGCCCCGCCGACGTTGTGGACCGCGAGGCGCGACACCGACGTGTCCAGACGGCGGTCGGGGCAGGCGTCCTGATCGCGATCCTGGCGGGCTGCCTACTCGTGGTGGTGGCAGCGGCCGACCGTCCCAGCTTTCTGGCGGCCACGACCACTGGCCACTACTTCCCGCACTGGATGGCGGGTCCGCTCGGTGGCCTGTGGCCGTCGCTGACTCGCAGCACCACGGGCTTGAGATGGCTGTTCACCGCCCCGATCGTGCTCATGTTCGCGAGCTACCTGATCGGCTTGCGCTACGTGCCACTGCTGCGCGCGCGCTGGGTGATCGCGGCGATCGTGGGAGCACACGCGATCATGTTCCTCTCGCCGCCGCTGGCGCTAACTGACATCTTCAACTACATCAACTACGGGCGTATGGAGGTTGTCCACAGCCTCAACCCGTACACGACGATCCCGGTGCTCGAGCCGCACAACGACCCGAGCTACGCCCCGAGCAACTGGCATCAGCTATTGAGCCCATATGGGCCGTTGTTCACGTTGATCACCTTCGTAGTAGTGCCGCTGGGCGTAGCGGCGTCGTTCTGGCTTTTGAAGGGCCTGCTGATGCTCACGAGTCTGGGCATAGTGTTTCTAGTGTGGCGCTCCGCGCGCCTGGTCGGACGCGATCCGGTGGCGGCGATCGTGTTCGTCGGCCTGAACCCGGTTGTGCTCATCTGGGGCCTTGGCGGTGACCACAACGACTTCCTGATGATGTTCTGTGTCGTGCTCGGCTTCTATTTGCTGCTGCGCGCGGGCAGCATGGCGGGAGCAGTCGGGCGCGGCAGCGCCGTGCGATCGCTGGTCGGCTCGGAGGGAATCGAGGCCGGTGACGCGAGCGCGGTGGGCGAGCCTGGCGGCGTCGCCGCGCAGAGCCGGGCTGCCGTGGGAGGCCCCCGTACCGGTGCTGCCGCGAATGGATCGGCCGGCTGGCGGGATGGCTCTGGTGCCAAAACGACCGAAGTGGCATTGTGGTCCCCGGCTCTGCTGGGCGCCGGGGCGGCATTCGTCGCGGCCGTGGCGATCAAGGCCTCGGCCGGCATCCTGCTACCGGTCGTGCTTGCCGCGCTGCTGCATCGCCGTCGCGATCTGCTGCAGGTCGTGGCGGGTATGGCGCTGGGAGGCGTCGTCTTCGGTCTGGCAAGCGTGATCGCATTCGGCCCTCATTTCCCAGATCTCGCGACACAGGGACGCCTGGTGACGATGACGAGCATTCCCAACCTGTTCGGGCTGGCGCTCGGCGCGGGTGGGGAGACCACCACCATGCGCGTGCTGTTGAGCGGCGTGCTTATCGTGGCTGTGGCCGTCTGCTCGCTGCTTGCCTACCGCCGGCGCGAGTCGATCACGGCCGCTGGCTGGGCGTCGATCGCGCTGCTCGTCACGCTCAGCTGGGTACTGCCTTGGTACGTGTTGTGGATCTTGCCGCTTGCCGCCCTGTCGAGCTCGCGGCGCTTGCGCGTCGCCGCCGTGCTGATGGGCGTCTACATGATCCTGGCGTGGGCTCCGCTCAACGCAAACGTGTTCAACGCGATCGGCTTCCACCCGGAAAAGACGGCGCTTGGGCGTTTGCACCAGCGCTACGTCAAGGAACTGCTCTACTGAGCCGCGCCGCTGTGTCGACATGGATGAGAATCGAGCGGACGTGAAGGAGGCCGACGCGAACGAACGTGACGTGCACGAGCCACCTTCCTCCAGTCTGCTTGCGCCGTTGCGAACGTCGTGCACCTCCGACGAGGAGTTGCTGTGCGCCGAGCACGCCATCACGCAGAACAGCTTCAGCGATGAGGAGCGCCTCGATCGTATGCGCGCGGAGATGGCCGAGGGCTTCGCCGCGCTTGCCGGTGTAAGCCGCGGAGCCTCACTGTTCGGATCGGCTCGCACCCCCGTCGGCCATCGCGACTACGAGCTCGCGCGCGAGACTGCTCTGGCACTCGGCTCGGCGGGCTTCGCGATCATCACCGGCGGCGGACCGGGAATCATGCAGGCAGCCAACCAGGGCGCGCGCGAGGCGGGCGTCCAGTCGATCGGGCTGAACATCCAGCTGCCCTTCGAGCAGCAATTCAACCCGTACGTCGACATCGCCCTGCGCTTCCACTATTTCTTCACGCGCAAGGTCATGTTCGTGCGGTATTCGAGTGCCTTCGTCGTCTCGCCAGGCGGCTACGGCACGATGGACGAGCTGTTCGAGGCGCTGACGCTTATCCAGACCGGCAAGATCCTGCACTTTCCGGTGGTCCTGCTTGGCAAGCATTACTGGAGCGGCCTATTCGACTGGCTGCGCGAGACAATGCTCGTCGAGGGCAAGATCTCGAGCGCCGATATCGATCTGCTGCAGATCGCCGAGGACCCCCAGCACGCCGTGGCGATCGTCGAGCGGGCCGCGGCTCGCCAAGGCCGCGGCTGAGCATCTGGCGCAAGCCGCGGCCGAACTTCCGGCACGAGCGGCAGCTGAGTTCCCCACAAGCGGAACCGGCCGGCATTGCTGCGGGGGAAGCTTGCAGCATTTGCGAAAAGGGCTATGCCCCCCGCGCGCGGGGAGCATGCCGTTTTCTATTGAAATTCAGGCCGCGCCGGGAGGACCGCTGACGCGCTGCTCGCCGTCGGGCAGGCGCCCGTCGCGCCCGACGTAGCCGTCCTTGCCGCCTGCACATAGGTAGGTGGCATCCCCCTCGCCGACGTTGCGGACCTTGCGCAGCGTCGCGGCATCCACGCGCGCCGAGCCGCCCTCGGAAAGACGATGCTTGGTCCCGTCGCCGAACTCCATCTCGATCGTGCCCTTGTGCACGAAGTAGAGCTCCTCCTGGACGTCGTGGTAGTGGCTTCCGGTCGCGTAGTCCGCCGGCATCGTGATCACGTTGACGCCGAACGCGGTCACGCCCAGCCCCTTGCGCATCTTGCGAAAGCCGTAGCCCTCGCCGAGCGCGTCGAGGTCCTCGGCCACGGCATAGCCCTCACCCACGGTCACCTTGGGGTACTCAGATGCCTCCATCTGGATCTCCTTTATTACGTTTTCGTCGAGAATTGCTTAGCGATTGCGCGGTGTAGCAAGTGCCCGGCACGTGGACCAGCCTATGTCAGTGGTCTGCCACTACGCCCCCCTCGGGGGAAAGCGGCCTGTTCTCACTTGCCCAGCGCACGAGTCCGCCGCGCATCGACAGCGCATTCGCGCCACTTGCGCGGAACGCCTGGGCGGCCATGTCCGAGCGCGCGCCGACGCGGCAGTAGAACACCACGGGGCGCTCGCGTTCGATCTCCGCTGCCCTGGTGCTGAGCTGCACCAGCGGAATGTGGGTCGAGCCCTCGATGTAGCCCGCCTCACGCTCGTAGGACTCGCGCACGTCGACGACCTGCAGGTCTGGCTCGGCACTCATCCACTCGGCAAGCTGCTCGGGGTCGATGTCGGTCTGAGTGGAGTCCACCGGCGTGCCCATTGGGGGCAGGGTAGCGGGCCCCGCGTTCGCGGGGTGAGGTGGGCGCATCGCCTATCACGAGCCATGACGCGCCACCTGCGCGGGGCCATTAGGATCAAGACAATGCATGTGACCCTCAATGACACTTACACGATCCCGCGGGAGCACCTCGACTTCTGCGCCACGATCAGGCAGATCGCTCAAGAGAAGATCGCGCCGCGCTCCGCGGAGATTGACGAGCAGGCCGAGTATCCATGGGACATCCGCAAGGTGCTAGCCGAGCAGGACATCCTCGGTCTGCCGTTTCCCACAGAGTACGGCGGCACCGGCACCGGCACGCTGATGCTCAACATGGGCGTCGAGGAGATCGCCAAGGTCGACGCTGCCTGTGCGCTGATCCTGATGGTGCAGGAGCTCGGCACACTGCCGATCCAGCTGTTTGGCTCAGATGAGCTGAAGGAGCGATTCCTGCCCAAGTGCGCCAGCGGCGAGTGGTCGCCGGCGTTCGCGCTGTCAGAGCCCGAAGCGGGGTCCGATCCGGCGGGGATGCAGACGACCGCCGTCCAGGATGGAGACGAATGGGTCATCAACGGCACCAAGAACTGGATATCGAACCTTGGCGTGGCTGACTTCTACATAACCTTTGCCGTCACCGACCGCGAGAGCAAACGCATCACGGCGTTCGTCGTCGAGGCCGACCGCCCTGGCTTCAGCGTCGGCAAGCTCGAGCACAAGCTCGGCATTCGCGCCTCACCCACGGGCCAGCCGATCTTCGATGATGTGCGTGTGCCCCAAGAGAATGTGATCGGCGAGATGGGCAGAGGGTTGCGTGTCGCGCTCGGCACCCTGGAGCGTACGCGCCTCGGTGCGGCCGCCCAGGCGGTCGGGATCGCGCAGGGGGCAACTGACTACGCCGTCGCCTATGCGCGCGAGCGCAAGCAGTTCGGCCAGGCGATCAACGAGTTTCAGGGGATTCAGTTCAAGCTGGCCGACATGGAAACGCGCACCGCGGCTGCGCGTGAGCTGCTCTACAAGGCATGTGCGATGGCCGACCAGGGCCATCCGCAGCGCGCCAAGTACTCCTCGATGGCCAAGGTCTTCTGCTCAGACACGGCGATGGCGGTCACCGTCGAGGCGGTTCAGGTCCTGGGCGGCTACGGTTATGTGAAGGAGTATCCGGTCGAGCGCATGATGCGAGACGCCAAGATCACCCAGATCTACGAGGGCACCAACGAGATTCAGAGGCTCGTCATTGCCCGTACGTTGAAGTAGAGGCCATGCGCTCGCCAGCATTCGCCACGAGCAAGACAGGGCAGGAACGCTCCCCTGTCCGGCGCACGCGCGAGTAGGTGACGGCATGCGTGTGTCGAGGTCGCCAGGCGCCTCCGGCCACGCTCGTCGTATAGCTGGGGCGGCGATCGTCGCGTTTGCGATTGGCCTGCTCGTACTCGTGCTCGGGCAGGGTCTCAGTTCGATCGGCTTCGTGCGCGCCGTCGAGGAGGTGGCGATCGTGGCGCTCGTCGTCGCCGTGCTATCGGGTGCCGTGGCATTCGTGGCGGTGCGACTTGCCAACTGGCACGATCCGGAGTCGGAGGTCGAGTTCGACGAGCTGATACGCCACTCCGAGGAGCTGGCGCGCGAAGGGCTTGTGGTCGATCCCGACGAAGCCGAGTTCATGGAGCTCGACCCGCTCAACGACGAGGACTTCGAGGAGCTCGTGCGCGACGCGCTCGACGAGCTGCCCGATCTCTTGCGCAACGCGCTTGCCCACGTGGCGGTCGTGATTTCCGACGGCGGCCGCGCGCGTGGTGCCTACGGGCTGTACCAGGGCGCCACGGTGGCGCGAGATACAGCCCATGACCGCATCGTGATCTTCCGCGACACCATTCGCCGCGACTTTGGCCACGATCCCGACCTGCTGCGCGAACAGGTCACAAAGACGGTGCGCCACGAGCTTGCCCATCACGTTGGCTTCGATGAGCTGGGCGTAAGTCGCCTCGATCTTTAGACCCGTCCCGAACTCGCATAAGATGCGCGCTGCTCCCGCGCCGCGCGGGGCGGGTGGAGGGTCCGTCCCCGCCAATGACCAATCAAGGAGAAGTACACATGCCTGAAGCTGTGATCGTCGACGCCGTACGCACGCCCATCGGGCGTGCCGTGAAGGGGTCGCTCAAGTCCGTCCGTGCCGATGACCTCGCCTCGATCCCGCTGAAGGCGATCGTGGGGCGCAATCCCCTCCTCGAACAGAGCTCGATCGTCGACGTGATGATGGGCTGTGGTTACGGGGAGGGCGAGCAGGGCTACAACATCGGGCGCATCGCCAGCTTGATCGCCGGCATCGACTACCACGTGCCCGGCACCACGGTCAACCGCTTCTGCGCCTCCTCGCTACAGACGATCCGGATGGCCTTCCACGCGATCAAGACCGGCGAGGGCGACACCTACCTTTCGGCCGGCGTCGAGGCTGTCTCGAGGGCCGGTCGCGGAAGTGCCTCGTTCGAGTTCCACCCGCTCGTGGACGGCTCCGAGGGCTCCTACTACAACGTCTACATACCGATGGGCATGACCGCCGAGAACGTCGCCGAGGAACGCAAAGTCAGCAGAGAGGCCCAGGACGAGTGGGCGCTGATCTCCCAGACCCGCGCCGTGGCCGCACAGGAGTCGGGCCATTTCGACAAGGAAATCGTCCCGGTGACAGTACCCGCCCACAAAGACGTGGACAAGGAAGGCAAAGAGATCGACGTTCCGGAGACAGTCGTCACAAAGGACGACGGCCCGCGCCCGGGCACGACGCTCGAGAAGCTGGCGTCGCTGAAGCCTGTGTTCAAGGAGGGCGGCACGGTCACGGCCGGCAACGCCTGTCCGCTCAACGATGGCGCCGCCGCGGTGCTCGTCATGTCCGATGAGAAGGCAGCCGCGCTGGGCCTCAAACCGAAGGCGCGCATCATCGCCTCGACCGTCGCCGGGATCCGTCCCGAGGTCATGGGCCTAGGTCCGATCCCCGCGATCAAAGAGCTCCTGAAGAACACAGGCATGAAGATCGAGGACATCGACGTGGTCGAGATCAACGAGGCGTTCGCGGCTCAGATCGTGCCGTGCATGCAGGAGCTCGGCATCACCGAGGAGCAGCTGAACCCGTTCGGCGGCGCGATCGCCCTCGGCCACCCGTTCGGGATGACCGGCGCACGCATCATGACCACGCTGCTCAACGACCTCGACACGCTCGACGGCACGTACGGCATCGAGTCGATGTGCGCCGCGGGCGGCATGGGCATGGCGATGCTGGTGGAACGACTGTCGTAGTAGGAGGGACGGCCCCCCTTGGGGCGGTCTGATGGGTAGTTCCCCTTGGGAGTGACGGGCCGGCGCACGACCGCCTGCGCGCCGGCCCTGACACTCCGCCTCGCCCTTATGGGTAGACGTTGCGCTCGCGAGGCCTCGGGGTCGTTTGGAGGCCTTCCAAAGAATTTGGGTCGCGGCGTTGCAATTCCCTATATTCCTGATAAGATTTATGAGCAATGTTCGTTTCGACGTCCCACAACCGTTTGCAGCCCTCCTCTGTGCGGTTGTGCGTCGACGGACGCTGCTGATCCACCAAGCAGTGCCTATGCCCACCTGAGAAGCAGCTTCTCCGCCGACTTCTCAGGCCGTGTCCCGAAGCGTGGCTGGGCCGGAACCCCCGACCGGCTCAGCCACGCTTCTTTCTCGTCGGAAGAACTGGGCTCGCGCTCGGACGCGTCTGACGTGCTCAGCGCGGGGGCATGCGCAATGCGCCGTCGAGGCGGATGACCTCGCCGTTGAGCATCCGGTTCTCGACCATGTGGCAGGCCAGTTGGGCGTACTCGGCTGGAGTGCCCAAGCGCTGCGGGAAAGGCACGCCGGCGCCGAGCTTTTGACGCGCCTCCTCCGGCAGCGCCGCGAGCAGCGGCGTATCGAACAGGCCGGGGGCGATCGTGTTGACGCGGATGCCCTGTTGCGCCAGGTCGCGCGCGGCGGGCAGCGTCATGCCGACGATGCCACCCTTGGAGGCGGAGTAGGCGATCTGTCCGACCTGGCCGTCATAGGCGGCGACCGAGGCGGTGTTCACGCACACGCCGCGTTCGCCGTCGGTCAGCGGCTCGGTGGCGATCATCGCGGTAGCGGCGAAGCGCAGCACGTTGAACGTTCCGATCAGGTTGATCTGAATGGTTGTCTCGAACGGCAGCAATGGGTGTGGCCCCTTGGAACCGGCGAGCTTCTGTGCCCAGCCGATGCCGGCGCAGCAGACGGCAACCCGCAAGCCGCCATCGACATTGGCGGCTTGCTCGACAGCGCCCTGTACTTGGCTTTCCTCACGCACGTCGCATGCCACGAAATCGCTCTGGAGATTGGATGCCAGCGCCGCGCCCTTCTCGGCGTTGACGTCTGCGATCGTCACGATCGCACCCAGCTCATGCAGGCGCCGCGCGGTTGCTTCGCCTAGTCCCGAGGCGCCGCCTACGACAAGCGCCGAGCTTCCCTGGATCTGCATGGTGGAGAGCCTACAGACGGACAGGTCGCGAGAGCGTCAGCGCGAACAACTCGTCTGGATCGGTCAGCCAACTGACGATCTCGAGGCCCGCCGCGGAGAGGTCGTCCCGCACGCGATCGCGGGTGAACTTGGCGCTGATCTCGGTGCGCATCTCCTCACCTTGCTCGAAGTGGACCGACAGGCCGAGGTCGTGCACGGTCGTGGTGTGCTCGCGGCGGGCCCGCAGACGCATCTCGATCCACTCGTGCTCGCGGTTGAACAGCGCAACGTGGTCGAAGTCCTCGGGGTCGAAGTCGGCCTGCAGCTCGCGGTTGAGCACGCGCAAGAGGTTGCGGTTGAACTCAGCCGTCACGCCCTGGGAATCGTCGTAGGCGCGTGTCAGCATCTGTGGGTCCTTGACCAGATCGGTCCCCATCAAGAGATGATCCTCGGGTCCCAGCAGCTTCGCGATCTCACGTAGGAAGCGCCGGCGGCTACCAGGGGGAAAGTTGCCGATCGTGCCGCCCAGAAATACGACAAGGCGCGGGCCGACAGCGTCGGGCACGCGGTCGAGGTGGCGTTCGAAGTCGCCGATCACGCCGTGCACGCGCAGGCCCGGGTACTCGCTTGTGAGCTCCTGTGCGCAGTCGCGCACCATGCTCTCCGTCACATCGACCGGTATGTACAGCCGCAGTGTGCCCGCGCTGTGCAGCGCGTCAAGCAGTACTCGCGTCTTGGCCGCGGTACCTGAGCCGAGCTCCACGAGCTCCGCGGCCGCGGTCGTGCTCGCCAGCTGGATGGCGGTGGCTTGCAGGATCGAGCGCTCCGTGCGCGTGGGGTAGTACTCGGGTAGCTCGCATATGCGGTCGAACAACTCCGCTCCACGCGCGTCATAGAAGTGCTTGGGCGGGAGCTCCTTGAACGGGCGTGTGAGACCGTCGAGTACATCGTCCGCAAGGGAGCGTTCTTCACCCTCTTGCAGATAGGAATCGATCGTGATCGTGCCTCGAGCGAGCGCCTCGCATGGCAGGTCGGTGATTGGCTCCATCACTTCGTCCTTTCGCTGTTTTGTGACGAGCGCGTCCGGCACCTCATCGAATCACGTCCCGCGCAAGGCGCAGCCCGGCAAAGATCTGGCTGCGGATAGGTAGATCCCAATTGCGAAAAGTCATGCTCGCGACGTGCGGGTCGGTTGCCCATGAGCCGCCCCGCAGTACTCGATAGTCCTTGCCGAAGAATACTTCCGAGTACTCGCGATAGGGGTGTGCCACGAACCCCTGGTAGCCGTCGAAATAGCTGCTTGTCCACTCCCATACGCCGCCGACGCCCGCGAGCACCCCTTGACTGGCCGCCTTCTCCCACTCGGCCTCGCTGGGCAGTCGCACTCCGAGTGCTTTGGCGAATGCCTCGGCCTCGAACCAGCTGACATGGCAGACGGGAGCGTCGGGATGCCCGTCGCTCAGGCTTGCGCGCCGGCGGGTGTCTTCCCGTAGCTTCCAAGCCCAACCTTCCTCTGACCACCACTCGCGTTGATCGTACCCGCCCGCCTCGTCGAAGCTCGTCCAGTTGGCGTTGCTAACCGGGCCGCGCGCGATTTCGAAGCCGGGCACCTCGAGCGCGTGGCGGGGTCGCTCGTTGTCATACGCGAAGCCCTCGGAGGCAGCCCCCATCTCAAATGGCCCCGCGGCAACCTCCAGCCAACCAGGTTCGCAGCGCTGGCCCGCGGGGGGCTCGCCCTCTGGCAGCAGGCCCACCAACGCCATGGTTTGTCGCATCGTCTCCGTGTGCTGTAGCTCGTGACGCAGCACCAACTCGTAGATAGTGCTGTCGCCGACGCCCCGCCGCGACAGTGCTTGTGCGCTTCGCAGGCGCACGTCGTGCATGTACACGCGTGCCTGCGCGGGATCCAACAGCTCGATCTCGCCGCGTACGGAGCGGGGCGTCTCAAAGGCGTCATACAGTTCGGCCAAGTCTGGCCGCAGCAGGTCGAGGCCGCCATGGCGGTGGGCGAGCCACAGGTCCTCATACGCCGCGATGTGCGCAAGATCCCAGACAAGCGGACTCATGATTGGTGAGAGCACGCGGCTGAGCTGATCTTCGCTCAGGTGAGCGACAAGCGCGAGCGTGCGCTGTCTGACGCAGTCGAGTGCCGCCAGCGCCTCCTCCGGTCCCGGGGACCGGTGATGGTGAGCGATGGGGTCGCGGGGAGCGATCGTAGCCATAGCTTCGCCCGCCAACTCTAGAAGGTCAGGGCGTCATCGTCTCTGCCGCATCGAGTGCCGGCCCATATGTGGGGTCGCGCAGCAGCGACTGGCGGATGCCCTCGCCGAGAATTCCACTCTCCCCGCGCGAGGCGCCGAGGATCGTCCATTCGTGTTCGCGGCGGTCCGAGTCGCGGCTGCGTGCGCGCAGACCGCCAGTACCGCGCCTGAGTCCCAGCCGACGGCCTGTCGCGGTTGCAATCGCCACGCTGTCCAAACCCCTGACCTCGAGCTCTGGGGCTCGCTCCAGCCTCACCTTTATCGGTTGTTCGGTGGCCTGGGCCGTGCCTGTCAGCGCGCCGCCACCGGATCGCAACGGGCTCACCTCCCAACCCAAGCGCGAGGCCAACCAGCCCACCAGCAGTATCGCCGCGACCGTCGAGTCGGGATGGTGGCGAACCGAGATCGTGTCGATGTTGTGCAGTTCCGCGCGCATGCTCGGTGAATCGAACGCCGCAGCCACTCGCTCGCGCCATGGCGTGCTGCGCAGCCACGCAAGGTCAACCACGTAGGCGCCTCCGCGCAGTTCACACGCGCGCCCGATCGCCTCGCGCCACGAGGGATCGTCGAGCGAGTCCACCAATACCGCCTGGGCAAGCTCCAGCAGGGCGTCGACAGCCTCGGGATACCCGTGCGGCGACCACAGCAGGGTGGCCAGGTCGGTTACGACCAGCGGGTCCACGATCGTCACGAGGTCGTCGAGATGGCGCTCGCCGATCTCAACCGTAACCGTCTCTCGCATCAGTCCAAGCTCGTCGCTACCGGGTTCCCCCTCCGAGGAGACAACCGCGCGGGCGTTGAGACTGGTTCGGTGGGGGTCATAGGAGAGCACGACCAGTCGCGAGGCGTGGTAGCGGCCAACGGCGGCGAGGCGATTTGCGATCTCGCCGCTGTAGCCGCTATCGAGGAATGTCACCATGTTCAGCGCCCGTGCTGGAACCAGGCCGCCGTTTTCGCTGTGACGCTGGTTTACCAGCCCACGCAAGGCCGCTTCGATCGCGTCGGGAGTCGTGCTCTGTGCGCTCCAGACCGCGTCTGGGGGAGCTTGAGCGGCAGATGAGGCAGAGGAGCTCAAGATCTCAAATCGCACGCCACGAGTGCTCGGGAAGCAGGATCTCGTTTGCCTCGCTGGGACCCTGCGAGCCTGACTCGTATTGCGGCAACGGGCCAGGAGTGTTCTCCCAAGCTTGCAGAACCGGATCGCATATGCGCCACTGTGCCTCCACCTCGTCGTCGCGTGTGAACAGCGTTGCGTCGCCGCGCATAGCATCGGTGATCAGGCGCTCGTAGGCCTCAGGCGACTGCGATAGAAACGCGGTCCCGTAGAGGAACTCCATGTGCACCGGTCGGATCACCATGCGCGAGCCCGGGATCTTTGCGCCGAGGCGCAGTGAGACCCCCTCGTTGGGCTGCAGGGTCAGGATCAGCTGGTTGGGCAGCACCCCAAGCGAGCCGTCCTGGCTGAAGGCAAGGTGGGGCACCGGCTTGAGCGTCACCGCGATCTCGGTCACTTTGCGCGCCAGCCGCTTGCCGGTGCGCAGGTAGAAGGGGACCCCAGCCCAACGCCAATTGTCCACCTCCAAGCGCAGCGCCGCATAGGTCTCGGTGATCGAATCCTCGGGTATGCCCGGCTCTTCCAGGTAGCCCTCCACGTCCTCGCCGCCGGCGTGGCCTCTGCCGTACTGTGCTCTCACGGCCATCTGCTCTATCTCCGACTCGATTGGCTCGGCGATCGACTGCAGCACCTTGACCTTCTCGTTGCGCACCTCATCCGCGGTGAAGCTGACAGGCGGCTCCATGGCCACGTGGCAGAGCAGCTGCAGCATGTGATTCTGGATCAGGTCGCGCAGGGCGCCAGCGTGGTCGTAGTAGCCGGCGCGCGTGCCGATGCCGATGTCCTCGGCCGCGGTTATTTGTACCTGGTCGATGTAGTTGCGGTTCCAAAGGGGCTCGAACATGCCGTTGGCGAAGCGGAACGCCATCATGTTCTGGACCGTCTCCTTGCCCAGGTAGTGGTCGATGCGGAACACCTGCTGCTCCTCGAACACTCCCAGCACGCGCCGATTGAGCTCGCGCGCCTCATCCAGCGAGGTGCCGAAAGGCTTCTCAATGATCACGCGCACGTCGGTCTGCTCGTGGCGGTCGAGTCCCTGCTTGCCCAGCGCCTCCACGATCACGGGAAAGAAGGAGGGCGCCGTGGACAGGTAGAACGCCCTGTTCAACGGTTCGCCGTCGCGCTCTTCGAAGCGGTCCAGCACCTTCTCGAGTTTTGCGTACGCCCGCTCGTCGTCGAAGGTTCCCGGTACGTACTTCACGTGCTCGAGTAGCCGCTTGAGCACGTCCTCGTCTGGTGGACGTCGCGAGAATTGACGGATCGCCTGCTCGCACTCCTGACGATAATCGGCGTTCTCCTTTTCTCGGCGTGACACGCCGACGAGGTGAAAGCGCTCGGGCAGGGCACCATCGTGCGCGAGGTTGTACAGCGCCGGCAGCAGCTTGCGTCGTGCCAAGTCGCCGGTGGCACCGAAGATAACGAGCGTCGTGGGGGCGACCGGCAGGCGCTCCAATCCAGCCGTGAGCGGGTTCTCCGACTCGACGGCTATGGCCGTCACTTCTTCGGAGCCTGCTTCACGGCGTGCCCGCCGAACTGGTTACGTAGCGCCGCCAGCACCCTGTGTGCGAAGTCGCCGTTTCCGCGTGAGGAGAAGCGCTCGTACAGCGATGCGGTGATCACCGGCGTCGGCACGTCTTTGGCGGTGGCGTCCTCGATCGTCCAGCGACCCTCGCCCGAGTCCTCGGTGAAGCCCTCGATCGCCTGCAGTTCGTTGCCGTCGGCTTCGAAGGCTCGCGCTGCAAGTTCGCAAAGCCACGAGCGCACCACCGAGCCCTGGTTCCACAGGTGCGCGATCTTGGCGTTGTCGAGCTCGTACTCGGACTTGTCGAACACGTCGAAGCCCTCGGCATATGCCTGCATCAATCCGTACTCGACGCCGTTGTGCACCATCTTCACGTAGTGCCCTGCGCCGGATGAGCCGAAGTGCATCCAGCCGCGCTTGCCGATCGCCGCGACGCTGTCCGCGCTCGTCGGCGGCGCCAGCACGTCGAGGATCGGGGCCAAGCCCTTGACTGCCGCGGGCGGGCCGCCGACCATCATGCAGTAGCCGACGTCGATCCCCCACACACCGCCGGAGACGCCCACGTCGACGTAGCGGATGCCGAGCTTTGTCAAAACCTTTGCGCGACGCTTGTCGTCGGTCCACTTGGAGTTGCCGCCGTCCACGATCGTGTCGCCCTTGTCAAGCAGCTTCGCCAGCTTGTCGACTGTCTGCTGAGTCGGATCGCCGGCAGGCACCATGATCCACACGATCCTGGGCGCCTCGAGCTTTTTGACGAGATCGGCCAGCGAGCTTGCGCCGCGCGCGCCGTTCTTCTGAGCTTGGGCCACAGCCTTCTTGTCGAAGTCGAACGCAACCACCTCGTGCTCGGAGTCGCGCCGGATGCGATGAACCATGTTCCCGCCCATCTTGCCCAGCCCGACGAATCCGATTTCGGTCATTGCGCACGATCCTACAGCCCAAGCACGAGGCTGCGGCATTCCACCCCAGGTATCGTTGCGTTGACAGGGCTTCCTCGCGCCACGGGAACGCCCAGCATCTCCAAAATTTGCCCTCATCGTGCGCGAACCGGACTGACCACCCCGACCCCAGGAGACTCACGCTCGATGAACACACCCACGCGCCCCGACCGCAATCTCGCCCTCGAGCTGGTGCGCGTCACCGAGTTCGCCGCGCTCGCCGCCGCTCCACTTGTCGGCATGGGCGACAAGGAGGCCGCAGACCAGGCCGCGGTCGACGGCATGCGCTACGCGCTGCATTCGGTCGCGATGGACGGCACCGTCGTGATCGGCGAGGGCGAGAAGGACGAGGCGCCGATGCTCTACAACGGCGAGCGCATCGGCGACGGCTCCCCGCCCGAGGTGGACATTGCCGTCGATCCGCTCGAGGGCACCACGCTTGCCGCCCACGGCATGCCGAGCGCCCTGGCGGTGATTGCGCTCTCCAGCAAGGGCACGATGTTCGATCCAGGCCCATGCGTATACATGGAAAAGATGGCTGGCCGCCCTGAGATCGCCGACCTGCTCGACCTCGACCGTCCACTGTCCGAGACAGTCAAGCTGATCGCCGAGCGCAAGGGCCGTCCGGTGGGGGAGGTGATCGTCGTCGTGCTCGACCGTCCTCGTCACGAGTCTGCCGTCCGTGAGATTCGCGAGGCCGGCGCGCGTGTGCGCCTGATCCCTCATGGCGACGTCTCAGCTTCGCTGCTGGCCGTCACCGAGCGTTCTCCAGTCGATCTCCTGTGGGGCATTGGCGGCACGCCCGAGGGCGTCATCTCCGCCGCCGCCATCAAGTGCCTCGGTGGGCAGCTGCTCGGACGGCTGTGGCCACGTGACGAGGCAGAGCGCACGGCGGCGCTCGAGGCAGGCTACGACTTGGAGCATGTGCTGGATCGCGATGACCTCGTAGCTGGCGATGACGTCTTCTTCTCGGCCACGGGCATCACCGACGGCGATGTCCTTCAAGGTGTGCGCTATCCCTCCGCCGGCGGTGCGACCACCGAATCGCTTGTCACGCGCTCGCGCTCTGGAACGGTGCGCCGTGTGCGCGCTACGCACGACCGCGAAAAGCTGCGCGCGCTGGCTGGGAACGGACGCTTCGGGTAGCCATTCGGGACTGGTCTCGCGTGTGGACCTGTTCTTCTTTGGGGCTGTTTTCGCGTAGTGCGTGGCCGAGGGTGCATAGGCTTGCGGTCTTTGCTTTTCGGCATCCCGCAGGGGTACGCCGATTTGAGAGGTCGCTAGGACTCGTCTGTCCGGGACTCGTCTGTCCGGGACTCGTCTGCCTGCGCAAGCTGTCCAACCCTCGACTCCGCCAAGTCGAGACGCGCGAGCGAGCGCAGGAAGCCGTTGGTCACGAACACGTGGATCCTCGCTTGGGTGGCGTTGTACACACGCTTGCCGAGTCTCGTCGCGATCGCCGGGTGGAAGTTGGCGACTTCCACCTCGACGTGCAGGCGTGCCCAGCCATCCGCTTGGGCCGGCAATCGGCGCACGTCGATCTGCAGATGTCCGAGGCCGTCGTGTCCATTGCGCGCCACAAGCAATCCCCGCTTGATTCGCCAGCGCACCACCCCTCGCTCAGCGTCCATCTCGTATTCGGGTGCATCGAAGCTCAGCAGCTTCAGGTGACGCTCCAACAGCACCACCGAGCGCTCGGACTCGCTGTATACGACCCGCACCAGCCCCAGCGTCACACGCGCGATGAAGCGCCAGTAGGTGCGTGCCAGTCGCTCCAGGTGCCCTGGAGTCCACAGCTTCTGAAGCTCTGCTTGCCCAAGCGTCACGTCGGCGGCCTGTACCGAGCGCATCGCGCCGCTCACCTGGTCTTCGGTCGTGTGGTCGACGAGCTCTGACACCCGGGCAAGCTTCGGCATACGCCTCACGCCGCAAAGGCTATCCGCGGATGAAGGGCGCCTCCTCGCCCGTTGATCTGAAGTACGACGCAACCATCCGTGGACGGCCGGCGAGATGCCGATCGGCGCGCGCCTTGTCCTTGCTTGCTGATATCAACCTCTTGTGAAAGACCAGCCCGAGCAACCGAGTCTCTCCCCGGCCGCCGCCGAGCGCTTGGCACGCGCCGCACGCGCTGCTCAGCAGCTCAGCGAGGTTCTCTGGGAAACACTGCAAGAGGAGCTGCACGACCACCAAGCCGCGGGCGCGGTGGAGCTCTCTGAGCGGCTCGTAGAGGTGTCCTCGACGGTTGCCTCGTTGGCCGCCGCATCCGCCGGGTCGAGTGGCGCGGGATCGAACGCTCGAGGTCCAAAGCTCGATTCCCTAGCTGGCGAGGAGGCTCGCGACGAGCCTGAGGCAATCGGCTCCAGAGGAGCGCTCGACGCCAGGTTCGCCGGTAACGAGACAGAGTCCCCGGCGCCCGTCGGCACCTCGCCGCCGGGCGGTGGCGGCTCTGGCGAGTCCCCCGTCGAGCGTCGCAAACCGCCGGCCCCGTCGCGCCCACAGGCGCCGCCGCCGGCGACGCTGCAGTCGATCCCCACGAGCGTTGGCGAGTACACCTTCACAAAGCTCGTCGACGAGCAGGAGCAGGCCGCCGCGCAGCAACCGCTGGCGTCGGTCGAGCCGATTCAGCCGGAGATCGAGATCAGAGACGTCCGTCGCGAAGAGGGACCTTCCGCTTGGGTCTCCTCGGTCGGTCGCCTGCTTGCCCGCCATGCCGAGGACGGCCTGCCGTTCGCGGTCCTGCTGGTCGAGATCGTCGACGTCGCGCGTCTGGAGCGCTCGGAGACCCCCCACGACCTGCACGGTCTCGTCGCCCAGGTCGAGAGTGCGCTGGGTCGTGGCATGCGCGCCACCGACCGGCTCTCGCGCGAGACGCTTGGTCGCTATTGGCTGGTTGCTCCCGAGACAAATGGCACCGGCGCGCAGATGCTCGCGGAGCGCCTGGCGAGGCTGGTGCGCACCTCAGCCACGCACCGCAACGTTCCGATGGAGGTCGCGATCGGGATAGCCGTCTGTCCCGAGGACGGTACCGAGGCGCCAGCCTTGGCCGCGCGAGCCGATCTTGGCGTTTACTCCGCGCGGGCGACAGGGCGCTCGATCGCCCACACCGATCCGCCTACGGCCAGCTGAATCGGCTCAGGCTGCGGCGGTGCCGCCGCTGGCAGCTTCTTCGGGTGTCGGCTGCACTTCGGCGGGCACACCCAACAGGGGGGTGTTGGCTGCCTGACCCACCAGCTTTGTCTTGATCCGCACGGTTTCGGTGATCGTCAGCGCGCTGGCGGCGCCCCAGGTCAGATCCCAGGTTGCGCCGTTCCCATATGGACCGCGATCGATCACGGGCACGGTCAGGCGATGCCCCTTGTAGTTGACGAGCACAAGCGTTCCGCACGGCAGCGTCCTCGACGCCACTCCCACGATCACCGGGCTCATCGTCTGTCCGCACGCGGTCTTCTGACCGTAGAAGCCAGGCCCGAACCAGGTGGCGATCTGCGCCTTCGCACTGGGTGCGGCAGGTGCACCAGCGGTTGCCGTGCCGGGGGCGCTGGCGCCTCCTGTGGCGGCTAGCGCAGTAGAGCTGACAGCGCCCGCGCAAAAAAGCGCGAGGGCGAGGACGAGCAGCGTTGTTTTCGCAAGCGTGCGGTTCATATCGATGTACTGCGCGTCGCCTACGGGGTGAGCTGACGGGCTCGCGCTCTACATCTGCGCTACGGCCTGACTCAGACCGATTCGCCCCCGTGAACCGCTTGCTCCCACATAGGGTGCATCCGGGCCACATTGGGTCCCCCGCTCCTCGCAACCTGGGCCACGAGAACTCGGCGTCGGCGCCAGTATACAGGCTCACTCCTGGGACACCCAGTGTGCGATGGCGCACTTTGCGGAGCTTTGGGCAACTCCGTGATCTCCCCGCAGAAGCCGGTTCCCAGTGGGTTTGGGGCTGATTTAGGGACGACGCAGCAGCGAGAAAGCGTCCTTGAGCAGACGGCCTCCAGCGGTGAGCCCGGAGTTGGCCAGTTCGCCAACGATGTCCACCACCGACTCCACCAACTCGGTCCCGCTCGGTGGATTGACGCTCTTGCCGAGCTCTAGCTCCTCCTCGGGCTCATAGCCTTGCTTGGGAGCGGGCTGCTCTGCGGGCTTGGCGCTCGACTTTGCCGCACCCCTCTTGGCCAAGGAGGTCTTCTTGGTCGCGACGGGTCTCTTGGCCGTGGGATTCTTGGCCGTCGCGGCTCTTGTCCCGGCGGGACTCTCTCTGGCAATGCGCTTGTTGGCGGTAGCTGCACGAGCGCTCTTCGTCTTTGTCGCGACGGCCGTCTTGGCTGTTGGTGTATCCCTCTTGGCCGCCATGTTCGTCCGGGCGGCGGCGCGACGTGCGCTTGCACGTTGGGGCCGGGCTCGCGGCAGCGCCGCAAGGATGCCACCCTCGGGAATCGAGTCGGCTTCGTATCCGTTGCGCCTTTCGCTGGGACTCATGGTCTGAGCAATCATCGCGCACCTAAGAGATGCGTGCACTCACGAGCGATTTTCGGCTGCTTCGCCGCGTTAAGCCGTTACGATAGACGCGTACATCTGAGTTGTACTGTCGGGCGGGTTTCGGCCCACACCCCGGCTAAGGTAGTCCTCTAACAGCACTCCGAGGGGGTCCCGTCGGCGGGTCCTACGCCCTCGGGGCGCCTCACGACGGAAACGGGAAAAGCATGTCAGTGGTGGAACTTCAAGAGCTGGAAGAGGTCAAGAACCTCTTGACCAAGGGGCAGCAGGTCGGGGTGCTCACGTTCGCCGAGATCTCCACGGCGACCTCCGATCTCGATCTGGACGAGTCCGATGTCGAGGAGCTGCACGGCTACCTCGAGAAATCCGAGATCGAGCTCGTCGAGGACATCGACCCGGCCACAGCCGCCGGCTCCCAGGTCGAACGCGCGCCCGACAAGCGCGGCCGGCGCAAGGCAAAGACCGCCTTGGACCTCAAGCCGGACATGACAACGGACTCCTTGCAGCTGTTCCTCAAGGACATCGGCAAGGTGCGTCTGCTCACCGCCCAGGAGGAGGTCGATCTCGCCAAGCGCATCGAGCGCGGCGACCTCGACGCCAAGCAGAAGATGGTCGAGTCAAACCTGCGCCTGGTCGTCTCGATCGCCAAGAACTACCGCAACCAAGGCTTGCCCTTCCTCGACCTGATCCAAGAGGGCACGCTCGGGCTGGTGCGCGCCGCGGAGAAGTTCGACTACCGCAAGGGATTCAAGTTCTCCACCTACGCCACCTGGTGGATCCGTCAGGCGATCGCGCGTGCGCTGGCCGACAAGGCGCGCACGATCCGCATCCCCGTGCACGTCGTCGAGAAGCTCAACAAGATCGGACGCGCCGAGCGCAAGCTCGTCACCGAGCTCGGCCGCGAACCGACCGCCGACGAGATCGCCGAGGTCACCGGCATCGACCCCGAGGAGGTCGACTCGATCAAGCGCTCTGCCCAGGCGCCCGTCTCGCTCGAGAAGCCCGTGGGCGACGAGGAGGAGTCCGAGTTCGGTCAGTTCATCGCCGACGAGCGGGCCGAGTCGCCGTACGAGCGCGCCGCCGAGATCCTCACCAAGGAGGCGCTGCGCGAGGCGCTCGAGAACCTCTCCTACCGCGAACGCCGCGTGCTCGAGTTGCGCTATGGCCTCGGCGGCGAGCACCCCCGCACGCTCGACGAGGTTGGACGTACGTTCAACGTCACGCGTGAGCGGATCAGGCAGATCGAGAATCAGTCGCTGAAGAAGCTGCAGAGCCTCGCGGAGGCCCAGAAGCTCCGCGACGTAGCCTGAGCCCCGTCCAGCGCTGAAGGCCGGGCTCAAGCCGTGAGCCCGGCGTGCCGATCAGCAACGCAT
>DATAXK010000036.1:0-31367 GCA_036266805.1 Solirubrobacteraceae bacterium
TCGGTCACATCGACGTGCCGGAGGGGTTGATCATCCCGGCCCGCGAGATCGAGGACTTCCGCGATGACCGTGTGATCATCATCTCGACCGGCTCGCAGGGCGAGCCGCTGTCGGCGCTGCGCCGGATGGCCTACCGCGACCACCGCCAGGTCGAGCTGCGCCAGGGCGACACGGTCGTGTTCAGCGCCACGCCGATCCCCGGGAACGAGCGCGCCGTGAACGAGACGATCGACCGGCTGTACCACATCGGCTGCGACGTGGTGACAGCCCGCGACGCGCCGGTGCATGCCTCCGGTCATGGCTACGCCGAGGAGGTCAAGCTGATGCTCAACCTGACCAAACCGCGCTATGTGATGCCTTTCCATGGCGACTTCAAGCGCCTGCGCCTGCACACGCAGCTGGCCGAAGCGGTCGGCGTCGAGCCCGACGACATCTTCCAGGGTGAGAACGGCCTGCCGCTCGACATTGACGAGCGCGGCGCGCGCTTCAAAGAGCACGAGCAGTCCGGCATGATCTTCGTCGACGGGGTTGAGATCGGCGACATGGCCGATGTCGCGTTGCGCGACCGGCGCATGCTCTCCGCGGACGGCATCTTCGTCGTGGTCGTGACGATCGCCGAGCAGGACGGCCGTTCGGTGGCAGACCCAGAGGTGATCTTCCGCGGCGTTCCGTTCACCGAGGAGGCTGGCAAGCTGTTCGAGGAGATCCGCGCCACGGTCGATAGCACGCTCGCGCGTGCCGCCAAGGAGGAGATCCGCGAGGTGGACCTGCTGCAGCAGATGCTCCACGACGACCTGGCGAAACTGGTCTATGACCGCTTGAAGCGCCGCCCGATGGTGCTGCCCGTCGTTGTAGAGGTCTAGCCCGCGTCAGACTTCCAGGCTGGCTGCTTCGGGAGTGGGAGCAGACGTTTGGGCTGACTGTGAGGAGGAAACCGCGGGCAGCGTGACGACGAAGCGTGCGCCTGGGCGCTCGGCACCAGGATGTGTCTGCTGCACCGAGACGCTGCCGCCATGAGACTCGGCGACAGCGCGCACGATCGCAAGCCCCAGGCCGAATGAGCCGCCGCGGTCGCCCGCGCCGCGAACGAAGCGCTCGAACAGCGACTCGGTCAGGCGCTCGGGGACGCCAGGACCGTCATCCTCGACGATCAGACGCGCCTCGCCACTCGTGGCCCCTGTGTTGCCGCTCGGTACGGTAGCCGTGGAGACGCGAATCTCGGTGCCCGCCGGCGTGTGGCGCAGTGCGTTCTCGATCAGGTTCAGCGCGAGCCGGTGCAGCTCGTCGCGGGAGGCCTCGACGAGCGCCGGTTGCACGTCGAGCGAGATCTCGTGCTGAGCACTCACCGGCCCCAGCTCGGCGGCGGCCTCCACGACGATCTGCGCGAGGTCGCAAGGCTCGCGCCGCACGACTCGCCCAACGTCGGTGCGCGCCAGCAACAGCAGGTCGGCGACGAGACGACGCATGCGCTGGGAAGAGCGCAAAGCGGAGCGTGCGGCATCGGCCTCTTCGCCGTGCAGCGACTCGGCCAGCAGCTCGAGGTTGGCCAGCACGCTTGTCAGGGGCGTGCGCAGCTCGTGCGAGGCGTCGGCCACGAACTGGCGCTGACGCGCGAGCGTCGCTTCGGTCTCGGCATGCGCGGCGTCGAGCTCGTGCAACATGCCGCCCAGCGTGCGCGCAAGCTCGGCAACCTCGTCTTCGGCCAGCGGCTCGGGCACGCTGCGGCTTGGGTCGCGCGTGCGCGCGATCTGCTCGGCTGTCCTCGTCAGCTCTGCGATCGGCGCCATCGCGCGTCGCGCGATCATCATTCCGGCCAGCAGTGCCAGACCCGTGCCGGCGAGCACGCCAAGCAGGAGCAGCAGCTCGACGCGCGCAACGGTGCCTTCGACGTCGGAGAGACGCCGACCGTACTGGACCACGATGTCTCCGCCGACCGACGCGTCGAGCGGAACTAGTTGCGTGTCGACGCGATAACCGTCCACGTTCGTTTCATTGGCTCCGCCAAAGTTGGGCGCTCCGGCACTCGAGGTGAGCACGCCACCGCTGATGCTGAGGATGCGGATCGCGGCGTGCTCTGAGCTTGCGAAGCGGTTGAGATCGGGCGGATTGGTGACGTGCAGCGTGTAGCCTTCGGCCTGGTTGCCAGTGACGCTCACCTGCAGGAAGCTTGAGAAGTTGGTCGTGGCCGCCGCCACTTCGCGGTTGAAGTTGGAGCGGATGCGGTGCACCGTGAGCGTGCCGACGACCAGCCCAAACGCGCACAGGATCGTGAACGTCAGTAGCGCCGAGACACCGGCCAGACGCGTGCGGATCGGCAGCCGGTCGAAGGTGACCGACACACGCTCCACCAGTCGTGCAAGCGACGAGGGCGGCGCGCTCGTGTGCTCGGAGGGCTGATCAGGCTCTGAGGACGTACCCAGCTCCGCGGATCGTGTGCAGCAGTCGCGGCTCGCCCTCGGCCTCGAGCTTGCGACGCAAATTGGAGACGAACACCTCGATGGTGTTAGTGGTGGAGAAGGGGTCGTAGCCCCACACCTCGTCCAGCAGCCGCTGACGTGAGATGACGATGCGCTCGTTGCGCATCAGGTACTCGAGCAGCTCGAACTCGCGTTGAGTCAGCTCGATCTGACGCTCGCCGCGGGCGATCTCATGCGTATCGACGTTGAGCGAGAGATCGCCGACGCGCAGCGGCGCCGAGCCGCGTGGCGGACGACGGCGCAGCAGCGCGCGCATGCGCGCAAGCAGCTCCTGGCGCTCGAATGGCTTGACGAGGTAGTCGTCGGCGCCGGCGTCGAGTCCCTCGACACGCGACTCCAGGGCGTCCCTGGCAGTGAGGATCAAGATCGGCACGTCGTCGCCATCGCGTAGCTGCTTGGCCACCTCGATTCCGTCGATCTCGGGCAGGCCGAGGTCGAGGATCACCAGATCCGGTGCGAACGTGCGCCCGTGCTCGAGCGCGGCATTTCCATCGGCGGCCGCGCGCACCTCGTAGCCCTCCATGCGCAGTGAGCGCTGGAGTGCCTGGGCGATGTCCTCGTCGTCCTCGACGACGAGGACACGGGGTGCGCGGGTGAATTCACTCATCTCAACCACTCTGTTTAGCGTTGTGCAATAAAGCGATAGTAAGGGGAAAAGGCACAAGAGCGCGACTCCGAACACACTCAGGCGGCGCGTCGGGAGCCAGTTGCCGCCTTTCCTTCCACACCGCACAGGCAGGTCTACGACGGCGCACGTCGAAGCTCGCCCTGATGCCAACCACGCGCAAGAGCCCCAAGCGCCAGCCCACCCGCAAGCCGCCACCGCGACGAGGAGCGCGATCGAGCACCCGATCTCGCTCTGGGCGTCGTGGGCGGGGCCGCGGCTCGGCCGGCCTGCTCGACGGATTTTCGCCGAACTGGCCGGTACTCAGCCAGAACCAGCGTGACGTGCTCGGTCTCGGCCTGGTGGCTGTGGGGGTGTTCATGGGCTTCGTCCTCTATGGCCACTGGGATGGTGGGCAGGTGGGTCAGGGTCTCTCGAGCGCCCTGGGCTGGTGCTTCGGCGAAGCACGGGCGCTGGCTCCCGTAGCGCTCCTCGTCAGCGGCAGCGCGCTGTTGTTCGCTCAGTTCATGCCCACACGCAGACCTTTGCGCACTGGGGGCCTATGCCTCTTCGCGGCCGTGACGCTGGCGCTCGCCGCGGGCACCCTGGGCGTCAGCGACGGCACCCCCAGCGCTGCCTCCTCCGAGCAGTGGCACTCCGCTTTTCTGCAATCTCATGGTGGCATCCTGGGCCAGGGTCTCTACTGGGTTGCCCACCGGCTGGTGCAGAGCGTGGGGGTAGACATCCTTGTCGTATTCCTGCTGGTCGTGGGCGTGGTGCTGCTGACGGGACTGTCGCTGGCCGTGGTCGTGCGTGCAACCGGCAATGGACTCATCGACACCAGTCGCGTGCTGCGTGCTCGAGCGAGCACTCTCGAACGTCCGAACAAGGCGGCTCAGGACGAGCGCTCCAAGCGCACACAAGCCGACTCGCCCAAGTCCAAGGAGCACCCACTGCAGCCCCCAGAGCCCGCGCCAGACGAGCTGATCGTGCGCGCGACTCACGTGGAGGCGCCTTCCGTCGACGGCACGGCGCCGGCATTGGAGCCCTGGGACGTCGATGTCGAGGATGTGATGGAGCGGAGCGAGCCAGAAGGCGAGCACGACTCTCGAGCAAAAGCCGAGGAAGAGGACGGATCGTTTGCGGCCGTCGATCTTCGCTCCGCGCAGGACTCAGAATCTGGTAAAGAGGATGAGGCTCCCGCCGAGCCAATCGACGAGTCTCTGCTAACGCCGCAGGGCCGTTTGCGCGACGTTGTCACCGACGATCCCGAGTTCGTCTGGGAGTTGCCTGGCGCAGAGCGCATTCTCACACGCTCGACCGCCGAGCAGGCTCGCCCGGACACCGCCGGGCAGGAGCGCACCGCGACCAGCCTGATCGAGGCGCTGGGCCACTTCGGCGTGCAGGCGAAGGTGATCGGCACGGTGGCGGGACCGCACATCACACGCTATGAGCTGCGCTTGGCGCCCGGCACGAAGGTCGGCAAGGTCGCTCAGCTCAAGGACGACTTGGCCTACGCACTGGCCGCAACCGACATCAGAATTCTCGCCCCGATCCCGGGCAAGCAGGCCGTGGGTGTCGAGGTTCCCAACGCCAAGCGTCGGATGGTGCGCCTTGGTGACGTGTTCCAAGAGCCGCCCAAGGACTGGTCGCCGCTGACGGTGTGGCTCGGCAAGGACGTCGCGGGCAAGGCTATCGGCGCCGACCTCGCCAAGATGCCACACCTGCTCGTCGCGGGCACAACCGGCGCCGGCAAGTCAGGCGCGATCAACGCGATGCTGTGCAGTGTGCTGCTGCGTGCCACCCCGCACGAGCTGCGCTTGGTGCTGGTAGACCCCAAGCAGGTGGAGCTCAACCACTACGAGTCGATCCCGCACCTGCTCACACCGGTGATCACGAGCCCGCGCATGGCCGCCAACGCGCTGCAGAACCTGGTGCGTGAGATGGAGCAGCGCTACGGGATCATGTCGTTGTCGCGCACGCGTAGCCTGGTCGAGCTCAACAAGGCGCGCGAGGCGCGTAGCGAAGCCCCATTGCCTTACATCCTGTGCGTGATCGACGAGCTCGCCGATTTGATGATGGTCGCGCCGGCCGACGTGGAGGACTCGATCATCCGCCTAGCTCAAAAGGCACGTGCGGTGGGTATTCACCTCGTGCTCGCAACACAGAGTCCGAGGGTGGACGTGATCACCGGCATGATCAAGGCCAACGTGCCCTCGCGCATCGCCTTCTCGGTGTCGAGTCAGACCGACTCCCGCGTGATCCTCGACCAGAATGGCGCCGAGTCGCTGCTCGGCCAGGGAGACATGCTCTTCAACCCGGTCGGTTCCTCACGCCTGCAGCGCATCCAGGGCGCGTATATCGACGAGTCGCAGATAGCCAAGCTGACAGACATGTGGCGCAAGCAGGGTGAGCCAGAGCTGCGCGAGGAGCTGCTGGAGGAGGTCGAGCCCGCCGAGCCAGAGAAGAGCTCAGACGACGAGTTCGATCCCGATGAGGATCCATTGCTGGGCGATGCGATCAGGCTGGTTGCGGAAATGCAAACCGCCTCGACATCGATGCTGCAGCGACGTCTGCGCCTCGGCTACACCCGCGCGGGCAGGTTGATCGACATGCTCGAGCGTCGCGGTGTGATCTCCGGCTATGAGGGATCAAAGCCCCGTCAAGTGCTGATCGGCGAGGCGGACGTGCCCAGAGTGCTTACCATGGTGGGCGATTCCGGCGCCTCGAATGCGCCGAGCGAGGCATCGATTTCCACTTGAGCCCTTGTGTGCGATTTCTTGGGACTTGTGCCCGGACGGTGCATGCACCGTCCGGCCGACCCTTGCATGCAAGGGTCGGAACCGGACCGCACATGTGCGGTCCGGCCGAGCTGCACATGTGCAGCTCGGAAAGCGCTTGTTTGGGCCGGAGTCACTAGCCTGTTGCGCTGACATGGCTGAGATCGGAGCGACCCTACGAGAGGCGCGGATGCGTGCTCGTATCGACGTGTCCGAGATCGAGGCACAGACGAAGATTCGCGCCAAGTATCTGCGCGCTCTGGAGAACGAAGAGTGGGACCTGCTGCCGGGTCCGACGTTCGTGCGCAGCTTCCTACGCACCTACGCTCAAGCACTGGGCCTCGACGCGAAGGCGCTGGTTGACGAATACCGCATGAACTACGAGCAGCCGAGCGAGCTCGAGCATCAGCCGGTGATGTCGCCGCCGCGTCGCGCCCCGACGCGCACGAGCTCGAACAGGCCGGGTCCTTCGCGCGGCTATGTGATCGCGGTGGGCGCCTTCGGACTACTGATCGTCGTGCTGGTCGTGGCACTGATCGCCGGCAAAAAAGGGAGCGGCTCACCCCCGACTCAGGCCAGTTCGACAAGTGCTCAGGAAAGCCACAGCTCGAGCCACCACAACCACAGCTCCACCTCTTCCAGCTCATCCGCGCCTAGCAGCGCCGGTGGACGTGTCACCCTCTCGCTGCATCCCACGGCGCCGGTATACGTTTGCCTGGTCGACGCTGCCGGCAGCAAGCGGATCCCGGGCCTCACACTCGAACCCGGCTCCTACACGCCGCGCGACTATCACTCGACACGTTTTGACCTGCTGCTGGGCAACAACGCGGTGAAGCTCTATGTAGACGGCAAATTGCTCAGCGTGCCCGCGTCGAGTAAGCCGATCGGCTACTCGATCACGAGCGGCGGACGCCGTATACTCACCGCCGCCCAACAGCCGACGTGCGGATGAGTGACGCCCCCCGGGCCGGGATCTTGGTGACGGGCACAGAGGTGCTCACCGGACGTGTACGCGATCGCAATGGCCCTTGGCTTGCCGACCGGCTGCTCGAGGCCGGGGTCGACCTGGCTCAGATCGCGATAGTGGGCGATCGTCCGCAAGACCTGCTGGTGGCGCTCGAGTCGATGGCACGCGAGGGTCTGGATGTGGTGCTCACCAGCGGCGGCCTGGGACCGACAGCCGACGACCTGACTGCCGAGGTCGTCGGCTCCTTTCAAGGCCGTGAGATGGTGCTGGACGAGGCGCTGGAGGGACGTATCGCTGAGATCCTGCGCCCGCTCGCCGCTCGCTACCCAAATCTCGACCGCGACGCGATCGCCCACGGCAACCGCAAGCAGGCCACGATTCCGCGCGGCGCGACCGTGCTCGAGCCGGTTGGCACGGCGCCGGGTCTCGTCGTGGCCCCAGTCGAGGGTCGCGAAGGCCCCACCGTCGTGGTGCTGCCGGGGCCGCCGCGTGAGCTGCAGCCGATGTGGAAGCAGGCGGTGGCGACCGACGCGTGGCGCTCGGCGGTCGCCGACGCGCGCGTTTACCGCGTCGAGATGCTGCGCCTGTTTGGGATACCCGAGTCGGAGATCGCCGAGACGTTGCGCCAAGCCGAACGCGAGGGGGTGGACCTCAGCACGCTGGAGATCACGACATGTCTGCGCAGCGGCGAGATCGAGATCGTCACCCGCTATGAGCCCGATGCCCAGTCGGTGTATGACGAGTTCGCGCGGATCGTCGCCACACGCCATGCCGACACGCTCTATTCGACCGACGGCACGACGATCGACGCTCAGGTGGCGGCACTGCTGCGCGGCGAACGCCTGGGGGGCACGCCGGCGAGCTCCGATCGGTCCGCCGCCGGCGAGCGGGACGGCTTGGTGGGCGGGACACACACGATCGCCGTCGCCGAGTCGTGTACCGGCGGACTGCTGCTGGCGCGGCTGACCGACCCACCTGGCGCCTCCGAGTACGTGCTGGGCGGAATCGTGGCGTACTCGAACGAGGCGAAGATCGCCCAAGTAGGTGTCCCCGGCGAGACGATCGAAACCTACGGTGCCGTATCCGAACAGGTGGCGCAAGTGCTTGCCGATGGCGCCCGGAAGCGGCTCGGCGCCGAGCTGGGAGTGGGGCTCACCGGCATAGCGGGCCCCGATGGTGGCAGCGAGCAGAAGCCCGTGGGACTTGTCTGGCTCTGCGTCTCTGCCGCCGATGGGGCGCGCTTGACGCGCTCCGTGCGCCTGCCGGGGGGACGCCCTGACGTACGCGAGCGCTCAGCACTCCTCGCGATGCACATGATCCGCCGCCTGCTCAGCGGCGAGCGCGACGATGTCAAGCCCCAACCCGTTTGAACACCTGTCCTCCACATTACGCGCTGAGAATGTGGTCAGGAGCTCATAGCAAGACTGTGGCATCTCGTTCAATTGGGTTGACGTCTTTGCTCTCCAAAATATGCGATGCCCCCCGCGCGCGCGGGGGGCATCGCGCTTTCACAAGCCCAGACCACTGTCGGCTCCTACCGACAGGCCGTGCGCGGCCAGGCAGGGCGGGCTACTCTTCGTTTGAGCCCATGAAGCGCTATCACCTCACGACTTTCGGTTGCCAGATGAATGAGCACGACTCCGAGCGCATGAAGGGGATGCTCGAGTCGCTCGGCTACAGCGAGGTACCCGAGCGTGCCGAGGCCGATCTGATCCTGTTCAACACCTGCTCGATTCGCGAGACCGCTGACAGCCGCTTCGTGGCGCATCTGGGGGAGGCGAAGCGCCTCAAGCGCGAACGGCCCGAGCGCGTCGTCGGCGTTGGCGGTTGCTGGGCGCAGTCGGTCAAGCAGGAGGTATTCGAGCGCTTCCCGTTCGTCGACGTCGCATTCGGTCCCGGCCAGACGCACAAGCTGGCGGAGTTCCTGACGAGCGACTCGCTCACAGCTCAGGGGTATTTTGAGTTCGAGGGCTTCACCGGTCATTTGCCGGCCAAGCGCACACGCCCGTTTCAGGGCTGGTTGCAGATCAGCGTCGGCTGTAACTGCCGCTGCTCCTATTGCATTGTTCCGAGCACACGTGGGCGAGAGGTGTCGAGGCCGCTGGAGGAGCTTGTGGCAGAGGTCGAGGCGATGGCCGCCGACGGTGTGCGCGAGGTGACCTTGCTTGGCCAGAACGTCAACTCCTACGGGCGGGATCTGCGTGTGGAGGGAAAGCCGGGAACGTTCGCCAACCTCCTGAGGCAGATCGACGCGATCGAGGGAATCGAGCGCATCCGCTACACGAGTCCCCATCCGAAGGACATGCGCGAAGACGTGATCCGCGCGCATGCAGAGCTTGGAAGCGTGTGCGAGCACATCCACCTGCCGTTGCAATCGGGCTCGAGCCGCATCCTCAAGGCGATGCGGCGTACCTACGACCGTGAGCGCTACCTGGATCGCGTGGCCTTGATCCGCGAGCACGTGCCCGACGCCTCGATTACGACCGACATCATCGTCGGCTTCCCTGGAGAGACCGAGGAGGATTTCGAGCAGACGCTGCAGGTCGCCGAGCAGGTGGGTTATGACAGCGCGTTCACCTTCGTCTTCTCGCCTCGCAGGGGTACGGAGGCAGCCGAGATGACCGAGGGGATCGTGCCCCATCCGGTCAAGGTGGAGCGCATGGAACGCCTTGTGGAGGTGGTGCAGCGTCGTGCCTCCGAGCGTGCGCAGCGCTTCGTCGGCCGTACCGTCGAGGTGCTTGTCGAAGGCGCCTCGCGCACAGACCCCGAGCGCCAGCGCGGACGCACGCGCCACAACAAGGTCGTCAACTTCGCCGGCCTCGCGGCGCCAGGCGAGCTGACGCAAGTAGAGATCCTCAAGGCCACGAGCCAGACCCTCAGCGGCGAGGAGAGTCTCCTCGCCCGCACGGCTCGCTGACGCTCGTCGCCAATCGGGCGTCGAGGGATTGGAGGACTCGCGCTCGACGGAGCGAACATACGTTCCCATGGTTCCGTCCGAAGCACCACATACATTTGATCTCCAACCTTCGACAAGAGGAGCAAGACGATGCCCGTGACCGATGAGGAGAAGGCCGCAAAGGCGCGCGACGCGGCCCTGCAGGGCGCGCTGGGCCAGATCGAGCGCGAGTTCGGCAAGGGCTCGGTCATGCGCATGGGCGACGAGGGCGCGCAGGTGCGCGTCGACGCGATCCCCACCGGCGCGCTGTCGCTCGACCTGGCGCTCGGCATCGGCGGCGTGCCCAAGGGGCGCATCGTCGAGGTCTTCGGCCCAGAGTCCTCCGGCAAGACGACGCTGATCTACCACGTGCTGGCCGAAGCCCAGAGGCTTGGAGGAGTGTGCGCGTTCATCGACGCCGAGCACGCGATGGACCCGCTGTATGCCAAGGAGATCGGTGTGGATATCGACGAGCTGCTCGTCTCCCAACCCGATTATGGCGAGCAGGCGCTCGAGATAGCCGACATGCTGGTTCGTTCCGGCGCCATCGACGTCGTCGCGATCGACTCGGTGGCGGCGCTGACACCGCGCGTCGAGCTGGAGGGTCAGATGGGCGACCAGACGGTGGGCGCGCAGGCGCGCATGATGAGCCAGGCGATGCGCAAGATCGCCGGCAACCTGAACCGCACGGGCACGCTGTGCATCCTCACCAACCAGATCCGCGAAAAGGTAGGGGTCATGTTCGGCTCGCCGGAGACCCAGCCGGGGGGGAGGGCACTGAAGTTCTACGCCTCTCAGCGTCTTGACATCCGTCGCATCGAGACACTCAAGGACGGCACCGAGGCGGTCGGCAACCGTGTGCGCGTGAAGGTCGTGAAGAACAAGCTCGCGGCGCCATTCCGTCAGGCCGAGTTCGACATCGAGTTCGGCAAGGGCATTTCGACGGCCGGCTGCCTGGTCGACCTCGGGATCGAGCACGGCATCGTGACGAAGTCAGGGTCGTTCATCTCCTACGGCAACGAGCGTCTGGGACAAGGGCGCGGCAATGCCAAGGCCTATCTGGACGAGAACCCGGCGATCGCCGGTGAGATCGAGCGCAAGGTCTACGCGGCGCTCGGGATCGGAGCCGACAAGGTAAGACCGATCCAGGGCACCGAGACGCCGCTTACGGTCGCCCCCGAGCCGGCCGAGGCAGACACACGCGCCGCCTAGCCTAGAGCCGGACATACCGTCCTAGGCCGTCAGGACGGAATCCTCCCGGACGGGTAACCCGCCCGGGAGGCTCTATCCGCTTGACCATGTAGCCGGGTGACTACTGGGTGGTGGCGCCTGCCGGAGGGCCGCCTTCGTAGGCCGAACCCGAGTTCGAGCCAGAGCCCGAGCTCGAGCCGGACTTGCTGCCCATGTTCGGGCACGGGTGACCGTTGGATCCCGGCGGCGCTGTCTGCGTCTTCGGTGTCGTCGTTGACGGTGTCGTGGTGGTTGACGGCGTTGTCGTCGACGGGGTGGTCGCCGTGTTGCTTGTGGACTGGGTCGTCGTGCTTGTCGTGGAGCTCGGCGCAGCGGCGGCGCCGGCGATGCCGGCGACGGCTCCGCCTGTTGCCAGGGCGCCGACGACGAGACCTACTCGGATGATGCCTCTGCTTTTCATACGCGAACCTCCGGTGGGTGGTAGCGGTTACGCCAACCATCCTGAGACCGGCCCCTAAGGCGATCGGAACGTGCGCCTAAGTAAGGACGAAGGACTTTGTAGGAGGCCTTCTTATGCTCCCCGTGAGGCAGAGCTTTGAAACCCCACGGTGCCCTGGCTCCCGGCGCGGCGACTAGGACGTTCGCTGGGCAAGCCAGACAAGGACGTACCCCTTCGGGGCATACCCAGAGGGCACAGGCAGGCAATTCGCGTGGCGTGCTACGCACGCGAGCGACTGAGGACGCAGTATGGCGCCGCCCAGCGAACGTCCTAGCGCTTTTGCTTGGCGCGATGACCCTCTGCTAGATCAAACGCGATCTTGTCGCTGCCGGACTTGCGCGTGAACGTAGCGGACAGCTCGGGTGCCATACCGGCGAAAGCGGAACCCAGGCGCAAAGCGATAGGCGCGACATCGACCTCGCCACGGTCGTGCTCGATTGCTCCTACGACCGCCTTGGCAACATCCTCGGGGCTGCGCGTGCCAACGCCCTTGGGCAGTTGGACTTCGGCGTCGGCGAACATGCCCGCTTCGCGGATGAAGCCGGGGAAGACGGTGGAGACGCCGACGCCACTGCCGTGCAGCTCTGCTCGCATCGCGCCGGCGAAACCGCGCAAACCGAACTTGGTGGCGTTGTAGATGGAGCTGCCGGCCGTCGCGGCCTTGCCAGAGAGCGAAGACATGAACAGCAGGTGTCCGCTGCCGCGCGCCACCATCTGCGGCACGAGCGCGTGCGCCATCGCGATCGGCGCGCGCAAGTTGACCTCCAGGGCGCGATCGATCTGCTCCATCGTCAGAGAATCGAGCTTGCCGCTTCCAGGGAGCGCCGCATTGGCCACGAGGATGTCCAGCTCACCGGCCTCTGAGAGCAGACGATCGACCTCCGCCGCCTCGCTCAAATCCACCGCCAGCGCGCGTGCGCCCAGCTCGCCCGCGAGAGGCTCGAGCACATCGAGGCGCCGTCCCGTGAGGATCAGCTGTGCACCCTTGCCCGCCAGAGCACGCGCGATCGCTTGGCCCAAGCCGCCGGTCGCGCCTGTCAACAACAACTTGGATCCAGAGATCTCCATGAGCTGCAAGCCTACGCTATATGTCTGCGCGCACGCACGTGATCGCCTTGTTCGGGCCGACCGGCATCGGCAAGACCGCTGTCGCGGTGGCGCTTGCTCGCCACCTGCGCGAGCACGACGAGCGCCCGGTGGCGATCTCCGCGGATGCACTGCAGGTCTACCAGGGCATCGAGACGCTTACAGGCGTCGCTACGGAAACGGAGCAAAAAGAGCTGGAGCACCGTCTTGTGTCGTTCTTGCCGATCGACGCGAGCTTCAGCGTCGGCCAGTATGCCGAGCTGGCACACGCGGAGATCGACGACGCGCTCGCTGAAGACCGCAGACCAATCGTGTTGGGAGGCACGGGGTTGTATCTGCGCGCGGCGCTCTGTGAGCTCGACTTGCGTCCCCCGCCGCCAGAGGGAGTGCGCGAGCGCTGGACCGCGGAGCTGGAACGAGACGGAGCGCCCGCCCTGCACGCTCGGCTCGCCAGGCGCGCGCCGTGGGCGGCCGAGGGGATCGACCCAAATGACCGACAACGGATCGTGCGCTCCCTGGAGCTGCTCGACGTGGGCGAGTTGGAGCCACCGAGCAGGCCTTCACAGCTGTGGACTGAAGAGATGCGCCAGCCGACGCTGCTGGTGGGGCTGACGATGGAGCGAGAAGCGTTGTACGCACGCATCGACGCCCGCGTGGACGTGATGCTTGCGAATGGCGCGCACGAGGAGGTCTCGAACGCCCATGCCGCCGGCGCCAGCGCAACGGCACGCAAGGCACTTGGTTTCGACGAGCTGCTCGCGGGGGATGTGGAGGCAATGAAGCGTCATACACGCAACTACGCACGCCGTCAGTTGACCTGGATGCGCAAGCTCGCCGGTGTACAGCCGCTAGATGTGACAAACCTCTCAGCAGAACAGGCTGCCGAGCAGATCGTCACGATGAGCGCCTAGACTCTCGCGCCGCATGCCCGAACGCGCTCAGCAACCCCACTTGGCCCATCGGCCCACCTGCAGGGAGCTGCCATGAGCGCAGAGAGCTCTTCTAAGACGAGCAGGCAGAGCTTCCTATGAGGTTCGAGAAGTGGCAGGCCCTGGGTAATGACTACATGATCGTGGAGCAGTCAGCGCTCCCGTTCGAGCTGACTCCCAAGCGCATCCGCAAGCTGTGCGCCGGCCACTTCGGCGTGTTCGCCGACGGCATTCTGCTGCTGGCTCGGGCGCAGGATCCGCGCTTCGTGGCAAATCTGCGCATCTACAACCCCGACGGCTCGGAGGCCGAGCTCTCAGGCAACGGTGCGCGTGAGGCGATCCTCTATTTGCGCCGGCGCCGTTGGACAGACCAAGACGTCTTCTCGATCCAGACCGCCGCCGGAGAGGTACGTCCAACGATCACCGGCCCCGACATCTGCCGCGTGGACATGGGCAACGCGAGCCTCACGTCCAAGGACTTCCCCGGCGGACCGGCGGACGGAGCGAGCGAGCTCCTCGCCGACGCTCGTGCATGGAGCTTCCAACACGTGTCGATCGGCAATCCTCAGTGTGCCATCCACGTCGAGGACCTGGAGACGTTGAACGCACTCGATTTGCCGAGCATCGGCCCGGCAATCGAAGCGCACGAGCTGTTCCCAAACCGCACGAACGTGTCGTGGTACACAGAAGTCGAACCCGGCGCAGAAGGAACGGGAGAGCGTGCGATCCGCGCACGTATTTTCGAGCGTGGGGTGGGAGAGACGCTCTCCTCCGGTACCGGCGCCACTGGCGCCGCTGTCGCCAACCGCCTGCGGGGTGGACCACAGCAGGTCACGGTATTGCTGGACGGGGGAGAGTTGGATGTCGAGGTAGGAGAGGATCTGCACGTCAACCTGACAGGTTGGGCACGGCCCGTGTTCACGGGAGAGCTCAGCGAGGACTTCATCAAGGAGCTATATGAGACCGAGTGAGCGCCTGAGCCGGATTCCGCCGTACCTGTTCGCCGAACTGGAGCGCAAGATCGCCGCCAAGCAGGCCGCCGGCGTAGATGTGATCAGCCTGGGAATCGGCGATCCCGACCGACCGACGCCGGCGCTGATCGTCGAGGCGATGCAGGAGGCCGTCACCGAGCCAGAGACACATCGCTACCCGTCAAACCGCGGGCGCGCCGACTTCCGCCAGGCGCTGAGTGACTTCTATGTACGCCGCTTCGACGTGACGCTCGACCCCGGCAGCGAGATCATCCCGGCGATCGGCGCCAAGGAGGCAATCTTCAACCTCAACCTCGCCTTTCTGGATCAAGGCGATGTGGCGCTCGCCTCCGATCCGGGCTACCCCGTCTATACGGGCGGTCCGCTAATGGCCGGTGGCGAGCCCGTCGTGATGCCGCTCGTGCCGGCGCTCGGCTTCGTCCCCGATCTCGATGCGATCGACGAACAGACGGCCAGTCGCGCCAAGCTGATGTTCCTCAACTACCCCAACAACCCCACCGGCGCGATCGTGCCGCGCGGCTTCTTCGAGCTGGTGGTGGACTTCGCCAAGACCTACGACATCCTCGTCGTGCACGACAACGCCTATAGCGAGACCACCTATGACGGCTATCGCGCGCCATCCTTCCTGCAGACCCTTGGCGCCAAGGATGTCGGCATAGAGGTGTTCTCGCTCTCCAAGGGCTACAACATGACCGGCTGGCGTTGCGCGGCGATACTCGGCAACGCCGAGGCGATCGAGCACTACTGGCGTTTGAAGACGAACATCGACTCAGGCTTGTTCGAGGCGGTCCAGCTTGCGGGCATCGCGGCACTTTCGCCCGACACCGACGCCGAGGTCGCCTCGATGAACGAGCTGTATTGCATCCGCCGCGACCTGGTGTGCGAGGCGTTGGCAAAGGCCGGCGTGCACGTCAACCCCCCCAAGGGCACCATCTACGTATGGGCGCCGATCCCGGAGGGCTTTGAGAGCTCTGTGGCCTACTGCGAGCACGTGCTCGAGCAGGCGGCCGTTGTCGTCTCACCCGGGAGTGCCTACGGGCCAAGCGGCGAGGGTTGGTTTCGGATCGCGCTCACCACACCTGACGAGCGTCTCGCCGAGGCCGTCGAGCGCTTGGCCAAACTCGGCAGCTGAAAGCCTTCGGCACAGCGCATCCCAAAGAGCAACCCACGCTCGGTACAGGACATCCGCCGGGCATGATGCGCGTTCGGCACCGTACGCCAAGGCTGGCAAGACAGATTTGGTTGAACAGGAAGGCTGATCTACACTCGAAGTGGATGAACCAACCCACGAGGCGCGCCACTCAGAGAGCGTTCTGCATAGCCGCGCTCCCCGACGATGAGAATCTGAAGGAGCTGTACGAGCTGTTGCGCACGGCCGGCGTAGAAGTCGTGGGGGAGATGGTCCAGCGTCGCGAGCAGCCGCACCCGAACACTTACCTCGGCCCCGGCAAGGTGGGCGAAGCCAAGCAGGCCGCACACGAGTGCGATGCCAACGTGATCGTCTGCGACGACGAGTTGAGCGCGCGCCAGGAGCGCAACCTGGAGCAAGCGCTTGGCATGCCTGTCGTCGATCGCACCACGGTCATCCTCGACATCTTCGCCACCCATGCCTCAAGCGCCGAGGGCAAGCTGCAAGTCGAGCTGGCCCAGCTGGAGTACAACCTCGCGCGCATGCGCGGCCTGTGGACCCACCTGGAGCGCCTCGGCGGCGGGATCGGCACACGCGGACCGGGGGAGACCCAGATCGAGACCGACCGGCGCCTCGCGCGCAACCGCATCGCCGCGTTGCGCCGGCGCCTGGAGCACGTGAAGGGCACCCGTTCGGTGATGCGCGCCGAGCGCGAGCGGGCGGCGCTGCCGAACATCGCCCTTGTCGGCTACACAAACGCGGGCAAGAGCACATTGCTGAACGCCCTCACAGGGGCCGACGTGGGTGTGCGCGACCGCTTGTTCCATACGCTCGACCCGAGCACACGCATGATGAGAATCGACGGACGCGCCCACCTGCTGACCGACACCGTCGGCTTCATCCGCAAGCTGCCCCACCAGGTCGTGGACGCGTTCGGCGCGACGCTGCGGGAGACACGCCTTGCCGATCTGCTGCTGCACGTCCTGGACGCCTCCGCACCAGAGCACGACCAGCTCGCGATGCGCAAAGCGGTCGAGGAGGTACTGGAGGAGATCGGCGCCGGCGAGCGCCCGCGCGTGCTCGTGCTCAACAAGATCGACCTGCTCGACGAGGAGGCCCGCGAGGAACTGCGCCTCGCGCACCCGGAAGCGCTGCTCGTCAGTGGCGCAAGCGGCGACGGCCTGCCCGAACTGGAGCAGCGCATCGAGCAAGAGCTCCGCCACATGCTGCGCCCGATGGAGCTGCTCGTGCCCTATTCACAGGGAGGCTCGCTTGCCGAACTGCACGATGTAGCCGGCGACCTGCGCCGTCAGGACACACCAGAGGGTGTACTCGTACGAGCACTAGTACCGGCACGCTTGGCAGAGCGCTACGCCAAGTTCGCCGTCAAGAACGGCTCAGCGGTCGTCGCCGCTTCCTGAGAGGACCCCACGCGCCTGGCGCGAGAAAAGCTTCTCCAGGTTCTGTTTAGCGATGTCATCCAAGCTGAGGCCAAGCTCGCTAGCGAGCTGCGCCACGTACCAGAGCACGTCGCCGAGCTCCTTGGACATTGCCGCACGGCGCTCGTCGCTGACCTTGCCGCCGTCGTCGCGAATCGTCTTCTTGGCGTGCTCGGCAACCTCGCCGGCCTCGCCTGCCAGTCCTAGTGCCGGGTACGCGAGCCATGCCTCGCGTGGATACTCGGCCGTGCGGCGCGACTGGCGCTGATACTCGGATAGGTCCATGTCTTCAGAGACAACTCGACCCGCCGGAGCGGGTCGGGTGTGGGTGTGGAGGAGCTACCTCCGAACTGTTGTCAACGATGCAAAGCGTAACAGACCAGCCTGCGGACCCGGCCTGACACTGGGCGGGTAGCTATCCCGTAAGCGCGTGCCAATTGCAACTCTGTCAAGACCGGGTCCAGCGGTTTTGTGGCGGCGGGCGGAAGACTCGAACTCCATCCGGGCGCTAACCCGAATTCCCTGTTGACAACAGTTTGCGTCGCCTCGACGCTACACCCGCCGTGCTGACAACTGTATCAATCGTGCGCGACGGATTTCGATCACACGCCCGCCGCGTTGCGAGCGCTGCGGTGTGCCTGCTGCTCCAGGTCGTCGTCCAAGGGAGCCAGCTGGCCGACCTCGATCCCGAGCGCAGTGGCGATCAGCCAGTCGGCGAACCAGGCGTTCTTGGGGAGCAGGGGGCCGTGCAGGTAGGTGCCGATCGTGCTGCCCGCCCGCGCGCCCTCGTAGCCCGAGCGGCCATCGTTGCCGTAGCCTTTGAGCACGCGTCCCAGGGGTGTGGCGCCTGGCCCGAGATACGTACGGCCACCGTGGTTCTCAAAGCCGGCGAGCACGCGCTTTTCTCCGTCGAGGTCCACCTCAATCGCGACGTTGCCGATCAGCCGCTCGCCCGGCTCACGCACGGTGCGCAGGTCGAGCAGGCCAACGCCCTGAAGCTGGTCGTCGCCGAGCGTGTAGGACTCGCCCAGGAGTTGGTAGCCGCCGCACACGCCGAACACGATCGCGCCACGCGAAGCGGCCTCGTGCAAGGCATCGCGCTTGCCGGCGACCAAATCCTCGGCACACAGCCGCTGGTCGCGATCCTGGCCGCCGCCTATGTAGTAAATGTCGTGGACTTCGCCGTCAAGCGCCTCACCAAGCCCGCTGCCGCTCAGGTGAAAGGCAATCCCGCGCCATTCGCAACGACGCTGTAGCACGAACAGGTTGCCGCGATCGGCGTAGATATTCATCAGGTCGGAGTACAAAGCGCAAACGCGCAGGGTGCGCCCCTTCAGGTCGTCTACTGCCATGAGCTGTCCGCCTCACCACGTCGCACAAGCATCTCGCGCAGAGCAAGCATCGCGGTGTAGGTAGGGAGCACATACAGAGGTGCGGCGCGCTCCAATTGAGAGGGCGAACCTTCTGCACGTGACTCCATGCCGGCAGCAGCAGACTCTTCGGCGGCCATCGAGCGACCCCTACCAGTCGGTGGATGCTTCGCCGCGGCGCCCGCCAAGCCCCCGCCGCCGCTCTCCGGGTGCTCTGACGTGGCAACGGCAAGTGCACGGGGAAGATCATCGATTACACGAATGCGCTCGGGCTCGATGCCTGCGTACTTCAGCCGCAGGGCAAGCTCGGGCGCCCTGGTGCCCGAGCACGTCGCCAAGCGCACACGCCCGGCCAACAGCTCGAAATCGGCATCCCAGATCCAAGACACATCGTGGCCGTCGGCGGTGTTGTCGTTGAGTACTCCAAGCAGGTCGTGGGAGCCCGGCTCCAGTGCAAGCGTGCGTAGTACCTCATTTGCGCCTGCCGGATTCTTGACAAGCAGAATGCGCGTCTCGCGCCCAGCGACTGTGACCGTCTCAGCCCGGCCGAAGGCGGCCTTGGTGCTCTCTAGTCCAGCCACGATATCGGCCAGCGATATCCCCAATGCGACGCCCAGCGCAGCCGCCGCAAGCGCGTTGTAGACGTTGTAGAGACCAGGCAGAGCGAGCTTCACCTCGGCCTCGCCGTCGGGCGTGCTCAGCTGGAAGCGCGCCGAGCGCACACCTTCGAGCACGACTGAGCGGGCGAGCACGGTGGGGGAGGGTCGCCGCTGTCCGCACGACTCACAGTGGTAATGACCGAGATGACCGAGATACACAGCGTCGAACACGTATGGCGCTCCGCAGCGACGACAGTGCTTGGCGTCGGCGGCATGGGCCATGCCCGCAAGCGCCAGCGAGTCGTCATCGACACCGAAGTACAAGACGCCGGTCTGCTCGAGGTCGTCTTCGGTCAGTCCGTGGTCGCCTTGCGCAAGCTCGCCACCGACCCCAGCCCGTTTGCCGTCGAGATCGGCTGGCTCGTGGTCGCCTTGCGCAGGCACGCCTGCGACTTCGGCCCGTTCGCGATCGAGATCGGCCGGCTCGTGGTCGCCTTGCGCCCGCCCGCGTCCTAGGTCGGCGACAAGCGGATCGTCGGCATTGCAAACGAGCCGAGCCCGCTCAGCCGGTCCACCCGTTCCCACCGCGCCGGCCCAGCGCTCGGCGATCGTCTCCAGCTCGCCATAACGGTCGAGCTGATCGCGAAACAGGTTGCCCAGCCCGAGCACGCGCGGATGAAGTTGTCCGGCAAGCCGATCGAGCCACAGCTCGTCAACCTCGAACAGGCCCAGCTCGCCCGAAATCGTGCCGTTGCGGCCAGCCGCATCGAGCAGTGTCGAGGCGATCCCACCGGCCATGTTCGCGCCAGCTTGATTGTGCACGAGCGAGATGCCGGCAGCCTCGAAGATGCTCGCGGCCATTGCCGCCGTGGTGGTCTTGCCGTTGGTGGCAGACACCAACACGCTGCCACGGGGTAGACGTGCCGCAAGCTCGCCGATCGCGGCTGGATCCATCCGCACAAGCAGCTTCCCCGGCAGACTCGTACCGCCGCCACCACGCAGACGTGAGACAGCACCGACGGCGCGCGCAAGAGTGAGCTTCGCCCCCAGCGTGACGCTCATCGCTCTACTACAGCGGCGTCTGAGTCGGTCCCGCCAGCGAGAAACGCATCCGCGCCAGGACCCTCGGTCGGCACGAGCACGCGTACGGCGCCACCGATCGTGCGCACGCGCAGCGGCAGCTCGCCGATCGGATCGCCATCGGCGTACATCGTGAACGGCCGGTCCGCGCTGATAGCTATTTCCCGCGCGCGAAACACTTTCACGCTGGGCTCGCGCACATGCGCACCGCTGAACACCTTCGGCAGAATCTTCGTGAGAAAGCTGAGCTTGCTCACCTTTTCCAGCACCACAACGTCAAACAGCCCATCGTCGAGTAGAGCATCGGGTGCCGCACGCATGCCGCCGCCGTAGGTCTTCGAGTTACAGGCTCCCACCGTATAGCCGCTGAAGTCATGCCGCTCGCCAGGGGGGTCGAGCTCTATCTGAAAGCGCGCCGGGCGCCAGACTAGAAGCGCACGCAGCGCCCCGTAGGCGTATACGAGCCCACCAAGCCATGCGGGAGCCTCGTTGGCGATGCGATTGGCATCGCTGTCAAAGCCGACGCTTGCGATCCCCACGAACGCTCTCCCGCTTGCCTGCCTGCCGTGTTCCCATTGGGTGTGCCCCCCTTCGGGTGTCTCCGGATGGAGCTCGACCTCACCGAGATCGAGCTTGCGCGAGAAGCCGGCGGCAAGGATCGCGCAAGCCTCGACCGGATCGGCCGGAATGCCAAGCACGCGTGCGAGGTCGTTGCCACGCCCACCAGGCAACACGCCGAGCAGCGCATCGGGAAACTCACGCAACACGTCCGCGACCGCACCGACCATCCCGTCGCCGCTCAAGCACACAACGGTCTCCCCGGCAAGCGCGGCTTCGCGCGCAAGCTCGCGCGCATGCGCCAGATCGCGGGTCAACTCGCTACGCACGTGCAGTCCGTGGCCTTGCAGAGCCGCAAGCACCCCTGGCAGCACCCGCCTGGCTTTGCCTCCTCCGGCGGAGGGGTTCACGATCAGGCAGATGGGCGCGCTCATCGCGCAAGCGTATTGCGCGGTGCCCGCGTCACGGGTGTGCGCCGGCAACCGCCACTGTTGGGAATCGCAGAAGGATGCTTTAAGAATGCGCGAATATGGCGCAGATCGAAGGGACGCACGACTATGCTGCCTCGATGTTCGCCCGCTCGAGTGTCGCGCGCCGGCTGCTGTGCGGTTCGGCTACGACAGCCTTCGGGCTCGTTTTGACAGCCTGCGGCAGCTCCACGACTGGCGCCGGAACATCTACGGGCACGCCCATCCATCCCCAAAATGGAGGGTCATCGGTGAACGTCAAGCCTGTGTCCGCCTCGAGCAGCGGTAAATGCACGAGAGCGCAGGCGCCCGTCCCAAGGGGTGCGCAGCGCATCCCCAAGCCGACGCTCACGCTCGACCCGGCCAAGCGATATGTGGTGGGACTCGCCACCAACTGCGGCACGATCGAAATCCAGCTCGACGTGCGTCAAGCTCCACGTACGACCGCATCCTTCGCCTACCTGGTCAAGCGCGGCTTCTACAACGACCTGACCTTCCACCGGGTCGCGGCCGGCTTCGTCATCCAGGGCGGCGACCCCAACGGCGATGGCTCAGGGGGCCCTGGCTATACGATCGTCGAACCGCCACCGAGCAACATGCGCTACACGCTCGGCACCGTGGCGATGGCCAAGACCGCAACCGACCCAGCGGGAGCCTCGGGCAGTCAGTTCTTCATCGTCACCGCCGCCAACGCGGCCTTGCCACCGCAATACGCGCTGGTCGGAAACGTGGTGGGCAGCTTCGCCGGCGTGGAAAGGATCGCCAAGCTGCCAACCAACCCGCCACAGGACGGCGCTCCGACGACTCCGGTGGTCATCCATCGCGCGAAGCTGTCCTCGAGCTGAAGCCGCGGCGCAAGTCGAGCGGTGAGTCCGCCAGTCGGCGCCAGCTGTGTCCGACATGGCGCTTGTCGAGTTTTATTTAGAGGAACGAGCGGCGCCCGCGGCCTGAGCGCGATCTCGACGCCTGCGTCCCACCATCGCGGCAATCGCCACCCCTGCGATGGCAACGAACAGCCCAAGCAGAATCCCTGGTGCCAGCCCAAGTCCGCCGAACGGCAGCGCCACGAGCTCAACGATGCCAAGGCCAAGCGCCAGCAGCAGAAGGATCAGCGCAACGATCAGCAGAATCCCGCGTGTACGCGCGAGAATCCCAGCGCTGGCGGGGGGTATCAACAGCCCCATAGCGCGCAAAGCAAACATCTGACGCCCGGTGGGGGGTGTCTGACCGAGACGCTCGACCGCGCTCTTCAGATCGCCCGCGCGACGCTCGGCAAGCGCCAGGGATGCGTCGGCCATTCGCCTGATTTGCATCCGTTCTTGAGGCCTGGCAGCCGCGATCGCCCGCTGGAAGTAGGCACGCGCCTGCTCGGCGTCAAAGCGCTCGGAAGCACGCGCGCCAAGGATCGCGAGCGCGGCGGACTTGTACTTTGTCTCGGCCTCGAGCTCCTCGTCAGAGCGCTGCTCGAGCGCTTCGATCGCCGCCTGGGAGCCGCGCTGCTCGACGCGGATCTGTCGTTGCTTGGGAGCCATGACGGCTCATTCTATGGCGAGCACGTCTCAGGCGCTATTCTCGCTGATCCGGAGCAACTCGAGAACAATGCGTCGAATCACCTCGCACATATCGCTAACCGCGGTGCTCGCAGCCGTATGTCTCTGCGGACCGGCTGCCACCTGTGCGCTCGCGGCCACGGGCGTAAGCACTTCGCTGAACAAGGCCGAACTGGACAAGTCGGTGCAAGAAGCGCTAGCGAAAGCCGGGACGGGAACAAGCCTCGGCGCTCAAAATCCGGCAGCGGCTGGAGCGGAAACGCCATCCTCCAGCGAAGCTTTCAGCGCCCCCTCGGAATCGTCTTCGAACTTGACCAGCAGCGCGGCGGGCGAAGAAGAAGAAAGCACGGCAAAGACAGCCACTACAGCTTCGGGCACTGCGCTGAGCAGCATCTCGACCGGTGTGGTCATCCCCGTTGCCATCGTCTGCATCTTGCTATTGGGGGGGATAGCATTTCTGATCCTCCGCGACGCGCGCAGCGTCGCCCCCGCCGGCGACGGTCTCGCCAGTCGCAGCACCGCCGAGGAACACGCGGCCCGCAGACGAAAGCGCCGTGCGAAGACCAAGGCGGCGCGCCAGCAGCGCAAGCGCAACCGCTGAGCTCACGGCGCCGCGACCGACCGCTGGGCACCATCGTGCTCTCTGTAGAGCGCTGCGGACGAAGTCAGTGGCGTGCGAGTGAGCGGGCCACCACGCGACGTGAAGGCTTACGCACGCGCGCGGGGGAGGGGACGCCAGGTGAGCCGTGCGGCCCGCGGCGGGGCCGGTGGGGACGAGGCAGCCTGGGGTGGGGCTCAGCTGGGTATCCAGGCAGCGTCTTGCTTCCCCCTTCGTCTTCACCGGTGTCGGACTCGGAGCCGCCGTGGTCTTCGAGCACGTTCATCGTGGCGTCGGAGCGCATCGGAATCCACACCATCAGCGACGCCACAACGAGCTTCACGAGCGCCACCAGTGCAAGCAGCAACCACAAAGACATAGCCTCGATGCTACTACCAAGACTCGTCAAAGCAAGTGAGGCCGAGAGCCCGTCCAGGCGCTCGCCACCGCGCGCCGATTGAGCGATGCTCAGCTGCTTGCGCTCACCTCTACGGTAACGGTACCGATCGCCTCACCGGTGGTGAAGGCGCCGCTGGCGAACTCGCTCAAGAACCGGACGCCGGTAGCGGTAAGCGAGACCGGCAGGTTCGTGAGGGCAATCGCCGCGCCGCTGATCACCGGATGCACCCCCTTGATACTGGCGGTCGCAAACGGGAACGTCGGCGGGCTGGCCTGCTGAGAGGTAAAGCTCAAAATTGAGCCAGATCCCAGGCTGAGGGACGGTTCGGAGATCGTGGCTTCGCTACCACCACTGAACAGCCCAGCGACGTCAAAGCTCGTGGAAAAAGTGATCCCACCTGTCGTGGTCAGTGAGCCGACCCCGGTGGATGGATTCAGCGTGCCGCCCGCGAGTGGAAAGACAAAGCCCGAAGCAAGCGCGCCGGTAGCGGGACTAACGGCGACAAGGCTCACTTTCGCCTTTTCGAGAGCTTGTACTGCCTGCGAGTTGAACACGAGTGTCTCGGTGCCGGCCGTGATTTTGACGCTAGCCACTTTCTTGGCAGCTTTCTTCTTCTCAGCCTTCTTGCGTTTCTTGACCTTCTTGCTTACATGCGCGGGTGCCGCGGCGGCAATCGGCGTACTCAGGGTGGCCGCGGCGCCCAGCGCCAGCAGCGACACCACCAAGGAGGGCGCGATCTGTGCACGAATTATTCGAATCATGAGCTAGCTCCTTGGGTCTTGAATTAGCCAGAACCGGTCACCCAAAGCATCAAGAGGCGTGCATGCGTGGGTGACAGCGAGAGCAGCGCATGCTAGCCAGGTGATGGCCAAGCGGCAGCCCGACCAAAGGCTGCCGACCAGCGGGCAAGCAGCAGGGACTCCGCCATCAGCGCTTACGGCGAATGGCTTGAATCGGTCTTTTGGCTCGGTGAGCTTGTAACGGGCCGTCGCTTCATTCCGTCCCGGGTTCTGACGACTCAGTAAAAGGTGGTGATTTGCGGGACTTTTGCATAGGTTTACATAACATACATTATCGAGCGTTAAGGGGTAGTGGGTCAGTTTGGATCAAGTGTTGCGGCGTCTCATTCATCTGAGACCGGAATCTCACTGATATGAGACGGCTTTGTCTCACCGATGTGAGATTGGCGGTCGCCGGCGAAGGCAGGTCGATCGCGTTGCACAACCGGCTCAAGTGCCCCGCGGATAAACCACATCCCGTGGGATCACGCTCTTCGGTCCTGCGTGTCAGTTCGCTGAAGCTCAAGCCGTGCTCCGCCTTCAGCTCCGAGAGTGCGCGAGCGAACGGCGCACGTGTCTCCTCAGCTGCGGAGCCCGCAGGCGTCGACCTTGTCAGTAACCCGGACACGATCCTCCAAAAGCATGTCAGGCTGTTCGGATATCTCAGAAATCAGAACGTCTAATTGATGGGATCTACCGTTCGCTCTCAAACGAGCTGCAACGCTCGCTGCTGCAGACTGTGGCCCAGCGGCCGTGCCTCGCAACGGATCTACGCCGGGTTCATGCGGATGTCGCGCCGGCTACGCTCGCTCGAGCCATCGCCGTACTCACGGAGCGCGGCCTGCTCCTGCGGGAAGACAACACGCTCACACTCGCCAGCACAGAGAGCCTTGATGTTCTCTCCCTCGCAAACCAAAGCCCGGGAGGACTCTCAACGCTACGGGTCCTTGCCAACCCGCTCGCGCGCGCGATCCTCGAGCAGCTGCTGAGCGGACGTAAGCCGCGGCGAGAGCTCTCAAGTCTCGGCCCACCGCCGCGTGTCAGCGACGCGCTGAAAGACCTCGAACTACTCGGGGCTCTCCAGCGCGATCAGCAGCTCGTGCTGCTCATAGACCCAGCCATCCACCGTCAGATCCTCGACCTCGTCGACGAGATCCTCGCCCGCGAGCACCGGCGCGAATATCTGCGCGCCCGCTCACGGTTGCGCGCTCGCGCCAACACCAGTCGCGACGTGGCACGCACTAACGTTCAGAACGTTTAGTGCATTAGGGCCGCGTCTGTCACTTCAGGGTTTTCGGTCCCCTATTTGGTCCGTAACCGGCGTTACGGACCACACAAAAGGAGCGCTGGGAGAGCCGCCGAAAGCGTCTACATATGGACACCGCGCGCGCAATTCCACGACCGGGCAAGCCAACTCTCGAGGCTGGTGAGCATCGCCGCGAACGCCGCGAGCTGGCCGATCGTCTCCTGGTGCTCGCTCGCGGGGAGCAGTCGCTCGATCACGCCGAATCGTCCCTGGAGCTCGCGGCTGCGTTTCTCAGGCGTTATGACGACCGCAAGGCCACCCAAGATGCCTACGCGCTTGATCTCGCCGGCTGGTTTGTTTGGCTTACTCGCACTGGCGTGCGTCCCTGTGACGCCACGCTCGCGACCGTCGAGGCCTACATTCGCGAGCCGCTCCCCACCGGAAAGCCAGCGGCGCCCTCGACCACGGCCCGGCGGATGGCGTGCATCTCGAACTTCTACCGTCGCCTCGCCTACGAGGGGTTCATCGAACGAAACCCCGTCGAGTTCGCCGATCGCCCCGAGGTCCCCGACCAGGCCGCGACCGCAGGGGTAGGCAAGCAACGTGCCTGGCGCTTGATCGCGGCCGCGCGCGCCGAGGGTCCGCGCGAAACACTGCTGGTACTGCTCCTGTTGGAGCTCGGCTTGCGGGTATCGGAGGCCGTAGGCGCCGATATCGAGGATCTCGGCGAGCAAGGGCGCCACCGCGTGCTGCATCTCAAGGGCAAGGGGCAACGCACAAAGGCCTCCGTGGCTCCATTGAACGCTGCGGTCGCACACGCCGTCGATCAGGCTAGAGCCGGACGCTCACACGGCCCGCTGTTGATCACCGCTACCGGTCGTCGTCTCACACGCCAGCACGCCGGGAAGCTGATCAAGCGCCTCGGCGAGCAGATAGGTCTTCCCTCTCTTCACCCACACGCCCTACGACACGGTTTCGTGACGATCTCCCTCGATGAAGGCGCCTCGCTACGCAACGTCCAAGACGCTGCGCGCCACGCCGACCCTCGCACCACACGCCGCTACGACAAAAACCGCAACAGCCTCAACCGCCACCCCACCCACCGGCTACTCGGAGCACTCGAGCCCTGAAAGCCATCGCGCTGAAACTGGGCCCCGTTTCGTCGCCGCGGCTCGGATCCAGCTGCTTTATCTGCTGAGAGCGTGGACAGATGTCCTGGCGGTGGACGGTTGAATCGCCGTCTGCGTGTAGCGAGCGGCCACGACGCACGCGATCAGACCGAGTAGGCGTCGCAGCGACGTTTCTGGCAGGCGGCTTTGGAGGCGAGCGCCCATGTAGCTGCCGACGAAGCCCCCAAGGCCCATCGAGATGCCCAGTCCCCACTCCGGGGCGATGTTGCCGCCGTGAACGAGCTGAAGCGCCGCGTAGGCCGCAATACCAACGATCGACGTCAGGAAGGTAGCGAGCAGCGTGGCGGGCGCGACCTCATACGCCGGGAAGCCCGAGGCAATCAGGACAGGAGCAAGCAGCGAGCCGCCACCGATGCCGTAGATGCCGCCGACGACGCCGACCGTGAGGGCAAGGAGGCAGATTAGTCCGCGACCACGCCGGCTCGGCTCGGGGCGGCTCGGAGCCATTCGTTGAGAGCCGACCAGGAGCCACAGGCCGAGGGGCATAAGCACACCGGCAACGATGAACATGAACGCGCGTCCCCCCGAGAGGTACTCAACGCGAATGATCGCGCCGAGACGACACCCGGAAGCGTTCCGGCGATCAAGAGTGCGCTTAGCGGGTTGAACAGTCGGTGCTCGTGCCGGAAGCGCAGCAAGCTGCCCGGCACCGCGACGACGTTGAACAGCAGGTTGGTGGGGGTCACTGCTGGGATGGGAACGCGCAGCACGCTCAGCTGGACCGGCAGCAAAAGGACGGCGCCCGAAACGCCAGCGGGCGCTGTGATGAGCGCGATCAGAAACCCGCAGGCCGCCCCGGCGGGCCATTGCCAACTCATCCGGTGAACATAGCGGCTCGCCGCGAGCACGCCGCGGCTCTGTGTCGAGTACCCTCGTCAGCCATCATTGATCCGTCCTCCCTACTGTCTCGTGGCGCATTACGGGCATGAGGTAATGCGCCGCCAGGGAGGCGGACGCGGGTAAGCCGCATAGGCAAGCGGTCAACGTCAACCAGGCACGCGCACCCGACGGAGAACTGACCGTGCCCTCCCCCATCCATGAGCTCGCCTACCCTTAACGTGCGCGGAGCGGCGTCGCCAGTGTCACATCGGTGAGACGCCGCACATGTGCGGCCCGTCAGCGCTTGTCGTCCATCTCTTGGCCACGCTTTTGAAGGAAACTGCCGAACGCACCGGCCAGCGCGGCGACCACCGTGATCGCCCAGATCTCCATGAAGACGTCGAGAATTCGTCCGCCCACCGAGATCGGATTCTTGATCTGCGAGGAAACGGTCAGCAGCTGCGTTGTCGTCCAGAACACAGCGCTCCCGAATGTCTTGATCTCGGTCTGCTGGGAATGGCGCTCCAGCAGGAACGCGGCGATCGCGCAGAACAGGTCAATACCGATGGTCACCACGCTGATCGTCACGAGGTGGTCGCGCAGCCGAGGATGCGTGGGTGTCGCCGCGCGGAGAACATCACGAAACTCGCCAGCAGCGGACCCCAGCACTCGAAGCAGCATCGAGTCAATATTCGCGGGCGCCCCGGACGTCTGTGCAGTCACGGAGGGGCACCGTTGCGCCACCTCAATTCGCGGCCATCGGAGGACGAGAGAAGGCTTGCCATGACGGCTGCCGCTCAGCGGCGATGAAATGCTTGATGCAGCGCCTCAGTCCCGGTTCTCGTCCTTAGCGTGTGTGAGCGTGGCCGTTGCTCAGACGCTTGCTCGCCTAAGAAGCGGCAGCGGGATAACGGACGACACGCCGGAGCGTGGGCCGTGCGTCGAGGCAGCGATCCGGCCGGGGAGCTGAAGAGTTGTCCTGGTCCCCTGAGCGCGCTTTGCGGGTGTGGGCGGTCGGTGCTACTCTGCGTCGCAGATGTCGTTGCAGAACTCGCTTCTCTCGCTTCTCCTGCTCCCCCCTCGGGGGGAATAGCGCGTGGCGGCCGCGTAGCCGCATACCCAGCAGAGAGGAACGATAAAGCGAGAGAAGGAGCACGACATGATGGACGCTTCGGCGGGCAGCATTTCACGCGGGCGCAGCGAGTCCGACCGCGTCCTGATCTTCGACACGACGCTGCGCGATGGCGAGCAGTCGCCGGGGATCTCGCTGAACAAGACTGAGAAGCTGGAGATCGCTCATCAGCTCGCGCGTCTCGGCGTTGACGTGATCGAGGCGGGCTTTCCGATTACCTCGCCCGGCGATTTCGAGTCGGTGCAGGCAATCGCGCGGGAGGTCGAAGGGCCAGTGATTTGCGGGTTGGCGCGCACTGTGAGTCAGGACATCGAGGCTGTGTGGAGCGCCGTGCGTGACGCTCAGCGTCCGCGTATTCACATGGTTATCGCGACCAGTGACATCCACATCAAGCACAAGCTGCAAACCACGCGCGAGGATGTCAAGGGGCAGGTGCGCGCGGCCGTGGCACAGGCACGCGAATACACAGATGACGTCGAGTTCTCAACCGAGGATGGGTCGCGCTCGGACGTGCAGTTCCTGGCCGAGGTGATCCAGATCGCGCTCGACGAGGGCGCCAGCACGATCAACGTGGCCGACACCGTGGGTTACACGATGCCGCGCGAGTTCTCCGCCATGTTCGAGGAGCTGTTCCGGCTGGTTCCCGGTCTGCGGGATGTCGTCCTCTCGGTGCATTGCCATGACGACCTGGGCATGGCGGTCGCTAACTCGCTGGCCGGGCTGGAAGCGGGCTGTCAACAGGTGGAGTGTGCGATCAACGGGATCGGCGAGCGCGCCGGCAACGCTTCGCTTGAGGAGATCGCGATGCTGCTGCATACGCGCGAGCCAAGCCTCGGCCTGTGGACGTGCATCGAGACGACCGAGATCGCCCGCACGAGCCGCCTCGTCTCGCGGCTGACCGGCTACCCCGTGCAGCCGAACAAGGCGATCGTGGGGCGCAACGCGTTCGCGCACGAGGCGGGCATCCACCAGGACGGCGTGCTGAAGGAGCGCACTACCTACGAGATCATGGACGCGAAGACTGTCGGCCTGAACAGCAACTCGATTGTGCTTGGCAAGCACTCCGGCCGCCACGCGCTCAGCGAGGCGTTGAAGGAGATGGGCTTCCAGATCGACGGGCAGGCGCTCAACACCGCGTTCAAGCGCTTCAAGGAGATCGCCGACCGAAAGAAGCAGGTGACGGCGATGGACCTGGAGGCACTCGTCACCGACGAGCTGCGAGAGGACATCGCCGGCTACTCACTGGACTGGTTCGAAGTCGAGGCTTCGTCGCTGCGCCCAGCGCACGCCAAGGTCTCGGTCACGCTGCCCGAGGGTGGAGTCGGCACAGGCTCGTTCATCGGGGACGGGCCGATCGACGCCGTGTTCCAGGCCATCAATTCCGCTACGGGCGTCGCCGCCAAGCTCAGCGAGTTCACGATCGGCGCCGTCACCGAGGGCCAGGACGCGCTCGGCGAGGTCTCCGTCGTGCTCGAGATCGAAGGGTTCACCGGGGCCGGACAGGGCGTCTCCACAGACATCATCGACGCCGCCGCGCGAGCCTACATGCGCGCACTGTCGGTCGCCGTCGCGCGCTCGCAAGCTGACCAGGCAATCGGACTGCCCGAGGCTTCACCGGGCTGAACCCCGATCAAGCCTTCACATGAAGGACCTTTGGAGACCGCTTCCCGGAGAAGTCGCGGAACACCGTCTCGATTTTTACAGGGCTGCCCTCTGGTCCGTATAGGTGACCGAGTCTCACTTGAATGAGACGCCGGCAGTCTCAACTGGATGAGACGGGCCTATCTCACTCAAATGAGACCAAATCTCATTCATTTGCGACTGGGGTCGAGCGGGCCACCCGGCTCAGGTCACCTCGGCGGCGACAGCCTCGGCGTAGGCGGCGGCAAGGCGCTCGGTGGCGCGTGGGCGGTCGTCCGGCGGGGACGGTGCGCCGAGGTGCTCGGCGCGCAGCTCGTCCATGAAATCCGCCCACAGCTCGGGGCCGCCGTCGGCCAGCAGCTCTGCCCGCACGCGGAGGGTGGGCGTCGTTGGCCGATGGCGGAGCCCCCAGGATCCGAGCGCTGCCATCACTGGCACGAGCTCGATGGCCGCCTCGGTGAGGCTGTAGGTCGCCCGTCGGCCGCGGCTGACGTCCTCTCGGGTGAGCAGGCCGCCGGCGACGAGGCGCCGCAGCCGGTCCGCCAGGATGTTTGAGGCAATTCCCTCCTCCGAGCGCTTCTGCAGCTCGCGGAAGTGGCGGCGGTTGCCGAACATCACGTCGCGCAGGACGAGCAGCGACCAGCGGTCGCCGATCACCTCGATCGTCGCGTTGATCGGACACCCGGAGCGCGGTTCGCCCGCAGGGAGCATAGCCATGTCCTCCATGGTACTTGCAGGCTGCAACTACTCTGATATGGTCCCGCCCGCGCGCCGCCGCTTGCAAATCACAATCACTTTGGAGGAGAGTAATGGCCGACACCACCTGCCACATGTCGATCTCCCTCGACGGCTTCGTCGCCGGGCCGGATCAAAGCAGCGAAGACCCGCTCGGCAAGCGGGGCCGCGAGCT
>DATAXK010000023.1:0-23852 GCA_036266805.1 Solirubrobacteraceae bacterium
GCCACCCTCACGCCGCACCCCTGTCAGGGTCCGTGTCGTCGGCCGGGGTAGGATCACCCGAGACGTGAGGTATCGAACCAACACCCAAACCTCGAAGCCAGCATGGGCCCTGGGCTAGCGAGTTTCGCTCGCCCCTCCTAGGCGATCCGACTTCGACACGTAGGCGCTCCTCTATACGCTCCGCCTTGGATGGCACGCCTCACAGAACACGGCCTACGTCGGTCGGTCGGAGTCTCCGGCCTGTTCGCGACCGCCTACGGAAACGTCGGTTCCTCGATCTATTACGCGCTGGGACTGGTGGCGGCGCATGCCCTTGGGCTCACGCCACTGGTGTTCGTCTTCGCCGGCGGCCTGTTCGCGCTGACGGCCAAGACCTACGCGGAGGGTGCCGCGATGTTCCCCGAGGCTGGAGGGTCCTCTTCGTTTGCGCGCCATGCATTCAACGAGCTCGTCTCCTTCTTCGCGGGCTGGGCGCTGAGCCTGGACTACATCCTCACGATCGCGATCTCCGCGTTCTTCGTCCCACATTACCTGAGCACCTTTCCGGGTCTTGGAGGGCTGAACCACAACCCCGGTGACATCTTTGGCGGACTAATCGTGATCGTGGCGCTCGCGGGTCTGAACATTCGCGGACTGGGCGAGTCGGCCAAGCTCAACTTCGTCCTTGCGATCGTCGATCTCTCGACGCAGGTCATGCTCGTGGCGGTCGGTGCGGTGCTGGTGCTGGACCCTTCGCTATTGATCCATCAAGTCCACCTGGGGACGGTGCCTACTTGGCACGAACTGATCTTCGCGCTGTCGCTGGCGATGCTCGCCTATACGGGCATCGAGACCGTCTCGAACATGGCCGAGGAGGCACGCGATCCCGGTACGCAAGTTCCCAAGGCCGTGAATCTCGTGGTGCTCGCCGTGCTCGGCGTGTACCTGGGCATCTCGTTGATCGCGCTGTCGGCGCTGCCCGTGACCGCTGTGGCTGGGCATCCGCATCAGTATCAGACGCTGCTCGGCGTCGAAGGCCATGGCGGCTTCCAGAACGATCCGGTGCTGGGGATCGTCTCGCGCCTGGGCCTGCACGGAACGGTGCTCACGATCGCCCAGTATTACGTGGGGCTGCTCGCCGCCACGATCCTGTTCATCGCCACCAACGCGGGCATGATCGGGATCTCACGCCTGTCGTGGTCGCTCTCCGAACACCGCCAGCTGCCCGGCATCTTCTCGCAGCTGCACGCACGCTTTCGCACGCCCTGGTTCACGATCCTGTTCTTCTCGGGGATGGCGGGGGTGCTGGTGCTCTATGGCAACACCAATGTGCTGGGCAACCTGTATTCGTTTGGTGCGCTGCTGTCCTTTACGATCGCGCACATCTCGGTGATCGCGCTGCGTGTCAAGCTGCCCGACCAAGAGAGGCCATACCGGCTGCCGTGGAACGTGCGCATTCGCGGCTCCTCGATCCCGCTCACCGCTGTGATCGGAGGCATCGGCACGGCCACGGTCTGGGTGGTGGTCGTCATCACGCACCCCGAGGCACGCGTCGTCGGCATCCCATGGATGGTGTTGGGGATGGTCGGCTACATCGTCTACCGACGCAGCCAGGGTCTCGACCTGCGCGAGACCGCGCACATCCAGCGAGCTGAGAGGCCCGCCGACTTCGAGGCACTCGGCTACCGAACCGCGCTCGTGCCGATCTTCGGAGGCGACGTCAGTGCCAGCGCGCTATCGAGCGCGGCGAAGCTGATCGGCGAAGAGGGTGTCGTGTATGCCGTGTTCGTGCTGCCCGTGCCCAGCCAGCTCTCGCTCGAGTCGGGCCTGGAGGCCGAGGAGGCCGAGGGTCGCGCGGCGCTCGAGAGCGCGCGCATCAAGGCCCGGCGCTCGGGCATCAAGATCCGCACCGGGCTGATTCGCACACGCAATCCCGGCGCGGCGCTGGTCGACGAGGCCAAGCGCGTCGACGCGGACGTCATCTACTGGTCCACGATCCACGCTCCGGTGGGCGAGCAGAGGATTGGGCCTACAGCCACCTACCTGCTCGGCAAGCGTCCCTGCCGGGTGATCATCGAGACAGAGAACCGCCCTTCCCGGGCACACGGCCGGGCCGAGGGAACGTCGCTCAGCGGAGCTCCAGTCTGAGGGCCGAGCCCGCCGTGGGTGCTTCTGATCTGTCTGTAGAGGGTCGAGCCCGCCGTTCGGTGCTACAGGTCTGTCCGTAGAGCGCTCGGCCAGGCACGGCAGACAATCGGGATACTCAAACTGAAATAGAGGCGTCCGGTTTCGTTACAATCGACATTAGTCATGCGGGAGAGCTTGATTGGTCTTGTGGGGATTCTTGCTGTTGGGCTAATGCCCAGCCCAGTTTTCGCAGCCTCCCAGCGAGACGTTTCTTCGACACACACCGTGCTTGTTGCTGCCAACTCGACCCTGCGGTCTGTCATTCGTACATGGCCCGCCATGGAAGCAAGTTTGCAAAGACTCAACCGCAAGTTCGCCGCTGAATGTCCCAACCTCGCCGCCGGCTCGCCCCAGAGCGAAGCCGAGCAGCACCTGAGCTACGAGGTTGCGGGCGCGCTATGGGCCACTGCCTATCACCAGGACTCGAAGTTCGCCCAAGCGTTCATCGAGGCGGTGAACCCCTTGCGATGGAGTAACCCCGCAATCGACCGCACCGCGCACAAATTCATCAAAGGGCTGCGCGAAATGACCTCCCTCCAGGTGCCGAACCTGTGCGCCGATGTGCGTTCGTGGAAGGCAAGCGGCTACCAGACGATCCCATCGAGCACGCTGCGATACGACCAGCACGTGGAAGCGATCGAAGTCGAAGTTCCATCGCCGAAGGTGGTCGCCGCGTATGTGCAGCCGGCTGACCGGGCCCTCTTCGCGAAAGTGGAGCGCCTTGAGACCAGGTTTGAAGAACTAGAATTCAGTACCGGTCAGCGGTATTGGGACACCGTGCTGGAAACTCTCGGGTTGAACCAGTAGAGGTACGCTTGAGTTGAATCAAGTCTCGACGCTCAGTTGAATAGGTGGCGACGCTCGGTTGAACTGGTCGTGACGCTGGGTTGAACACAAGCAGCGATGCTCAAGCAAGGCCGAGAACCACGTGGAAGTGCTGCACGCCGCCCTGGCTCGTGGCGCCCGCGGTCAACGTGCCGAGCGACTTGAAGTAAGGCACGAGGCTGGAGACGCCTGGGCTCTGGGCCAGTCCGACGCCTTCGAGGAAGCCGAGCAGCGTCGGGAATTCGACGATCAGGCTCGGTTCGATACCCCCGCCCAAGGCTGAGGTTGCGTTGGCGTAGGACGGCGAGGTGGACAGCGTGCTCGACGGGTTCAGCGCGCCCTGTACCGAGGATTCCCCGAGTCCGAGCACGAACTTGCCTTCGCCGTCGGCGATGTAGATGACGGCCGGGAAGCCCTGCAACTTGACGCTGACGGCCGCGTCGGTGCCAGCGATCGAGACATTGCTGACGACCGCGCCGGCGCTTTTCATCAGGCTGCCGAGCTGGCCGACCGCGGCACGCGAGGCGCTGGGGTTGTTCGAGGAGATCACCAGCGCGGCCTGCAGGTTGAACAGGCCCGTGCCGCTCACGAACATCCCGCCGGAGCCTGCCCAGCCGGCGAAGTCCTGTTGCAGTTTCGCGCTCGGCGCGTCGATCGCGGTGAACAGCTTTTCGATACTGGGACCACCGAGCGAGGAGAAGATCGTCGAGGTGCCAAACGAGGCAACGCCGTGCAGCAGCGCCAGGGCGCGGGGGAGATTGGCGCCGACGTTGCCGACGCCGGCCGCGAGCCACGAGCCTCCTGGCAGCTCACCGAGCTGTTTAGCGCCTTCTTGGCCGAACAGCGGCGCGGAGTCGTTGCTCGAGTGGATTTCGCCCTGTATCGAGATCGTGTTCGAGGTGGGCGTCACCGACAGCGAAGCGGTCTGTGAGTCGGCAAACAGCTCGCCAAGCAGCGAGACGCCCTGGCCCGCCAGGCCGCCTGAGCCGTGAATTGCCTTGAGCAGCGCTTCGGGCTGAGCGTAGGCGCTGGCGATCGCGTCGCTTGGCGGCTTGACGTAACCGGATGCGCTGGTGATGGGCGAGCCTCCGAGCGATGTGTCGACCGTTTCCTTCAAGCCCGATTCACTGCCGATCACGGCAAAGTTCTTGACTATGCCCTCCGCCTCTCCTCCGGCTGAGACCTGGTAGGTGACTCCCCGATAGCTCGTCGTATGCGCTTGCTGTTCGTGGGCGCGCGCTTCCAAGAACGAGCGAGCCTTGCCGACGTCTGAGGTCTCGAAGACGATTGCGCCCTGGGCGCCACTCGCGCCAAACGTGCTGGCGCCGAGCGAGGACGCGGCGCCTGTCAGGCCACCTTCGAGCAGCGCTTGAGCGGAGCTCCCGCTCTTTGGCAGCTTGCTCGTGTCCAGCGAGGTGACGAATATGCCGGCGCTCTGGCCGACCCAAGGCTCGATGTCGCGTTTGAATTCGAGATGGCTGCCAACGCTGGAGAGCAGCGCTTGGGCGAGGCTGCCGTACGGTTCGGCCAGGTGCGTGAGATCCTTGGCGGCCGTGGACGCGTCACCGCTTGCACCACCGCTCGGCTTGACTGCCACGTTCGCATAGAGCGGCGCGGATACCGGCACGAGGCTGGCCGGGTCGCCGCTGGAGCCGGAAGACCCGCATCCCGCGAGCGCACCTGAGCCGAGCAGCGAAATAAACGCGAGGACTATGCAACCAGTACGGCCCCTGAAGAGGGGATAGGCGCGACTGGGTCGGCGCGTGTGTGCGGCGGGCGAGCAGCGGCGATCGTACGGGTCGGTCGTGGCGGAGGGCAACGCGTTCCTTTCTTTTGCTGACTCTGGTCGGAGCTCTGCAACGAACGTTACACGCGCCGCCCCTGCAAGCTTGCATGCACGCGCCCACCGTCGCTACGCCGGTGCCTCCCACTGGAAAAACCCAGGCTGAGCGGGCTCTTTTGTGCGTTTTTGGGTATCGGGGCATGCAATGTGGGAGAAAATGTGCAACCAGGGTTGCATTGTGGGGGAAAGTGGGGTAAGTTCGCGGCAGCGAGCCGTGGTGGAGGAGCTCCTCCCACTCCTCCACCGCGGCTCGATCAACTTGATTGGAGTCCCCAGTGGCCTTCCGCGGCACCTTCGACCACACGCTCGACGCGAAGAACCGGCTCACCGTTCCGGCTCGCTACCGCGCAGCCCTGTCGGAGGGCGTGGTCCTCGCGATGCCCGTCGATCTCAAGCCATATGTAGGCGTTTGGCGCCCACAGGACTACGAGCGCTACACCGAGCGCTCACTGGCCGAGTTGCCGCCGCTGTCCTCACGGTTGACGGAGCTCGAGCGCTTCTTCTACGGGAGTTCGCACGACGCCGAGCTCGACGCGGCCGGGCGGATCATGGTTCCCGGCTTCCTAGGCGAGCACGCAAAGCTCAGCAAGGAGGTCGTCGTGGTGGGGGCTGGCGACCGCTTGGAGCTGTGGGACCGCGCCAGCTGGGACGAACACCGACCGGCGCTGCTCGGCAGCGTCGCAGAGATCACAGCGCGCGTTGACCATCCTGCTTGACATGACCACCGTTCACATCCCAGTGCTCGCCGAGGAGTTGCTCGAGCTGGTGGACCCGCGGCCAGGCCAGACCGTCATCGACTGCACCTTTGGCGGCGGCGGGCACGCTCGTGCCCTCGCCGAGCGCCTTGGCTCGCAGGGAACGCTCGTGGCGATCGACAGAGATCCGTTTGCACAGGAGCGCTTCCTCGAGCTCGCCCAGGAGATTCCCTGCTCGGCGCGCTTCATCCGCGGCGACTATGCGGATGGCCTGGAGATGCTTTTTGAAGAAGGAGTGATCGCGGACGCCGTCTACTTCGACCTGGGCATGTCTTCGATGCAGATCGACACGCGCGAACGCGGCTTCTCCTACTCCTATGACGCGCCACTCGACATGCGCATGGACCCGCGTCAAGAGCTCACAGCACGCGAGATCGTCGCCACCTGGGACGAGCGCCGACTGGCTGGGATCCTGCGCGAGTTCGGAGAGGAGCGCCATGCCTCTCAGATCGCCCGGGCGATCGTGCGCGCTCGCGCACGGTCTCCGATCGAAACGACGCTCGCGCTCGTGGAGGTCATAACCGCCGCGATTCCAACTCCGGCTCGCTTTGCCGCCGGGCATCCCGCCAAGCGCACGTTTCAGGCTCTGCGGATCGCCGTCAACGACGAGTTGGGACAGCTCGATCGGGCGCTGCCGCTTGCCTGGGGTCTGCTGCGCGAGGGCGGCGTGCTTGCCGCGATCTCCTTTCACTCGCTGGAGGACAGGCGTGTCAAGCATTTCCTCGTCGAACGTGCTCGCGGCTGCATCTGCCCGCCCGACCTGCCCGTATGCGGTTGTGGGCGCGTGCCGGAGGCGGCGCTGCTCACACGCGGGTCGATCGTGCCCTCGGCAGAGGAGACGGCGCGCAACCCGCGCGCCTCCTCGGCGCGTCTACGTGCCGCCGCAAAGCTTGCAGGTCTCTCACCCGATCAAGGAGGTCAAGCATGACCCCGCCCGCCACGGCCCGCTCGCTTCCAAAGCGTGCCGCTCCCGACCGATCGAAGATCGCCGGGCGCCGCGCCGCGCCGCGCCGCGCCAGACGCGTATCCGGCTCCAGCGCTCCGGCTCGCTCGGGTTCTCTGGCCGCGGCGGTCGCGATCCCGGTGCCAGGTGTTGCGCTACCGCGGGAGCGCCCAGCGCGACCGAACTCACCCGCGCGTAGGCGCTCGGCGCCCAAGCGCGGCCCGGCTGGCACCACACCGGGCATAGCGCTGCGCGGCGCGCATGCTCTAGAGGGCTTGTCGAGCAGCGCCTTCTTGGACAGGCTGATCCGGGGACGCCTGTGGATCGGTCTACTGGCCTTTGCCTTGATTGGGATCGTCGCCATGCAGCTGCTGGTACTCAAGTTCAACACGGGTATCGGTCGCACGCTTGGTCATGTGGCGACACTGCAGCGCGAAAACGCTCAGCTGAACATCGAAGACTCGATGTACTCCTCTGAAAACCGGGTTGCTCCTCTGGCGACGGCCGCTGGGATGACGCTTGCGCCAGCGGGGACGGTCCACTTCGTCGCGGCGGACGTGGCGGACATCTCGCGCGCCGCCGCCGCGCTCTCCAGCGCCGCGCAGTCCACCGCCGCTCAGGCATCGGCAAGCACGGCGTCCGCGTCGAGCCCTGCCGCCGGCCAATCCCCCAGCGGCGGCGCCGGCAGCGAAGTTGTCTCACAGACGAGCAGTGGAGCGGAAGCATCCGGCTCGGGAGAAACCTCCAGCGCCTCCACCGCCGGCGCAACGGGCGAAATCGCTACCGGACCGGGCGAAACCCAGCCGAGCGGCTCGTCTTCGAGTGAGACGCCATCAAGCACTGGATCCTCGGCGCCGCCCGAAAGCGCTCCATCGACCGCTGGCACTCAATCGACCGCGGGCGCTCAGTCCGCCGAAGCGCCGGCGTCGTCGTCGGGCTCGACCGGCGCCGTGAGCACGTCTGCCGGTGGCGTCCAGGCGGGCACGCGGTAATAGCCTGATGGTGGCTGTCCAACGTCGCGTCGGAATGCTATTCGGGCTGTTCGTCGTGTTGCTGCTGGTCGCCGGCGCACGGGCTCTCTACCTGGGCGGTCCCCACAGCGGGGTGCTGCGCAGAGCCGCGCAGACGCAGCAGCTCACCGACGAAGTGGTGCCAGCCCAGCGTGGCACGATCACCGATCGCAATGGCGTCGCGCTCGCAATCTCAGAACCCGCGCAGCAGCTGTCGGCCGATCCCTATCTGATCGAGGAACCGCTTGCCACCGCCCGGCAGCTGGCGCCTCTGTTGAGCCTCAGCCAGGCACAGGTGCTCACGCTGCTCGGCGAGCACACCGGCTTCGTGGTGCTCGCGCGCGCCCTCCCCTACGCCACCGCCCAGAAGGCGCTGGCGCTGACGATTCCGGGCCCACAGGGCACCACAGTGAAAATCCCGGGGTTGCAGAGCACTCCGGTGATGCGACGTGTCTACCCGCGCTCGACCCTTGCCGCGCAGGTGCTCGGGATCGTCGGTACCGAACACGAAGGGGTCGGGCTCATGGGTCTCGAGTATTCGGAGAACCGGGCGCTCGCGGGGATCGCCGGCAAGCGCAGCGTCGTGAGCGACGCGATCGGACAGCCGATCTCGATCGCCGAAACCCATCATGAGCGGGCTGGCTCCTCGATAGCGCTCACGCTCGACGCCAACATCCAGCAACGCGCTGAAGACGTGCTCAGCGCGGTTGGTCGCATCTTCCACCCCAAAGACTCCACCGCGATCGTGATGGACCCGCGCACGGGCGCGATCCTCGCGATGGCAAACTGGCCGCTTGTCAACAGCAACGATCCGCCCGCCAAGCCCGAAGAAGCGTTCGAGAACCGAGCGGTCAGCTTCAACTACGAACCCGGCTCGACGTTCAAGGTCGTGACCGTCTCCGGGGCGCTTCAGGAAGGGCGGATCACGCCCAACTCAGGCTTTGAAATACCCGATCAGATCGAACTCGGCGGGCGCACGATCCACGACGACACCGAACACGAAACCGAGTCTCTGACCGCCGCGCAGATCCTGGCCCAGTCGAGCAACGTCGGCGCGATCAAGATCGCCAGCCTGTTGGGCCCGCAAAAGTTCAACTCGTGGGTGCACAACTTCGGCTTCGGCCGGCCGACGGGCGCGAACATCCCCGGCGAAGAAGACGGAGCCACGCTGCCTCTGGACAAATACTCAGGCTCCTCGATGGGCAACCTGCCGATCGGCCAGGGCGAGCTGGTGACGCCGATTCAGATGGCCACCCTCTATGCGGCGATCGCCAACGGCGGCATCCTGCGCCCGCCGCACATCATCGGGGCAGTCAACGGTCACACGGTCGCGGAGCCGGCCGGACGCCGGGTCATATCGTCGAACGTCGCGGCCGAGGTTCGCGAAATGCTCAAGGGTGTACTTGCGTCAGGCGGCACGGCAAGCGAGGTGTCGATACCTGGCTACCAACTCGCCGGCAAGACCGGAACGGCCAGCAAGATCGACGCTGAAACAGGCGAATACTCCAAAAGCGCGTATGTCGCTTCGTTTGTCGGCTTCGCTCCGGCGTCCGACCCGAAGCTGCTGTGTGCGGTGATCGTCGATGAACCGCAGGCCGACTCGATCTACGGTGGTGTCGTTGCCGCTCCGGCGTTCGGCCAGATCATGGAATTCGCGCTGCCGTACCTGGGGATCCCTCCGAGCTGAGGCTCGGGCCGGCACCGATCGGGCCATCCCTTCTGGCGCTAGCCCTAGACTCTCGCTCCTTGAGCTCAGACGGCGCAAAGCCATGAGGTTGGAAGAGCTGGCGGCCGCGGAGGTGCCCGGACTGCGGGTGCCATCGCCGCTGCCCGGTTCGCTCGAGATAACCGGGCTGGCCTATGACAGCCGCCGTGTACAGGCCGGCACGCTGTTCTTCTGCGTGCCGGGATACAAGCGCGACGGCCACGACTTCGCCACACAGGCGGTGGCGGCGGGTGCTGCGGCGCTGGTAGTCGAGCGCCCGCTTGGTTTGGCCGTACCCGAACTGCTGGTGAGCTCGACGCGGGCGGCGATGGGTCCGCTCGCGGCGCGTTTCTACGGCGAGCCGACGTCTCGCCTACGTGTCGTCGGTGTCACGGGTACCAACGGCAAGACGACCAGCGTCCACCTCGTGTGCGCGCTGCTGGAGGCCACAGGCGAGCGCTGCGGGCTGCTTGGCACCGTGGAATCGCGTGTCGCCGGCGAGCGGCGGGCGGCGAGCCGCACGACTCCCGAGGCAATCGACCTGCAGGCCGATTTCCGCGCGATGCTCGACTATGGCCAGAACAGCTGTGCGATGGAGGTCTCCTCACATGCGCTCGCGCTGGGACGCACCGACGGCGTGCGCTTTGCCGCGGCGATCTTCACGAACCTGACACAGGACCACCTCGACTTTCACGAGACGATGGAGGACTACTTCCAAGCCAAGCGGCGGCTGTTCGTGCCGCCTGGGCAACATGCCAAGCCCGGTGTCGCGATCGTGAACCTGGACGATCCCTACGGGCGACGCCTGGCCGCCGAGTTGGATGAAGTGGTGACGTTCGCGATCGATACCGAGGCCGACTACCGTGCGCGCGAAGTGAAGGTCGAACTGGGCAGGACGCATCTGCAGTTGGATACGCCGTCGGGCACACGCTCGCTCTCACTCGGCCTGCCCGGCCGCTTCAACGTCTCAAACGCGCTTGGTGCGCTTGCCGCGGGCCATACGCTCGGCGGTGACCTCGACGCATTGCTCACGGTGCTCGGTCGCGGCGTGTGCGTGCCGGGACGCTTGGAGCCGGTCGACGCTGGACAGAACTTTGCGGTGCTCGTTGATTACGCGCACACGCCCGATTCATTGCAGAACGTACTGAACACGGCCCATGAAGTGGGCCATGGCAGGGTGATCTGCGTATTCGGCGCCGGCGGCGACCGCGATCGCGGCAAGCGACCCCTGATGGGTGCGGTCGGGGCCTCTCTGGCCGATGTGCTGCTCGTCACCTCCGACAATCCGCGCTCGGAGGATCCACGGGCGATCATCGCCGAGATCATGCAAGGCGTAGTCGGCGCAGAGCGCCCTTCCGGGGCTCCGGCGGTCGCCTATGAGGTCGATCGCCGCGCAGCGATCGAGCGGGCCGTGTCGCTCGCGCAAGATGGCGACGTGCTGGTGATCGCCGGCAAGGGCCACGAGCAAGGGCAGGAGATGGCCGAAGGCGTGAAGGTGCCGTTCGACGACGTCGCGGTTGCTCGCGAAGTGCTCGCCGCACGTGGGTTTCACGGCGCGGGGGTCGCGGCGTGAAGTTTCTGAAGGACGGTGAGCGCTAGATGGGCCGCATCCTCATCGGGGGCACGGCATCCCTGCTCATCTGCATCTTCTTGAGCCCCAAGTTCATCGAGTTCCTGCGCCGCCGCGAGTTCGGCCAGCAGATTCGCGAGGACGGTCCTCAGGGCCACCACGAGAAGGCCGGCACGCCGACGATGGGCGGGATCATCATCTTCTTCGCGGTCTCCATCCCGTATCTGATACTTACGAATTTCGAATGGCGCTCGGTTGGCGTCTTCGGGACCGCGATCGCCTGTGCGTTGCTCGGTTTCGCCGATGACTACACAAAGCTCGTCAAGCGTCGCTCGCTCGGTCTGCGCGGTCGCACCAAGCTGGCGATTACGATCGCCATCTCCTTTGGCCTTTGGTACATAGCAAGACATGAGGCCGACCTCGCGCCGACCCTGCGTCTGCGTTTCGTCGACTACACCGTCGATCTCGGTGTCTTCTATCCGGTTCTCATCTATTTTGTGGTCGCTGGCACCACCAACGCCGTCAACCTGGCCGATGGCCTCGACGGGCTCGCGGCCGGTTGTGGGGCGATCGTGCTGCTCACCTACATCGGCATCACGTTCATCGCCGAAGACTCCGATCTGGCGATGCTCGCGGGCGTACTTGTCGGCGCCTGTATTGGTTTTCTCTGGTTCAACGCGTTCCCGGCCACGATCTTCATGGGCGATACGGGTTCGCTTGGCATTGGCGGTGCAATCGCCGGTCTTGCCGTGATGACCAAGACCGAGACGCTGCTGATCTTGATCGGTGGCATCTTCGTGATCGAGGCACTATCGGTGGTAATACAGGTGATCTCCTTTCAGATGACGCGAAAGCGGGTGTTCTTGATGGCGCCGATACATCACCACTTCGAGCTCAAGGGCTGGTCTGAGACAAAGATCATCCTGCGCTTTTGGATCGTCGCGGCGATCTGCTGTGCGATCGGCTTCACGCTTTACCGCCAGAGTCTGCACGGTTGATGCGCGCCCGCGCGATGGGTTTACGATCAGCGGCGCAGGGCTGACCGAGTGAGCTCGACACCGTCGTGAAGCCTCGGCCCGATCTCCCGCCAGGTCCTTACCTGATTGTTGGTCTTGCCCGCTCGGGCGTTGCCGCGGCGCTTGCGCTGCGCGCCAGGGGAGAGGAGGTGCTCGGGGTCGACGCCGGCGCTCCAGGCGGCCTCGAGGTGCTCGTGCAGGCAGGTGTCGAGCTTCGTTTGCGCGAGCAGGGAGTCACGTTGCTCGAGCGTGTGCGCACAGTCGTCAAGAGTCCTGGTGTGCCCGCGCAGGCGCCAGTGATCGCCCAGGCGCGCTCGCGCGGGATGCCGGTCGTCGGCGAGCTCGAGCTGGCATGGCGGCTTTTGCCCAACGAGTTCATCGCGGTCACGGGCACGAACGGCAAGACCACGACGGTCGAGCTGATCGGCCATATCCACCGCGAGGCGGGCCTCGCGGTGGTCGTCGCGGGCAACGTCGGAACAGCGCTCAGCGGACTCGACGGTCGTATCGAGGAGCGCGTCACAGTCGTATGCGAGGCCTCCTCCTTTCAGTTGGAAGACACGCTTGCCTTCGCTCCCGAGGCAGCCGTGCTGCTCAACTTGACGGAAGACCACCTCGATCGTCACGGGACGCTTGATGCCTACAGGGCCGCCAAGCTAGAGATCTTCGCGCGACAGGACGTTGAGGATGTGGCGGTGGTGCCGGCCGAATTCCAGCCTGAGGGTTTGCCGGGCGTGGCACGACGGATCAACTTCGGCAGCGATTCGGAGGCACAGCTCTCCGTGCGAGAGGGGACGCTCTACTGGCAAGGGCAAGCGCTACTGGCGTCGAGCGAGCTGTCGCTGCGGGGGCGCCACAACTTGGAGAACGCGATGGCCGCCGCCGCGGTGTGCCTGGCGCGCGGTCTGGACGTCGAGGCGGTGCGAGCCGGACTGCGCAGCTTTCCCGGTGTGCCCCACCGCTTGGAGCAGGTTGCAGACAGGGAAGGCGTTCTGTTCGTCAACGACTCCAAGGCGACAAACGTGGCGAGCACCCTTGTAGCGCTGGAGGCAATGGCAGCCGAGCATTTGCCGGTGCACCTGATCCTCGGCGGTCAAGGCAAGGCGCAGGACTTCACCGCGCTGCGTGGCCCCATCGGTGCTGGCTGTCGCGCCGTCTACCTGATCGGCGAAGACGCGGCCGCCATCGAACAGGCGATAGGCGGGGGGGGATTGGAGGGTGGGGACCGACTGGAGGCGCACATGTGTAGCGATCTCGACCACGCGCTCTCGCTCGCCGCCGCCACAGCCGTTCGTGGCGAGGTGGTATTGCTCTCGCCCGGCTGTGCCAGCTTCGACCAGTTCGCCGACTTCGAAGCCCGGGGGGAGCGCTTCCGCGAGCTCGTTGGGCGCCTGTAGTGTTGGGCGCCTGTAGCGAGTCACGGAGCCGCGCGCGAGCGCTCTCGCCCAGCGTCTGTGGCGGATCGTCTTCCTACAGAGCCCTCGAAAGGGCCTACGGCGAATGGCGCGCACAGCGCCCTCGTGCATGCCTGTGACGAATCGCCTCGCACAGCGCCGATCGTAGAGGCTTCCTGGGAGCTGCGTCGAAGAGGGCTCTGATGTCTGCAGCCGGACGGCGCTCAAACTCCGCCACGACTCCGAAGTCGCGGGCCAAACGAGCACCGCAGGCGGCCGCCAAGGCCAAGCATGCGCAGTCGCTCGAGTACAACATCCTGCTGACAGCCACCCTCTGTCTGCTGGCCTTCGGGGCAGTCATGGTCTACAGCGCATCCTCGGCAAGCAGCCTGTTGCAGAGCGGCGGCAGCGGTACCGGTGAGCTCGTCAGGTTCGCCTTCTACGGCGCCGTGGGTCTGTTCTTGATGAGGATTCTCGCGCGCGGCGGTATCGCGCGCGTGCAGGGCATCGTCGCGCCGCTGCTTGCCGTCTCGTTCGTACTCGTGCTGGCCGTGCACATCCCTCACGTCGGCGTCAGCATCAACGGTGCGCGTCGCTGGATCGGCAGCGGACCGCTTCAGTTCCAGCCCTCCGAGCTGCTCAAGCTCGCACTCGTGCTCTATTCAGCGACGCTGCTCGCGAGCCGCCCGCAACGCGTGCACGATCTGCGCGAGCTGTGCAAACCGCTGCTGGCGGTCGTCGGCGCCGCCTGCTTGCTGGTCGTCACCCAGCCCGACCTCGGCACCGCGATGGTGATCGCCTTTACGACTGGTGCGCTACTCGTAGCGGCCGGCATACCAGCCCGCAATCTCGCGATCATCGGCGGCACGGTGGTCGCGCTCGTCGCGCTGATCGCGATCGCGCGTCCCTATGAGCGCGCCCGGCTGACATCGTTCGTCGACCCCTGGGCCCATGCCTCTGGCAGCGGCTTTCAAGCGGTTCAAGGGCAGATCGCGATCGGCTCCGGCGGGCTCTTCGGCGTCGGTCCGGGGCAGTCGGTGCAGAAGATCTTCTACCTCCCGGAGGCACAGACCGACTTCATCCTCGCCGTGATCGGCGAGGAGCTCGGCGTCGTCGGCGTGTTTGCGCTGCTGTTCCTCTACGGCATGATCGCCTACGCCGGCCTGCGCGTCGCCAAGGCCGCCCGCAGCCTGCACAGCGCTCTGATCGCCGTGGGCATGACATCGTTGATCGTCTCCCAGGCCTTGCTCAACGCCTTTGCCGTGCTCGGCTTGGCACCGCTCACCGGCGTGCCGTTGCCGCTGGTTTCCTATGGCGCCAGCAGTCTGATCGTGACGCTCGTCGCCATGGGGCTGCTGCTGAACGTCGCGGCCGGCGGTAGCGCGCATGTGCGTGCGGTTGGCTCATCGCGAGGGAAGCGACCGCGCGCGGTCTCCGCTGAGATGGACGACTCGAGCAGTGCCGCGCGGAGCTCCCGACGAGGTGTGGCCGACGCCCCGCCGCGCGAACCGGCACGATGGGGCCGTGAGCACAGAGCAGAAGAGGATCGTGATAGCCGCCGGCGGAACGGCCGGGCACGTAGTTCCAGCGCTCGCGGTGGCGGACGCGCTGCGGGCTGAGGGCGCCGCGGTCGCATTCATCGGTGGAGGGCGCGCAGAGGCACAGCTGGTGCCGGCGGCCGGCTACCAGTTCAGGGCGATCTCGGTGGAAGGCCTCAGTCGCTCGAGCCCGCTGCACGCCGCGCGTGCGCTGTTGCGCGCTGCCCGTGCGACGTTGCGTGCGCGTGGGCTTTTGGCAGAGCTCCAACCGGATGCCGTGATGGGGGGTGGTGGCTATGTCGCCGGGCCGGTCGGCGTGGCCGCGCTCACACGGCGCATCCCACTCGTTCTGAGCGAGGCCGACAGTCATCTCGGGCTCACCAATCGCATGCTGGCTCGCTTTGCCAGACGCGTGTGCCTGGCGTTCCCGATCCCCGGCCGCGAAGGAGCGCGCTACCGGCTCACCGGGCGCCCGATCCCCGCGGTGCAGGTCGAGCGCGCAGATGCACGCGAGCGGCTCGGGATCGCGGCCGATGAGACCTGTGTGCTCGTCTTCGGTGGCTCGCTCGGAGCGCGCACGCTCAACCAGGCCGCGCTCGAGGCGTTCGCATCGGCCACATTTCACGTCCTGCACGTATGCGGGCGGCGCGATTATCCTGAGCTCTCGGGCCAGTCTCTCCCGGCCGGCTATGACCTGCGCGAGTATCTCGACATCGACGAGTTCACCGCCGCTCTGGCCGCCAGCGACCTAGTCGTGGCGCGTGCCGGAGGCTCGCTGTTCGAGATCGCCGCGCATGGCCTGCCGGCGATCCTCGTGCCCTATCCACACGCTTCTGCCGATCATCAGAGCGCCAACGCCCACTGGATGTCAGAGGCCGGTGCGGCGGTGGTCGTGCAGGATGTTGAGCTCAGTGCTTCCAGGCTGGCGCGCGAGGTGGCCCAGCTGCTGGCCAACCCCGCCCGTCTGAGCGCGATGGCGAACGCTTCACGACGACTCGCGCGCCCGGACGCGGCGCGCGAGATCGCCGCCGAGCTGCTGGAGGCAACCGAGCGATGATGGGCCTCGACCGGTGGCGTATCGGAGAGCCCGACGATGCCACGTATCGAACCGGAATACTCCCTGTGCGCGAGATTCCGCGCGTACCTCTCTCAGGGGGTGCGCAATGAATGCGCCCGAGCGGCCGTGGCATGGGCGTCGCCTGCACTTCGTCGGAGTCGGCGGTGCCGGGATGAGCGGCTATGCGCGTGCGGCCCATGCACTCGGAGCAAGCGTAAGCGGTTCCGACAGGGCGTCGAGCGTGCACTCCGAGCGCTTGCGCGAGGAGGGTGTGCTCGATGCGAGCATTGGACACGACGCGGCCAACGTGCCCGAGGGAGAGGCTGTCGAGATCGTGTACTCCAGCGCCGTCCCGCCCGAGAACCCCGAGCGTATCGCCGCGCGCGAGCGAGGTCTTGCCGATCGCCCCAGAGCGGAGCTGCTGGCCGAGCTGAGCGCGCTGCGTCGCACGATCGCCGTTGCCGGCGCTCATGGCAAGACGACCACCGCTTCGATGATCGTGCACCTGCTGCGTGAAGGCGGCATCGACCCGGGCTGGCTGGTGGGCAGCCCGGTTGGGCCGGGCCTTGCCAACTCACACTGGAGCGAGGGCGAGTGGCTGGTCGTGGAGGCCGACGAGTCCGACCGCTCGATGCTCAGCCTCGAGGTCGAGATCGCGCTGCTGACGAACGTCGAGCTCGACCACCACGCCACATTCGGCTCGCTCGAGGAGCTGCGCGGGGCCTTCCGCGAATTTCTTGCTTTGGCGCGGCGGGCCGTCGTCATTTGGGACAGGCCCGATTTGCTGACTCTGCTCGCGCCCGCCGCCGCTTCCGGCGCGACCCACGTGAACGGTTCTGACAGGGACGCGGTCCAGGACCCGCATGCCACCGACGCGTGCGGAGGGGCCGGAAACGTCGAGGTCGTCGCCTACGACGCGGCGGCGCTGGAATTGGAGCCCGGCGGCTCGCGCTTTCGCTGGCGGGGGGCGGACGTGCGAGTCACGGTTCCGGGTGCTCACAACGCCTGTAACGCGGCGGGCGCGCTCGAGGTCGCGCGTCTAGTGGGGCTCGCCGATAGTGCCCGCACGGCGATTGCGGACTTCAGCGGCGCCGCGCGGCGCTTTCAACGTCTGGGAGCTACCGCGAGTGGAGCGCTCGTGATCGACGACTACGCTCACCACCCAACCGAGGTGGCGGCCACCCTGAACGCAGCCCGTACGCTTGGCCCGAAGCGACTCGTCGCGGTTTTCCAGCCACATCTGTATTCGCGCACGGCACTGCTCGCGGATGAGTTCGGCACGGCGCTTGCGATTGCCGACGTCGTCGTGCTGCTCGACGTCTATCCAGCACGCGAGCGTGCCGAGGATCACCCCGGCATCGGCGGAGAGACGCTCGTGCACTCGACGGTTGCGCATGCCCAGGGACGTGAAGTGCTGTGGCGGGCTAGCTTCGATGAGGCGCAGGAGGCGCTCGGCGAACTACTCGAGGATGGCGATCTGTGCGTGGTGATGGGAGCCGGCGACGTGGATGCGCTGGGACGACGATTGGTGGGTGACGATGGCCTCTAGAGATTCGCCGAAGACCGCACCGTCGATCGTGCAACGCGATTTTCCGCTCGCCCGTTTGGCGACGATCCGGACGGGCGGCGATGCCGATTACTTCGCTCGCGCTGGGAGCAATGCTCAACTGCGCGAGCTGCTCGGCTGGGCAGCGGCGATCGAAATCCCGATCGCTGTGGTGGGCTCGGGCTCGAATCTGCTGATCGCCGACGAGGGCGTCCCAGGCCTAGTCATCAAGCTCGATCGCAAGTTGGCTCAGGTCCAGCACGAAGGGCAGCGGATCGTGTGCGGGGGTGGAGCTCGCCTACCTTCCGTTGCCGCCCGCGCGGCTCAGGCGGGACTGTCGGGCATCGAGTTCGGCGTCAACATTCCCGGCAGCGTCGGAGGCGCGTTGCGGATGAACGCAAACGCCTATGGCGGCCAGCTGGCTGACACGCTGGAGTGGGCGGAGATCGTCACCGCCGAGGGAATCGATCGTCGTGTGGCTGGGCAGTTGGGCTTCGGCTACCGCCACTCCAATCTGCTCACAGGCGAAGTCGTCGCGCGTGCCTCGTTCCTGCTCGTCCCCGCCGGCGTGGACACGGTCAAGGCGACACTGGCTCAGATGCGTGCACGTCGTCACGAGGCTCAGCCTCAGGGAATCAAGACGTTCGGCTCCACTTTCAAGAACCCGCAGGAGGATCCGAAGGCCGAGGGGCGCAGTGCCGGGATGCTGCTGTCCGAGGCAGGATGCAACGGCCTGACTGTCGGCGGCGCTCGCTTTGCGCCCAAGCACGCCAATTTCATAGAGAACACGGACGCTGCCACAACGGCGGACGTGATCGCGCTGATGGAAGAGGGTCGCCGTCGTGTGATCGAGCGCTTTGGCGTACAGCTGGAACCCGAGGTGCAAACGCTTGGAGCGGTGCGTTTCCCGTGGCGGGATCTGTGATCAGAGACTCTTGATCGCAGTTGACCGCGGCGCATGCGCCGCGGTCCGGGTCGGCACATGTGCCGACCCGCGGGGGCGCGCATGCGCGCCCCCGTCCAGAAGGATGTTCACTCAATCGGCACGCGGCGCTCGAAGCGACTCATAGCGCTCGGCTGCGTGCGCGAGGATCTCCAGCATTGCCGGTGTCGCTGGGCTGAGGCGCGCGTCGGTTGGCGCGGCCGCGATCACCTGACGCAGGGGAGGACTCGGAGCAAGCGTGCGGATCGCGATGTCCTCGCGCACGACCGACAGCGCCAGCTCGGGAATCAGCGCGACGCCAACTCCGGCGGCGACGAGTCCCTGAACAGTCTGGTAGTCGTCGCTCTCGAACGCGACGTTCGGCTCGAAGCCGGCGGCGTGACAACAACGTACGACATGACGCGCGCAGGGACTGGAGCGGGAGGTCTGTACCCACGCCTCGCCATGCAGATCCTCCAAGCGCAGATCGTTCTTCTGGGCGAGCATGTGCTCGCGGGGTAGCGCCAGGTACATCGGATCCTCCAGCAGCTCTACGCGCGTCAGACCCTCGACGCTTGCGGGCTCGTCGAACTCGAACAACAGGGCCAGGTCGAACTCGCCGGCCTGCAGGCGAGGAGCGATCTCCTCGGGCTCTCCCTCGGCGAGCGTCAACTCCAGATCTGGGTAGTGCGAGCGGAACGTCGCGATCGCAAGCGGCATCAGCGTCGCGCCCGCGGTCGGAAAGGAGGCCATGCGCAATCTCCCGGCCCGCAAGCCCGCAATTGCAGACAGCTCGTCTTCGGCGGCCTCCAGGCGCGCAAGGATGCCTTCGGCGTGCTCCAGGAGCGCCTGTCCCGCGGCGGTCACGCGCACGCCGCGCGCATGGCGCTCCAGCAGCGTCATGCCCGTTTCGGCCTCCAGTGTCGCGACCTGCTGGGAGACGGCCGACTGGGTGTAGGACAGCGCTTCGGCCGCGCCCGAGAACGAGCCGCGCCTGGCGACCTCTACGAGAACTCCCAATCGAGCGACGTTGAGCATTAGCTGTCCTTATAGCTCAGATTACGAGGTTCACTGGAGCTGATGGCAGGGAATGGGCACTATGTAATGGAAGTTCAGCTCAGATCGTGCCACAGGACGATCGCCACAAGACGGCAATAGGCGCCAGGCAAGACAAGAAGCCGGGCGAAACGGCACAAGAGAAAGAGTCGAAAATGTCCGCCAACATCATCATTTCCTATGACGGAACCAACAACGAGGACGACGCGGTTGCGCTTGGCCGGCTGTTCGCAAGCGCTGGCGCCACGGTGTCGCTCGCGTACGTGCGCCATGCACCCGAGGGGGAGACCAGCCGCGAGATACTCGCCCAACACGAGGCCGAAGAGCTGCTGCGCAAGGGCACAGAGCTGCTCGGCGACAGCGATGCCCCGCGTCACGTCATCACCGACCCCTCCACCCCTGGGGGCCTGAGCAAGCTGGCCGCGCAGACCGAGGCCGACGTGATCGTGTTCTGCTCGGACTCCCACACCGCCAAGGGAAGCGTCACGATCGGCAACTCCGCGCAGCGTCTACTGAACGGTGGCACGGTAGCCGTCGCGATCGCCCCAGCCGGATACGCGCAGAGCGGGGATTCACAGCTCACGCGTGGTATCGCGGTGGCCGGCGACGGTGGCGCCCAGGCGACCGCCGAGGCGCTTGCCACTGCTTTTGGAGCGGATCTAGTCGCCGCGGAGCGTGAGGCCGGCCTGATCGTGGTCGGCTCACGCCCGGAGGCCGAGGAGGGTCGTGTCTCGCTCAGCGCCGCCAGCGAGAACCTGATCGAGAATGCCGCTTGTCCTGTACTCGTCGTCCCGCGCGGCAAGGCGCTCGAGTTCGACGGTCACGTGGTCGCCGCCGCGTAGCAATTCGCACTTAGCGGTTTGCATACAGGCCGCGCGGTTGAGTAGACCGCGCGGCCTTTCGTGCACCTGGCGTGCGAAAGCTTGCCTAACGGCGGGGTGCGTTTTTGAGCACGCGGCTCAGCGGGGCGTGTGTTTGCTTGCGCGCCGGGCGCGCGCATAGCTCACCAGCGCTTCGGCAAAGTCCAGCGAGCCGCCGAGCAGGTGCCCGACAGGGCCTGTCCAAAGCCAAGCCTCCAGACGGTGTCTGCCACGAGCGCGAACCAGCATCGGCTCGCACGGTATCGTGGCAGCCATGTCAGCGACCCTCAAGACCACCGTCACCGAGCTGCCCGAGTCGCGCGTGCGCGTGGAGGTAGAGGTCCCCTCGAGCGAGATCGAGGATCGCCTCGCGCGCAAGGCCCGCCAGTTGGGTCGCGAAATGAAGCTCCCCGGCTTTCGTCGTGGCAAGGTTCCGGCGCCGCTGGTGATTCAGCGCGTGGGACGCGAGGTCGTGTTGGAGGAAGCGGTCCGCGACACGCTTGGCAGTTGGTACTCGGATGCGATCGAGACGGCCGGCATCGTGCCGGTGGGAGACCCGCAGCTGGATCTTGCCGATCTCCCCGGGCAGGGCGCGGCACTGGAGTTCTCAATCGAGATTGGCGTGCTGCCGACCGCGCAACTCGGCAACTACAAGGGTCTGGAGGTCGGCCGGCGCGAGGTCCTCGTCGAGGACGAGGCGATTCAGCGGGAGATCGACGGGCTGCGCGACCGCTTGGCGCGACTCGAGACCGTCGAGCGTCCCGCCGCCTCGGGCGACTTCGTCGTAGTCGACTACCTCGGCTCGACCGCGGGCGAGCCGTTCGAGGGCGGTGAGGGGCGCGATCAGCTCATCGAGCTCGGCTCGGGCAACTTGATCCCCGGCTTCGAGGAGGGTTTGGAGGGCGCCTCGGCGGGGGAGACGCGGACGATCGAGGTCTCTTTTCCGACCGATTACCAGAGCGAGCAGCTGGCGGGCGCCGAGGCCTCTTTCGAGGTGACGGTCAAGGAGGTGAAGCACAAGCTGCTCCCAGAGGTGGATGAGGATTTCGCGGTGGACATGGGTTTTGACTCGGTTGCGGAGCTCACCGAGGACATTCGCACGCGCCTGGCAGACACAGACACCGAGCGCATCGATACCGAGTTTCGCGAGGCCGCGCTCGACCTAGCGGCGGCTGAAGCCCACGTCGAGATTCCCGAGGCGCTCGTTCAAGCAAAGGCCCGTGAGATGTGGGATCGCATGCTGCACTCCCTCTCCCATCGCGGCATCACCCGCGAGGTCTATCTGAAGATCACCGGACGTGAGGAGGATGACCTGATCGCCGAGCTGGTACCCGATGCCGGTCAGTCGCTTCGCCGCGAGGCGGTGATCGCCGCGATCGTCTCGACCGAGAAGATCGTGCCGAGCGAGGAGGACCTGCTCGAGGTCCTGACTCCCACGGCAGAGCGCGAGGGAGTCGAGCCGCGAAAGCTGTTCGAGCAGCTGCGCGACTCCGGGCGCCTGGATGACGTCCGCGAGGATCTCGCTGCCCGTCAAGCCGTCGAGCTAGTCGCCTCCGAGGCCACGCCGATCCCGATTGAGCAGGCCCAGGCACGCGAGAAGTTGTGGACGCCGGAGTCCGAGGAGAAGCAAGGCGAGGGCGTCGGCGAGCCCGCCGCGGCGAGACTGTGGACTCCGGAGCGCTAGCCTAGGCAGCACCCAGCTCGGGATATGTTCTGAAGGAATCCGGCCTGTAAAGCGAAACTGAAGCGAGGACCATGAGCCCACTTGTACCGATGGTGGTTGAGCAGACCTCGCGAGGCGAGCGCGCGTTCGACATCTACAGCCGCCTGCTCAACGAGCGGATCATCTTTCTGGGTACTCCCGTGGATGACCAGATCGCCAACCTGATCGTCGCCCAGCTCTTGCACCTGGAGTCCGAGGATCCCACCAAGGACGTGTCGGTCTACATCAACTCCCCGGGCGGCTCGGTCTACGCGGGGCTTGCGATCTACGACACGATGCAGTTCATCAAGCCCGATGTGCAGACGATCTGCGTAGGGATCGCGATGTCGATGGGGGCACTGCTGCTGGCGGGAGGGGCCGCGGGCAAGCGTATGGCTCTTCCCAACGCGAAGATCCTGATCCATCAGGTCTCCTCCAGCTTCCAGGGGCAGGCGACCGACATCGAGATCCACGCCAAGGAGATCATCGACGTACGCAAACGCCTCGATGAGATCATCGCCAAGCACACGGGGAAGCAGCTGGAGCAGGTCAGCAAGGACACGGAGCGCGACTACTTCATGAGCTCCGAGGAGGCCAAGGAGTACGGCATCATCGACCGCGTTATTTCGGAACACTAGTTCCGGGTATGCAGGTCGCGGGTTAGGAGGAGAGACGCATCATGGCTAGACCAACCGATTCCAACGAGCAGCTTCTCTGCAGCTTTTGCGGCAAGTCTCAGCGGCAGGTCAAGAAGCTGATCGCCGGCCCTGGCGTCTACATCTGCGACGAGTGCATCGATCTCTGCAACGAGATCATCGACGAGGAGTTGGCGGCACCGCCCGCGTTCGACCTCGAGAATCTGCCCAAGCCGCGTGCCATCTACGACGTGCTCGACGAGTACGTCGTAGGCCAGGAGGCATCGAAGCGCACTCTGTCGGTCGCCGTCTACAACCACTACAAGCGTGTGCAGATGATGCAGTCCGAGGACTCGGACATCGAGTTGCAGAAGTCCAACATCCTGCTACTCGGCCCGACCGGCTGCGGCAAGACGCTCCTGGCGCAGACGCTTGCACGTATCCTGAACGTGCCGTTCGCGATTGCTGATGCAACTGCGCTTACGGAGGCGGGTTACGTCGGCGAGGACGTCGAGAACATCCTGCTCAAGCTTATCCAGGCGGCCGACTACGACGTCAAGAAGGCCGAGACCGGGATCATCTATATCGATGAGATCGACAAGATCGCTCGTAAGAGCGAGAACCCGTCGATCACCAGGGACGTCTCAGGCGAGGGCGTCCAGCAGGCGCTGCTGAAGATCCTCGAGGGCACCACGGCCTCGGTGCCGCCGCAGGGCGGCCGTAAGCACCCGCACCAGGAATTCATCCAGATCGACACGACCAACGTGCTGTTCATCTGCGGTGGCGCGTTCGCCGGGCTCGAGAAGATTATCGAGCAGCGGATCGGCCGCAGCGGGATGGGCTTCGGCGCCGTGCTTCGGGTGAAGACCGAGCGGATCGCGGCCGACCCGTTCGCCGACGTGATGCCGGAGGACCTGCTCAAGTTCGGCATGATCCCCGAGTTCGTCGGCCGGCTGCCGGTCATCACCAGCGTGCACAACCTGGACCGCGAGGCGCTCATCGAGATCCTGACCAAACCGCGCAACGCGCTGGTCCGCCAGTACCGGCGGCTGTTCGAGCTGGACGGCGTCGACTTGGAGTTCACCGACGACGCCCTCGAGGCCGTGGCCGACCAGGCGATCCTGCGCGGGACCGGGGCCAGGGGACTGCGGGCGATCCTGGAAGAAGTCCTGATGTCGGTCATGTACGAGGTGCCGAGCCGCAAGGACGTCGAGGGCGTCGTGATCACCAGCGAATCGGTGCTCGAGAACGTGAACCCGACGCTCGTGCCGCGTGACGTCGCCCGGCGCACCCCACGCGAAAAGTCCGC
>DATAXK010000008.1:0-42603 GCA_036266805.1 Solirubrobacteraceae bacterium
CTGTCGGGCCGACAGGTGCATGCACCTGTCGGAACAGCAAAAACAGCGGCTCTGGCATCAGCGACGGCTGACCGGGGCATAGTCGGCCATCAACTTGCGCTCCGAGCCATCGCCGGCGAAGCGCACGACGATGATCCCGCCTGGCTCGACACCGGTGACTACGCCCTCGCCGAACGCGGCGTGCACGATGTCATCGCCGAGGCGGTAGGAGACCACCGGGCCGGCCGAGCTAGAGGCTGAGGCCCAGTCGCCGCCCCCGCCTCCAAGCGCACCCATGCTTGCGGAACCGCCGACCGCCGCACCGATGCCCACTCCGCGCGGACGCGGTACCGGTAGCTCCTCTCGTTGACACAGCTCTGCTGGGATCTCATCGAGAAAGCGGCTCGCAAGACCGAAGGTGGAGGCACCGAAGACCGAGCGGCGCCTGGCGTATGTGAGGTACAACTCGCGCATCGCGCGGGTGACCGCCACGTAGAAGAGGCGCCGCTCCTCCTCGATGCCGCCCTCGTCGAGCGCGCGCTGGTGCGGAAAGACGCCCTCCTCACAGCCCGCCACGAACACGATCGGGTACTCGAGGCCCTTGGCGTTGTGCAAGGTCATCAGCGTCACAAGCCCCTCGTCGTCTTTACGCGAGTCGCCGTCTGCCTTGAGCGCGATCTCCTGCAGGAACTGCTCGAGCGTGTCCTCCTCGGCCGGGTTGTTGGCGTCGAACTCGTGCGCCACCTCTACGAGCTGTTGCAGGTTTTCGACGCGGCCCTGCGCCTCGAAGGCCTTTTCGCCATGGCCAACCGACTCGGCTTCGAGCGCCTCCACGTAGCCGCTGCGAGCCAGCACCGCCTCCATCAGGTCCCCCACCGGAATGCCGTCGCGTGCCAGCTCCGCCAGGTCCCGCATCGTCGCCATGAAGCGACTCAACGACTTGATCGCCGCCGCACCCAGGCCCGGGATGCGATCGGCCTCGGCGGCCACCTCCCAGACCGACTCCCCCACGCTTGCGGAGTGGGCCACGATCCGCGACAGCGACGTCTGACCGAGCCCGCGTCTCGGCGAATTGGCTACGCGCTGGAAGCTGACGACGTCGAAGGGATTGGCGATCCAGGCGAGATAGGCGACCGCGTCCTTGACCTCCGCGCGCTCGTAGAACTTGGTGCCACCGATCACCTGATAGGCGATCTCGCGCCGTACCAAGGTGTCCTCGATCACGCGCGACATCGCATTCGTGCGGTAGAAGATCGCTATCTCAGAGCGTGAGGCTCCCTCGTCGACGAGCCGCTCCGCCTCGCCCACGACGAAACGCGCCTCGGCGTGCTCGTCGTCGAGACCGTGCACCCTGACCGGGCTGCCCTGGCCGTTGTCGCTCCACAGCTGCTTGGCGATCCCGCCGCGGTTGTTGGCGATCACCGCGTTGGCGGCGGAGAGGATCGTCTGCGTGGAGCGATAGTTCTGCTCCAGCTTGACCACGCGCGCGTCGGGGAAGTCGTCGGTGAAGTCGAGGATGTTCGATACGTCGGCTCCACGGAAGCTGTAGATCGATTGCGAATCGTCTCCCACTACCGCCAGGTTGCGATGGCCGGGTATGTTCACACGCTCGCCTCGAGCCGGCTCGGCACGCCCACCGCCAACGAGTAGCTGCAGCAGTCGGTACTGGGCGTGATTGGTGTCCTGATACTCGTCCACCAGCACGTGCTTGAAGCTCTGGGAGTAATGAGTGCGCACGTCCTCGAACAGCTCCAGCACGTTTACGGTGCGAAACAGCAAGTCGTCGAAGTCCATCGCGTTCATGCGCAGCAGTTCGCTCTCGTAGAGCTGATACACCTCGGCCAGCACCTGCTCGAACGGCGAGCCGATCGCCTGTGCGCAGTCCGAGGCGCCGAGCAGTTTGTTCTTGGCCTGGGAGATCTGGCTGTGAACGGCCGCCGGCGCGAAGCGCTTTGGGTCGACGCCCACCTCCTCGATACAGCGCTTGACCATCCGCCTTGCGTCGGACTGGTCGTAGATCGTAAAACGCGAGGTGTAGCCCAGGCGCTCGGCGTGCGCGCGCACGATTCGCGCACAGGCGGCGTGGAAGGTCATCAGCCACATGCGGCGCATACTGCCTCCAAGCAACTCCTCGACACGCCCACGCATCTCCTGGGCCGCCTTGTTCGTAAAGGTGATCGCAAGGATCTCGCTTGGATGTGCCTGTCCCGTGAAGATCAGGAAGGCGACGCGATGGGTCAAGACACGCGTCTTGCCGCTGCCGGCGCCGGCAAGGATCAGCAGCGGGCCCTCGCCGTGGGTGACGGCCTCGCGCTGGGGCTCGTTGAGGCCCTCCAGCAAGGCCTGCACCCGCTCCGGTTGCTCATCCAGAGGTGCCTGCCAAGGCGCCGAGTGCTGCTCGGGGGACACCTGTGCGGCGCTCAAGTGCTTGCTTTGGGGCATCTATAAGGAGCATAGAAGCGGTGTCGGCCACGAACGGCTCGTCAGCCTCAACAGAATACGTCGCGTAGTCAGACGACTGTCTGACTAGCCGTACACGCGGGGAGGATGTGTCCGTAGCAGGTGGAATACCTGCCCCATCCACAAAACCACGCTGCTTCCGCCTGATCGACCCGTATCGTACGCAAAGCAACAGGCCATCTACCGACTCGGACTTACGACGTGAGCGTACCCGCCACCGACGATCACTCGTTGGTATCTGACCTAGCTGAGCTTGCCGGCAACGATAATTGGGCCTTCCGTTCGTGGGCCGCAAGGGAGTACTCCCACGGCTTGTTCCAGTACCCGGCCATGATGGTCCCCCAGATGCAGCGCGAGCTCATGGATCGTCTGACTCGCGGAAGCGAAGCGTTGTCCGCTTATGACCCGTTCGTCGGCTCGGGTACCACGATGTCCGAGGCAATGCTGAGCGGCCTCGATTTCCTCGGCTCAGACATCAATCCTCTAGCAGTGCTGCTGTGTCGAGCCAAGTCTGGGCCGTTTTTCATAGATGCGCTGTTCGCCGCCGGGGACCGGGTTGTGGCGGGCGCCTTGGAGAGTCGAAAGACTCAGATAGCACTCGAGTGGAGCGGGTGGGACAAGTGGTTCAGACGCGACGTCGCGATCGGGCTCTCGCGACTGCGGCGCGCGATACAGCGTGAGCGCCTGCACTCCACACGGCAATTTCTGTGGGTCAGTATGGCCGAGACGGTACGTCTGGTCAGCAACTCGCGCACCTCCACGGTCAAGCTTCACATTCGCCCCGCAAAAGAGATCGCTTTGCGCAAGATCGACGTTGTCGAGATGTTCCGGAAGATCTTCGCACGTAACCTCGCCAACTTCCGCGACCAGCGCGACACGCTGCGCGAGCGCGAGCTCTTGACAACCAGGGGCGAATACGCAGGCGACATCACGGTGCACCTGCACAACGTCTCAGACGGCCCGTGCTCAGAAGACGAGTCGATGCGATGCGATGTCTTGGTTACTTCGCCTCCATACGGCGATAACGCGACCACGGTCCCCTATGGCCAGCACGCGTTTCTTCCGCTGCAGTGGATCGACCTGGAGGACATCGACGAAGACGCAGACGAGCGGTTCCTGGCCTCCACGCACGCGATCGACTCTATGTCACTCGGAGCCCCGCGCCGCGGCGCGCTCGATGCGGTCGTCCCAATCCGCGCGATCTCCCCGGCATTCGATCGGGCGCTGAGCCAACTCGCAGATCAACCGCCGGATCGCGCAATGAGGGTCGCAGCCTTCTGGCGGGATTTGGATGGTAGTCTCGACCACATTCTCGCCCAGCTTTCAGACGGTGCGCTGATGGCCTGGACGGTCGGCAATCGCAGCGTCGGCGGGCTGCGGGTACCGATGGACGAGATCCTCGAGGAGTTGCTCGTCCATCGCGGCTGCAAGAGGATCACGACCCTGCAACGCGACATCCCGGATTGCCGCAAGCGCATGGCTTCGCGCAATTCGGTGGCCGCCACGATGAACGCCGAGCGGGTCCTCGTCTTGCGTCATGTGCATCATGAGCAGCATGGCTGAGCCTGAGCGCGACCAATTCCGCATCGATCCGCTTGTCGTCTTCAAGCTGGGCGAAGAACTCGTCTCCGACGAGACGCAAGCCCTGCTCGAGCTGATCAAGAACGCCTACGACGCCGACGCGAGCTTCGTGCGCGTGGCGATACACACGAGCGGCGCCCCGGAGAAACCGCTTTTGAAGCCCGATAAGCAGAGCCCGGGCTGGATCGAGATAGCCGACGACGGCGTGGGGATGGACGAGGCGACGATCGGCAGCGGCTGGCTGCTGATCGCGCGCTCGGGCAAGCGTGACTTCAAGCAGAGCGGCAAGACGACCGCGAAGAAACGGACCCCGCTTGGCGACAAGGGCCTCGGCCGTCTCGGGGCACAGCGTCTCGGATGGGGACTGCAGATAGTCACAAAGACCGCGGAGGCCAAGCGCGCGCGGGCGCTCGCGTTCTCGTGGAAGGACTTCTTGGCGGCTGAAACGCTGGATCAGGTTCGCGTCAAGTCTGGATTCAGAGAGCCGACGCGCAAGCACGGAACCGTTCTGACGATCAGCGAGCTGCAGAACCCCGATCAATGGGCCGGCGACGGGATAGTCAAGCTCCAACGCGAGCTCTCGGAGGTCATCTCACCATATGAGGGGGTTGTGGGCTTCACCGTCGCGGTGAGCATCGACGGGACTCAAGTGGACTTGCAGAAGCTCCGCCAGGATGTGCGAGACACCGCGCTGTTGCACTACGACATCAAGTTCGAGAAACAAAAGCTGACGATCGCGGGCCACGCCACACTGGGCCTGTTCCGCCCGTCCGGGAGGAAGGCGGTCGAGCAGTATGCGCAGCTCGTCGAGCACGACCGCGGCGCGGCTTTCTACAAGCATCTCGTCGACGCCGGTGCCGCGAAGGCGGTCGGCTTGAAAAAGGGTCGGGGTCGTTGGTTCGTCGACTTCAAGCGCGAACGAAAGCTGTCGGATCTACCGCAGGCGCGGCGCGACGAAGAGAAGGCCCCAATCGACCCGGGTCCCTTCAAAGCCGAGGTCGACTCCTTCAGCCTTGCGTTGGGAGACAACGCGACGGTGGCAGTCTTCGGCAATCTGGCGGATTACCGCAAGTTCATCAAGGATCTGGCGGGCATCCGCGTTTACCGCGATGGATTTGCCGTGCGCACGGACAGGGACTGGCTGGGGCTTGGCTCACAGTGGACCTCGGCTCGCTCCTACTACGGGTTGAAGCCGGATACGACACTCGGCTACGTGGCGATCGGCAGCCGCGAGAACGCCCAGCTAATCGAGAAGACCGATCGCGAGGGCTTCATCAATACGGCGGCTTATCAGAACTTTCTAGAGCTGATGAAGGATTTCTTGAGCTTCACCGAAGAGGTCCAGGAGTTGCTGCGGCGCGAGTACTTGGAGTTCGCGAAGATCAACGCGGAAGAGAGCGCAGATGTAGGCGAGGAGGATACGCCCGAGAGCGTCAGCGAGTCGATCGACGATTTGCTGGATGAAGGCAACGAGCTGCAACGAAGCGTAGCCTCCGCACAGGCAATTGCCTCGAAGGCTCAGCAAACCGCATCTTCGACATTGGACTCGGCAACCGATGACGATGAGGAAGGGCTCATCGCGCGACGCGAGCAGGCCACCGAGCAGCTGCAAACGGCGATGAGCAGTGTGCAAGGCACGCTCGCCCAGCTGAACGAGTTCCTACCGAAGGTCGAGCTCGCCCAAAATCGCAATCGGGTCCTGCGCGAGGAAATCCTGCAGATGCGCGCTCAGATCGAAGACGGCATCGAGACGATGGGCCTCGGCTTGACCGCCGAGGCGCTCTCGCACGAGATGTTCAACATCGCCAACAGCCTCGCAACCCGTACTCAGGAGTTCGCGCGAAGATTCACCGACGGCACGATCGACGATTCCCAGACACGGATTTACCTCGAGTACATTCGCGGATCGATCGGCGCTTTGCGCAAGGAGCTGGCTCACTTCTCTCCGAGCCTCCAGTATGTGCGCGAGCGGCGCGAGTCGATCGACATGCGCAGTTTCAGCGAAGAGATCGCTCAGTATTACAGCGAGCACTGGCAAGATCGCAATATAAGCACGATCGTCAGAGGCGATTCGACCGGACGGTTTGTGATTCGAGGGAGCAGAGGAAGGCTCACACAAGTGTTCGACAACCTGCTGCTCAACAGCGGATACTGGATTGGGGCGGCGCAAGACCGGGGTGAGATCGAGCAGGGACAGATCACGATTCGCTTGCGCAGTCCAATCGTCACGATCTCCGACAATGGCCTCGGCGTGGAGCCATCGGTCGAAAACTCACTGTTCGACGCCTTTGTGACTCGCAAGCCGCGGGGATCCGGACGCGGCCTTGGCCTGTTCATCGTGCGCCAGCTGCTCGACAGCGAGGGCTGCTCGATCACGCTCGGCTCGCCGCGCGAGCCCGACGGGAGACCGCGTGATTTCATCGTCAACCTCGGGGGAATGCTCGATGAAGGCTAAGGGGTCCGGCAGCGTCTCTCAACTCAGCATAGCCAGCCTGTTGGAGGCTGCGGGCATCGAACGTGTCATCTGCGTGGATGACGTGTACGCCGCAACCGTGGAGACGTTCCTGCAGACCCTCTCCGGCCTCAAACCGGCGCAACGCGCTCTGGTGTTCGGAGAGCAGGCCGACCAGTTCGAGGAGGACGAGGTGTGGCAGATACGCGTGCGCGAGCTATGGGAAGAGTTAGACAAGCCAGAGCGCGCCTCGCTCGTGGACAAGGCGTACGCCATCGAGGGGGGTGCAAAGCCGCCCGGCATTGGAGCTATTCACGCACTGGGCGTGCAATTGCCTGAGGAGATCGACTCGGACGGCATGAGCTTGGACGAGTGGCGAGCGCGCAGCGCGGAGCTGATCGAGCAATCTGAGTCCAAGACCACGCTGATCCTCTTCGATCAGGACTTCCACCACGAGGGCGGCAGCGACAAAGAAGGCCAGCGCGCGATCGAGCAGCTCGAGAGCAAGCTCAACACTCTTGAGAAATGCGGGAATGTCTATTACGGACTGCTGACGAACACAGTCGAGCTCGACGAGGAGAGCGAGAAGCGCGAGCAGATCGTGAAGGAATCGAAAGTAGATCCTGCCCGCCTAGTCGTCATATCCAAGCGCAACCTGGATGAAGAGGACCACGACCTCGAGCGGTTCGCCCAACGTCTGCGTCTCACCCTGCTGGCACCAATCTACGCACAGCTCATCGAGCGAGTGACCGCAGAGCGTATGGACATCCAAAAGGGGGCGATCGAGAAATTCAGGGAGATCGCGGCGGAGGAGATGGAGCACATGGTGGTGCGCAGCTCCGACCGTGAGGGTGACTGGCCGCCCGACACGCTGATTCGCATCTTGGAGGCTCTGGAACGCGCAGACATCCGCAAACGACTGCGCACCGATCGGCCCGTCGGCGAGCTCACCGAGCGGCTGCTGCGCATAGCCGCGATCGCACCGCCACCCACGCCAGACGCGCCTCAGGAGGCAGTATCGACAGCCAGCGAACCGATCAAGCCGTCCACGGCGAAGCTCAAGCCTCCGTTGTCTACCGCCGCGAAGATCTTGCATGCCGAGAATTACGACGATGCCAAGCACGTCAACGAGTTGCACCTGCCGATCGAACTGGGCGACTTGATCGAAGGGCCAACGAACAAGGCGAACAAGGGGCTTTGGGTAGTGGTGGCGCAACCGTGCACATTGATGGTGCGCGGCAAAGGCGATCGTAAACCGGAGCTCACGCACATGACGCTGGTCAAAGTCGAGCAGCAATCAGCCGATGCGAGCGCGGACGCGGCCGACTTATTCGAACTGCCTTATTACCTGCTGGCGGGGGACAAGATCGCCGTGGCGCGCTTGTCGCGGGCCGCTTACGTTCGCTCGATCGTTCTCGACTCGTGTGTGCTGAACGAGGACGGTCAGGCAAAGCTCGACCTCGACGCCGAGCCCTCGCGCGGCCTGCTTCCGCACTGGAGGATGCGCGCCGGTCACATGAAGAAGTTCGGCAAGGCCCTGCTCGAGCATGGCGAGGATGCAAACGTGCAGCTACCCGATGATCTGATCTTGGACTACTACAAGCCAGATCCATTTGCGCCGAAAATCGACCGGGACGCCCGCATCATCGAATGGAACTGCCGTCGCGTTGGACGGGTGGGCAATCCCTATGCGCGAGCGCTGCTGACGCGTTTCAGCCAGTATTCCGCGCGCGAGGCCTACCTGAACGACCTGGCTCGGCAGTAGCTCGCGGGCAGTAGCTCGCGATATGAGGAGCCCGATGCGCACCGGTGACCGCGCACTTTTTGGCGCACGCGGACTCGGACATGTCTGAGCCTGAGCTCTAATGTCCAGGCGTGTCCGTCATTGACGAAGCTCGCTCTGCCTGCGCGCGCGTGGCCACTGCCGGTAGCCACGTGCGGATCGACCTCGACGCGGCGGCCGAGCTACAGCCGGCCCCGCCCCCGGCGCTCGACCCCGAGACCCACTACCTGGAGGGCGACGCGGCGGACGTCGCCGACTACATGCTGGCGCTCGACGCGATCAACTTCGGCTCGGGCTGGTTCCCGACGCTGCGCAAGCGCACCCTCCACGGAAAGCCGCTCAGCGGCTACTTCACCGTCGCGTGGAGCTTGGCCGAGCACGTGCGCGCTCACGGCCCACCCACGGGCGCATGGTTGAGCGGCGTGAGCGCCGACGAGATCGCCGAGATCCTCGGCCAGCGCCCCGACCATGAGCTGATGAGTCTCTATGCGCAGGCGCTGCGGGCACTTGGGCGCTTCTTGGAGGGCCCATCGCCCGGGCCCGCTCGCCGCGCGCTCGATCTCGTGGCCGAGTCCGGTGGCTCCGCCGAGCGCCTCGCAGAGAGACTCGCGCGAGGGATGGCGATGTTCGACGACCGTGGCTTCTACAAGCGCGCGCAGATCGTCGCCAGCGACCTGGCTCTGGCCGGCGTGGCCGAGTTCGACGACCTCGACCGCTTGACGATCTTCGCCGACAACCTCGTGCCGCACGTGCTGCGCTGCGACGGCGTGCTCGTCTACGACCACGCGTTGGCCGCTCGCGTCGATCGAGGAAGCCGCCTCCCCCTGGGAGGCGCCGAGCGCGAGATCAGGGCCTGTGCTGTGCACGCCTGCGAACTGATCTCACAGCGCACGGGCGTCTCCGAGCGCGAGATCGACAACTGGCTGTGGACGCGCGGGCAGGCGCCCGAGTACAAGGCTCGCCCGCGTCATCGCTGTCGCACCGTGTTCTATTGAGCCGACGCTCGATTGAGCCGCCAAGCGCTCTTTCACGCCACACCGTCCCGACGCGGCGCCTCCGGCGGCACTCGAATTGCGCTGGCGAATGCCGAGAGCTGGATCAGCCTCCAGCGGGGTTCGGCCCCTTCACGGTCCGCAGCGGGCGCACCTCGGCCGGTGGCTGGGTCTCTGAGCCGGACAGCTCGCCGACAGCGCGCTCCAGCGCGCCGATGCGACTGGCCAGTCCTTGAATCGCCTCTGCGATCGGGTCGGGGAGATGGATCCAGTCGGCGTCGGGGCCCTCCGGGCGGCGGCCGTCCACCCGCACGGGGTGGCCTGGGTTGCCGACGACGGTGGAGTTGGGAGGCACGTCTGTGATCACCACGCTGTTGGCCCCGATCTTGGCGCCGTGGCCGACCACGATCGGCCCGAGTAGCTTGGCGCCGGAGCCGATCGTCACATTGTCCTGAATCGTGGGATGGCGCTTGCCTGTGACAAAGCCGGTACCACCTAGTGTCACTCCCTGGTAGAGCGTCACGTCGTCGCCGATCTCCGCGGTCTCACCGATTACGACACCGGAGCCATGATCGATGAACAGGCCCTTGCCGATGCTCGCGGCCGGGTGGATCTCGATCCCGGTCACGGCTCTCGATACGAGCGCGATCGCACGCGGCAGCAACGGCACTTCGGACGTCTGCAGCGCGTAGGCGACGCGATGGGCGAGCAAAGCCTGGATACCGGGCCAAGTGGCAACGATCTCGACCGGTCCCACGCCGCACGCGGCGGGATCGCGGTCGCGTGCGACCGCGACGTCGCGACGAAGCTCCCTTGCGACCCTTGCGACGGTGCCGATGCCAAGCATGTAGAAAGCGTAGCGGCCTTACGACGGTGCGAAGAATGCCTGCGAGACGTAGCGCTCGCCCGAGTCGGGCATGATCGTCACGATCCGCTTGCCTCTTGACTCGGGCCGCGCGGCAACCTGCAAGCTCGCCCACAAGGCGGCGCCACAAGAGATCCCGGCAAGCAATCCCTCGCATCGGGCGCAAGTCCACGCTGTTTGGATTGCGTCGTCGTCTGAGACGGGGATCACCTCGTCGATCAGTTCACGGTTCAGGACGGGCGGGACAAAACCCGCGCCGATGCCCTGAATGCGGTGCGGACCCGGCCGCGAGCCCGAGAGCACCGCTGAGCCACTCGGCTCCACCGCCACGACCCGCAGCTTCGGGTTCTGCTCGCGCAGATACTCGCCGACGCCCGTGATCGTGCCACCGGTACCGACGCCGGCGACGAGCACGTCCACGCGACCGTCCAGCGCTTCCGCGATCTCGGGGCCGGTCGTGCGACGATGAGCCTCCGGGTTGGCGGGGTTTGAGAACTGGTCGGGCAGGAACACGTCGGGGTCGCGTGCCATCGCCTGTGCCGCCTGCACGGCCTCTCCCATGCCACCCAACGACTCCGTGATCTGAACGCTGGCGCCATAGAGCTTGAGCAGGATCTCGCGCTCACGGCTCATTCCCTGGGGCAATGTCAGCACGAGCTCGTATCCCTTGGCGGCACACACGAACGCGAGCGCGATACCGGTGTTGCCGCTGGTAGCCTCGACTATCGTGCTGCGTCCCGGCTCGATGCGACCCTCGGCCTCGGCGGCCTCGATCATCGCCACGCCGATCCGATCCTTGACGCTTCCACCCGGGTTGAAGGCCTCGAGCTTGGCGTACAGCTCGACGTCGTTTTGCTCGGAAGAAGCGCCTTCGAGCATCCGCTTCAAGCGAATCAGCGGCGTCCCGCCGACAAGCTCTGAAATGTTGATCGGGATTGACCCCATATGTCCACGACAATAGTGGCTCAAGACCTACCCGGGGGCGCGTGCGGCTGGGGCGGTTAGGTCAAATGTGGTACATGCTCGCGCCCGAGTCGCGTGCTTCGCGCTCGATCACATCAGCGATGCTCGTCTGCTCGAGCACCTCGCGAGCGGCCTTGGAAGCATCGCCGAAGACACCGTCGGCATCACGGCCGAGCGGGCCGTCGAGCAGCTCCACCACTTCGAGCACGCTCACCTGCGACGGGTCGCGGGCAAAGCGGTAGCCACCCTTGACTCCGCGCTGGGAGTTGACCACGCCGGCGCGTCGCAGCACGGCGAACAGCTGCTCGAGAAACTGGACCGGCATCTCACGCCGACGCGCAAGCTCGCCGATCGGCACCGGCTCGGAGCCACCGGCTCGACCAAGCTCCGCGAGCGCGGCCACCGCATAGGGGGACTTACTTGTAATCGAGATCATCGGCAGATCACCAAGCGCGATGGTATGCGGAAAAGCGTCTAGGACGTGACCTGGGCAAGCAAGACAAGGACGCACCGACCGCAGTGTGCTTTGCACACAAGGGAGGGAGGACGCAGTATTGCGCCGCCCAGGGCGCGTCCTAGAGCCAACCGCGCTCTGTGGCGATTAGAACCGCTTGGGCGCGATCGACCGCGCCGAGCTTGCCGTAGATGTTGTGCAAGTGGGTGCGCACCGTACTCGTGGAGAGCGTCAGCTCGTGGGCGATCTGCTTGTAGACCTTGCCTTCGGCGAGCCGCTGCAAGACGCCTACCTCGCGGCCCGAGAGCGGGCAGGGATCGACCGTGCGCTGGCGCTGAGCACGCGAGCTCGGCAGCTCGTACATCACGCGGCGCAGCTCCTCGGGGCCAAGCCCAAGCGCGCGGGCGCAGGTGAGCATTTCCCCCGGTGACACAGGTGCCCCGTGGGCGTAGTGCGCGAGCATGTCGGCGAGGCGCACGAACGTGGCCTCGCCACTGGCATCCGGATTGTGGTGGCGCTCGATCACGGTGGCAATCGCCGGCGGCAGGCCCCAGCGACGGGCGAGTACGCCGCCCACGAGCGCATGGTCGACACCGAGCTCGCGCCGTTCCTGATGAATGCGCTTCTCTGGCGTCTGGCCCTCCTTCTTCACCTGGGCGATGTAGCCGGGATAGGCGTGCATCAGCACGAGCTTGCCGACGTCGTGAAGCAGACTGGTGACGGTCAGACGGTCGCGATGCTCATAGCCGACCTCGGCCGCGAGTCGGTCCGCGGTGTGCTGGGTGGCGAGCGCGTGCAGGCGGAAGCGCTCTGGCGCGGTGTCCCAACCCGAGGAGCGCTCGAAGAAGTCGAAGGTACGCACCCTGCTGGCGATCGACTCGACCGCCTGGGGCGTCAACCGCTCCACGGCCCCGACGACGGTCTCGATCCGCTCGGAGGGACCGCGGCCCTCGTTGGCGAGGCGCATCACCGCGATCAGCAACGCCACGTCGGACTCGACCGCGGCGACGACGTCGGCGGTGGCGACGTTGTCCTTGGAGACGACCGAAAGTAGGCGGCTACGTGACTCTGACAGCGCCGGAAAGGCGTCGAGCGCCTCGAATGCTCGCATCAAACGGCGGCCATGGCCCTCGTTCTGATGGCGCTCACCCGATCCGTTCGAGCTGCTCGGGCGTCGCCCAGCTGCGGAGGAATCCGCGGAGTCGCTTCCGTGCGTTGACTTTGTCACTGTTGCTTGCGTGCCCATGACACCTTCTAGACGGGGCGGCGTCCGAGCCAACCCATGTGGTCGTCACGGGTCCTATCGGCAGCTAGAGATGGTTTGTTGAGCGCCGCCGTAGACCTGGGCGCTCAATTGCTGAGCTGGAGCGTTAGCCGGGGAGTATCAGCCGGCAAGCGCGAGATCGATGCGGCGCAGGGTCTCCTCGCGACCGAGCAGCGCGACGCTCTCGAAGATGCCCGGCGAGACGGTCGTGCCCGCGATCGCCACGCGCACCGGCTGATAGACCTCGCGCGGCTTGGCGTCGTGGCGCTCGATCACTTGCGCAAGCGCTGTCTGCACCGCCTCGACCTCGAAGCTCGGCGCCGCGGAGAGTTGCGCTCGCGCGTCGCCCAACACCGAAACTCCACGCTCGCCAAGCCAGCGCTCGCGCGCCGCGGCATCCTCGGCGACACCTGTGAAGAAGAAGCGCGACAGCGGCCAGAAGTCGGCCAGCGTCTGGATCTTCTCCTGGCTGATCGCCACGGCCCCCTCGAGCAGCTGGCGATCGGCTTGCGCGGCGCTTGCCGCCCGCGGATCTGAGACACGCAGGTAGCCGAGCACGCGATCGGCCAGCTCGGGGACGGAGAGCCCGCGTACGTAAATCCCGTCGAGCCAGCGCAGCTTGACCTCGTCGAAGCGGGCAGGGTTGCGACTGACGCGCTCCAGCTCGAAGCGCTCCACCAGTTGCTCTGTAGAGAGCACGGTGGCATCGTCGCCCGAGCCCCAACCGAGCAAGGCGAGGTAGTTGCGCACCGCCTCCGGCAGGTAGCCCGCTTCGCGCAGCTCCTGCACCGATGCGGCACCGTGACGCTTGGAGAGCTTCTTGCCGTCGGGGCCGTGCAGCAGCGGCAGGTGCGCATACAGCGGTTCGGCGTGCTCTGTACCGATGCCAACCGCCTTGGCGGCTTGCAGGACGAGCAGTTGCTTTGGAGTGTTCGAGAGGTGATCCTCGCCACGCACGACGTGCGTGATGGCCGCGTCGAGATCGTCGATCGCGACGGCGAAGTTGTAGAGCACCGAGCCATCCGCGCGCGCGATCACGGGATCATCCTGATGAACGTGTTCGAAGGTGGTATCGCCGCGGATCAGGTCGTGCACGACAGTCGCACCGCCATCCGGCACGCGCAGCCGTACCGCACCGTCTTTTTGGCTTTCGTCTCGCTCATTGCCGCGGAAGCCCCGCTCGGCGCCGTGCAGCTGCTTGTAAGCGGCCACGTCGGCGGCGGTTGCATTCGAGCGATAGGCATGTCCGCTCGAGAGCAGCGCCTCGAGCACCTCCTGGTGACGGGCTGTCCGCTCGGTTTGGAATACAGGCCCCTCGTCCCAGTCGAGCTGCAGCCAGCGCAGCGCGTCGAGGATCTGCTCGACGTTCTCGGGCGTGGAGCGCTCACGGTCGGTGTCCTCGATGCGCAGCAGGAAAGTGCCGCCCGAGTGGCGCGCGAGTAGCCAGTTGAACAGCGCGGTGCGCGCGCCACCGATGTGCAGCGTGCCCGTGGGCGATGGAGCGAAGCGAACTCTCATAGGATCGTCGCCATGCTAGTCGCCCGACGCCGATGCGTGAAATCCCGAGCTTGCCAGCGTCCGCCGTGGATTGGGCTGCATGCCATACCCAGGAGCAGCACGACGTGCTGATCGGCGCTCACGTCTCCCCCGCCGGGGGCCTGCCTAAGGCGATTGAGCGCGGGCTGGAGCGCGATTGCCGCGCAATCCAGATTTTCAACCAGTCGCCGCGCATGTGGCGCCCGAGTGTCTACCGCGAGGAGGACGTCGCCGCGTTTCGCGAGGCGATGGCTGCCAGCCAGATCGATGCGGTGCTGATCCACGCCGTGTACCTGCTCAACTGCGCAAGCGAGGATCCCGAGATTCGCGAGAAGTCGCTCGTGTCGCTCACGCACTCGCTGCGTGTCGGGCACGACATCGGCGCCGCGGGGGTTGTCTTGCACCCCGGCTCCGCCAAGACCGGCGATGCCGCCGAGGCGGTCGCGCGCGCCGGTGAGACGATCCGCGAGGCGCTCGCCGACAGCGAGGGTTGCCCGCTTCACCTGGAGAACACTGCCGGCGCTGGCGGCACGCTGGGACGCTCGATCGACGAGCTCGCGGCCCTCTTGGAGGCAGTGGGAGACAACGACAAGCGACTGGGGCTGTGCCTTGACTCCTGTCATCTGTTCGCCTCCGGCTATGACATCCGCACCTTCGCGGGCATGGACGAGCTGACGAAAGAGATCGCCGGGAAGATCGGCCTCGAGCGTGTGGGCTCGCTGCACCTCAACGACTCCCAGACCCCGCTCGGGTCCAACCGCGACCGCCATGCGAACATCGGAGCAGGTGGGCTCGGCGAGAGCGGCTGTGCCGCGTTTCTCTCTGCGCCCCCTTTTCAGGATCTGCCGTGCGTGTTGGAGACACCAGGCGAGAACCGCTCGGGACCGACGCGCGAGGAGATCCAGCTCGCCGTCGCGCTGCGCGAGCGGGGTGTGCGCGAGCGTAAGAAGAAAAAGCGCTAAGCGACGATGTGCCCGAGTGGGAAACGTCAGCCGCGACATTGCCAGCAGCGTTATCCGGCAGGCTAGCCGGCAGCGCTCGCTGACATGGCTAGCTGACAGCGCTAGCCGGTCGCGGCAAGCGCTGGGGCTGGCGCCAGCGCCGCTTCCAACTCGGCGCGCACTCCCGGCGTGTGTTGCACGCGGTAGGCCTCGCCGAGGCGCAGGATGCGCGTGCCGGCGCTTGTGAGCATCTCCAGCACCACCTCGGCTGGGCCGTGGTTGGTCTCGATGATGTCCTTGACGTCCTCGATCGCACTCGCCGGCAGACGCGCGGCATCTACCTGCAGGCGCACCGGCTGCGCTGCCGCGGCGCGCGCGACGGAGACCGCTTTGGCCTCGCTGTCGGCGCGCTCGATCTCCTGCTCGGTCGGCGTGAAGCGCTCGACCGACTGGACGACGACACAGGTCTTGCCAGCCTCCTTGTGGTCGACGCGGCCTCTGACGAGCACCACCTGGTCGACCGCGAGCGCGCTCGCCTCCGTGCCGAGCGCTTCCTGCTCGGCGAGGGCCTTGCCGAACACGAGGATCTCGACGGCGCCTTCGAGATCGTCGAGCGTGGCGAACATCATGTGGTCGCCGCCCCGGGTACGGATCTTCTTGGACTCGGTGATGATTCCGCCGACGGTCACCCAATCCTTGTCGCGACGGCTGGCCAGCGCGGCGAGCGAGCAGTCCACGCGCGCCCTGAGTGCCTCGCGCATCGGCTTGAGCGGGTGAGCGGAGATGAACAGCCCGATCGCTTCCTTCTCGACCGCAAGCAGCTGTGGCTGGTCGAACTCTTCGGCGGGAATCGGAGGATTGCTCGGTCTGAGCAACCCCGCTCCCGGCGCCAAACTTCCCGCCCCGCCGGAGGTCGTCGCCGCCGGCGGGTCGAGGTCGAAGATCGAGCCTTGGCCGACGAGCGCGTCCTGCTGGGCCTTCTGGCCTGCCGCCTGGGCGTTTTCGAGCACGGCGAGCATGCCCTTGCGGCTGGCGCCGGTGGAGCCGAGCGCGCCGCACTTGATCAGGGCCTCGATCGCCTTCTTGTTGACGGCGCGGCTGTCGACACGCTCGCAGAAGTCCCATAGCGAGGTGAAAGGGCAGGGGTCTGGGTTGGCTGGATCTGGTCCATTTCGCGCACACTTGATCGCCTCGACGGCCTGGTAGCCGACACCCTTCACGGCGTCGAGGCCGAAGCGAATGTTGCGATCCACGACCGTGAACTCGTGGTCTGAGAGGTTGACGTCGGGCGGCAGGATCTCGATGCCCATCTCCTCGCAGCGGGCGACGAAGAACGGCACCTTGTCCTTGGTGGACATCACCGAGGAGATCAGCGCCGCCATGTACTCGGCGGTGTGGTTGGCCTTCAGCCAGGCTGTTCGGTAGGCGATCAGGCCGTAGCAGGCGGCGTGGGACTTGTTGAAGGAGTAGTCGGCCGATTTTTCGTTGGTCTGCCACAGCAGGTCGATCACATCTGGGCTCGTGCCCGAGGCGCGGCAGCCCTCGACGAACTCCGGCTTCAGCGCGGCCATCGCCTGGCGGTTCTTCTTGCCGATCGCCTTGCGCAGATCGTCTGCCTTGGCACCGGAGAAGCCGGCGATCTCCTTGGAGATCTGCATCGCCTGCTCCTGGTAGAGGATCACTCCGTTGGAGGACTCGAGGATCGGGCGCAGGCGCTCGTCGGGGTAGGAGATGGCATCGGGGTTGTGCTTGCCCCTGGCGTAGACCGGAATCTGATCCATCGCCCCCGGGCGGTAGAGCGCGTTGAGCGCGACGAGGTCGTTGAACTCGTCGGGACGCACCCGCTTGAGTGCCTCGCGCATGCCCTCTGACTCGAACTGGAATACGCCGATCGAGTCGCCTCGGGTGAGCATCTCGTAAGTGCGAACGTCATCGAGCGGCAGGGTGGTCATATCGGGGCGCGTGCCGGAGGAGCGCTCGATGATGTCCAGCGCGTCCTCGATCACGTCGAGGTTGCGCAGGCCGAGGAAGTCCATCTTGAGCAGGCCGATTTCCTCGATTGGCTTCATCGAGAACTGGGTGACGGTGCGATAGGAACGCTCGCCGTCCTCCCCGGTCCCGGCGTCGGCGAGCTGCAGGGGCACGATGTCGGTGAGCGGCCGATCGGCGATGACGACGGCGGCGGCGTGGATCGAGGAGTTGCGCACGATCCCCTCCAAGCCCTTGGCGACGTCGATGATCGTGCGCGCCTCCGGCTCCTCGTCATAGGCCTTGCGCAGCGGTTCGCCCGTTTTCAGGCAGTCCTCGAAGGAAGGAGCGCGGCCCATGATCGGGTCGGGGATCAGCTTGGCAAGGCGATCGCCGGCGCCATAGTCGCGGCCGAGCACACGTGCGGCATCGCGCGTGGCCGCGCGCGGGAACATCTTGCCGAAGGTGACGATTTGAGCGACGGACTCGCGCCCGTACTTCTCGGTGACGTAGCGCATCACGCGCTCGCGCCCACGCACGGAGAAGTCAATGTCGATATCCGGCATCGACACACGCTCGGGGTTGAGGAAGCGCTCGAACAGGAGGTCGTAGCGCAGCGGGTCCACATCGGTGATCGCCAGGCAATAGGAGACGATCGAGCCGGCCGCCGAGCCGCGTCCGGGGCCGACGGCGATGCCGTTCTCCTTGGCGAACTTGACGAAGTCCCAGACGATCAGGAAGTAGGCGTTGAAGCCCATGCGATCGATCACGCCGAGCTCCATGTCCATGCGCGCGATCGCCTCGGCCGACGGCGGGTTGCCGTAGCGCACGTGCAGTCCGCGCAGCACCTGCTCACGTAGGTAGTCGCGCTCGCTGCTGCCGTCTGGGGTCGTGTATTTGGGGATCAGCTGCTTGTCGAGCTCGAGCTCGACGTTGCAACGCTCGGCGATCTCGATCGTGCTCGCGATCGCCTCGGGCCACTCCGCGAAGGAGCTGGCCATCTCGGCGCTGTCGCGCAGGTAGAACTCGTTCGTCTCGAAGGTCATCTTGGGCGCGGCAAGCGTGCTCTTGGTCTGTACGCACAGCAGTGCGGTGTGATGGTCGTAGTCCTCGCGGCGCAGATAGTGCACGTCGCCGGTGCCGACCAGCTTGCCTCCCATCTCTGCGGCGATGCGCACGATTCCCTCGTTGCACTTGTCTTGCGCGGTGAGCCCGTTCTTCTGAACCTCGAAGTAGACGTTCTCCGCACCGAAGATGCGCGTCAGGTCATCGGCGTGGGCGCGGGCGTCGTCGGGGCGATCGTCGAGCAACCTCTGGCAGAAGCGTGAGGCCAGGCAGCCGGTGAGTGCGATGATGCCCTCAGAGCGCTGCTCGATCTGGGCCAGGTCCAGTGTTGGCTTGCCTCTGTGCAGTCCTTCCAGGAAGCCGGCGGAGGAGAGTTGTACGAGGTTGCGATATCCGGTGTCACTGGCGGCGAGCAACGTGAGGTGGTTGCGCTCAACGCGACCTGGACCCCGCGCGGCGTGGTCGTCCACCATGTAGATCTCGCAGCCGAAGATCGGCTTGACATCGTGTTTCAAGCATGCCTTGTGGAGCTCCACCATGCCGTTCATGACGCCATGGTCGGTGAGCCCGAGGGCCGGCTGGTCGAACTCGGCGGCGCGCTTTGCCAGGTCCTCGATCCTGCATGCACCGTCGAGCAGCGAGTACTCGGAGTGGACGTGCAGATGGGCGCAGGACTGGCTGGTCACAGAGGTTGGATGGTATGCCCTGGACCGGCGGACCGAGGGACCCCTTTGACTGCCTGGAAGAACGCCCTGAGGTGGCGTGCTGAGGAGTTCAGGAGCCTGCGACTGTGAGACCCTGAGCGCGAGCCGTCCACTGCAGGAACACGTCGACGGAACTCGCGTCGCCGGTCACGAAGGTTCGATCCTCCGGCGGCGGTTGAGTGCCCGCGAGCAGACAGATCAGGGCGTGTCCGCTGAGCGAGATCGTGGCGATGGGCTCACCCGCGGCGCTGCGGCTCACGAGGATCGGCTCGCCATCGCAGACGCGCACGTAGATGACGATCCCCGAGGTCCCCTGGATGTCAAATGCCAACTCGAAGCGCCGCCCGCTGGTCCACGTGGGATCGACCGCCTCGGCCATCGCCAGCAACAGCAACCCAGGCCAGACGTCGACTCCAGCGGAGGCCAGGTCGGCGAGCGCGATCGGACGACGTCGCGTCTTGAGGAAGCGTCGCGCGCTGCGACGGCCCTTGCGGATGCGAAGACCGCGCTGCCTGCGCGAGGCGCCTCCCGCGGCGAGCTCGCTGAACGCGGCTACCGGGCCCTCCAGCGAGAAGTCGATCGAGCCACGCGGTTCTCTGGAGATGGTTGCCTGGTTTGGATCGAGCGTTACGTAGAAGGTGCCGAGCTCACGAATCTTGATCTCGTAGTTGAGCGGGCCCTCGACTGCCTCGCGCTGAGCCGGTATCAGCTCGATCACGAGTTCCGCCGCCAGCTTTGCGTCGCGCTCGCCGGCAAGTTTGCGAATCGCCGGCGCAAGCCACGAGATGCGCTTGTCCGGGACCGTGAGCAGACGCGACTGAAGTGCGATCGGCTCGGTGCTGATCGCACCCGTGGCGAGCGCATCGCCCGGACCGAGACCGATCACCGATGGCTCGGGGGGCGCAAGCCGATCGGCCGGCGCTATCGGCGCGGCAAGTCCCTCCGCGCGCGACCGCTCGTCGACGGATGACTCCTCGACGGTCGTGACCTCCTCATCGGCAGGGGGCTCCTCGACGGTCTCAGGCCCTGCGAGCGCCTCGATAGCCACGGACTCCTCGACGGTCTCAGACTCTGCGAGCGCCTCGGGCTCCTCGATAGCCACGGGCTCCTCGGCTGGCGCGGACTCCTCGATAGCCTCGGGCTCCGCTACAACCTCCATCGCCTCAGGCTCATCAGCTAGCGCGGTCTCCTCGACCGCGACAGACTCCTCGACCTGCTCAGGTGCATCGACGGCCACAGGCTCGACGTCCTCTATGGCCTCAGGCTCTGCGACGACCTCAGGCTCTGCCACCGACTCGGATGCCACCGCCTCGGGCTCGGGCTCCTCGACAGCGACAGGCCCGACGTCGGGCTCGTCGATGGCGACAGGCTCAAATACAGGCTCCGGCTGCTCGACAACCGCAGGCTCCTCGACAGCGGCAGGCCCCACATCGGGCTCGTCGATGACGACGGGCTCAGATACCGACTCCGGCTGCTCGACAACCACAGGCTCCTCGACGGCAACATGCTCGATTGCGGGCTGGCTTGCGGCGGGCTCGACCACCTCGGGCTCAGCAACCACCTCGGGCTCCGCGAAGGCATGGGACTCCACTGCCGAGGAACTCTCGACCGAGACCGCGGACTGCTCCTGCTCGACCTCGGCCTCCTTGACCTCGGCGACGCGGGCGCGCAGACGTTCGACCGCGGCGACGAGCGCATCGGCCATCTCACGTCGGTGGATGGCCTCGCGCTCGGACTCGGGCTCGGTCGTGTGCTGCAGCAGCGCCGGATCGATTGGCTCGCTCAGCTGTGCACGTAGGTCATCGGCCGTACGGGTGAGCTCAAAGCGCAGATCCTCCATGCGCGCGCCCATCGCCGTCAGCTCGCGCACGTAGGTCTCGCGCTCCCACACGACCTGCTGCTGGAGCTCCTCGCGCAGCGCCGTCAGCTCGCGCTCGAAGCCCGCGCGCAAGCCGGCGGCGACGTCCATCAGCTCGCGCACGATCGGTGTCAGGCGAGCGTCACGCTCGCGCAACTGGCTGAGCTCGGTGCTGAGCTCGCGCACGTCGCGTTCGGTCTCCTCCAGGCGGTTGCTCAGCTCCTGGATCTGGGTGCGCATCTCGCGCTGCAAGCGCTCGCCGCGCTCCTCGGCCTCGACGCGCAACTGCTGCTCGGCATACTCGCGCTGCTTGGCGCCGCGCACGTCCGATTCGCGCTCCATCAACTGTTGGGCGATGCGCTCGCGCTCGCGACCGACCTCCTCCAAGCGTTGCTCGAGCGCGGCCAGGTGGGTCTCGAGATTGCGCACGGCCGCCTCGGCCGCCTCGGCACGGCGAGCTATGACCGGGTCGCCGGCCTCCGCGCGCCGCGCGCGTCGCGCGGCCAGCACGTCCGGCGTGGCGTCGGACTGCGAAGGCATATCCGGCGTTTCGCTCTCCTCGATCATCATTGGGGCACCACCCTAGAGACGGCCCCGGACGGCTTCTACCTATCCAGAAGGCCGATGCCCCCCGCGCGCGCGGGGGGCATCGCATTTTTGCGAGACATCGGCCTCCACTCCACCCAACGAGCACCCAAAATCAGAGGAGACGCTCTCAGCCCCGTGCGCCGATTCGCTTCGTCCAGCTGGCGCAGGGCGCAGCTCTACTGGTTGCGCAGGCGCCAGGCCATACGCGACTGCAGCGACCACAGCTCGATGAAACCTGGCGATGCGCTCTGTGAGAACAGGCCGCCCGACTCGCCGAAAGACGCGAGCGCCTGGTCATAGACGGCGCCCGGCGAGGAGCGTGTGACCACGCGTGCGTGGCCCTTGTACAGCTTCAGGCCGATCGTGCCGCTCACCTGCGCGTTGACCGAGTCCATGTAGGCGTCGAGGTCCTCCCGCAACGGCTCCCACCACAGGCCCGCGTAGACGAGATAGGCCCACTGGCGATCCAAACCCGCCTTGAACTGGTTCTGATGGATCGTGCAGACGAGCTTCTCGAGCTCTTGGTGGGCCGGCAGCAGGATCGCCGCCGCCGGGGCCTCGTAGATGTCGCGCACCTTCAGGCCCACGATGCGATCCTCGATGTGGTCGACGATGCCGACGCCGTGGCGAGCCGCGATCTCGGCGGCACGTTCGAGCAAGGCCACAAGCGGCAAGCGCTCCCCGTTCAAGGCAACCGGCACACCCCGCTCGAACTCCACCTCGACGATCTCCGCCTCGTCCGGGGCCAGCTCGGGACGCGTTACGAGCTGGAAGACGTCGTCCTCCGGAGCGTGGTCGAGCTCCTCGATCCAACGTCCCTCCGAGGATCGGCCCCACAGGTTGTCGTCGATCGAATACGGGGCCACCTCCGTTCCGCCCTTGACCGGGATGCCGTGCTCGCGTGCGTAGGCGATCTCCTCCTCGCGGCCCATCTGCCAGGAGCGCACCGGCGCGATCGTCTTCAGCTCAGGCGCCAGCGTGGCCACCGTGGCCTCGATTCGCACCTGGTCGTTGCCCTTGCCCGTGCAGCCGTGGGCGATCGTGTCGCAAGCCGAGCGGCGGGCGTAGTCGACCGCGAGCTTGGCGATCAGCGGGCGTCCGAGCGCCGTGAACAGCGGGTAGCCGCCGCCGTAGAGCGCGTTGGCCTTGATGGCTGGGGTCACGTACTCCCGGGCGAACTCCTCGCGGGCATCCACGACATGGCATTCCAAGGCACCCAGGCGCAGCGCCTTCTCGGAGATCACCTCGTAGTCCTCGCCCGGCTGACCCAGGTTGACGGTCAGGCAGACCACCTCGGCTTCGTAGGAGTCCTGGATCCACTTGAGCATTACGCTCGTGTCGAGGCCACCGGAGTAGAGCAAGAGCACGCGGTGGACGTCCTCGGGACGCGCCTCGTAGGAGGCGGTTGGTGCGGGAAGGCTGCTCGGCGGGTCGGTCACGCGCGCGAAGGCTAGCGGGTACCCGCGACGGGCGGGCGTTCCATAAGCGGATACGGCGGCGCTTGCGGGCGGAAGCCGAGCTTCCGATATAGCCCTGCGGCGTCCGCTGTGTGCAGCATCCATCGAACGTCGTTCCGCGTATCTCCGTCGACGATCTCCCGTATGAGCTCCAGCCCTAGACCCTTGCCCCGATATGGCTCCAGCACGTACACATCCGCAAGGTAGGCAACCACAGCACCGTCAGAGACCGCGCGCGCGAAACCAACCTGATCGGACCCGCGATAGATACCGACGACGCGGGTCGAGCCGTCGATCGCGCGCGCTACACGCTCCCGCGCGCGACCCTTTCCCCAATATGACTCCTGGCTGATGAATGCATGCACCGCATCGACGTCAACCCGTTTGGGGTCGTCGTCCAGCTCGAGCCCATCCGGTAGCCAACGACGCACTGTCAGCTCCTGGAATTCGCGAGCGAACCAGCGAGGCGCGCAAGGGCGTCTTCGATCTCCTCGTCGGAGACCGTGAGTGGCGGCAACAAACGTAGCGTCGCCGGGCCGGTTGCATTCACGATCAGGCGTTCGTCGAGGAGCGCACGACGCATGACCACCGGAGCAGACACATCGAGCTCACAGGCAAGCATCAGACCGCGGCCTCGCACCGCGACCACGTGGGGCAGACGGGCCAAGCCGTCTGCCAGGGACACGCCGCGCTTGCGCACGCCGCTGAGCAAGTCCTCCGAAGATGTCTCCTCGAGCGCCGCCAGAGCAGCCGCGGTCACGACCGGGCCTCCAGCAAAGGTGGATCCGTGATCGCCGGGCTGCAGGATCTCGCCGAAGGCTGGGACAGTGACGAGAGCGCCGATCGGCAGGCCGCCCCCAAGCGCCTTGGCGCTTGTTATCGCGTCTGGAACGGTGCCCGTCTGCTCGTAGGCCCAGACCGTCCCAGTGCGACCCATCCCGCACTGGATTTCGTCGAATACGAGCATCGCGCCGTGCTCGTCGCACATCTTGCGCGCCACGCGCAGGAACTCGTCCGACAGCACGTTGATACCGCTCTCTCCTTGAATCGGCTCCAGCAGGACGGCAGCTGTGCGCTCGTTCACTAGGGCCTCCAGCGCAGCGGGCTCAGGGGCGATCGCCTTGAAGCCAGGGACGAGCGGCGCAAAGGGAGCCTGCTTCGACTCCTGTGGGGTAGCCGATAGCGCGCCGTATGTGCGGCCGTGAAACGCGCCGTAGGCGACGATGATGTCACCGCCTGGCTTTGCCTTGCGCGCGAGCTTGATGGCCGCCTCGTTGGCCTCGGCGCCCGAGTTGCAGAAGTAGACCTTGCCGCCGAGGCTCGACTCGGACAGTCGCTCAGCCAAGAGCATCGCGGGCTCGGTGTAGAACAGGTTGCTCGTGTGCATCAAGCGGCCGACCTGTTCTCGCACCGCCGCGACCACACGCGGGTGGCAATGGCCGAGGCTTGTGACGGAGATGCCGCAGAGGAAGTCGAGGTACTCCTTCCCGTCGCTATCCCATAGACGCGAGCCCTCGCCGCGTACGAACTCGACGGGGAAACGTGCGTAGGACGGGATCACGCTGCGGCTCTCGATCTCCTGCAAGGTCGTCAAAGTCATGCGATTTTAGGTTTGGATTTGGCGTGGCAGTTGGCGCTACACGCCCGCGCTGCGGCGGTCGCACAGACGCTTACCGTCGCCTGTAGGCGCGTGCCGCTCGTGTTGAGCAGGCCCCTATCGACGATCACGACGCTGCCTCGATCTTGGTACCGATCCCAGCATCGGTGAATAGCTCGAGCAACAGTGAATGAGGGATGCGGCCGTCGATGATGTGAGCGGAGTTGACGCCGCCGTTGATCGCCTCCACGCAGGCCGCGAGCTTCGGGCGCATGCCGCCCTGCAGACTGTCAAGTTGCGCGTCGACCTCGCGGGCGCTGGCCTGGCCGATCAAGCTGGCCGCGTCCTGTGGATCGGCGAGCCAGCCGGCTACGTCGGTCAGGAAAACGACCTTGTAGGCGCCGAGCGCACCCGCGACCGCACCTGCCGCCTCGTCCGCGTTGACGTTGTAGGAGTTGCCCTCGCGATCGGAGCCGACCGAGGCGATCACCGGGATGTAGTCGAGCGCGACGTGGTGGAGCACGTCGACGTTGACGCGCTCAATCGAGCCAACGAAGCCGATGTCCTGGCCGTCGGGGGCGGTGCGGCGGGCGATACGAAACAGCGAGCCGTCATCGCCGCAAAGGCCGACGGCCGGCTGGCCGTGGCGACCTAGGCGCAGCACGATTTCCTTGTTGACCTTGCCGACGAGCACCATCTTGGCGACCTCGACCGTGGCCGGGTCGGATACGCGCAGGCCGCCGACGAACCGCACCGGCAGGCCGAGGCGCTCCATGTAGGAGGTGATGTCCGGGCCACCGCCATGCACGACGATCGGGTTGAGGCCGACGTACTTGAGCAGGACGACGTCGCGCGCGAACTCCTCGCGCAACGCGGCGTCCTCCATCGCGGCGCCGCCGTACTTGATGACTACCGTCTTGCCGTGGAACTCCCTGATGTATGGGAGCGCCTCCAGAAGCGTGGCTACGTCGCGCATCGAATTGCCTTTCGGTCGGCTAGTCCGTCCCGCCCGACATGGGCACGTAGGGCAAGCTGGGCAATAGATAGGGAACCCACCCACCCCGCGTGGCGTGCTACGCACGCGAGCGACTGAGGACAACGCCCAGCGCAGCCATACGTGTTCATGTCGTGTAGTCGGCGTTGATGGTCACGTACTCGTGCGAGAGGTCGGAGAAGAAGATCTCGGTCTCGGCGCCGTCGCCTGGCAGCGTGATCTCGTAATCGATTTCCCTACCCTCGAGTGCCTTGGTCAGCGCGGGCTCGTCGTAGGGGACGGCGACGCTGGCCGAGCAGACTTGCGTGCCTTGCAAAGCAATGTCCATCGACAGCGGAGCGACTCCCGTACCCAGAGCGCCGCCGACGGCTTGAACGATCCGTCCCCAGTTGGGGTCGGCGCCGTGCAGGGCCGTCTTGACCAGCGGCGAATTGGCGACCGCACGCGCTGCCAGCTCGACGGTCGCCTGCTCGCCGCCGTACACGACCAAGCGCCCGATCCTGCCTGCACCCTCGCCGTCGGCCACCATCAGGATCGCGAGCTGGCGCATGAGCGCGTCGAGTGCCTCACCGAAGCGCAACTCGTCCTCGCTCTCGGGGGCGATCCTTACGCCGCTCTCACCCGAGGCGATCAGTACAGCCGTGTCGTTTGTCGAGAGCTGTCCGTCAACGGTGCAGCGGTCGAACGAGCGCTTCAGGCACACCGAGAGCAAGAGCTCCGCCGTCTCCGGCTCGAGCTCAGCGTCGGTCTCGACGAAGCAGAACATCGTGGCGAAGCGCGGGCTGATCATGCCGGCGCCCTTGCACTGCGCGCTGAGCCGCACGACACCTGAGGGCAGCTCGACCCGCAGGTTGGCGCGCTTCTCGAATGCGTCGGTCGTTTGGATCGCCTGCTGGAAGTCCGTGTCGCCCTCGCGGCGCAGAGCTGCCTGAGCATCGCGGATGCCACGCAGCATGTTCTCGACCGGGAGATACTGGGAGATGCCGCCGGTCGATCCGAGCAGGACCTCCTCGGGCTGCGCTCCGACGGCCATCGCGGCGGCGCCCTGGGTCTTGGCGGCGTCTTCCAGGCCACGACGGCCGGTGGCCGCGTTGGCGCAACCGGAGTTGGCGAGGATCACGCGCAACGCGGACAGCTTGCAACGCTCCTGGGAGAGCAAGACCGGTGCGGCCGGCGTGCCCGTGTCGGCAAAGCGGGCGGCGCTGACCGGGCGCGGCGAGTCGCAAACGAGCAGGGCAACATCGGGGTTGCCCGACGGCTTGATTCCACAGGCGACGCCGGCGGCACGAAAACCGGCCGGCAGACCAGCCTCGGGGCCGAGCTCGGCGACATGCGTGGGCGCGTCCACCCAGCGCGAGTGAAAGAAAGGCTGTGGCGGCGCCGCGGCCGCCCGATCGCCCCATACGTCTTTGCCGGCGCTCACAGCGAGCCCTCGCATTCCGTTAGGCGCGCATGCGTGTTCATGCCAGCCCCTCCCCCTCTGGGAAGCCGAACATCAAGTTCAGGTTCTGCACCGCCTGCGAAGAGGTGCCCTTCCACAGGTTGTCGATCGCGGAGAGCACGACGACCTTGCCCGTGTGCTCGCTGGCCGCTACGTGCAGCCGGCAGATGTTCGTTTCGCGCACGTCACGCACCTCGGCCGGCTCCGGTGCCAACTCCACGAACGGCTCGCCCGCATAGGCGTCCTCGTACATAACGTCGAGCTCGTCCTGCTCGATCGGCCGGGTGGGAGTCACATAGCAGTTGACGAGCTCGCCCTGGTCCAGCGGCACAAGATGCGGAGTGAACTGCACCCGCAAGCCGGGATGGGTGGGGTCGAGATCGTCGAGCTGCTGCTCGATCTCCGGCGTGTGGCGATGGTGGACGATGTTGTAGGGCAGGATGTTCTCGCCGCTGTTTGAGAAGTGCGTCTGCCAGGTAGCCGAGCGGCCCGCGCCGGAGAGCCCCTGCTTGGCGTCGATCACCAGGTCGGCTATCAGCCCGGCGCGCGCGAGTGGGGCGAGGCCGAGCAGCGATGCCGTCGGATAGCAGCCTGGGGTCGCCACGAGATCCGCGGCGGCGATCGCCTCGCGGTGAAGCTCGGGCAACCCGTAGGAGGCGTCTTCGAGCAACTCCGGGTGCGGATGCGGGCCGTACCACTGCTCGTAGGTGGAGAGCTCTGAGAGGCGAAAGTCCGCGCTGAGGTCGACGACACGCACGCCGCGCGCGCGCAATGCGGCGACGACCGGGGCTGAGGCCGCGTGCGGATAGGCGACGATCGCGGCGTCCACGTCGGCGTGACGGTCGAGGTCGAGCTCTTGCAGCTCGAGCGGCACGCGGTAGCGCGGATAGAGGCGGTCCAGGCGCTGCCCGGCATCGGCGCGTGCCGTGACCGTTTGCAGGTCGAACCCGGGATGGCGCCACAACAGGTGTGCGGCCAGAGCGCCCGCGAAGCCGGTCGCGCCGGCGACAAGTGCCTTAGGCACGAAGCCCACCCCCAGCCAGCACACAGGGGGCACCAGCCGAACCCGTCGCGGCCAGCTTGACCGAGCAGGCATGGGCATTTGAGAGGAGCGCCGCGAGCTCAGGCACGCAGCTCACCTCCAAGCGCTGCCAGCGCGGCGACGACCCGCTCGCGCACGGGCGCCACGTCCTCGTCTGTGAGCGTGCGATCAGGTGCTCGGAAGGCAAGCGACAGCGCCAGCGAGCGCCGGCCCTCCCCCACCTGCGGCCCGCTATAGACGTCAAACACGCCCACTTCGTCAAGCAGCCCACCGGCCGCTCCGCGCACCGCGTCGAGCACCTCGGCGGCCGCTACGTCCTCGGCGAGCACGACGGCCAAGTCCTGGCGCAGCGCGGGATAGGAGATCACATCGCGATAGGCGCTCTGCGCTTCGGCACTGTCGAGCAGCAGGTCGAGCTGCAACTCCATCGCCGCCGCGCTCTCGATCCCCCACTCGCGCGCGACGAGCGGGTGCAGCTCGCCCAGCCAGCCCAGCTCCTGGCCATCGCACAGAACGGCTGCCGAGCGGCCCGGATGCAGAAACGGCTGTGCACCGGGAAGACACTCGAGCTCGACCCGCAAGGCTGCGCCGAGCGCTTCGAGTACGCCCTTGACCGCGAACACGTCCGCGCAGGGAGGATCGGGAGCACCCCACGTGGCGGGCAAGACCTTCCCGGCGAACAGCACAGCAAGTGATTGGTGCTCGCGCACCCCGGTCTCGCTACCGGCACCCGGCGAGCCGGTCTCCCGTTCGGCGCCCGCAGGCGTCGTTTGCGCCCACGTACCGCCATCCTCAGCGGCGCCAACGCTGGTGTGCGCGGCCGGCGTGTCGCCATCCAGCACGAACAACGTTCCAATCTCAAACAGCCCAAAGTCGACCATTCCGCGCGCGCAGTTGTGCGCGGCCACGTCGAGCAACGAGCCAAGCAGGGTGGTGCGCAGCAGCGACTGATCGTCTGACAGGGGGTTTTCGACGACGGGCGCACGCCGGCGCTGGTCGTCCTCGGGCAGCCGCAGGCGGTCATGGAGCGTGGGCGCCGTGAACGTCCAGCCGACCGCCTCGTACAGGCCGCGGCCGACGAGCGCGTCGGCCGCACGCCGTCGCAATTGCTGAGAGGTCGAGAGACGACCATATGCGCCGCGGCGTGCCGGCAGTGTCGCCGGCAGTGCGGCCAGTCCATGGATGCGGGCGACCTCCTCGATCAGATCGGCCTCGCGGGTCACGTCCTCGCGGCGCACAGGCGGCACTGTCACATCCAGCGCCGCACCGCCGGCCTGCGCGTGCGCCTGTCCGTTCGCGCCCGGCTCAGCGCCCTGCATGGCTCCCTCGCGTGCGCTTGCACTCGGGATCGCCCGCGGGTCGGCAGGCTCGCCAACCTCCGCCACCGCGAAGTCGAGCGCGCGCAGGATCTCGGCCTGACGCCTGCTCGCCACCGGCATACCCAGAATCGCCTGTACGCGCTGCTCACGCAGGCGGATCGTCTGTGGCGGCGGACCGTCGGGCGCTGTGTCGATCGTTCCCGGGAGCACACGGGCGCCGCACAGCTCGACCATCAAGCGTGTCGCAAGCGCCTGCGCGTACATGCACTGCTCGGGCGCGAGCCCCTTCTCGAAGCGCGAGGACGCCTCGCTGCGCAGGCCCAATGCCCAGGAGGTGCGGTGGATGTTGGACCCGCTCCAATTGGCCACCTCCATCAGCACGCGTTTCGTCTCGGCCTGAACCTCCGAGCGCTCACCGCCCATGATGCCGGCGATCGAGGTCGGCCCCTCGCCATCCTCGATCACGACCATCTCGCCGTCGAGCGTGCGCGTCTGACCGTCGAGCGTCGTCACCTGCTCACCGTCGTGGGCTCGCCTGACCGTCAGCTTGGCGCCGGCGACGCGATCGAGGTCGAAAGCGTGCAGCGGCTGCGCGCACAGCAGCATCACGTAGTTGGTGATGTCCACAACGTTGTTGATCGGCCGCTGCCCGGCAGCGGACAGGCGGGCCTTCAGCCACGGCGGCGAGGGCCCGATCGTGACGTCCTCGAACGCGCGCGCGGTGAAGCGAGGACAGAGGTCGGGGCACTCGACGGTTACATCAAAAAGACCCTGCCCACCCCGCGCGCGGGGGGCATCGTCTTTGGAGAGCACCGACGCCTCCCCGGAGACCGGCGACGCACCGCCGTTCTGCGCCTCGGCGACCAGTGGCCCGCTGCTGCCGAGATCCTCGCCCCACGGCTCGGGCGCGAGCGGGGCGCCGGTGGCGGCATGCAGCTCGCGCGCGACCCCGTACACCCCAAGGCAGTCGGGCCGGTTGGGGGTGATCTCAAGCTCCAGCACGTCAGTCGAGATCGCAAGCACGTCGGCCAACGGCGTGCCGGGAGCCAACCGATCGGAGATCGATGGGATCTCCGATCGGCCAGCATCCAGGATCAGCTCGTCGAGCACCATGATGCCGCTGTGGTCGTTGTCGATCTCGAGCTCGTCGGCGGCGAGGATCATGCCGTTGGACGGCACCCCGCGCAGCTTGGCGGCCTTGATCTTGGTCCCGTCGGGCATACGCGCCCCTGGCAGGGCCACGGCAACGGTCTGTCCGGCTGCGACGTTCGGCGCCCCGCAGACGATCCCAGCCGACTCACCCTGCCCTACGTCCACCGTGCATACTTTCAGCCTGTCGGCGTCCGGGTGTGGCTCAGCCGTGAGCACGCGACCAACGACGAAGTTCTCGACCGAAGGCACGCCGTGGTGGAGGATCGTCTCGACCTTCGTGCCGGTCATCGTCAGGCGCTCCTCTATCGCGGCCGTATCGAGATCGGGCGAGCAGTATTCGCGGAGCCAGTTCAGCGGAACCTTCATCCGACCTTCTCCTTCGGAGAGGGTGCAGGGTTATGTGGAGAATTGGGGATCATCCAAACTGCTCCAAGAAACGCAAATCGTTTTCGTAGTAGAGGCGCAGATCCGGGATTCCGTGCTTCAGCATCGCGATCCGCTCGACCCCCATCCCCCACGCATACCCTTGAACCTTCTCGGGGTCATAGCCGGGACCATTGGCCTCCGTGGTCGGCACGTAGGAGTAAACGTTGGGATCGACCTCGCCGGCGCCGAGCACCTCCAACCAGCCCTCACCCTTACACAACGGACAGCGCGAGCCGTCGCCCATGAAGCCCTTGCCTGAGCAGTGAAAGCAGGACACGTCGACCTCGACACTCGGCTCGGTGAAAGGAAAGAAGTGGGGCCGCAGGCGCACGTCGCGCTCGCTTGTGCCCTCAGGGGTATTGCCGAACACGGCCTGAGCGAACGCGAGCAGCGTGCCCTTCAGGTCGGCAAGCGTGATGTCCTCATCGACCGCCAACCCCTCGACCTGGTGAAACTGGGGGGTGTGGGTGGCGTCGCTGTCGGGGCGATACACCCGCCCCGGGATGACGACATATAGAGGGGGCGGATGCGCCTCCATCGCCCTGATCTGCATCGGCGAGGTGTGCGTGCGCAGGACAAGATCCTCCGGCGCCCCAAGCCGTCCGTCCTCCGCGGGCGCGCCCGGTGCCGCCCGAGCTCCGGAGCGGCGTATGTAGAAAGTGTCGGTCTTGGCGCGCGCCGGATGCGTCGGGGAATGGTTGAGAGCGTCGAAGTTGTAGTGAACAGTCTCGACCTCCTGCCCCTCGAGCACCGTGAAACCAAGCCCAAGAAAAATGTCTTCCAGTTCGCGCATCGTGGCGCTCAGCACGTGCAGCCGGCCAACCGGCTGCGGCGGGGTGCCTGGCAGGGTGACGTCAAGCGTGTCGGCCGCCAAGCGCTCGTCTAGCTCGTCGGCGTCGAGCAGCGCCGCACGACGCTCGATCAACTCCTCTAGAGCGCGTCGGGCTTCGTTGGCGGCTTTGCCGACCAGCCCACGCTGCTCGGGCTCCAGCGCGGCTACGCCACGCAGCATCTGTGGCAGCTCGGCCTTGCGTCCGAGATAGCGCACGCGCAACTGCTCGACGGCTTCGCTACTCGGGGCAGCCTCGATCTCCTGTTGCGCTTGCGCGCGCAGCTCTTCGATCCGCTCGATCATGGGCTTGGGACCCTATCGTCGTTGTCCCGCCCACCCCGCGTCATCTCGTAGAGAGCCACCGTCGCGGCCATCGCCGCGTTCAAAGACTCCGACGAAATCGGGATGTTGGCCACGCGCTCGCAGGTCTCGACTACATCGTCAGGTAGTCCCTCGCGCTCGGCGCCGACCAGAAGCGTGAGCGAGGCCGATTGTTGCTCGCCAGAGGACATGCCCCCCGCGCGCGCGGGGGGCATCGCGTTTGCGAGAGTGCCTCGCACGCTCTGATCGCGCTCCCTCTCGGCGCCGCCTCGCATGCGCTGAACACCACCGTCGCCGGCACTGCCCCGCACACTCCAGATCGGCTCGCCCTCACCCGCCACGAGCGCGACCCGTGTGCCTGGCAGCTCGCCCACATCACTGACACGCGCAAGCTCGATCGCGAAGATGGCCCCCATGCTGGCGCGTACCGCCTTCGGAGAGTGTGGGTCAGCGCAGCCTGGCCCAAGCGCTACGCAGGACGCCTCAAAGGCAAGCGCGCTGCGCAGCACGGCGCCGACGTTGCCGGGATCGCCAACCCCATGCAGGTACACGCACAACGGACCCACAGGCTTTGTGAAGCGCTGCTCATAGACGCCGATCGCACGCGTGCCCGAGCCGAGCGTGGAGAGGCTCGCCATCACGCTCTGCTCGACATCCTCGAAGCCGGCGCCGCCGATCGCGGTGCCGGCAGCCCGATATCCCGCGATCGCTGGACGGCCGGCTGCGATCGCCGCGGCGATCAGGTCCTCTCCCTCGGCGAGGAAACGGCCGCTGCGCTCGCGCTCACGCCGGCGCCGCAACTTGCGCAGCTCCTTCAAATGGGGGTTGTGGGGCGAAGTGATGGTGGTCATCGGGTCAAGTCCAAAATTGTCGTTGTTGCTTGGGACGGTTCTCGGTGCCGGCGCCCCTCGGGCATAAAAAAAGCGCCGGTCCCGAAGGAGCGACGCCCGAGAGGTACACAGTGTCGGTGGCCGGGATCAGGCAGCCGACGCCTCGCGGGCGGTCTCGGCAAAACGTCGAAATGTGTCGGCGTCGCGCACGGCGATGTCGGCCAGCACCTTGCGGTCCAGCTCGATGCCTGCGAGCGAGAGCCCGTGCATGAACTGCGAGTAGCTCATCCCGTTCTGGCGGGCAGCGGCGTTGATGCGCGTGATCCACAGCCTGCGGAAGTCGCGCTTGCGGTTGCGCCTGTCGCGGTAGGCGTAGGCGTCCGCCTTCATCAGCGCCTCCTTGGCGCGTCTGTAGTTGGAGTGCGCCTCGCCGCGGAAGCCCTTTGTCAGCTCGAGTGTGGCCTTGCGCTTCTTGCGTGCGGCTACAGACCGCTTGACACGCGTCATTTGCCTACTCCGAGCAGCCGCTTCACGCGTGGCGTGTCGTGATCGGAGAGGATCACGGGTTTGGCCAAGGTGCGCTTGCGCTTGGGCGACTTCTTCTCGAGGATGTGGCTCGAGTAGGAGTGCCTGGCCCGCACCTTGCCGGAGCCGGTCACCTTGAAGCGCTTCTTCGCGCCGCTGTGGGTCTTCATCTTGGGCATAGCGAGCCGATGATTATGACACGGCGCCGTCTGAAGCGCCGTTCTGGCTCTCAGCGACCGGTACGGCGCTCTCCGAAGCACCGTTTTGAATCTCAGCCGCGGCCCCATCTGAGGAGACCTCGGCAAGCGCCTCGCCCCCCTCATCTGAGCCCGGTGCCTCGGGCAAACTCACAGCGCCGTTGCTAGGAGCCTCGCCCGCCGGAAGCGCGTTGGCGGCATCTCCGTTGGCGGCATCCTCGTTGACAGCGTGCTCATCGCCAGCGTGCTCATCGCCAGCGTGCTCATCGGCGGCGTGCTCGTCGCCAGCGTGCTCGTGGGCGGCATCCTCGCCGTCCACTTTGCCTGCCAGCACCGCCTTCGAGGGCCCAAGCATCATCGTCATGTTGCGCCCGTCCTGGGTGGGACGCTGCTCGACCACGCCAAGCGCCGCCAGCTCCTCGGCCAGACGATCGAGGATCATCACGCCGCGCTCGGGATGGGTGACCTCGCGACCGCGGAACATGATCGTGATCTTGACCTTGTCCTTGTGGCGCAGGAAGCGTTCGACGTGGTGCTTCTTGGTGTCGTAGTCGTGCTGGGCGATCTTCGGTCGGAACTTGATCTCGCGGATCGTGATCTGCTGCTGGTGCTTGCGCGCCTGCTTGACCTTCTGGGCCTGCTCGTACTTGTACTTGGAGTAGTCGAGCACCCGGCACACGGGCGGTTTGGCCTCGGGAGCGACCTCGACGAGGTCGAGATCGCGTTCTTGGGCGAACTTGACAGCGTCCGGAGTCTTCATCATCCCAACCTGGTTGCCCTCGTCGTCGATCACGCGCACCTCCGGAACCCGGATGCGCTCGTTGATCCTCGTGAGGTCCCGCTCGGGAGGCCGACGGTCGAACCTGCGTGGAACGGCCACTAGCTTGTGGGGATGCGCGTCAAGTTGAGACTACGCGCCGCGCCGTGAATGGATTCCGAGCTTCAAGGCGGCCGAGTATAGCGGTCCGGGCGCCGGCCGCAAGGACTTTCGCCGACATGGCATTCGACTGTTCCTAACCCGCCGGCTCTTGTTGCTACCCAACGCGCTCATTGTTCGCCGCGTACGCGGGTCTCGCCGAGGAGGCTTTCAATCAGCTCCGCCACCGACACGCTGCCTCGGTCGCCGGCTCGATGCTCGCCCCGACCCTCACTCGCGTGCTCCCCCTCATTGCCGTCACTCTCGCCCCCGTGCGCGCCGTCATGGCCGTTGCGCACACGTGTACGCAACGAGACGCTGTCGCTCTCGGCCTCACGATCGCCCACGATCAGCATGTTGGGAATCTTGCGCAGCTCGGCCTCACGAATCTTGCGTCCGACCGACTCACCGCGATCGTCGAGCTCGACGCGTACGCCGGCGGCACGCAGGCGCTCGTGCACGGTCGCGGCGTAGTCGTTCAAGCGCTCGGAGATGGGCAGCACGATCGCCTGCACGGGAGCCAGCCATAGCGGAAACTCACCCCCGTAGTGCTCGATCATGATGCCGATGAAGCGCTCGTAGGAGCCGAACAGCGCGCGGTGGATCATCACCGGGCGATGCAGGGCGTTATCGGCTCCCGTATATGTGAGGTCGAAGCGCTCAGGCATGTTGTAGTCGAGCTGCACCGTGCCGAGCTGCCACGAGCGCCCGAGCGAGTCGGTCATGTGCATGTCGATCTTCGGGCCGTAGAAGGCGCCGTCACCCGGGTTCAGCTCGTAGCTGAGAGCTTGGGAGTCGAGCGCATTGGTGAGCGCTTCCTCGGCGCGATCCCACAGCGCGTCTGAGCCCACGCGCTGCTCAGGTCGCGTCGAGAGCTCCAGGCGCACGTCGAAATCGAACAGACGGTAAGTGGCGAAGGCGAACTCCAAGCAGCCCGCGACCTCCTCCTGAATCTGATCCTCGCTGCAGAAGATGTGGGCGTCGTCCTGAGCGAAGTGCCTGACGCGCAGCAGTCCGTGCAGCACGCCCGAGGCCTCGTTGCGATGCAGCAGACCTGGCTCTGAGTAGCGCACGGGCAGATCGCGATAGGAGTGGCGGCTGCTTGCGAACAGATGCGCGTGGCCGGGGCAGTTCATCGGCTTGACGCCCATCTCGCGCTCCTCGACCCGCACGGTGAACATGTTCTCCTTGTACTTGCCCCAGTGCCCGGAGATCTTCCACAGCTCGGCGTCGTAGATCAGCGGAGTCTTGACCTCGCTGTAGCCGCGCTCAGAGCCCATCTCGCGAGACATCGAGACGAGTGTGTTGAAAATGTTCGTGCCAGCTCCCGTCCAGAAGGCCGCGCCGGGAGAGACATCGGAGAAGTGAAACAGGCCAAGCTCGCGCCCCAACTTGCGATGGTCGCGCTGTGCCGCCTTATCCAGGCGCTCGAGGTGCTCACTCAACTGGGCGCCCGTGTGAAAAGCGGTGCCGTAGATGCGGGTCAGCATCTTGCGTTTGGAGTCCCCGCGCCAGTAAGCGCCGGCGACCGACTGCAGCTTGTAGGCCCCGACGGTCTTGGTGCTGGGCGCATGCGGGCCGCGGCACAGGTCGGTGAATGGCCCGTTCGTGTAAAGCGAGACGCTCTCGAGCGGCTGCCCGGCGGGTGCGCCCTTGACGAGATCGTCGATCAGCTCGACCTTGTAGTCCTGGCTCTCGTGGACGAAGCGCTCGCGCGCACTTTGCACCGAGACGTCCTCGCGCACGAACGTCTCCCCCGCCTTAACATGCTCGGCCATCTTGGCTTCGATCGCGGGGAAGTCCTCATCAGAGATGGATACGCCGTCGGGAAAGTCGAAGTCGTAGTAGAAGCCGTTGTCGATCGCGGGCCCGATCGAGATCTTTACGCCTGGCCACAGCTCCATAACAGCGCTGGCAAGCACATGCGCCGCGTCGTGGCGAATCAGTGCAAGTGAGGGATCGCCGCTCTTGGCGGTGAGGATCGCGATCTGTGCACCGTTTGGCAGCGAACGTGCCAGGTCTCGAACCTCGGGCCGCGAAACCGGGTCGGAGCCAGGCGAGCTGGGTTCCCCACCGGGCTGGCTTACCTCGATGGCCAGCGCGGCTTTGGCAAGGCCGGGTCCGATCGCAGCGGCAGCGTCGGCGCCGGTGGCGCCGTCGGCAAGCTCCAGCACCTTGCCGTCGGGCAGTGTCACGGTAATGGACATGTCAGGAGAGTATCTCTGAGGTCGATTGCCCACGGCCGCACGGACGTCGGGTCCAGCGTCCGGCATGCGCGGCGGCGTCGGTGTCAGCTGCTCGCGAGCCAGAGGGCATCGTCGCCGAGCGCTACGCGGCGTGCACTGCCCTCCCCCACCAGCTCGACCAGCGCGCTCTCGGTGGCCACCCGGTCGGGGGCGTCGTTGCCGCGCGTCATGATCGCCGCGACCTCTTGGGTCACGAGCCCCTCCGGGAAACGTTGCAGAGCGTCGAGCGGGCTCTCCGGCGGCGGCTCGCGCTCGAGCGTCGGATCGAGATTGGCGATCAGCACGTCGTAGGCCTCGACTGGCTGGAAGCCACCTCCCTCGAGCGTTCGCTCTCCCGCACGCATGATCAGCGACGGGGCGGTGTAGCGCACGGGCCCATCGCTCTGCGCGGACTTGCCCTGAAACTCGGTGGGAGCGCCGGCGGCGGTGCGAGAGAGCGCCCGATCGGCCTCGTACGCGGTGCTCACCTGCTCGTCGTCGAGTGCACCCACGATCGCCTCGACGTCCAATCCGCTTACGCGCTCGAGCGCCGTGGCAATGTCCCGCGCGTCGTCGAGCACGAGCGTGCTCGTGAACTGAGCGAACTGCAACGCCCTGAATACTGCGTATTCGCGCTCAGGGTCGAGCAAGCGTGTTGCCACGATCGTGCGGCACATCCGCGCAGTGGCCGTGATGCGCGCGCGAGGAGCGGTCGCAAACGGCATGCCGAAGCGACGAAAGCGCATGTAGCCGTGGGCGGCCCGCACCGGGGTGTACCCACGACTGGTGTACTGCTCGGCGCTCTCGGTGAGACCGATTGTCACCAGGCGCCAGCTCAATTGTGTGCCGTAACGCCAATGCAGCACCGCGAGCGCCGGGCTCGCCGAATAGGCCCAGGGACAGCCTGGGTCGGTGAAGTGGGTGATCTCTATCGTGCTCATGGAATATCCCATAGAAGCAGGACTTCGCAGCAAGCCCAAGCCCTCGCCGGCTCACACGGACTGCGTATAGAGCCAGCTCGACGTAATGCGCTGCACACGCACACGGCCGGTGAATCCGGCCGGTCCTACGCAGGCAGCAGCTCGTCGAGGCGTCCACTCTCGAAGTAGCTCGAATGCGTGCGCTTGATCGTCTGTAGGGACTCCGCGCTCAGCAGAACGACCTCGATGTTTGGACGGTTACGCGCGTCCTGCTCGCACTGGTCATACGCACGTAGCGCCTCGTCGTAGTCAGTCCCGAACTCCTTGACATCGGCGTGGCTGACATCGATGTCGTAGGTCACAAGGAAATGCTTGATGTCAGCGGCACTCATAGGCTCTTTCGGTGTTGTCGTCTCCGCGGTTCGAATACATCATCGCAGGGACTTCAAGGCCACACCCAGATCCCCGCCTGACAGCTCGCCTCGGTCGAAGCGGGCCAGCAGTTCGGCCATCCCCACAAAATACGCCTGTAGATCGACTCCTCCCGCACCGAACTTGAGACCGATCCCGTGTTCCCGACCCCGCTCCTCCACTTGGTTGGCCCACACATCCTGAGCGATCGTGCGCAACTGCACCTCGATCGGATAGCCGCTGCGCTTGACGATCAGGTGTAGAGCCCGGTAGCCGGTGTCCTTGGGCTCAGCGATGTAATCCCGGACCCGAATGATCGTCCACGATTTGCGCAGACGGCGGCTCACCGCCTGCACTTCTCGCAAGCTCGGCAGCACCGAACGGACGCCGTCATGCATCTGCGTGACCCGACCCTCCTCACGAGCAAGCTTGTCGATCATCGTGTTCAAGCGCTTCAGACGCTGTGTGACATCAATTCGGCCGTTGACACGGCCTCCCTCCTGGTCCACGTGGTAGCGAAGGTCGCGGCGACTGTTGAGAGTGGGCGGGCGTGAAGACTCCGCCACCACCTGAGAGCCTCCCACGCACGATCGAGCTGGGCTCCATCGAACTCGCCGACAGCATGATCCCCGTCATGCACAAGCCGTTCGCGAAGCTCGAGCATCAGCTCGCCCGCCCGGTTGACCTCACCCTTGGTGAAAGGCACCGGAACACGCAGAGAGGAAGAACGCACGGCCACAGCACGGTTGTAGCGGACACTGGCCGCCAAGGCCGACCTTCGCGCACCTTCGCCATCAACATCATCAGACGCGACAGTGATGACCATGCCACCCGGCCCTCTTGGGCGGCTACACGAGCACGCGTTTGCGGAAGCTGCGCAGGCCGAGCGCGAGGAAGCCCGCACAGAAGGCCACAAGCACCGGATACACAGCCCAGAGTGACATGTGCGGGATCGGCGTGAGCGCGGCGCGCATCCCCTCCGCCACGTAGATCAGCGGGTTGACGAGCACGATGATCTGCAGCCAATGAATGCCGTATACCTGCACTGGGGCAAGCTTTGTCCACTGGTAGTAGGTGCCGCCGAGGAACGTCAGCGGAAGCACAACGAATCCGAACATCAAGCCGATGTTGCGCGGCTCGAAGATCGTGCCGAGCAACAGCCCGAGCGAGGTCATCGCCACGCAGGCGAGCGGGATCAAGGTCAGTAGCACCGGCCAGTTGACTGTCAGATGGGCGTGCACACCAGGCGCGTGGATAACCGCGGCAATCGGGAACACGATCACCGCCGCCAGCGCTCCTTGTACGGCGCCGGAGAGAACCTTGGAGACGGCCACCAGCCAGATCGGGCACGGCGCCTGCACGCGGTCCTCGATCTCGCGTGTGTAGCCGAACTCCGCGGAGAGCTGTAGCGCCACCGCCTGGATCCCTTGAAACATGATCGAGATCGCCACCACACCCGGGACGAGCACGGTGGCAAACGCCGACTCGGCCACCTTTCCCCCACCCCCGCCGACGCCCTGGCCGATCGAGGGGAACACGTACAGGAAGACAAACACGAGCAGGAACGGCTGGATGATCGTGCGCACGACGAATTCGCCGAAGTTCTTGCGCAAGACGACCAGGTCGCGCAGGATCAGCGCACGCAACGCGGTGCGGCTCGCCGCCATCGTCGAGCGCGTCGGCTTCAGCGTGATCGGCGGGTGAGCCACGTGCGCTCCGGTCGGCTCGGTCGCCGTGCGGGCGGATGTTGCCATCAGCCGCGAGGCCCCTGGCGAGAACGATCGCCGCGGCAGACACGCTCGGGCGGGCAGACACGCTCGGGCGGGCAGACACGATCGGCTGGGCGGACACGATCGGCTCGATGAACCCTCAGCGGGAACATCAGTCGCGCAGCTCCTTGCCGGTGAGGTTGATGAAGACCGTCTCGAGGCTCGGTTCGGCAACAGACAGGTCGGCTACGTCAAAGCCACCCCGCTCGGCGACGTCAACCACGTTTGGAACGAGCCGCGTTGCTCCCTGCACGTGCAGCTCGACGCCACCCTCCACCGCGCGCGTGCGCGTAGCCCCCTCGATCCCCCGCGCGAGAGCATCGGCAAGCGCGTCCATGTCACCGGTCGCCTTGACCGTGACGATCGTGTCGGCGCCGACCGACCGCTTGAGGCTCGCGGGCGTGTCGAGCGCGAGGATCTTGCCGTGGTCCATGATCGCCACGCGCTCGCACAGCTGGTCGGCCTCCTCCATGTAATGGGTTGTCAAGAGGATCGTCTGTCCCTCGCGGTTGAGCTCGCCCAGGATCTCCCATAGCGCGAGGCGACTCTGCGGATCGAGGCCCGCGGTCGGCTCGTCCAGGAACAGGACGGCCGGGCGGTGAAAGATCGCGCGCGCCACCATCAGGCGCTGGGCCATGCCACCCGATAGCGCGAACACCGATGCCTTGGCCCACTTGGCGAGCTGAAACTGCTCGAGCAGCTCATCGGCGATGCGCGACGAGTCGGCCGCGCCGACGCCAAACAGGCGACCGTGAAAGTACAGGTTCTCCCAAACCGTCAGCTGGCGATCGAGCGTGTTCTGTTGGGAGACCATCCCGATCAGCTGCTTGGCGAGCGCCGGACTGGAGATCACGTCGACCTCGCCGATCCACGCTTCTCCCGAGGAGGGGATGACGCGCGTCGTGAGCATCCCGGCCGTGGTCGTCTTGCCCGCCCCGTTAGGCCCGAGCAGGCCGAAGATCTCACCGGCGCGCACCGTCAAGTCGAGGCCGTCCACAGCGGCGAAGTCAGCGCCCTCGTAGACCTTCGTGAGCGCCACCGTGCGGATCACCTCGGCAGATACGCCACCGTCGGCGACGCCGGCGAAATCCGCTCCACCCGGCGCGGCCCCATCGATGTGCGTCGAGCCCATCCCGAGAGTGTATGAGGCCGGCTCGAGAGATTCTTCAGGTTCTCTTTCGGGCGATGCGCTTTCCTGAGTACAGATGAACCGCACGATCACGCGTCGGCAATTGCTGCGCTCCGCAGGAGTCGGAGCGCTCGGCTTGGGCCTGAGCGGAGCGCTGGGCGAGATCGTCTCGGGCGCCCTGACACCGCCCAATCCGGGACCGCCCAAGATGCCCACGTGGCACACGCGACCGGACTTGCGCATCCCTTCCCTGACGGTCACCAGCAGGCAACCGGGAGCCTCCGGCGATCCAATCTTCATCGCGCCCTACAACGTTCCCGTCGGCCAGGTGGGCGCAGTGATCGTCGACGCCCGCGGCCAGCCGATCTGGGAGAACCCGTTGGAAGACAAGGTCACGGCCAACTTCCGGGTGCAGAGCTACCGCGGCGCGCCGGTGCTCACCTGGTGGGAGGGAGCGATCGAATACGGCCACGGCGTGGGCGAATACGTGATCGCGGACTCGAACTACCGCACCGTTCGCCGCGTGCAGGCCGCGCGTGGGCTGCACGGCGACCTGCACGAGTTCGTGATCACCCCGCGCAACACCGCGCTGCTGACGAGCTATGTGATCACCGCCGCCAACCTGACTTCGGTCGGCGGCCCCCGCAAAGGCACGATCCAAGACGCGATCTTCCAGGAGATAGACCTGGCCAGCGGCAGGGTGCTGCTGGAGTGGCACAGCCTCGATCGCATACCGCTCGAGGAGTCCTATGCTCCGGTCGAAGCCGAGAATTGGGACTTCTTTCACATCAACTCAGTCGACCTCGACGGCGACGGCAACCTGCTCGTCTCCTCGCGCAGCACCCACACCATCTACAAGCTCGACCGCTCCGGCACGATCCTCTGGCGCCTGGGCGGCAAGCACAGCGACTTCGAGATGGCGCCGGGAAGCAATTTCGCCTGGCAGCACGATGCCCGCCGCAGGCCGGACGGCACGATGACGATCTTCGACAACGGAGCGACCCCCGCTGTGGAGAAGCTCTCGCGCGGGCTGATCCTCGACGTCGACGAGCAGGCGATGACGGCCACGCTGCTGCGCCAGTACACCCATCCGAAGATCCTCACTGGCAGTCAGGGCAACATGCAGCTGCTCGACAACGGCAACGTCTTCATCGGCTGGGGCGAAGTGCCGCGTGTCTCCGAATTCGAGCGCTCCGGCCGGCTCGTATTCGACGCGGTGCTTGGCGAGAAGTACCAGTCATACCGGGCTTTTCGTCTGCCCTGGAGCGCCCTGCCCGCCGAAACGCCGGCGATCGCCGTCAACCGTGACGGTCGCGGGGGGACGACCGCCTATGCCAGCTGGAACGGAGCGACAGGCGTTCACACCTGGCAGCTGTTGGCGGGCCAGCAGGCCACGGCACTGACTCCCGTGTCCAGCACGACCGCACGCGGCTTCGAGAGCGCTCTGCACTGCGCCTCGACGGGCCCCCTCTTCGCCGTGCAAGCGCTCGATGCGAGCGGAGCCGCGCTAGACAGGATGGAGCGGCCGGGTTGGTCCGGGTGCTCGGTGAGGATGGCCGGCGGCCTGCGCATCTGCGTGGGTTGCCGGGTTTGATCCCGGCCGAGCCACATACGGAGGTCGCCGACCATGTCAGAGGATCGCAGGGC
>DATAXK010000011.1:0-167662 GCA_036266805.1 Solirubrobacteraceae bacterium
GCCCTGCGATCCTCTGACATGGTCGGCGACCTCCGTATGTGGCTCGGCCGGGATCAAACCCGGCAACCCACGCAGATGCGCAGGCCGCCGGCCATCCTCACCGAGCACCCGGACCAACCCGGCCGCTCCATCCTGTCTAGCACCGAAGCGCTCATCATCACCGATCGGTCCGCCCGGCACGAGGGCGAATCGCTTGAGCACGATCGTCAGCCATTCCGATCGGCACAACGACGAACACTCAGCCACGATCACGGGCCAACCTGCTGAGAATCTCAGCCGAAGAAGACCTCGGCCGTCTCGAACAGGGCCGGATCGAGCAGCTTCGGCTCGGCCAGCGCCCGCGCCAAGCTTACCTCGATTATCTGAGTTCCCCGCAAAGCCACCATCTGCCCGAAGTGGCCTGCCGCGGCCGCGTCCATAGCCGCGACGCCGAAGCGCGTGGCGAGCACTCGGTCGTATGCGGTTGGCGTGCCTCCGCGTTGCACGTGGCCGAGAATCGTGGCACGTGTCTCATAGCCCGTGGCCGACTCGATCTCACGCGCCAGCTCCACGCCGATTCCTCCAAGGCGCGCATGCCCGAACTCGTCTGTCGGCTGCTCGGCGAGCGACATTGCGCTTCCCTCGCGAGGCGCGGCTCCCTCGGAGACGACCACGATCGAGAAGGTGACGCCACGTGCATGGCGGCGACGTAGACGGGTACAGACCTCGTCGATGTCGAATGGGCGCTCGGGTACGAGGATCGCATCGGCACCGCCGGCGATCCCAGCATAAGTCGCGATCCAGCCGGCGTGGCGACCCATCACCTCGACGACCATCACACGATTGTGCGACTCCGCCGTCGTGTGCAGCCTGTCGATCGCATCGGTGGCGATTTGCACGGCGGTCTGAAAGCCAAAAGTGAAATCGGTGGTGGCAATGTCGTTGTCGATCGTCTTGGGAGCGCCCACGAGTTGCAACCCCTCTTCGCTCAGGCGCAGCGCCACGCCAAGCGTGTCCTCCCCGCCGATCGGTATGAGCGCGTCCAGGCGCTCGCGCTCGAAGGTCTCCTTGATCCGCTCCAGTGCGCCCATGCGACCGTCGAAAGGGTTGGTGCGCGAGGTGCCGAGGATGGTGCCCCCGCGCGGCAGTATCCCCGCCGTGCTCTCGCGCGTGAGCTCCATCGTGTCCTGCTCGAGCACACCTGCCCAGCCGTGGCGAAAGCCGACGAAGCTCGTCTGGCCCAGTGCCATCCCGCGACGCACGATGCCGCGAATCACGGCGTTCAGGCCTGGGCAGTCGCCACCGCCGGTGAGGATGCCTATGCGCATCGCGATGCGCTCTTTCTCGAGCCAGAAGCGAGCCTGGAGTCGAATGACATGCCAACGAGCTTATGAAATGGGGCCGGCGCGGGCAGCAGAGTTAGTCCGCCGCCTACCTGCAGATAACTACTGATCTCCACTTGCTCAGAGCTCTGCCACGTTCAGCGTATGTCGCCTGAGCGCGGCGTCGTCGCGCAAGTGTAATCGTGCCGAGGAGCTGACCACCCCTCAGTGCTTTGCCGCGAGTCAAGTGAGGATTTGCCCGGTCGTCGCGGCCCTCACGACCCTCTAGCGTTTTCTCATGCTTCCGTTTTTGCGGCTTTCGCCAGTGCCGGACCCAGAGCCTGACGCCGACCTCACGGGGTCGATCAAGATCATCCTGGCCGACGATCACGCCGCAATGCGCCAAAGCTTGCGCCTGCTGCTCGATGGCGAAGCAGACATCGACGTGGTCGCCGAGACGGACAGTCTGAGCGCTGTCGTCGCGCACGTGCACACGCGCAAGCCCGACGTGCTCGTGCTCGACTTGGGCATGTCAAGTCGCGGTTCTGGGATCGCGGTGCTTGACAAGCTGAGCCGCGAGATGCGCGATCTGAGTATCGTCGTGCTCACGACGAATGACGACCCGGCTTTCGCAAGGCGCGCGCTTGACAACGGCGCGTTGGGACTCGTGCTCAAGGAGATGGCCGACTCCGACCTGCCGGCGGCGGTGCGCCAGGCCTCACACGGCAAGCGCTATATCAGCCCGCTGCTTGCCGCCAAGCTCAACGGAGGCAAGCAAAACGACAACGACAACTTGACTCCGCGGGAGCGCGAGGTGCTGCGCCTGATCGCGCTCGGTTACACGAGCGTGGAGATCGCCGGCAAGCTCGGGCTATCTCCGCGCACGATCGAGACGCACCGCGCCCGCATCCATCGCAAGCTGAATCTGGATACACGAGCCAAGCTCGTTCGCTATGCCCTGCAACACGAGCTGATGGAGCTATGAGACGTCCCATGCAAGCAGCGCCTACCAACGTCAAAAGGACGTGGACACGCCCCACACAGCTCGAGTCACTCCATGGCCGCCCCGCTGGAGAGGAGCCGACGAGTAGGACCCCCGAGCCGAGTGCGGCAATGGAGCGTTTCCTGTGCGAGGTCTGCGGCGACGTGATCGGCGTGTATGAGCCGTTGGTGATGCGCACAATCGACGACGAGCGCGCGACCTCGCGGGCAGCCGAGCCAGAGCTGCGCGCAAGCGACGGCGCGTACTTCCACCGCGAATGCCGCGATGCGACAGCCGGTTGAGCCCACCGGGAGCGTGTCGTGCTTGGACGTCCCTCCGCGACAGGCACTCATTCCGCCGAGATCAGCTTGGCCGCGCGCTTGAGGCGTGGGCCGATCTGCTTGCGCAACTGTTCGACCGTGTAGGCCGATGAGGGCACGGTCACATCGATCGCGGCGGGATGCTCGCTAGGTGGACGCGGGACGAGTACGGCTACCGAGCGCGAGCCGGCGAACAACTCTTCGTCGCTGACCACGACTTCCCGCGTACTGATGCGGTCGAGTTCCGCCGCGAGCTCGTCGCGCTCCTCGATCGTGTTTGGGCCGTGTCGCTTCAGCTCGATGTTTGCGAGCAGCTCACGGCGCTCTGCGTCGGAGATGCTCGCAAGCAGGACCTTGCCAAGTGCCGAGCAATATGCGGGAACGCCGGCGCCGACTCCGAGGTCGTGGTCGGCGAGATACTGCCCGGCGCCGTGGGCGAGCAGGCGGTGGACGTAGACGACTTTTGTCCCGTTGAGCACCCCCATGCTGACCGTGTGACCTGTCTGCTTGCGCAGATCTTCGAGCACGGTGCGAGCTGACACCTCTCGTCGGATGACCCCGATCACCGCGCCCCCAGGGTCCGCGGCGTGCCGCGCGAGCCGGTACTTGCGCCTGGAGTCCTGCTCGAGGTAGCCGAGTGCCACCAGCGTCATCGCGTAGCGGTGAGTCGTGGAGCGACTGACCCCGACGATGTCGGCTATGTCGGCGATCCCGAGCGTCTGGCGCCCGCCCGAGAACGACTCGAGGATCGCCACACCGTATTCCAGCGAGCGCGACAGACGCGGGTCGGCGTCCGGCCTGATCCTCGGCTCGCTCGACTCCTTGGCGGAGGCATTCGCGGCGGTGGACTTCTTGGCCGCCTTTCTCGTTGTGGCCTTTGCGCCGGCCGCACCGGCGGACTTGCCGGCGGAGGCCTGCGCTCGGGCCTTACCAGCGAAGGTGTCCGCACCAGCGGACTTGTTTGTGGTGGAAACGTCGGCACCAGCCTTGCCGCCACCGCGCTTGCGCGTCCCACGGCGGGAGGCGGGCGCGCCCCGCTTGGGCTTGGGGGTCTGCTTGTCCTCGTCGTCCTTATCCATAGCGATCACCTCGTAGGTCGAGCCGTACTGCCGCCCGTCCCCGCAATACCCGCATCAGGCAGGTTTGGACAATGGCCGGCCCAGGCTGGAGGAGTACAATCGTCATCTGTTGTATAAACGCTACATCATCAAGCGGTTAGAACTCTTCACCCAACCGACCAAGCGTTCAGGCGGTAGCCCAGGAGCGCGGGTAAGGCGAGTGGCCCGCGGCTTCGATTTGCGCTTGCGACGGGTACTCAGGAGAGGGCGACTACGCGGGCGACGATCGCCTCGACCAGCTCGGCGAAGCTCATACCGGCCGCCTCGGCCGCGGCGGTTGTGATGCCGGTCTCGGTGAGGCCGGGGATCGTGTTGATCTCGAGCACCTGCGGAACCTCGCGCTCGTCGAGGATCAGATCGACTCGGGCAAAGTCGCGACAGCCCATCAGGGCATAGCTCTCGAGCGCCACCCGCTCCACTCGCGCGCGGACATTCTCCGAGAGCCGCGCCGGCACCTCCATGCGCAACTGGCCGATCGTGTAGTGGGCTTCGTAGCTGTAGAAGCTCTCGGGCGTGAAGAGCTCGACGATGGGGAGCGCGCGCGAGCCGTTCGCGCCGTCGGGCGAGTCGAGCACGGTGACGGCCAGCTCGCGTCCGAGCACGCGCTCCTCGACGATCACACGATCGCCGTAGCCGAACGCGCCGAGGATCGCGCCAGGAAGCTGCTCGGCGCTCGTGACGAACTTGATCCCGATCGCGGAGCCCTGCGCGACGGGCTTGACGACGGCCGGCAGGCGCAGCTCCTCCAGCAGCCTCGGGAAAGTGCGTGCCCCGCCCAACTCACGAAACGCGGTCTCGTTGAAGCTGTGGAAAGCCGGCGTGGGAATGTCGTGCAGGCGCAGCAAGCGCTTGAACAGCATCTTGTCCATGCACAGAGCGCTAGCCAGCGGGTCAGAGCCCGTGTAGGGCACCGCCAGAGTCTCCAGCAGGTCCTGCAACGTGCCGTCCTCGCCCCCGCGCCCGTGCATCGCAACGAACACGAAATGCGGGCGCTCGGCCAGTACGCGGTCGATGAAACCGCCATCCACGTCGAGCGCTTGAACCGCATAGCCGAGCGTGCGCAGCGCTCGCTCGACGCGGTGGCCGCTGCGCAGGCTGACCTCGCGCTCCAGCGAACGGCCGCCCATCGCGACGATTGCCTGGGCTTGGCTCATGCTCGCTCACCGCGATGCCCCCCGCGCACGCGGGGGGAGGCGCCAATTCGAACAACCAACTCGACACAACCAGCGCCGTCCTTCGACCTCACTCCGCAGCGATGCCCCGCGCGCGCGGGCGGGGCATGCCGCTTTGCAGAGCAAACACTCGCGCTGCTCACCCCTTGTCACCTGCCTTCGCGCCAGAAGCGCGCTCGGCCAGCAAGTTCGTGGCGAACACCGTCGTCGTGCGCAGCTTCTCGTGCTGTTCGGCTATCGCGAAATCGATCAGGGAGTCCATCAAGTCGGCGAACGGCAGGCCCGCCGGCTCCCACAGGTAGAAGGAGAACGAGCCGGGAATCGTGTTCAGCTCGTTGACGTAGACCTGCTGCTGGGCGTCGATCAGGAAGTCCACACGCGTGACTCCGGCACAGCCGAAGGCCGTGAAAGCGCGCTTGGCCAGATCCTGCACCTGGGCGGTCAGCTCATCTGGCAGCGGTGCCGGGATCAGCCGCTGGGCGCCCTTCATGCCCTCCGCCTTTGCCCCTGACATGTACTTGTCCTCGAAGGACAGAAACTCCTCGGCCGCGACCGGTTGCTCGCACAGCGACGCTCGCGGCTCGACGCCTGGGCGGCCGATGACCGCGCAGTTGACCTCGATGCCACCCTCCACCGACGGTTCGAGCAGGCAGGTGCGGTCGAGCTCGAAGCACAGCTCCAGCGCCTCGACCAGCTCGGCTTCGCTCGTGCAGCGGCGCACGCCCACGCTCGAGCCAAGCGAGGCCGGCTTGACGTACATAGGAAAGTCGAAGGCCCCCCGCGCGCGCGGGGGGCATCGGCCTTTTTCGAGATCCCACTCCTCACGCCGCAGCGCCACATGATCCAATACCGGCAAATCCGCCTGAGCCAAAACGGCCTTCGTCGTGACCTTGTCCATCGCGGCGGCGGCGGCGCCCACAGGCGGCCCGACATAGGGCAGCTGGGCCAGCTCCAGCGCGCCCTGCAGGCAACCGTCCTCGCCCTGAGTGCCATGCGTCGCCAGGACCACCGCGTCCAGCTCGATCGATTGACTGTCCCGCCCACCCGCGCGACGTCCGCCTGCCCGCCCCCCGCGATGGGGGGTGCCCCGCAATGGGGTACGGCCCAACAGCGAACCTCCCCCACCGCCCGCACGCAAGAGACGACCGTTGTGCAGGTCGAAATTGACCTCCTCGGCCGCTGGATCACCACCGTCCCGCTGGTAGACCGACAGCTCGCGCAATGCCTCGCCCGTATACCAGCGTCCGCTGCGAGCTATGTAGATCGGCACAGGCGCGTGGCGCTCCTCGAGCACGCCCAAAGCCTGCAGCCCCGTGATAATCGAGACGTCGTGCTCCACGGAGCGCCCGCCAAAGGCGACGCCCACCCTCAGTCCGCTTGGTGTCATATCGAGCGTTAGCTTATGGGCCGGGGCGACGGTACACCGACCGGCACGCCCCGTAGAGCCACAAACGGCTGGGAATGTGGAGGAGGCGGAGAATCGCCAACGGGCACGCCCTCCAATCCAAACACTCAAGCGCTCGCGAGAACCAGAGCCTCTGGTTCCGTATAGGTGTCCGGGAGATCGTTCTCGAACAGGACGACGTCGCCGGCGCGCGTGAGACGCCCAAGCAGCTCGGTGGCCTCGGCGATGTCGCGCACGACATGGATGCTCTCGGAGTCCATGCCCGCCGCCGCCAAGCCCTCTCGGATCGGCTCGGTGCGAAGCGGCCCCACGAGGATCGCGATGTCGCACACCGTGCCCGCCTGCTCGCCCAAAGCGCGGTTGAGCTCGGCCTCCAGCTCGCCCAGCTCGACCATTCCCGGGGTCACGAGCAGGCGTCGCTTGGCCGGGTGCTCGCGCAGGACCTCGAGCGCCGCCGCCGCTCCGTCCGGGTTGGAGTTGTAGGCATCGTCGATCACGACGATCCCTGCACGACGGTTGTGGATCGGCTGTAGGCGGTGCGGCGGTGCCTCCACGCTCGCCAGCCCCGCGGCGATGCGCGCGGGCTCGATGCCGAGCACGTGTCCAACCGCGGCGGCAGCGAGCAGATTCGAGACGTTGTGACGCCCGAGCAAGCCTGCGCTCACGGAGATCGGCGGACTGTCGGGCCCGTCGAGCTGCAGGTTGAAAACCGTGCGACCCTCAGCCAGTCGGATGTCCCGCGCGAGCACTTGCGCATCAGAGTTATCTATCCCGAACAACGTCACCGGCACCGTCGCGCGCGCCGCCAGCTCCAGGCAGCGTGGATCGTCGGCATTGGTGACGAAGTGGCCATCGGGGGGCAGGGCGTCGAGCAGCTCGCCCTTGGCTGCCGCGATCTGCTCGATCGAGCCGAGACGCTCCAGGTGCATAGGCCCGATCGCGGTGATCACGCCGATCTTTGGCTGCACGAGCTCGCACAGCTCGGCGATGTCGCCGCGACGGAACATGCCCATCTCCACGACGAACGCGCGGTGGCGCCATTCGAGACGCTCGTTGATCGTGCGGATCACGCCGAGGAAGCTGTTGTAGCTGTCGGGGGTCACGAGCGTGGGACGGTCGGTTTCGAGCACCGCGCCGACGCAGAACTTGGTGGTCGTCTTGCCATAGCTACCGGTGATGCCGATGCTCAGCGGCCCCCAGTCCGCGAGCAGGTGACGGGCATGGCGCTCGTAGTGACGGTTGATCGCGTTCTGTACTGGACGCAGCGCGAGGTTGGCCCCAATCAGCGTCCATGGGGCAAACGCCAGCAGTGCAAGAGCAGCGGCGAGCAGGACGATCAGACCGGCGAGCGTCAGTTCAGCTCCGACAAGCGAGATCGCGACGAGCGCCAGCAGGAGCAGCGGCAGCAGCGCCGCCACGAGCAGGCGCTGGGCGCGGTCGGTGAACACCAGCGGCTTGACGGCAGACCGGCGCCAGTCGCTGACCCCGAGCACCGCGATCGGTGTGGTTAGCAGCAGCAGTCCGCCGGACACCCAGCCCGAGCCGCCGGTCGCGGCCAGGACGATCGCGGCTGTGTACAGCACGGCGATCGGCGCGAGCTCATGGGGCGCAAACAGCTCGTTACGACGACGCAGCCACAGCATCAACCTGGCCGACTCGTAGTGCTCGAGTTGGAGCAGATGCAGCAGACGGTGCTGACGGCCTCCCAAGCGAACCCCAAGCGCCAACACGGCCAGGATCGTCGCGATGCCCAAGAACGTGTTCATCTGGCCTCGGGCGGCGCGATGAAATGCGAGACGATGCGCGCGAAGCGTGCGGCCTGGTCGATGTAGCTGTAGTGGCCGGCGCCCTCGAGCACGACAAGGCCGGCGTCGGGGATCAGCTGCTCCATAAGGCGACCGTCGGCAACCGGCGTGTCGGTGTCATCGGCTCCCCACACGAGCAAGGCCGGCACAGAGATACGCGGCAGGTACTCACGCAGGTCGCTGTTGACGAGCCGCACGAGCGTCGGGCGCATCTCCCCGGCGGCGGCGTAGTCGCTCGAGGCGACACGCCCGACGATGCGCGCCCGCAGCCGCTCTCCGGGCTTGCCCAGATAGCGCGCGGCGTACTTGCCTACCTTGGCGATGCCCACGCGACGGTAGTAGCGCAATGTGCGTTTCGGGCGGATGCCGGCTGAGTCGACGAGCACGAGCCGCGCGGCGCGCCCCGGTTCGGTCGCAGCCATACGAATCGCGATGCGCCCCCCGTTGGAGTGCCCGACGATCGCTGGACGCTCGATCTCGAGCTCATCCATGAAGGCGACCACGAACGCCTGGTACTCCGCCACTCCCCAAGGCTCCGGTGGCAACGCGCTCTGCCCGTGCCCGGGCAGGTCGAGCGCGTACACGGTGGCCACGGGCGCAAGCCCTGTGACGATCGGATTGACGGCCTCGATCGACGCCCCCCAGCCATGCAGCACGAGCACAGGCGGACCAGACCCTCGCACCAGATAGCGCGTGCGCAGGCCGAGCACGGTTGTGAGCTGGGTGGGAAGGGTGGAAGCCGACATGTCCTGGGCGGCCCAGCCGGCAAGGGAGGCCGATGGACTCGCGTCATAACGGTATTGCCTGTGGCCCACGAACCCCGCACCTCGGCCTGTGGCCCGCAGACCCGCACTTCGCTGAGCCGGCGGAGGAGGCTCGCGCGCTCACATCACAAATTCCCGCGGCATTCCCCGCATCCTCGTCGCCACGTGCTATTCTTCATAAATCTGATCGAGAATCTGGAGATTGCTCATGAAGACCGACATACACCAACACCTCTGGACCCGGCCGCTAGTCGATGCGCTCGCCCGGCGCAGCGAGCATCCCTTCGTGCGCGACGAACACGGGCTGACCATCTTGTTCCTCGCCGGCGAGCGGCCCTACGTAATCGACCTCGACAGCGAAGAGGCCTCGCGCCGGGCCGAGCTTGCGCGACGCGACGGGCTCAACCGCGCGCTCGTGTGCCTGTCGAGCCCGCTCGGCATCGAGTCGCTCCCGCGCAAGGACGCGACCGAGCTGATCGACGCCTATCACGACGGCGCGCTTGAGCTGGGCGAGCCTTTCGGCGTATGGGGCGCGCTGGCGCTCGACCGCCTCGATCCCGACGACGTTGACCGAGCGCTCGAGCGCGGCTGTGTCGGCATCTCGCTGCCTGCCGGGGCGCTCGGCAGCATCGACATGCTCACACGCCTGTCTCCGGTGCTCGGCCGCGTCCAGGAGCACGGCATACCGCTGTTCGTCCACCCGGGCCCGGGAACCCGTCTACCGACTCACGAAGCGACGCTTGGCGACCCGCTGTGGTGGCCTGCCCTGACACGCTACGTGGCCGAGGTGCATGCGGCCTGGTTCGTGTTCGTGACGGCCGCTCGGCGCCAGTTCCCAGAGCTGCGCGTTGTGTTCGCGATGCTTGCCGGGCTTGCGCCGCTGCACACCGAGCGACTACTGGCGCGCGGCGGTCCGGCGATCGGCATCGAGGATCCGCTGATCTTCTACGACACCTCCTCCAACGGCCCCCAGGCAATCTCCCTGATGGAGCGTTTGGTTGGGAGCGAGCAACTGCTCTATGGCTCCGACCGGCCGGTCGTCGACCCCGACTGCCACGGCATTCGCGAAGCGCTCGACTGGGAGCGCCTCGCGAACAACGCCGAGCGGCTGTTTGCGCCTGAGCCTCGGGCGGCGGATGGCACACGCGACCTCGAGCAGCGGCCGCAGCGCCAGCAGCGGCGGATCGAGCGTCCACCACGAGGACGGACGGAGCGCCGAGCGTCCGCCGGCCCGCAAGGCAGCGAGCCGGCGGCGAATCCCCGGCCCAGGCGCGTGGCCGTGCTCGGGAGGGCAGTTCGATGAGCGGCGGCCTCTCCTATGTCCGTCTTCCCCGCGGACGCAACCTGTGCGGGCCGGAGCTCGAGACGTTCGTGGGCGACCTCGCCAACTCTCCCGAGCTATGGATCGACCTCATCAAGCACGACCGCACCCAGCGTCATTACGAGGAGATCTTCAGCAACGAGCACGTGACGGCTTGGCTGATCTGCTGGATGGAAGACCACGACACCGGCTTTCACGACCATGACGTCTCCTGCGGAGCCGTGTCGGTTGTGAGCGGTTGCGTGCGCGAGGAGCGCCTCGAGCTCGACGGCTCCAGTAACGACAGATTGGTGCGGGCAGGCGGGAGCTTTCACTTCTCGGCGACGGACATCCACCGCGTGCGCCACGCCGGCAGCGACCCGGCGGTGACCTTGCACGTCTACTCGCCGCCACTGCTCAGCATGGGCGCATACGTCGTCGGCGAGAACGGCCGCTTGCAACGCCAGACGGTCCCAGCAAGCGAGGAGCTGCGACCGCTGGGAGCAGCCGCGTAACTTCGCAAAGGCCGAGTGTAATCTCGGCGCTTGCGCGGACAATGCTGTCGTGTGAGCGATGCCAAGCTGCCGTTCGAGGACGTGTTCAACGGCTGTTACGACGCCGTGCACCGCTATGCGGCACGACGAGTGGCATCCGAGGCCGTGCAAGACGTGGTCGCCGAGACGTTCCTCGTCGCGTGGCGGCGCTACGACGAGCTGCGCGGCGAGCCGCTTCCGTGGCTTCTTGGGATCGCTAGGCGAGTACGCCAATCAGCTACGCGCGGGCGCTCGCAGAGAGGCTCTGCACGACCGCCTGCGCACAGAGCGGCCACTCATGCCAGATAGGATCTCGCCGAGCGCGATCCGCGGCTTTTGAAGGCACAGGCGAGCTTGGGCACACGCGACCGCGAAGCCCTGATGCTCGTGGCGTGGGACGGCCTCGAGCATCGCGACGCAGCCCGCGTGATGGGGTGCGGCACCGGGGCGTTCACGGTTCGCGTTCATCGCGCCAGGCGCAGGCTTGCTCGCACTCTCCGCGACGAAGAGCAGCAACACGCTTCTGAGGGCGACGGTCAAGGACACATGCTCGAGCGCAGTGGAGGCCACCCGCCCGAAGACGTAGAGCAGCGTTTGATCGAAGTCTCCCGAGCAGCGAGTTACACGCCATGAACTTCGGCACATCCGATCCGATTTCCCGCCTCGTGGCCGCCGACCCGGCACGCGGGCTGCCTGTCGAGGAGAGCGCACGAGCGCTCGTGTGGCAGCGTGTGCTCGAGGGGGATCGCCGATCTCAGGAGCCACGCCGCACGCAACCGGCCGGTCCGCATGTCCACGACGGCCAGATACCGCGTGCACAGTTCTCCACAGGCGCGTCGTTCGGCGGCCGTCACCTGCGGCATCTCCGCCGACGCACGCTCGTGCTCGCCGTGCCCGTGCTGCTTGCGCTCGCCGGCTGCGGAGCGCTCGCGGCGGGAGTGATCCGTTTCGGTGCCCCTGTGAAGCCTTCGCCCTACATATTCCCAGGTCCGCGAGCGGGCAACGGCACGCCACTAGCCAGTACAGAGCGACTGCTACCGGTCGCAACGCCCGACCCCGAAGGAGGGCCGGCATGGGGCATGCGCCTGTACCAAACGACCCGCGGCCTAGGCTGCGTCCAGGTGGGGCGGGTACTCGACGGCAGGTTCGGCGCTCTTGGTCAGTATGGCGCCTTCAAAGACGATGGGCGCTTCCACGAAGTGCCGGTGAATGCGCCCCAGTTCTCCAACAACGACTGCTCGAACCTCGACGCCCACGGGCGCACCTTCATGAACCTGAGCGTGTTCGATCAGGCCGCAAGCGGATGGTTCGGCTGCGGCAGCTGTGCGCCGGCGAGCTCGAACAAGATGAACATTCCTCCGGGGAGCGGCATCTGCGAGCAGGGCCACGAGCGCGACCTCTACTACGGGCTGCTCGGGCCCGATGCGCAGAGCATCACCTATACGAGCAAAGGACATAGCGTCACGCAGGCCACCTCCGGACCCGAAGGCGCCTACCTACTCGTCACGCACGCAACCTACAACAGGTTCTACGACTTCCAGGACGCGAGCACCGGCGGTGTGGTGCCGGTCAGTAGTCCGATCACCGCTGTCCACTATCGCGACGGGCACACCTGCCATATCACGGCGCGTAGGCTGGATCGGCGGAGTGGATGCGTGCACGCCGTCGCTGCCCGAGCCCGTGGGTTACGTATCGCAGGCGGGCGCACCACTCACACAGGCGCAGGTCGCCCCGCCGATCCACCTCCGCCTCGTCCACGGACGCCTTGGCGGCTACGAAATGCTGATCAGCTTCAAGTCGCGCGTGGCGATCGCCAATCATCGCCGCCGCTATCAGATCGAATGGCACGAACCGGGTATGCCACCGCAGGTCAACGCCTTCGGCTCGACCGAAGGCGACCTGTCCGCCGGGCAAACCATCGCCGAGCGCTATGACCGTGGGCTCGGCCGCGGCCTGAAACCCGGCATCGTGCGTGGCCGTGTCAGCTTGATGCAGAGCACCGGGGGCGAAGAAAAAGAAGAACCCGGTGTGCTCGTCGGCCGCTTTGTCGTGCACCTGCCGTGACAGTGCCTAGCTCCCGGAACTATGCTTTCTTATGCATAGGGGAATGACCAGGAGAGCGGAAACGGGGGACACGATGGTTGCTGAGCACGGGAACGCAACACGAAACAGGGCTGGGAGCCGCAGCCCAGTTGAGCACCGCGGCACGGCCAGGGAAGCCCGTGGGCTCTACCGGCTTTTGCTCACGCTTTGCTTGGGTCTCGCAACCTTGGCGCTGCCGAGCACCGCTCTCGCGGCACCGGTGGTTGCCGTCAAAGCGAAGATCGTGCCGATCCCGATCGAACCAAGCAAGCCAAACAGCCCCACTTATCCGGGCACGGGCAACATCCTCGGGGCCGGCGCAGCACTTGAAGCCACGCTCACGATCAGCGGAACGGAATACGGTGGCTTCCCCTCGCCGCTCACCCAGGTGGTAGTCGAGCTCCCTTCCGGCACCAAGCTCCACCAATCCGGCTTTGCGACCTGTCCGACGGCGGTGCTCGAAAGCCACGAAGTCCAACAGTGCCCCAAGAAGTCATATGCCGGACCGGCGGGAGAAGTTCTTGGAGTTGTCAGCTTCGGCGGGACGCGAGTCCAGGAGAAAGCCACGATCCAAGCGTTCTTCGCTCCCGAAAACAAGATTGCGTTCTATACCGAAGGCCGAGAACCCGCCGTGCTCGAAGTACTCGCGACCGGCAGCTTCTCCACCGCGCTCCCCCCGTTCGGTCCAAAGTTCACAGTGCCCGTGCCGCTTGTGCTGACCGTACCCGGCGCGCCCTATGCCTCGGTGCTGTCGATCAAGGGCAAGCTCGGCGCGGCCTACAAGCAAGGCAAAAAGCTGATCTCCTACGGCACGGTGCCAAAGACGTGCCCGAAAGGTGGCTTTACCGGCAGGGTCGAATTGACGTTCCTGAGTGGCGAAAAAGTTACGGTCGATCCGACCGTGCCCTGCCCGAAGCGCTAGGGCCGAAGGTTCTTCAAGCCAACTAAACGGAGGCGACGAGCAGCGTGAGCGGCTTTGGCTTCAAGTCAGTCGCCAACCAGCCGACGCAATCGGGCATCGCGGCCCGGGCCAAACGATTCGATCTTACCGGACTTCTTGAGTTCGCCAAGCAGCTTGTTGATGTAACCGTCGCTGACGCCCGGCGCCGCTCACTGTAGAGCGCACTATGACTTGCGGAGCACTCATCCCGCTCAGCTTCGCTGAGCTTTCAGCGTGGGCGGAACTCCACCGTGTCGATGATGTGCAAGCGCCGATCTGCTCGCTGGCGGATCTGGTGGTGCTCAAGCGGATCGTGGGGCGCGAGCGCGACCTGGTGGATCTCCGCGATCTGGACGCGGCGCACGGGGAGTGCCCGACAGTCACGTTGGTGGGCATGGCACTAAAGCATCGCTGTTGCACTTCAGACCAAACCGTTTACTAAGACACAGGGCCAACGCCTCTCAAACGAGTCAGGTCGGCATCTATCAGCAGGCCCACCCTCCTGGTTCTTTCTGCCCCAAGCTCCGCAATATCTTTTTAGCCAAGGCGATGTGTCCAAGGCAATTCGGGTGGAAGCTTTCTTCCTTTTTCACCACGACCCCGTTTACAAACGGATCCGTATCACCAAGTCGATTCCCGATAAACGCCCTAACGGTGCCAGTTATAGTCTCTGCATCTACTCCGTTTAGAAATGCCCACTTCGATTGGCCCCGGACAGGCTCACCTATCCCAGGCTTGCCGACTCAAGCTAGGCCGCCCATGTTCCGAGGAGAGCTATGTGGCCGTACCCGTCGGGACCAAACCCTTACTTGCCCCCGACCGCCTCTCGGTCTGGCCCGTTGAGGGCGAACGCTACGGCCTTGACGCCACCTATCACGGCACCACGGGCTTCGAACGAGCCGAAGCCCAGCGACAGCACCTTCAGGCCGCGAGCCTTCGGGCGTCAATCCGCCAGGAGCTTGGCGACGACTGGACCCTCCGCCTCGGACCCTTGACACACAGCGCCGCGTGGACAGCCATCGAAGCCTTCCTTGGCCCTTCAGCACCACGCACGGAGTAGACGCGGACAGCAGCCTTCAATCTTGCTACCAGTTTCAGCAAAATACAGCCTATTTGGGCCGACCAGGAGGCGATGGCGGACGGGCCAAACCAGCGTAGAGTCCAGTATCTACGGGCTTTTGTAGAGAGCCGACGCGGGGACTCGAACCCCGGACCCCTTCATTACGAGTGATCTGGTTCGGGAGACTGGATCTGGCTTGTTCAAGCCATCTTCTGCCCGGAACACCTCTCTGCGTGCTACCAACGTGCTACCAGTGCTCGAAGCTCAAGGGAGGACCCAAAGCCATCGTGACGAGGCTCGGACCCCTTATCGGCAGGGCGCTCCGATGCTACGTTTAGACCATGACGCGAGCCGAGCTACACCGCCTTGTTGACGAGCTACCCGAGGAGAGCGTGGACGCTGCCGGGGTGTTGTTGATACGTGCCAAAGACCCAGTGGTGGCGACCCTTGAGGCAGCCCCGTTTGACGACGAGCCCTACACCGGGGAGGATCGCGCAGCATCCGAGGAGGGCTGGACGGCCTACCAGCGAGGCGAGACGATCAACGTAGCCGAGCTGCGCGCGGAGTCCGAAGCTGACGCCTGAACTGCCGTCGTGGGACGCGGTGGTTGCACCCGCCGCCGCGAAGACCCTGCGCAAGTTCCCACGCAACGAACGGGAGCGCATCCTCACAGCGATTGAACGACTACCCGCCGGAGATGTGCGCAGCCTCAAGGGCCGACCAGGCGAATGGCGTCTGCGCGTCGGTGACTGGCGAGCCATCATCGCCCTAAACCAAGAGGACCGCGTAATCGTCGTGACTGCCGTCAAGCCCCGTGGCGGTGCCTACGACCGCTAAAGACCGGATCGAGCGGCGCAGATCTGCTCGTCGGTACTGATGGGGGATGCACCTCGAAGCTCCGCGATTACGTGGGCGTATGTTGAGAAGAGGACTTGGGGACCGTGGCCCATCATGTCGGCGATCTCCAACGGGTTGCGCTGCTCGTGGCACATGAGCGAAGCGAAGCTGTGGCGAGTGAACGCAGACGGATGTTGCAGAGCTGACTGAGAACCTTGCGGAGCACGCTGACCACGCCTTGTTCATCGACACGAACCTGACGTGGCTGCCTGACGAGTGGTGGGAGGAGTTGCTATCGGTGCCGGGGCGAGTGCATCTCACTGGGCGAGTGACGAAGGAGTTGATTCCGTTCCTACAGCGGAACCCTGCACATCCGCTACGTGCCGCCATCAGCGCCAAGCATCATGCAATTGTTCTACATCCCGACCCCGACGACGACCCTGGACTCAAGTCCTTCAAATATTATGTGAGCCTTCTCAGCTACCGTCGATACTTGCTCTCATCGGCGGTCGAGCACTTCAAGCTACAGCACGCACGCGAGCCTACGAGTAGCGAGATGACTGACTTGAAGATGAAGCTACAGAACTTCGCAGGCGAACGCACATTGCGCCTCAACACGAAGGTCGCAAGCCCAGAGCACACCGACGAGGTACTTGCATTCCTGGCAGTGCATCACGCTGTGACTACCGGCCAGCCAACTAAGATCTTTTCTGGTGACTCTGACGTAGAGGAGCAGTTCTACATGATGGTGCGGCTTCTTACTGCTCACTACTATGGGTTGCTGCTGGGGAGGCGATATGCCTCTAACTTCACGAACTTCAAGCCTCGTCCCCTGGCCGCTGATCTGGTATCGAAGTACGAGTCTGCGTATGAGCCGCGCAATGCCGTGATGATTGATCTTGGCTCTAGGGGGATCCATGACTTCATCCCCAAGCACACAACATTCGTACCTGTGACATGTGCGACTATAGGCAGGGAGTACTCGTCTGAGGTCACCTACGGTGCCGAGACGACCATGGCCGAGGTATTCGCCACCAAGGCCAGGACCTTCGGCCTGTCAACTGACAGGCTATCCGGGCGCAACATCCATCCGTGGATGATCCCAAAGGATTTCCGAATCCCCGGCTCGAACGACGCTCTCATCGCCTTCGACAAGACAGCCACGCTTCCCGATTCGGGGATGCGGATTGCACTAACCGACATCATGCTCACTACGTGGCCGGGTGACCCGCATGTTCGGATCGCGCCGCCGACCGGCGACGGGCGCATCCGAGGCGTGTCCATTTTCGTGCCGCCTTCCGGGCGTCGTGGTGTAATGCCGATGTTTGCCCGACGTCCCGCACCAATACTCCCACGCCCGCGACGTTGAGAACGCAGAGCAGAGTTACCAGGGCAGCGATGTCGTCGCGACGCAGCATCGCGTCCACGTCGCAAGCCGTAGCCCGACGATGCTCCTGCTCGAAACCAGATCAGCGCCGCGAGGCCCTGTCAGACCATCGGAACGCCGCTCGAAAACCACAGTCCCGGCCTAGCGTTGGCCGACCCTTCCGCGCCTGGAATCCGCTGTCCCCTCGGCGCTTAGAGACATGGCGGGGGCAGGATTCTAACCTCACCGGAGGAACACGACAGGACAGGGGCGCGCACCGTAGCTGGATGTGGTCGCCCGGTTCGTGCTACCAATTTGCTACCGGCCGGAGCGGAAACTGGCCTATTGGAGCCTATTCGTAGCTACGCCAGCCCAAGCCCGAATCCGCCTAAACCCCAGTGTCCATAGGGCATCCCGTGCAAGCCGACGCGGGGACTCGAACCCCGGACCCCTTCATGGACGACTACATCACGGCCGAGCGCCGAGGCCGCGAGAGTCTGCGGCGGTTTCTGCTGGACCTCGACGCGAAGGAGATCAATGCCGCGGAGGCCCGCACGATCGCCGCCGTGCTCGAGCTCTATCTAGCCGTCAACGCCCACCCCCACAATGAGGGTGGCCTTGCGCCCTCCACCTATGAACGCTACGAGCAGGTGATCGGGCTTCACCTGCTCGGCAAGGCACGCGAGCGACCGCAAGGCGGGACACGCCGGGCACCTGACTACGCGGTGAAGGTCGCGTCTGCGCCTGCGGCCCGCTTCAACGAGCCGCTGGCGCCGAGGGCGTGGCGCGAGGATATGTTGATCGCGGGCGTACCCAAGCCAACCCGAGACAAGGCGTGGAGCGTGCTCTCAGCGGCGCTGAGTTGGGCCGCCGCGTCGCAGATGGTGCCGGAGATCCAGACCAACGGCTGTGGGCTGGCCACTGAGCAGCGCGTGAACCGACGCCGCTCGATGCATCGTGGCGGCACCGGCTATGCCCCGGTCGGGCGCCGCCGGGGGCTGGGCGTCGCCAGTTGGGCGCTCTCCCCGCAGGCCGTGGAGGCGATCCGTGCTCAGATGCTTCTCAGGGTTCAGTCGCGCGGGGAGATCCTCGCCCAGCGCGACGCCATGGTCGTGAGTCTGTAGTACGGGTTGTGCGCGCGCAACCAGGAGGTCTGGGGGCTTCGCTGGGCATTCCTTGCCGGCGAGTTCGCGTGGGTGCGCGAGGTCCTCTCTTGCGGGCATCTGGAGGAATGGGGCAAGACCGAACACAGCACGGAACGACGCACCGCGATCCCGAGCCTCCTGCAGGAAGATCTATCCGGGTGGCGGGTAGCGCTCGGACACGCAGGACATCCAGTCCGCGACTGCGACTTCATCATCCCCGGTGACCTCGGCGGCCCCCAGTACGGCATTCGCGAGCCCTCTACCGGCGCCTGTCACCTCAGCAACCGCCAGGCCCGCTCGTGGGGCGCAAGCTCCTTCACCCCTGCCGTCAAGCAAGCTGCGCAGCGCCCTGAGTTCGTCGCGATTCTCGGCGCGACGCCCTACGCGCTGCGCCGCGGTGGTATCTCCCTACGGCTTCGCGCCGAGGATCCTCAAACCGTCGCCAGCGAGTGCGGCACCAGCCTGCGGATGCTCAGCGATCACTACGCCTACGCCATCGAAGACCTCCGCCGACAAGGACCAAGACCCGCAGACGTCGAGTGGCGCGCAGCACGCGCCGCACATGCGGAGCTTTACTCGCTCGAGCAGACGTCGCGCGCTGGTGCGGCCCCTGAACCTAGACGTCCTCGGCGCATCCTCTCTGTGTGGCTCAAAGCTCGGCGAGATCCATCGCCTCGCGCAAGCGGCAGATGATCTTTACGAAACATCGTTAGCGTTCGTGTGCAGGCAGTAATCTGCTCTATCTCATCCTTAGTAGTACGTTTATGCAAGAAGGAGCGGGTTTCGTCGGGGCGGCTTGACTCCCAGTCAGTCACCAGCCAGCCGGCGCCAACTGGCCCCGCGACCAGTGCCGAGCGGTTCGATCTTGCCGGCCTTCTTGAGCTCACCGAGCAGCTTGTTGATGTAGCCGTCGCTGACTCCAGGCGCTGCTTGCCGGACATCGGCGATCGTGAACTCGGCGACCATCAGCGAGTCGATGAAGGTCGTGATCAGCGCCTTCTTCGAGCCGCGGCCGCCGAGCGCGCCGGTACGACCCTCGAACTCCCCGTACGCAGCGATCAGGATCCCCAGAAAGTAGTCCGTCCACGGCCGAAGGTCGTGCTCGCCCTCGTGCCAGCCCGCAGTGGACTGGCCAAGAGCCTCGTAGTAGGTCTCCTTGCTCGCGTCGATGATCTTCTCGAGACTGATGTAGCGCCCGACATCGTGCCCGACGATGTACAGCAGCCAGAGAGTGATTAGACGCGACATCCGGCCATTGCCATCGCGGAACGGGTGGATCACAGTGAAGTCCAGTATGTATGCAGCGCAGAGAAGCAACGGCTCGTAGAGTCCGGCGTCGAGCGCGCGGCGGAACTCGTCGTGGAGACCCTGCATCGCCCGGGGTGTCAGGGCGGCGGAGACAGGCTTGAAGCGCACGATTCTCGTGCCGTCAGGGAGTTTTTCTTCAACCTCGTTATCCAGTCCCTTCCAGTGGCCAGCGTCGCGGGTACCGACGTACTTGTAGAGGTAGCCGTGAAGCTGCTCGATATAGCGCGGCTCGAATGGGATGCTGGGGCCGTTGGCGTGGATCGTCGCGAGTACGTCTCGGTAGCCGGCGATCTCCTGCTCGGAGCGATTCATCGGCTTCGTCTTCTCCGCGACGAGCGCTTCGATACGGGCTAGTGGGGCATGGATGTTCTCGATCGCGTTCGATGCCTCGGTGCTCTGGATCAATGCGACCTGGCGCAGCGTCTCAAGGCCGGACGGGTTCTGCTGACGGTAGAGCTCGGCCCGTCCCCGGGCCTCCGCGATCGTGGTCAGCGAAGTCACGGTAGCGGGCGGTATTCCACCGAAGTGGCGGGACAGATCACGGAAGCTACTCACTACATAAACGTACTACTAACCGCCGATTGGTAGTACGTTTAGCCTAGGAAGGAGAGGTTTTCCGGCCCAGAGGACCTTTGACCAAGCCGACAACCACGGACCCCTCGCTACGCCGAGCAACACAACGAGTTCGCCCGCTACGCCACCGAGCCCTACCTCGATCACATCGCATACCCGCGGGCCGATTCATCGGTAGCGGGCGGACCTCGCTGGCCAGATCCAGCAGCGAGCCACATCACGGTGCTACTAGCTGTAGCTACAGCACCGTGCTACCATTAACTGATGCCTACACCGACTACAACTTTCCGACTCACATCGCGCGAGCGCGCCCAACTGGACCGACTCGCGGACAGACTTGTTTGCAGTCGCACCGACGTACTTCGCTGCGGAATGGCCGTACTCCGCGAAGATGACTCAGGATTGCTCAATCAGATTCGAGCCGACAACCTCGCCCGGGCTTTCCTCAAGAGCTTGATTACACAGTACGGGGAGAACGCCGTTATCGAGCTCAAGGACGGTCCTGCGGACCCGCAATGGAGGCTCGCCGGCGAGCCTCTCGACCGTGAGGCACTCGATGTGATCGTCAGACGCCAAGGTGACCGATTTGTGATGGACCTCGTTGACAAGGCGACAGGCGTCGCGATCCACAACGTTCAGTCTTGGAAGGGCGAGGATGGCTTCCATCATGCCGTGGTTCCACTGCGGGACTTGTGGGTCTACTCATCTGTGCGTGTTTCCAGCGAGCCTACGACCCGTCAGCTATCCGACGGTCGCACGGTCGTGGAGTTCCAAGAGGACGACGGCTCGTTCCGTCGCCTCGCCATCGATGACCAAGGCAACTCCTCGCCGCTGCATCCGCAGGATGTCCCAGCAGCCATGTTTTCCGAGGAACCACCCTCAGTAGGCGTCGGCGTGCGACGAGAGAGCAAACTTGGTCCACACCTTGGGCGAGGCTTCGGCGGCAAATGGATGCTAACGGGCGATATTGACGAGGACCGCACCGCCGTTGTTCTGACCCTCAAGAAACTGATCGATCAGGTGAAACGCGGTGACCTTGACGACATCCTGACAATAACGACTCCGGCGCCGGACGATCACTCAGGATCGAATGCAAATGCACGGGGTCTGGGCGCCTCAGAGGGGAGCGGCCGCCGGTAGGCCCATCTGGGCGCGCAGCGCCGTGACGCCGTTCCTCGGATCAAGGTAGCCCCGGTCGAGAGCTGTTTGTCTGATCGCTTCGACCACGATCTCGGATGCGTCGCGCTCGATGAGGGGGCCAACGATCCCGACGGCGTATCTCAGCATTTTGGTTGGCGGCTGGTCGGTCTTCCCTAGCGGTGTGAGGTCGAGGCGCTTGGAAAGGTCGTTCTCTCGCTGCCCTCCGTTAGTTTCCAGATGGCCTGGCGCGGCAACGTATAGCTGAGCTTGGTAAATCTCGGCGTCCGTGGGTAGTACGTCGGCGACGGCATCGAACATCGGACCGCTTGCCAGCACCAAGTAGTCACGTAGAAGCAAGGCCACCTCAAAGAGATGGAGTCTCCGCTCAACTGAAAGGCCGCAGTCGGCGGTAAAGGTCACAGCATTAGTCCTCGTCGGTAGTTCCACCCGAACGAGCGCTGATACGCCGGCCTCGCCATCTCCACCAAGGCGATAGGACGCAAGGCCGCTTGACTGGAATGGAATCGGGGTGGGATGCCAGTCTCCCGGCGACGTTGCTTCGGGCAACTCGCAGCCGGCGGACAGTTCGGTCGCGTGCGCCGCTGGTACCCCGGAGAGAGCGCGCACACGGTGGGTTGCGGATGCGTGTCTAAGTCGCTCACAAAGAGCGTCTCGTTGCTCCGGGCCTATGCCGGGTGACTCTCCTAGCTGGACTGGACCGGCGAGCGCAACAACACGAACTTGGAGAAGTGGATTGATTGCCCAGCCGGGCTCTGGGGAGTTGGATTCCTGCAAATGGATCGGGAACAGAAGCAACCTTTGGGGGCGCCTTCGGCGCGCAGCAGCTTGGTCGAGACGGGCGATCCGCTGTCCGAGGTCAACCAGAAACTCGTCCGCGCCGGCGCTGTCGATGACGGCCGCGTGTCGCAATCCGATGACTCTCTTCGCGGTTTCGGAAAGCTCGTTGTTGTAGGAGACCCAGAAGCAGGGAAAGGCGTGGCGTGGGGCAGATTCAAGCGCGTTTACGAGAGCTGTGTCGTACTCGCCCGACCATCCGATCGTGACGAGGCCGTACTCCTCGAAGATGCGGGCAAGCAGTGCTTCCCACTCCGGCGGGTAGTGCGCGAGCTCTTCAGTCGTGTTGCGCGAGTCGAGCATTCGGTAGTCACCGTGCAACTTGACCACCGTTGCGGGTGCGTGTGGCAACGGCATCATCGCTTTAACTGCTCGGCCGCAGCGATCACCTGCGGCACAACGCCGGCCTGGTCTAGTGCCCGCTCCATTAGCCGATCGAGGTTTGTAGTCAAAATCAAGCGCACCCGACCAGCTGCGACGTGCCGTGCTAGCTCGTGATGTGCCGTTGTAGGCTCGGCCGACTCGAAATACCCAGCGAGCAGGCGTTGTCTGGCGGCTTCGGTCGAAGCCAACCGCTCCAGCAGCGTGTCGTACCTAGGTTCTCCGCGGCCTTGCTGTTCCCACCAGCGCTCCGGAGCGTCGTCAAAGCTGCCGAGGTCGGCGTTCTCGGCAGCTGCGACCTTGCGGATGAGGTCCTGCACCACCTCCCACGCGGTTGGCACATTTGCAGCTCGTGAGATCCCGCTGCCAAGTAGCACCGCGTAGGCTCCGGGAGCAGCTTGCACGCCCATTGCTAGAGCCACGCGATTATCTACCCCAGCCGTTGGGATTGGCAAAGCGACGTTGTTGCTCACCTTATCGGTGCTCGTATCGTGGGTCGTCATCGCATCGTTGTTAGTCGTCAGAGACCAGGTCCCGAAACTCGGTCATCCCGCGCGCACCGAGCAGATGCACAAGCTGCTGGGCGTCGCTCCTTGTGTCCTCGTCGTCGCTTGCCAAGACGAGGCGCAACGCGTCCCGAGTCTCGTCTGTGGCTCCTTGCAGCGACCACCCTTGGTCGTCAGTCAGCACCATCCCGCGCAGGACCGCGACTGCCTCGCGGGGATGTTCAGAAGCAAGGCGCGGAAGCGCCCGGTAGACGACGAAATTGGGGTTCAGGTGAACTCCGAGATTAAGCACCGCTTGCGCCTGCCGCAGAAGCCATCCGCCGTCCAGCGTCGGCGCTCCCAACCATGCACCAAAGCCAGCAAGAGCGCCTGGATCTCTTGCGCTCGTCTCGGCAAAAACCCAGCCCCACAACACCATGAAGCGCTCCCCGATCGCAGCATCAAGCTTGGGACTTCGCTCCAATGACCACCCCGCTTGCGTGAGAACCTGCTTGCGCAGCTCCGACCCTGCTGCCCGCCAGTACACCCCGAAAAGGTCGTCATCCCCGTCGTCGGACATTGCCCCGAGAACTCGATATGTGATGAGGTGGTTGCCAAGACGTTCTTCGGGACTATCGGATCGGGGCGGAGTGTTCTCTCCCTCGTTGGTTTTCTCCACGGCTTGGGCGTATGCCTCGCGCAGCACAGCGAATACGTCGGTGTACGGGCTGTTGAACATTACGTACGCGTTCCAGGCGGCGTCGAACTGTGCGCTGAGATCCGGTGTCGTCGGAAATACAAGCGGGGCTAGCTGGCGTGCCCAGTCGGCGTCTAGGCGCACGAACTGAGGGAACCATTGACCGTAGACGGCGCGGATCGCGAGTGAGGGGTCGACGACAACATCGAGATGGCGTTCCAGCACGGCCTTCGCCTCGGGCGCAAACCCGAGTCCCGCCGCTCGTGCCCCGTCGCCCAACGCTCGCTCTACCCAGAGCACGTAGCGCACCACAGCGTGCATCGCCTCGCCCCGTGTCGTGTTGATCGCCAGCGTCGCCGGGTCCATGCCCTCGCCGTTGTTTCGCGTTTCCTGCGCAGGCGCTGGGTCGGGGTCGTCAGTCAGGACCGCGAGTAGGCACCAAATTGTGTCGCGTTCGGACTGCGGAGCTTCCGCCGGACCCTCCCCGAAAGCCTGCGAGAGCAGCGATGCTACCTGTTTGCGTGCCCATCCCCAGTGCGGATCACGCTCCATGTACGCGGTGCCCTTATCGTCAGTGGTCGTCTGCTCCAGTACCCATGCGCTCAGCTCGAGGACGGGTCGCCAGGCGAACGGCTTATCCGCACGCAAGGCGTCCGTCAGTCCGGCGAGCAGGCCACGGACGTAGGTCGCATCGAGCCCAATGAACTCGTTAGCAGCGTTGGCGAAGTCGGTGGGCCTCGCGGCGACAACACCCTGGACGGTCCGTCCCAGGCCCTCGGGCGAGAGCGCCTGTGGGTCTGCCCCCGGCTGCCAGCCACGCAGCTTCTCCACAAGCTGCTCAGGGTCAAGCTCGGTGAGATCGGCCTCGGAATACGGGGAGGTCGGGCCGGTCCACGAGCCCGTGTACATAAGGAATGTCGGATGTTCCCGCTCGCCGAACTCCTCGCGCAGCACCTCGTACTCCCGTAGCTGTTCGCCCGTCAGGTGCTCGGCGATGAGCACATAGCGCTCCACCCGACATATTCGGTCGGTGCGCTGGAGGTCATCGGTCGTGTCGCCTCGCTCCTCCCTCCAGGGCGTCATCTCGGCTTCGGGACCCCGAGCGAGCGTCGCAAGCACCTCCTCTCGCTGCTCGTCAGCCAGGTCGGTGAACCGATCACGCAGCAGCTCGCCATACTCGTGCCAATAGTCCAGCTCATATGCGAGAGTGTGGTCCGCGAGCGCCGCTGCGATGTCCTCGGCTGACCCCTCAACGCGCAAGAGGTGTAGAGCGATCCGGCGGAACACAGGCTCGGGCCGCGCCTTCAGAACCGCCATCGCTATCTGCCAACCGCCGGGCGACTGCACTACCGCGAGCGAGTAGTCACGCACCGCGTCCACGAGCGTGTCGAGCAAGCTGTGACTAACGTTCTGTGCGTGGTCCTCAATGGCGCGGCGCCAAATATTCGTGAGGTCAGTGTCGTCGCCGTCCTCGTCGCCCGCGTGGACCACCTCCGCTAGGAGATCGCAAAGAAAGCTCAGAGCCCTGCGAGGATCGGCCTGGATCAGCGCCGGCCAGGAGCCGTTGATGACTTGGGCGTACTCGTATTCGCTCATCCGAGCCAACGCAGCGTCCCGACCGCTCCACGGTCTCCCCGTTGGCGTGATCGCCAACAGCGCGCCGGCCAACTCAAACGCCGTCTTGGCCTGCCCCTCGCCGGCCAGGTGTGTGAGCAACGGCACCGCAGCGGATGGGATCCCCACGATGTGGCCGGTGTAGGTGCGAAGCCACTTGGCCTCCATGCGAGCCAGCTCCGCCGCCATCGCCTCCGGCAGTTGCGCGGCGATTTCCAAGATGTTTTGGTGGACGCGCGGATTTTCTGTTGGCCGGATTTTGCGCGCCAGCTTCAGAACTTCGTCAGGCGCCTGCGCGCCGACGCGAACGAGATAGCGAGACTCCGACCAAGCCGGGTAGCTCACCCATTCTTCGCTGCGTACGGGTTCTGGTGCATCTTTGAAAAACCCCATCGCAGTGAGGCTCCTCAGCCACACAGGATCATTCAGCTGCTCAAAGAAGTACTCGTGGCTCGCCGGGCTCTTCCGAATCCGCGCGGCGATGCTCTTGAGGTCCGTGTCAGACACCAGGAGGCCCTTCCGCGATCAGGTCGTCCATGTCACTGAGATCATCAAAGGTCATGGGCCGGAGCCAGTCAAGCAGGAAGCTCTCAAGCGCCTCCAGTTGTGCCCGGAACTCCGCCTCGGTTGGGCGAATCTTGCCGTGAAGAACGTTGCTGAAGTAGCCGCTGAGAGTCATCCAGTCTCGCCCGCGGGCATCACGCACAGCGGGCTGCGGCGTGCGTTGCGCCGGGTCGCGCCGCTCGATGGTGTCGCTCGCCTGCCGCTTTCGACCCGGGTAGTCCTTCTTGTACTCGACAAAAAAGGATTCGAGGGACTGGACAAAACCTGAGCCAAACGTTCCCTCGGCTATCCCGGGCGAGCGCTTTGCCTCGTCCCATTCGTCACTGAGTCGTTTCACACGATCGCCCAAGCTACCGCCCTTCTTCTCCTCGTGGAAGGCGTCAAGCAGCTCGCGCAGGCCGCAGGCAGCGAGACGAACACGCCGGGGGTTCTCACGATCGTCGAGTACCCTGAGCGCGCTTTCGTAGAGCGCACGGGCCTCCTCGTCCTCCCTCGCGAGGACCGCGAGCACGTCGCGAGCACGACCGCTCAGCCCCAGCAGGGGCCGCTGCGACATCGGCTCGTCGTTGGGCTGTGCGGAGTCGTGGCTACTCATGACAGTTCAACTCCATCGAGTCGATGATCGCGTCTCGACCGGTCGCTCCGAGACGTGAGTTGCACCCCTTGCTGGGGTCTGCTACCTCATCCGCGCAAATCGTCGCGCATGCTGTCCGACGCTCGAAAAGGGGCGGGGGCTCGGCAGATTTTGCAGCCACGGTGCAGCGAATCGCTATCCTTCTTGTCCGTAGTTGGCCGCGCTTGTCCGGTGGCCGTCCATAGAACACCACCTGTTCAGGAGGCAGTTTTGGCGCTATACCTCAAAAAGGAAGCGCCTCCTGGGGCGCTCAGTGTGAAGCCGACGCGGGGACTCGAACCCCGGACCCCTTCATTACGAGTGAAGTGCTCTACCAGCTGAGCTACGTCGGCGCGGCTATGGATGCTAGCGACGTCGGCGGGTATCGGTTCCCTCCGGCGGGCGCGACGGCAGATCGGCGCGCAAGCTCGTTAGAGCTCCGCGAGGACTTGCAGCAGGGACTCGCCGTGACGCTCACAGAATGCCGGCCCGATCCCCTTCACCTCGATCAGCTGCTCGAGGGTCGCCGGCTTCGCGCGTAGCGCCCCTTCCAGTGCCGCGTTGGCGGCCACCGTGTAGGCGGGCTTGCCTTCGCTGCGCTCCATACGCCATGCCTTGAGCTTCTCAAACGCGCTTTCGTCCACCGGATCGAGCTCGATCTCCTCCGCTGCGTCGTGGCCTTTTGCGGCCCCGTCAGCGCTCGTCCCGTTGCCGCGGGGCCGTGCTCCCTTCCCGCCCTCCGCCGCGCGACCACGACGAGCGCTGCGTGTCACCGGCGCCAATGACGCCTCCACCAGCATCGCGTCGGGCTCGCAGACGTCACAGCAGCGAACTTCGGCCGCGCACGGCTCCCTGTCGCCGAAATGGTCGAGGATCTGACGGCGACGGCAGGTCTCGGCGCTCGAGATGAAGCGCTCGATCGAGCGGTAAGCCTCCCAGCCGCGGTCTTTGGCCGCCTTGATCGCCGCGTAGGCCTTGCGCGGCGAGCCTTCGCCGGTGAGCCTCACCAACAGTCCGTTGGGGCCACCGGGCTGCAACTCCACCGCGTCGGCTCGCTCGGCTATCGACAGCAGCACACGTTCGCGCTCGCCCGCGCCCCCAAGCTCGCCGTGACCGATCGTGGCAATCCCATCCACAGCACGCATGCGCAGACTGTTGACGTAGCGCTTGACGTCCTCAACCGTGGTTTCGCGCTCGTTGATGAACCTGATCAGCCGCCCAAGATCCATGCGCGAGGCGAGCAGCAATGCGCGTCCTGGTTGTCCGTCACGCCCCCCGCGGCCCGCCTCCTGATAGTAGGCCTCGAGACTGGTTGGCACCGCCCAGTGGACGACCGTGCGCACATCGGCCTTGTCGACGCCCATGCCAAAGGCGTTGGTGGCAACCACGACCTGCGCACTGCCGCCCATGAATGCCTCCTGGCTGGCGCGGCGCGCATCGGGAGACATGCCGGCGTGGTAGGAGACCGCGTCAAGCCCATGCTCGCGCAGCAGCGCGGTGACCTCGTTGGTGTCCTTGCGCGTGCCGCAATACACGATCGCCGGTCGCGCATCGTCGCGCTCGAGCGCGTACAGCAGCGTGGCTCGCTTGCGCGCCACGGCCCCCTTGCCCTCCAGCGCCACCACGTCGAATGTCAGGTTGGGACGGTCAAAGCCGGAACGCACGGCCAGCCAATCGCGCAAACCGAGGCGAGCGGCGATCTCCTCGGCCACGCGTGGAGTGGCGGTTGCGGTGGTAGCCATCACCGCGGGACGGCCGAGCGCCTCGATGGCGTCGTGCAAGCGCAGGTAGTCGGGCCTGAAGTCGTGTCCCCACTCGGCCACACAGTGGGCCTCGTCGACGACGAACAGCCCTACCTCGCGCGTAGCGAGCGTCTGGCGAAAGCCGCGTGAGGCAAAGCGCTCGGGTGCCGCCAGCACGAGCCGCGCCTCGCCCGAGGAGATCGAGCGCAGCGCCTGAGCATTGTGTCCCTCGGCCATCCCCGAGGCCAACATCGCCGCGTTCACACCGGCCTGTTGCAGACGCCCAAGCTGATCCGCCATTAGCGCGATCAACGGGCTCACAACCACCACGAGCGCCTCACCGGCGAGCGCGGGCAGCTGATAGCAGAGCGACTTGCCCCCGCCGGTAGGCATCACCACAAGGCTGTCACGGCCCTCAAGCGCGGCTTGCACCGCCTCGCGCTGGCCCGGCCTGAAGAACTCCAGGCCAAAGCGCCCGAGCAACTGCTCTGGGGTTACCGACCCTTTGGAAGGGGACGCCTCTATGAGGCTCGATTGGAGCACCCCACAAAGCTACCCCTCACTGCGGGCGGTACTTGGCGCAGGCACCCGACATGAGGACACATGGCTCGCAGATGCGCGACGTCTGACCTTCAAAATGCACGATGCCCCCGCGCGCGCGGGGGCATCGTGCAAAAAAGAGCTAGCGCCGACGCCAGACCACGCGCGCACCGCCGGCGGGCACGAGCGTGATCGCGCGCCGCTGGCTCCACTCACCCCGGCGGAACAGCCGCCCGCCGCGCGCAGGCAAGCTCGGCGCCAGCTCGCCCAGCATCGTCTGGAGGATCAGCTTCATCTCCAAAGTCGCAAACGACGCGCCGATGCAGCGGCGGATGCCACCACCGAACGGGATCCAAGAGAACGTCTCCGGTGCCCGCTCCAAAAAGCGCTCGGGACGAAACTCCTCCGGCGAGTCATAGACACTCGGATTGCGATTGGTGAGGTAGATCGAGGGCACAACGCGAGTGCCGGCGGGCAGTTCGCGGGCGCCAACCCGCAAAGGCGCCTGCAACACTCGCACCACCAACGGCACGACTGGCCGTACGCGCAACGTCTCGGAGATCACGGCCTGCATGTACTCATCACCACCCGTCCCGCGCGACGACGGGGAATCGCTAGCCTGCTCGTTTGGGCTATTCAGGGCGTCCCGGTCAGGGGACGCCGATAGCGCATCGATCTCGGCGACGAGGCGCGCGAGCTTGTCGGGATGGCGCACGAGCCGCTCTATCGCCCAGGCAACCGAGGTGGCTGTGGTCTCATGGCCCGCGAGCAGCAAAGTGACGAGCTCATCGCGCAACTCCTGGTCGGTCATCGCCTGGCCGTCCTCGTCGCGTGCGAGCAACAGCAGCGAGAGGATGTCGGCGCGCTCCCCCAGGTCCTCCTGGGCGCGGCGTCTCGAGATCTCGGCGTAGATGACCTCGTCGAGATGGTCGAGCGCACGCCCGATCGAGCCGCCGGGACGATCGAGGCTCGGGCCGCGCAGCGCGAACAACAGCAGCGCCGGGAACTGCGTCGGCCTGATCAGCCCCGCGATCGCGTCGCGCAGCGTATCCATGCGCGAGGCCTCCACGCCGAAGACGGCGCGCAGAATCACCTCGAGCGTGATCGAGCGCGTGCGCTCGCTCAGCTTCATCGGCTCGTCGAGCGGCCATTCGGCCATCGAGCGCCGCGTGGCCTGCACGATCACGTCCGCGTACTCGCGCATGCGCTCGCCGTGGAAGGGCGGCAGCAGCAGCTTGCGTTGGCGCATGTGCTCAGGGCCGACCAGCGTGATCACAGAGCTCGGCCCCATGATCGAGGCGATCGGCGAGGCACCCGCCGCCGAGGGCGCCACCTCGGGCGGAGCGGTGAAGACCGTCTTGACCGCCTCGGGATCGCTGACCATCACCAGTTTGCGACCGCTCGGGAAAAACGTGAGCGTGAAGCTGTCGCCGAGGCGCCGCACGCACTGGTCCATCACCCAGCCGGGCGCTAGCGACCAGATCACCGTCAGGGCAAACGGGGACAGGCGCGGCCCGCGCGGGAGCGCCTCGGCGGGGGGTTCGGCGAGAGGCTCTGCTGGCTCTACGAACGGCTGCGCGACGGCGGTGGCCACCCGAGAAGCCTATCGGGCTGCGGCTCACCCTCCGCAAGAGCGGCCACGACGCCGAGGTGAGCCCGCTCGACCTGCTCGGGCGTGAGCGTCTGCGCGTGGCGCCTGAGATAGGCAAGCAGCATGCGCGCGGGTATGACGCGCACGCCGCGGCGACGGGCCAACGGTTTGTCGACCCAGGCGCGGCTGAAGACCACCAGCGGCTCCACCTGCTCGCCGGTTATGCGCTCGAGCGTCTCGCGCTGCTCCTGGGCCTGGCGCAGAATCCCACCGTGGATCGTGCGCACGCGGATGTCCCCCTGGCGGCTCTTGGTCTCGACCGTGAACACCCCCTGCGTCCCGATCACGATGTGATCGACGTTGCCGTAGTCGAAGCTCGCGTCGTGGATGACGCGCCAGCCGTCCCGCGAGAGCTCGTCGAGCAGGCCGCCGACGTGCTCCTCGCCGGCGGCGCCGCGGTCGTGGCGCTCCACCAGCGGCAGCACGTAGCGCGAGACGACGAACATCGTGATCAGCAGAGCGAGCTCAGAGCCGATGAACAGCGGGCTGTGCAAGCCGAAGGACTTCCCGAAGACGGTCGTGAGAACGGCCAGGACGCCGAGCGTCACAAGCGTGCGTAGGCGCAGTCTCAGGAACGTCGCGCGCGCGTGCTGGCCGGGTAGGCGTGCCGCGGGATCGGGGCGTTTGGGCAATCGCAGGATGTGGCCGTGAACGGTCGGCATCTAGCTCAAGCATCGGCCCACGACGGGGGGCATCTTTAGGAGATGGCCGGGTTACGGGATCGGCAAGAGTTGGCCGAGTGTTTGAGCATTGCGCCCATCAAAGGCGGGGCCAGGAGAAAAACGTGGAATGTGCGGCCATCTGCCTAAAGCCAAGCTAGACCCGAGTCGAAGGCATGAATAGGCCAGATCCCCCATACGGCCACACACTCATGTCCAGATCATTAGATTCTCTCCTGCCATCAGACATCGGCCTGCTGCTGCGCGCAGACGCCGAGCAGAACTGGCTGCACCGGGAGGTGCTCCCGGTACTGCGCCATCTGGAAGAGCCCGAGCAGATCCCAGAGGAGGAGGTCGGGGCAGCGCTTGCCTACCTGGAGGCGATGTGGGACGAAGCGACAGCCCGCGCCGTGGAGACCGAGGAGGCACATGGCTGCCTACGCGAGCACTCAGAGCGAGGCGAAACACTTGCGGGCCCAGCCGAGCGCTACCACGCCTCGGTCAAGGCGCTACGGAGAATCGTTGCGAAGCGTGTCACGCCGTTCGTCGAGCCGTCACTGGAGCTCGATAGATGTGATAAGGAGACGGAAGATATCCTACATCTCAAAGGCACGCGTTCCAACGGATGCGCTCCACGCGCAGCGTAGGCGCGGGCCCTGACAATCGCATAGTCTGCGTTCGTGCCCGAGCCAGCTCATCCGCAGACACCGCGATTTGACCTGCAGTCGCACTCCACGCGCTCCGACGGCGTGCTCGAGCCGGCCGAAGTCGTGGCAAGAGCCGCGCAGGCCGGAGTGCAACTGCTTGCGCTGAGCGACCACGACACGGTTGCGGGCGTGGACGAGGCCCTCCAGGCCGGCGCCGAGCACGGCATCGCCATCGTGCCGGCGATCGAGATCTCCGCGATCGACGACGGCGGAGATGGAGTGCCCGCCCACCCGGCGCGCGAACTGCACATCCTCGGCTACCTGATCGACCACAACGACCCAGAGCTCACAAGGACGCTTGCCGGCTTTCTCGCCGACCGCGAGCAGCGCACGCTGCGTATGGCCGACAACCTGCGCGACCTGGGCATCGAGCTCGACCAACAAGCTATCGACGCGCGCGTGAAGGCCGGCGAGCCGATCGGGCGACCACATCTCGCCGAAGCGGCGCTGGGCCATCCCGCCAATGCCGAGCGCCTACAAGAGGAGCAGATCGACGACATCGGCTCGTTCATCAAAGGCTATTTGATCGAGGGCCGCCCAGCGTTTGCCTTGCGCGTCACGCCGACCGTGCAAGAGGCGGTCGACGCAATCCACGCGGCCGGCGGAGTGGCGATCTGGGCGCACCCCTTCTGGGACGTCGAAGACTCAGACGAAGCGCTGGCGATGGTCGAGCGCTTCCGCGGCCTCGGCATCGACGGGATCGAGGCCTTCTACGTGACGCACACGCAAGCGCAGACCGAGCTACTGGCCAAGCGCTGCGCGGAGCTCGACATGCTGAGCACCGGCTCGGCCGACTTCCACGGCCCCGAGAACCGGCTGTTCTCGCGCTTCATGGCGTTTGAGACTTACGGATTGACGCCCAACCTCGGGGCAATCGGCGCGAGGGCCTGAAGGTAGATCCTAAAAAAAGGGCCTGCACGTAAAACACCCCCTTTTTGAGGCAGGCTCTTTTTTTGAGGTAGGGACTCGAGAAGACCCTTTTGAGGTAGGAGCTCGAGGTGGGAGCTCAAGAAGCTGAGCCAAGACGCGGAGCGAGCAACTCGGCGAGGCGGTAGGCGAGCGCTTCCAGGGCCAGCTCCTCGGAGACGTTCAGATCCAGGCGCAGGCGTGTGTCGCGCACAAGCTCGACGCCGCGCCGCAGCGACGTCGCGTCGCGACCGGCGGCGTCGGCCGCCAGCTCGGCCGAGCGGTCGCGAGCATGAGCAAGCTCTGGTACGCCAACGAGCAGACACCAGACGTCGCGCAGCCACAGCTCGGCCAAGCGCAGCCCCAACTCGAGCGTCGCGGTGCGCTCGCGCCGCTCGGCGCGGCGCACGACGTCGGCGCCTTCGCGCTCGTACTTGCGTTGCTCCTTGCTCGGCAGGAACCCGGCCTGCTCGTGCAGGCGCTCGCCGACCGCCGCACCGGCCACGGCACCGGCCGCCTTGGCAGCCTCGAGCAGACCCATCCAGCATCGCTGCTCCACGCTGCCTTGCAGCACCGAGCGCACGAACCGCTCGGCGCACTCGCGCAAGGCGACGCCGCGCTCGCCGGCCAACAGCTCGGCGAGCTGACCGTCGCCGGCGGCCAGGCGCGCGCAAGCCGCGGCGCGCTCGGGCTCGATACTCGCACCGTCACCCTCCCTCAGGCGCTCCGCGAGCAGCTCGTCGGAGAGCGGGTCGAAGCGCACCTGCTGGCAGCGCGAGGCGATCGTTGGCAGCACGTCCTCACGGTGCTCGGCGAGCAGGATCAGATGGGCAAACGGGGGCGGCTCCTCAAGCGTCTTGAGCAGGCGGTTGGCAGCCTGGTCGTTCATGCTGCCGGCCGCCTCGATCACGAACACGCGACGGCTGGACTCGAACGGCGTATGTGCCGCGGCCGCCACCACCGGCTCGTCGATGTCGCCGACGAGCACTTCGCTTGCGCCGCTGGGCGTCACCCAGGTGAGGTCGGGGTGAGCGTCGCGCTGGACGCGCACGGCCACCGTCTGCGGCTGTTGCGCGCCGTCGGCAAGCAAGGCCGCCGCGAACGCACGCGCGACCGTGCGCTTGCCGGTGCCCGACGGACCGTGGAAGAGGTAGGCGTGCGATGGATTGCCGGCCGGGGGCAGCGCCGGCAGCAGCACGGCACGTGCGTGTGGATGCGGCTCGATCGCGGCGAGCATCCCTTCGATGGCAACCGGCTCGGCGGACGTTGACGGCACTGAGGCCATCCTAGAGGCGACCCGACAGGAAGCCGCGAGAGCCGGAAGTTGCAGATGAAAAAGCGCGATGCCCCCCGCGCGCGCGGGGGGCATCGCTGTTTTGGACACATGTGTCGCGGTTCGTCGAGGCACACTACTCGGGGAAATTTGGACGCGTCCGTCCGGTAGTTGCCCCATAGAGGCAGATCCTCGGCGCTGGCTTGGACGCGTCCGTCGTTGTCCACAGAGGTGATCACCCATGCGGGAATGCATGCCGCAGACGCATGTACCTTGCACTCGTGAGCAAGGGCAGGCTGATCACGATCGAGGGCCTGGACGGCGCGGGCAAGTCGACGCTCGCGGCAGCGCTGGCGCGGACGATCGCCGAGCGCGGCATGCGGGTTGAGCTCCTGCGCGAGCCGGGCGGGGTCGTTCTGTCGGAGCGGATCAGGGAGCTGGTGAAGGACCCGGCGCTACGGATCGGGGCGCGCGCGGAGGCGCTGCTGTACGCGGCCGCCCGTGCCGAGCTGGTAGACGAGCGCGTGAGGCCACTGCTCGAGGAGGGAGCCACGGTGCTGCTCGACCGCTTCGTGGACTCCTCGCTTGCCTACCAGGGCGCCGGGCGCGCCCTCGGGGCCGAGCAGGTACGCGCCATCAACCTGATGGCCACCGGCGGCCTCTCCCCCGACCGCACCCTGTTGCTGCGGATCAGCCCGGCCACGGGGCGCGGCAGGCAACAGACGCGCGGCGCCGAGCCCGACCGGTTGGAGCGCGAGGGCGAACCCTTCTTCCAGGCAGTCGCCGCCGCATATGAGCAGCTCGCGCAAGCCGAGCCACAACGCATCCGCCCGCTCGACGGCGAACAAGCCGCGGCGTGTGTGCTCGAGCGGGCGCTCGCGGAGATAGAGGACCTGCTGCCGGCGCTCGGCGCATGAGCGGCGCCCGAACCTCCCGGAGCCTTGTCGAGGTGGGGAGAGGCGTTCGTGCCGGCACCGGCAAGCCGGCCCTGCCCCGAGTCAGGGAGCTGTCGTTAGCATGGCGAAAGCAATGACCGCCAAACCGAGCCGCAGCTCCTGCCAAGCGCGCCCCGCGTCGATCGCGGCGGCAGTGTGTGCGCTCGCCGCCCTGCTCCCGGCAGGCGTCTCAGCGGCTGGCGTCAGGACCGACAAGGCCCTGGGCATCACGATCCCGGCGTCGGCCCGGGTTCATGCCACCACCACGTCGGTCCCGCCAAGCACGACGTCGACCTTGGCGACGACGAGTACCTCCGCTCCTACGGGCGCGGTCCAACCTGGCACCGTGGCGCCCCCCACGACCACGCCTGCCGGCGCCGCGACGCCGACGGCGAGCACCGCAACCTCGGCTGCGCCAACTACGACTACGCCGGCTTCCACGAGCAGCTCTACGACCGTGATCGTTGCGCACAAGCCAAAGCCAAGCGCCAAAGGGCTGTCCGCCGGCGCGCTGGCGCTGGCGATCCTCGGCGCGCTGCTCGTGCTCGGCTGCATCGTGTGGGCGCTCGGGCGCTGGCTTGCGCTGGAACCGCGCTGGACGATCTCGCTGACGCACTCGCTGCGCGAGGCCGCATACCGCGCCTCGGAGACCTGGGCGGAGTTCAGCGACTGGGCCAGACTGGGTCATTGAGAGGCCCCGAAGGCGCCGACCAAGCGTCCTCGAGTCTTCTAAAATGATGGTTAGCAGGCATTTAATACTCGAATGTCTTTCTGTCCGGCGCTCGCGCGACGATTCTCGGCCCAAGTGAACAGATTCGAGTGGGCGTCGCGAGTGTCGGCGCAGAGGAGGTAAGGCCGATGGATTTCACCCCGCACCCCACGATCGCAGAGGACACGCGCGCCGGCGAGGCGCTGTCCGTCAAGCGCCTGTTCACCTCCCCCGGGACGCACCCGTTCGAGACGCTCGAGTGGGAGCTGCGCGACGCGCGCATCGGCCATGGCGACCGCGTTGCCTTCGAGCAGGAGAACGTCGAGTTTCCCAAGAGCTGGAGCCAGAACGCGACCAACATCGTGGCTCAGAAGTACTTCAGGGGCCAGATCGGCCACCCCGAGCGCGAGCGTTCTGTCAAGCAGATGATCGGCCGCGTCGCGGGCACGATCGCGGGTTGGGGTCGCGAGCGCGCCTATTTCGCAAGCGAGCAGGACGCCGAGGCCTTCGAGGCCGAGCTGACCCACATCCTCTTGCACCAGCTGGCGGCGTTCAACTCGCCGGTGTGGTTCAACGTCGGCTTCGAGGAGTCCCCACAGTGCAGCGCCTGCTTCATCCTCTCGGTCGAGGACACGATGGAGTCGATCCTCGAGTGGAACACCAAGGAGGGCAACATCTTCCGCGGCGGCTCCGGCTCGGGCATCAACTTGTCCAACATCCGCGGCTCGATGGAGCCGCTGGCCAAGGGCGGCACCGCCTCAGGTCCGGTGTCGTTCATGCGCGGCGCCGACTCCTGGGCCGGCACGATCAAGTCCGGCGGCAAGACGCGGCGCGCCGCCAAGATGGTGGTGCTCGACGTCGACCATCCCGACATCCGCGAGTTCATCTGGTGCAAGGCCAAGGAGGAGGACAAGGCCGAAGCCTTGCGCGACGCGGGCTTTGACATGTCGATCGACGGCGACGGCTTCAAGTCGATCCAGTACCAGAACGCCAACAATTCGGTGCGCGTCACCGACGAGTTCATGCGCGCCGTCGAGGCCGACGAGGACTGGCACCTGACCGCACGCGCGACGGGCAAGCCGGTCGGGGAGCCGATTCGCGCGCGCGAGCTGATGCGCGAGATCGCCGAGGCCGCGTGGCGCTGCGCGGACCCTGGCGTGCAGTACGACACGACCATCAACCAGTGGCACACGTCTCCGAAAAGCGGCCGCATCAACGCGTCGAACCCCTGCTCCGAGTACATGCACGTCGACGACTCGGCCTGCAACCTGGCCTCTCTGAACCTGATGAAGTTCCGCCGCCCCGACGGCAGCCTGGACATGCGCTCCTTCGAGCACACGGTGGACATCATGCTGCTGGCACAGGAGATCGTCGTCGGCCCCTCCAGCTATCCCACCGAGCAGATCGGCGTAAACGCGCGCGCTTTCCGCCAGCTCGGCCTCGGCTACGCCAACCTCGGCGCCTACCTGATGAGCAACGGCATGCCCTATGACTCCGACGCGGGCAGGGGCACCGCGGCGGCGATCACGGCGTTGATGACGGGCCGCGCCTATCGCGAGTCCGCGCGCGTGGCGGCGGCATTGGGCCCGTACGAGCACTACGAGGAGAACCGCGCGGAGCACAACAACGTGATGCAAATGCACCGCGACTCCTCCTACGCGATCCCCGACGCAATCTGCCAGGACACGGAGCTGCTGGAGGCCGCGCGGCGCTCCTGGGACGAGGCCGTGGAGCTGGGCGAGCGCTTCGGCTACCGCAACGCGCAGGCGACGGTGCTGGCTCCGACAGGCACGATCTCCTTCCTGATGGACTGCGACACGACGGGCGTCGAGCCCGACTTCTCGCTGGTCAAGTTCAAGGAGCTGGTCGGTGGCGGCCAGATGACGATCGTCAACCGCACCGTACCCTTGGCCCTGCAAACGCTGGGCTACTCAGAGCAGCAGGTCGAGCAGATCGAGGCGCACCTGGCCGAGCACGGCACGATCATCGGCGCGCCGGGCCTGGCAGCGGAGCACCTGCCCGTGTTCGACGTGGCCGTCGGCGAGCGCGCGATCAGCCACATGGGCCACCTGAAGATGATGGGCGCCGTACAGCCGTTCATCTCCGGCGCGATCTCAAAGACGGTCAACCTGCCGCAGACGGCCACGGTGGAGGACATCGCCGACGCCTACACCCAGGCCTGGCACTTGGGCATCAAGGCTTTGGCGATCTACCGCGACGGCTCGAAGACCGCGCAGGCGTTGCGCACCGACGCGCAGAAGGAGAAGGCGGCACCGGCCGACGTCGATGCGATCGTGGACGCCGCGGTCAGCAAGGCCTTGGCCGAGGCGGGCCCGCGGCGCAAGCGCATGCCGCGCGAGCGCGAATCGATCACGCACAAGTTCTCCATCGGCGGCCACGAGGGCTACATCACCGCCGGCAAGTACGAGGACGGCAGCGTCGGCGAGATCTTCCTAACCGACATCGGCAAGGAGGGCTCGACGATCAAAGGCATGATGAACTCGTTCGCGACGGCGATCTCGATCGCGCTCCAGTATGGGGTGCCGCTCGAGACGCTCGTGGAGAAGTTCAGCTACATGCGCTTCGAGCCAGAGGGAATCACCGGCAACCCGGAGATCCCGTTCGCCAAGTCGATGCCCGACTACATCCTGCGCTGGGTGGCCAGCCGCTTCCTGGACACCGACGCCCAGGAGGAACTCGGCATCCTCACACCTGCTGTGCGAGCCCGCAAGATGGCTGAGGAGGCCGCCCAGTCGGTTGTCTCCTCCGACACGGCCGGCCCGGAGGCAAGCGCGGCCGGCGCCGACAGCGTTCCGGCTGCGGCGGCACTGACCGACTCCCCCCCGGTCGTCCCGGCCCGCATGCAGGGCCTTGACCTGGGCCCGGCCTGCAGTCAGTGCGGAGGCATGATGCAACGCACGGGCTCTTGCTACACGTGCTCATCATGCGGCAACAACACGGGTTGTGGTTGATCGGCCCATCGATATGCCACTCGTCGGCTAGCATCGAAGACGAGTATCAATCGGCTGTAGCGTCTTCGACCCGCCTAGTGCGGGTCGAGCCGTTTCAGGTCAAGTTCTTGCTGACTGTGGCGACCGCTAACGTGCGAGAGCCAAGCGAGACAAGGACGTACCCCTTCGGGGCACAAGCAGATCGCGAAGTGTGCTTCGCACACGAGCGACCGAGGACGCAGTATCGCGCCGGCTATCGCACGTTAGCGGCCTGCTCGGCTACCGCGACACGCGTATCGTCGCGGCTGAGCATGCTGATGAAGACCGCGGCGAAGGCGATGCCGAAGACGAGGAACTCGACGAAGCACATGCCGGCGCCGGCAATCTGCTGATCGGCGATCGCCGAGATGCCGAAGGCGCGGGGAGCTGAGGCGTAGAGCGGGTACTGCGTGGTGGTGATCCAAGTCAGGGGAAGGCAGACCGCCGCGGAGGCGATGCGCGAGAAGCCGAGCAGCGCCAGGCGTTGGCCGTCCGGGCGGGGACGCACGCGCGGCATTGGATCGATGATCAGCCACCACAGGGCGAGCCCGGTGTAGAAGAGCGTCGCGTGCTCGAAGGCGTGCACGACGGTGTGCTGGGCGGCGAAGTCGAAGACCGGCGGAATCGCCCACACCCAGGTGGCCAGCGCCCACAGCGGGATCGCCACCCAAGGAGAGGTCGCCACCGCCAGTGCCTTACCCCAGCGCCCGCCAGGGGCAACCGCACGCAGCGCGGGACGAGCGAGGCCGAGCGACAAGATCGGCGAGCGCAATCCCAAGATCAGCAGCGCCGGAGCGATGTCCGAGAGCAGCACATGCTGGGCCATGTGCGCGGAGAGCAGCCAGCTGTCGCCGATCGCGTCAAGCGGCGAGAGCAGGGCGATCACGAGCGCGATCAGGCCTCCGGCGTAGGGAATCCAGTGGCTGGCGCCGACCGCCTTCGAGCGCGAGGCGGCGCGCCGGTACATGCGCGCGTACAGGATCGCCGCCGCAAGCAGCGCGAAGATCGCAAGGGGATCAAGGCTCCAGGAGCCCCAGCCGGGCACGGAAGTCATCGGCGGCATCCTATCGATCCGTCCCTCAGATGTGTCCCGCGCTCACCAGGGCGCTCGTCTGGCCCGTCCGGACCTCGAGCATGGGCATTGCCTGAGTCTGGATCGACGTGTCGTGCGCAAGTCATTCGTCGCCGCCATACGACTCGGGCGGGGCCGGATTCGAGCGGATCGCGGCCAACTCGGCCAGCAACGATTCGGGACTCGTGCCGCCCAACACGCGCAGGCGTGGAAGGCGATAGGGATCGTCGCTAGGCGAGGCCCAGCCGGGCACCACAGTGGTCGAGCCGACATAACCCGCGGCTTTGACCGCGGCGACGACGATCGCGTTGTAGTGCCCTGAGGGGTAGCAAAACCAGTTGACCGGCACGTGATAGAGGCGCTGTACCCGCGCGCGCGCAACGGCAACCTGTTCGTGCAGCGCAGCCGGGCCGAGCGTGATCAAATCGGCATGGCTGATCCCCTGCGTGTCAAGCTCCCAGCCGGCGGCCACCAGGCCATGGATCTGCGCGTCGCTCAAGCCCCCTTGCGAGGGGGGCAGCCCAGTCAGCTGCATGTTCTCCACGCCCACCCAGCCGAGCCGCCGCAGCACCGGCAGCGCCTGGGTGTATTGCGATTGGTAGCCGTTGTCGAAGCTCAGCACGATCGGCTTGCCCGCGGGCAGGGGCGTGCCGCGCGTCCAATTGGCACGCATCTGATCCATCGTCACCGCATGAAAGCCGGCGCCCGCGAGCGCGTGCATCTGCGCCGAGAATTCTTCCGGAGACACGTACAGCCCAGGGAATTTCGCCCCCGCCGGCGGCGGGTTTATGACGTGGTACATCAAGATCGGCACGGACTCGTGGCCGGGCGGCCCGGTTGCGGTGCCTGCAGTGCCGGCACTGGAGGGACGGCCGGTGGAGGCGAGGATCGCGCCGGAGCCGCCGCTCTTACCGCCGGCGCCATTCGCGGCGTTGGAGTCCCGCCGGCCGGCCTGGCTGGAAGTGGCGCCACCCGAGCCGCCAGCGCCATCCGAACCGCCGGCGCCAGCAGAACTCACGGATGCGCCGTGCGAGCCGCCTTTAGAGGAGCCGCCGCCCGAGCCGAGCGCGACGACGGCCACGACCGCCAGGACGGCGATCAGCGCTACGGCGGCGAGCCCCCGCGTACGCCTGCGCGCAATCTCGCGCCGACGTGCCTCACGACGGGCTCGCCGCTGCTCGACGTCCATCCGCTCCGTGGTGCGAGCCTTAGTTCAAGCGCTTCTTCAGCGCGCTCGCCGCGGAGAATTTCGCGGCCTTGCTAGCCGCGATGTTGATTGTCTCCCCCGTCGAGGGATTGCGTCCCTGTCGGGCCGCACGGTTGCTGACGCTGAACTTGCCGAAACCGGCGAGAGCGACCTCGCGGCCGCCAGCCAGCTCGTCGGAGATCAACTCGATCGCCGTCTCCAGCGCCTCCCGAGCCTGCGTTCCCGCGAGACCCGTGCGCTGCGCGACCCCATCAGCCAGCTCGTTCTTCGTCATGGCAGTCCCTTCTCGAGTTTCGTTACTGCGGCCAGGCTAACGGTTGGCAAGGACGTCCGCGCACCAGGACGCCGCACGCACTCCCATTTCAAGCCCTAATTTCCGGGGAATACGCTGGCAACGGGCCCTGTTCGGAGACGGTTTGCTCCTCCGAGGCTTCCAGGCGGGGCTGCAGGCGACCGGCGGCACAGGCGGTCCACAAGACGGAAAGCCAGGTAAGCGACGCAAGGCTGACGTGCACCCACACAAGCTCGGTCGGTAGGTGCGTCTCGTACTGGTCGAGCCCCACGGCCCCCTGCAAGGCGATCAGCATGCACGTGACGGTCGAGAAGCGGCGCACGAGCGGATCGGCGGGTCCGCCCGCGCCGGGCCGTCCAGGCCGGCGCGCCAGCCACCAGACGAGCAGCGCCACGAGCCCGAACACGAGCGCGATCTCGCCGTGGCGGTGGATCACGAAGTCCATCGTGCCCTTGCCGTCGAAGTCGAGGCGATTGATCTTCTGACCCGGAGACCCACCGGCGTGCGGCCCAGCGGCCGTGGCGGCAGTGCCGGCGAAGATCGTCAAGCCACCCAACGCCACAGCGGCTCGCGCCCACAGCGTGAGCGTCCTGTCGCTGGAGAGCGGACGCTCACCGGGCTCGTAGGTAGCACGCCAGGCCAGCGCCACGGCCGCGACGAGCACGAGCATCGAGAGCGCGAAGTGCCCCATGACCCAGCCATAATCGAGCGCTCCGCGCACCGTCAAGCCGCCCAGCACGGCTTGGGCAAGCACTCCAAGCGGCAGCAGTGCGCCGAGGCGCATCAGATCGCGTCGGTAGGGCCTGCGGCGGAAGGCGAGCACAAAGGCGACGATCGCCGCGATCGAGACCGGGACGGTGATCATGCGGTTGGAGAACTCGATCACCGCGTGGGTGTTCAAAGGCGGGTAGATCTTGCCGTAGCAGCGCGGCCATGTCGGGCAGCCAAGCCCTGAGCCGGTGAGCCGCACGGCGGCTCCGCTCATCACGATCAAGGTCAGCGCCGCCAAGGCGACGTAGCTCACGCGCGCGTATTGCAGGGGCGTGAGCGTGATCTCGGCGAGACGACGGCGCAGAAGGCTAATGCGGCGGGACATCGGCCATAAGCATTACATCAGCGCCCTGCCGCGCGCGCGCCTACCTCCTATCCTCACCAGTCTGCCTGCCCGGCGCACGTGCGCCCCGTCCCCAAGACCACGTGACCTTCGCTCCTACCGTCATACGTCCGAGGCAGTGCCCTCGTGCCCACCACACCAACACGCGAGCGCATATCGATCCCAGCCTTCCCCATAACGACAATCAAACGTTTCCAAATAATGGAGGTTGCAGGAGATTTGAATCCTGTGCGAAAACGTTCGCTTACTTCTCATGAGCCATACTCACGAGCACAACGGGGACGCCGAGGAGCGTGCCGCACACGAGCATCCGATCCCGCGACAGGTGGATCCCAGGATCGTCAGGCAGATCCACGAGGCGCTTGGCGACGCCCGCTCGGTCGCGAATGTCGGTGCCAGTGCGGCGGAGTACGAGCCGGTCGACCGCTGGGTACTGGCGATCGAGCCGTCCGAGCAGAGGATCGTTCGGAGCCCTCGCCGGCTGACGACCCCGATCACCGGCCACGCCGAGAGCCTGCCGATCCCGTCCTCGAGCGTCGATGCGGCAATGGCCTGCCTGACGCTTCACCAGTGGGCCGACTGGCGCGTCGGCGCGCACGAGCTACGCAGGGTCGCGCGCAAACGGATTGTGATCTTCACCTACGACCCTTCCTATGCCGATCGCTTTTGGCTGCTGCGCGACTACCTGCCCGAGCTCGGGCGCCTGCACAGCCGTCGCTTCCCGCCGATCGAGCAGCAGTGCGCTGGCATCGGCGACGAGGTGCGCGTCGAGCGGGTGGCGATCCCACACGATTGCGAGGAAGGCTTGCTGGCGGCCCATTGGCGCCGTCCCCAGGCATACCTGGACGAGCGGGTGCGCGCGGGGCTACCGACGTTTCGGCTGCCAGGCGCCGCGCGGCTGCTCGGAGGCCTCGAAGAGCTTGCCCAAGACCTGAGCACGAGCCGCTGGCAAGAGCGCAACTCCGAGCTGCTCGCGGTCGAGCGCTTGGACCTCGGCTATCGCCTGCTCGTGACCGAGCTGTAGAGGACGTCCGACTGCCGGCGCAGCGGATTGTCGTGTCGAGCGGGCAGGGTCAGCCGGCGTACTCGAACGGCAGCTCGCCCCCGAGCTCACGCAAGAGCGGTGCTTCGCTGTCGCGAGCGGAGACGATCAGCTCGTCCTCGGGCAGCGGCCAGTCGATCGCGACGTCCGGATCGTTCCAGGCAATGCCGCGCTCGATCGCCGGATCGTAGTAGGCGCTCTGCTTGTAGTTGACGTCGGCGACGTCGCTGAGCACGCAAAAGCCGTGGGCGAAGCCGACGGGAACGTAGAGGACGCGCATGCTCTCGTCGTCGAGCTCAAAGCCCTCCCACTCGCCGTAGCTGGGCGAGCCACGACGGAGATCGACGACCACGTCGAGGATCCTGCCGCGCGCGCAACGCACGAGCTTGCTCACACCGCTGCCGACGTGGAAGTGCATGCCACGCACAACCCCCTTGCTGGAGCGGGAATGGTTGTCCTGGATGAACTGCTCATCCGCGGGAATGCCGGCCGCGGAGTGCCACTCCCGCCGGTAAGTCTCGGCAAAGAACCCGCGCTCGTCGCCGAAGACAGAGGGCACGATCAGGCGGGGTCCTTGGATGCGGGCTTGGAGTATCTCCATGGGAGAGGTCCTAAGTTTGGTGACGTGCAACCGATCAGTTTCACGTCGGCGCCTTGCCGGCACCGACAGGGCGAGCAGACTATCGCGTGCGCTCCTGGAGCGGCCGCGAATGGGCTTTAGCAAGGTGCGGGCACGAACGCGCCCCGCGGCGAGGTACGGCCGAGAACGGACGCCCCTGGCAAGGTCCGGCACAAGGAGGCTGGCACGAGCTCGGAGATGAACGACAGGCTCGCCCACATGCGCGCGTGCTCAGCGCCTGTGGGCGAGCCGGCCAACCCCCCTTTGGGGGCACGGGACCGAATGGGCGTCGGCTCGTGACCTAGACCATGGTGATACTTGCCTAAGGTTTTGAATAGAGGAAAGTCAGGTAGTTGATTTTGGGTCCGACAACGGCGAAGGTCTCCTCAATCCGCTTACGCGAGATGTAGAAGCTCGAGTAGCGCTTGCCAAGTTCAAAGCGCCCACGAGGAGCATGCTTGCCGAGAGCACCGCAAATGCGACCGCTATCAATCGTTCCTTCAGGTGCAAAGACATGCCGGACACACCGGACACATATACTGGACGCACGGCGCTCCAGTTTCCGCTCCGGCCTCGACCAGCGAGGCCGCGCGACAGCGCTTGTGTCAACCGGCCGCGAACAGTACTGTCGCACCACCACTGACGTAGGATGCGACGGCGTCGCGCGCCTGGGCGCGCTTGTTTACGAACTTCGGCTCTTGTTCGCAAGGACGAACGTCGATCGCGAACTCTATGTCAAGCGTTTGAGCGATTCGCGCGAGAGTGTCGATCGTTGGGTTGTGCTCCCCAGCCTCGATACGCGCGACCTGCGGTTGAGTAATGTCGAGCTTCGCCGCCAGCGCCCGCTGGGAGAGATGCTGTTCAGTTCGGTAGGCCAGCACCTTCAAGGCGAGGGCGCGCGCCATCGTGGTTCTCTGCCACTCAGCGCGGAAAGCCGGATCGTTCATCTCCTCGGCGAGGACTTGCTCGCTCGTCTTCATGTCGCTGAGCTTCACCATCGCCCCCTTCGATTTCGACTCATCATAGCAAGGTTGTTATTGAATCGGACGTTCGTCATTGCTGAAGGTCCTTAAGGCGCTGCTTCGAGGCACGGATCGCCCTCTCAAAGCCACTCTTATCGGCTTGTGCCTCGGGCGCAATCGCGAGGATCACATCACCTCATATGGTGCGGGACTCGACATCGCAAACACGCTACGCCGCGCTTGCGACGGTACTCGGCTCAGGGGACTCAAAAGTGGCGAGGTGCCAAAGCTCTCGGCCTGGCGTCGTTCTCGGACGCAAACCTTTTCCGCAGCGAATACCGATCGATATCCCACGAGCTTCCGCAACTCTGCCCGATATCGCCGGTTCGCACTTGCATGCACAATCGAATATTCTGGATCTCGGTGTTGACATTCACTACTCGGCGCGTCGCTGGCGCGATGTTTACTTGCTTCATACTCGCGCTACTTGCGGCCCAGCCAGCCCGGGCCACAGCGACATGGCTTTCACCCGCCGACCTCTCGGAAGCAGGGCAGAGCGCGGGGAGCCCTCAGGTCGCGATCGACGGACAAGGTGGGATAACAGCTGCCTGGAGTCGCGCCGATGGCGGCAACTACGAGGCTCAGGCGACCTTTCGCCCGGCAGGCGGCTCCTGGCAGACACCGGTTGCGCTCTCAGAAGCTGGATATAACGCAGGCGAAGTCCAGGTCGCGGCCGACCCGGCAGGAGAAGTAGTTGCCGTATGGGATACCTTCCCGCCTGCCAGCGCGCGTACCATCCAGGTCGCTGTCAAGTCGCCGCTTAGCGGCTCTTGGTCGACGCCGGTGACCCTTGCAACGATCGGCGAACCCGTTGGTGAGCCACAGGTTGCGATCGATTCGCGCGGCAACGCCATCGCGGTCTGGGAAGAGCAGCCGCAAAACCCTGGCTATCGGTTTATTCAGGCCTCTGTCAAGCCGGCGGGTAGCACATGGTCCGCGCCTGTGGATATCTCCGAAGATACTGGGGGTGGAGACCCTCATATTGCCATGGACGCAGAAGGCAACGCAATCGCAACTTGGCTTGGTGCCGATGCAATCGAGTCCGCAACCAGACTCGCGTCCACCGGAACATGGCAGGCGCCTGTGAATGTCGCGCCATCGGGGCTGGACGCCGGCGGTCACCCCGGGGGGCCCGAGCTCGCCGTAAACGGTGAGGGCAACGCCGTCATTGCATGGAGCGGCGCCAGTGGAAACGGCGCCAATCACATCATCCAGGCCGCGACACTCGTCAAAGGGGGGGCTTGGCAGGCGCCCGTGGAGCTGTCGTCGCCGGCGATGAATGCCGCCGCGCCGCATGTAGCCCTCGATCCGGAAGGCAACGCGACCGCGGTTTGGAGTGGCGCGGAAGGCAGCAACAACACCGTTATCCAGTCGGCGACAATGCCCGTCGGTGGCGCCTGGCAAGCACCTGTGGAGATCTCGGAAACCGGCGAGAAAGCAAACAACCTGCTAGAACCGCAGATCGCTATCGACCCACAGGGCGACGCTATTGCGGTATGGGAAGACGTTGTCGGCGGAAATCAGATCATCCAGTCGTCGGTCAAGTCGAGAGAAGAGACAAGCTGGCAGACACCGATCGTGCTTTCGGGAACAGACGCCAATGCCGTCTACCCCAAAGTCGGCCTTGACTCGCGGGGCAACGCGGTCGCGGTATGGGAACAGGGCGCCGGTAGCGACGACATAATCCAGGCCGCCGGATATGACGCCGGTCCGCTACTCCTCGGATATCGGATCCCCAGCAGCGGTACAGCAGGCCAACCTCTCTACTTTTCCTCCTCTTCGACCGGCGTGTGGTCGGCACTCGAAGGGACCATCTGGAACTTCGGCGACGGAAGCAGCGCGAGTGGAGCCAACGTCTCGCACGTGTACTCGACTGCCGGCACTTACAAACTAACGCTGAGCAGCGTCGACATGCTTGGCAACACCACGAGCGGCCCCTCAGTCATGATGACGATTTTCCCACCACAGACAAAGCCAACGCCGGCGACCACACCAAAGCTCACCCGCGTGAGCCTGACGAATAAGCGCTTTCGTGTCGCAAGACAGCGCACAGCCGTTGCCGCCAAGAATGCACCGTTTGGAACCAGCTTTCAGTTCAGGCTTTCGGCGGCGGCCCAAGTTACGATCGCTATCAAGCAAGTGCGTCAGTTGCGAGGTCGTGCCTGCTCCGCACCAGTAGACGCAAGGGCCGCCCGAGCCCATCCCAGGCGATGCACCCGCACGATCACCGTCGGAGAGCTCACGCGCACGCACGTACCGACAGGGTCCAACAAGGTCAGCTTCAGCGGGCGCATCGGCAGCCACAGCCATGCCCTCAGTCCGGGCAACTATGAGGCAATCCTTGGTGCCAATAACGAGAGCGGGCGCTCCGGGCCAGTTACGCTTGCATTCAGTGTCGTTGGCGACGGCAAGAATTAGGACAGATGGTTACGCGAGATGCAGCGGTTTCAGGAACCACTCCATCTCCTCACGGAGGCAAACACTTTCCACGGCATTGTCGGTTCGGTGATGTCCTCGTTGGAGGCCGAAGGTGCTTACTACTGCTGAAGACTGAGCCACTGCCGGTACAGCCGGCGCTGGCCGTATCGACGGATCCCGCACGTATGGTACGATATTTGGTACCAGTGAAAGGAGATGGCGGTGGCGATCACGGCTAGCGAGGCACGCCGAGGGCTATTCCCGCTGATCGAGAAGGTCAACGACGATCGGACGTCGATCGAGATCACGTCCAAACGCGGCAATGCCGTGCTCATGTCGGCCGACGAGTACGCGGCGTGGCACGAGACGGCGCACCTGTTCCGCTCGCCGGCCAACGCACGGCGCCTGCTCGATGCCGCTGAGGCGGCCGAGCGCGGCGAGACGGTCGAGCACCCACTCGACCGAGCGTGAGGCTGGTCTTCACGCCACAGGGCTGGGAGGACTACACCTACTGGCAGCGGGCAGATCGCGCGATCGTGAGACGCATCAACCGCCTACTCGACGACGCTCTACGCGATCCAGCCGGCGGGATCGGCAAGCCTGAGCCGCTCAAGTACGGGATCGCCGGGGCCTGGTCGCGGCGAATCACCGAGGAGCACCGGCTGGTGTACCAAGTGCTCGACACAGATCTCGTGGTCCTACAGGCTCGCTACCACTATGAGAAGTGAGAGGCACGCTGCCCCGTTACGCGCGGATCGGCCTACGCCTGAACCAACGACTTAGCCGCTCCAAAGGAGGTGGCTCTGCCGCAGACCTATCGTCAACATGAGTTGTAAAGCGTGACCGACTGCCCGCCACACTCGCCAGCAGATAGAACAGGAGGCGGCAAGACTTAGGGCAGATAGCGTTACGCGAGATGCAGCAGCTTCAGGAACCACCTCGGGAAGACCGATATTCCGCTTGGTACTGTCGCTGACTGGCCAGGCCGGTAGGGGATGCCGATCTCCTTCTCGCCTACCCGGACCATGATTTCTCGGAGCTCCGGCTCGCTGTGTTTTTTACGCCACATCATACAAGAAGCCTAGCACTTGCCAGGTTCAGCACACCGACCAGAAGTATCATCGAGGCCAGGCAGGCCAGCGTGACCGATGTCAGGCGATCCTTGCGTTCAAGCGCCCGGGCGTTCGCCCGGGATGCGCTCCGAACCGTATGGAGCACCGCCACGCCGTAATCGGTCGAAGAATTGGCGGTCATGTCGTATGCCGCGTAGACCCCCTCCTTGCCAATATCCACGGCGCCCGCGACGGCCGTGGCGAGTAGCCCCGTGACTGTCCCTGCAACCGACGGCAACAGCGTCCACTGCCAGTACGGGGCGAGCGCTCCCTGGATGGTGAGAATGGTGCTCGTCAATGCAGTGGCAAGCCCAGCAAGCCCAAGCGCGCTCGCCGTGAGACTCGCTGAGAGCGTGACCTGGATCGATAGCTGGGTCAAGCCAAGCGAGGGCAGTGGGCTCATAGCCTGGACAGAGCGGTCGTCGCGGGGTGGAATCGACATCGCCAATACCGTAGGCCGCGACTGGGACGGTACTCGGCACAGGAGCCCCAAAAGGGCTGGCGCCCCGAATCCTCAAGCAGCACTGCCGGGAACGGACCACCGGCGGCATCGGTACGAACACCGACGCGTCCGACCTTGAACCAGGTATCGAACGACGAGGCGGTATGGGTCATCGCGGTGTTCAACCTACCACCAAGAACTGCTCTTGCACGATCGCGACTAGCCGATCCGCGAGGACGGAGTCAAACGATCCCGCCAAGCCATTCAGCGCTCTACATCAACAGCGACACGCCTCCAACGTCAGTGGTTACGAGGTGCGTGCGGCGCGGACCCCGAGCTAGCCACCAACGATGGTAATAGCGCACAGACCGTTGACACTTCTTTGGGTTTGGGCTCGGGCGGCTGGGCCCCACGCGTCCACTGGGTGGAGCGGATCTCGGCTTCTCTGCCGGATGGAGCTAGCGCCTCTCTTCACAGTGCTCGCGGCGCTTCGAGTGGCCGCTCGCCCACATCGACTAGCACGAGCCTGGAGGCGCGGGCCACGAGAAACGCTGACCAGCGCCCAGCACCCGACCCGATCTCGAGCACGGCTGCATCCGCCGGGATCCAGCGAGCAAGCACGTCATCGACCAATGCTTGCTTCCACTCAGGCGACGCGTTCCGCTCCTCCTCGCGTCCACTCCAGTCATAGCCCGACCAACGCTGGCGAAGAGTTCTCACGCCAACGCAAATGCGCCGGCCCAAGTACGCCACGCCGCTGCTCGGCCGCCAGGCGACCGTCCTCGATTCTTGAGTGCATACGCCACCCAGCTTGACGAACTCGTCCTGCCAGGTTACGCATCGCGGCTCCTATAGTCGCAAAGGGTTCTCAATTGCGGCTTCCGGGTACTGACCTCATGGTCGCCTGATTGCCTCCCTCACCCGCTAGTCGCGTGGCTTGGGTTTACGCCTGAACCAACCCCACCCACGTCCGTCGTCGCTCTTTGACGATGCCGAGAGTGCTGACATGGGGCCCCGGCGACGGAGCGTACGGGGGCAACGGCAGGTGCGTTGGCAGCAAGGCATCTCGCATAGGGGAGTGTCACTGGATCGTGCGCACGCCCGTGATGCCAGACGCGCCAAAGCCGGAGGCCTGCAACATCCCGCAGACCGTGTGCTCCCCGAACCGTGAAAGGAACCCCACCACCAAACAAACGGAACGTCTGAAAGCTCGGCGCACTGAATGCACCAGCAAGCAGGAGCAACAGTGAATCAAGCGAACCAGGAACAACGGGCATCGGCGGTAACCTCCCACGGGCCTTGACAACCCGTAGATTTCCGAAAACCCTTCGATGCCCTTCCGCTACACCACCTTCGACACGAAACGGTCGATCTCCTTCAAATCGGCCGAAAAGACCGAAACTCAAGTTACCATGCCGTCCCCGCTTTGCCGAGTTCGCGGGGGCCCGCGACATCGCCTTCCACGTTTTCCCAATACATCACCAGACTGTTGTTTGCGCCCACGATCGCATACCACCGCTGACCTTTTTCGTCGATAGCCAAAGCCGGAGCGGAATAGGTACTGCTTGCTTTAGCGAGTTCCCGGGGGCCAGCAAGTTCGGCCCTGACGTTTTCCCAATACATTTGCAGACTGTTGTTCGCGCCCTCAAACGTGTACCACCGCTGACCTTGACTATCGATCACGAACGCCGGCGTCGAATATGTCGTGCCTGCTTTCGCGATTTCCTTCGGCCCGGCAACTTCGCCTTTCACGTTTTCCCAATACATCACCAGACTATGGTTAGGGCCCTCCACCGCATACCACCGCTGACCTTCTTTATCTATCGCCAACGCGGGGGTGGAATACGCCATGTTTGCTTTCGCGATTTCCTTGGGGCCCGCCGGTTCGCCTTTGACGTTTTCCCAATACATCACCATACTATGGTTAGCGCCCTGCACCGCGTACCACCGCTGACCTTGTTTGTCGACAACCAATGATGGAGCAGAAGACATCGTGAACGTCCGATCAGCCCCGTAGCTTGTGACACCGCCACTAGTGGCAACGAGACGGTAGTGGTACGTCGTACCCGCCGACAGTCTGGTAGGTATAGCATTCTCCGGCACAGGACTTGTGCCCGCACCTGCGTCACCTTCGGAGGTCACCAACCCATAGGAAGTCGTTTCGCCGTATTGGAAATAGTATTTGGCGTCATAGCCGCGGGAATTCACAGTGCCGTTCAATACAGCCTGTTCTTCCGTAATCCCAGTGGCTGCCGATGTGACCGCTTCGACCGGACCGGGTGTGGTGAATGCTTGGTCGCTGCCGTAGGTCGTCCCTCCTGCGTTGCTCGAGACCAGCCGGTAGTGGTAGGAGGTGCCCGGGAGGGTACCGATGATGTTGTAACACGGTATTCCGCCGCTGCCAGAGCCTAGGTCCATCCCCGGTTCGGCCGGGACCGCGCTGCCATAGGATGTCGTTGTCCCGTATTGGAAGTAGTAGTGCGTATCGAACCCGTTGGGGTTAACCGTTCCGTTGAGAGTTGCCTGTAGCGGCTGCACGCTAGTCGCCGTGCCAGTAGTCGCTGACGGCGCTACTGGATGTTGCCAGACGCGCACATAATCCACCGCGATTTCGTCCGGGGCCACGAGTTCGCCGCCGTAGGTGCCCGGGGGCACGTCATTCATGATCAGGTACTGGGCTGCTGCGTTGATGTAGCCGTTTTTGACTTCACCAACCTGTGCTCCGTCATAGTAGAATTTGAGTACGCCCGGCTCCCAGTCCACGCCGTATGTGTGCCATCCCGCATAGCTGGTGCCAGACTGGCAGCCTTGTGTTTCTTCTATCGGAGTTACGTGGTGATGCCAGGTGTGGCAAGCCTTACCGCGCAGGCCCTCCATTGTGTCGATCTCGTTTTCCTCGTTCTCGGGGAAGCTCCATAGCGCCGGCCAGTCCGGTATGCATCCCCCTTTTGGACATCCATTTGCTTCTCCGCCCCAGCCGACTATGTAGACATGCCATTCGACGTAGCCGTAGGAGTACAGGAAGCCGCTGTGCCCTGGCTTCCCATCGGCCGGATCCGACTCGACCAGTGCCCCAGTGTCTGCATGTTTAGCGCCACCACATGTGCTTTCTTGCGCCCTTACCTGCAGGTAAAGGTAGCCATTGCCTGGCTGGGACACCAGGCTCGGCGACGTGCACTGCCCATTCATAGCTCCTTGCCACCATTCAGGAGTCCACAAGGCAGTGTTCAGCCCGTTGGCACTGAATTCTTCGTTCAGGATCAAAGCCCAGTTTCCCGGAACCCCGTTGGGAAGGGGTTCGGCTTGGGCCGTCTTCGCTAGCACCGACGAGATACCCAAGAGCAAAATGCCGGCTAGTAGCGACGTTAGCGCCATACGACGAACCACCAGATTCCCCCGGGGCCGACTATTCTGCTCGCTTCGGCCCGTCGCAATCGCTTTATCCTGCCCGTGATGTCGCATCCGCCCCCAACTTTCATATCGCCGTCAATGCTGCCTATCTGGACCTGACCAATCCCTTCTAGGCGGGCAAACGGCGGCGTACTCAACAGGTGCCATAGACCGCTACAACCGACTGGTAATCGTCCTTATTGCCGCCGACAGTAGTTGACTCCATCAAGGCTGTCCATCCCCTGAAACAGGTGATCTTTGGGTGAGTTCAGGGGATAAGTGGGTCGCGATGAGGGACCCTCGGATAACATCTGTCGATAAATGCGATTTGAGTTACTATCATCGCCACAAATGTCCATTCTGCGGAGTGTCGAGTAGCTTGTAGCTCGACGGCGGCTACAACCGATTGCGGTCAATACGATGAACCACCATCCTGTACGAGCATGGCTGGAAAAGCTCCGACGAGACCTGGGCTGGATGTGGGGACTACGAGGGCTTCGCCCGCGCGTACTGTGGTTTCATTGGCGCGCTAGGCGCCTGGCGTGGCGCACAAACGATCTGTTCAGCGTGAACTCGGTCACGCGGCCGTCAAAGATGCAAGTCTTGCTTGAGTTGACGAGGGGCTGCAGCCGGGTCGTTGAGCTCGGCACGGCGACCGCGTGGACAACGATCACACTCGCGCTTGATGACCGTCGACGACGGGTTGTCACCTACGATGTGCTCGAACGCGATGAGGCGAAGCGTTATTTGGAGCTCGTCGGGCCCGACGTCAGGGAGCAAATCGAGCTGGTAGTTGCGGCCGGCTCCACCGGCCCCCGAGACCAGCAATCAGTCGAGCTACTCTACATCGACTCGTCACACGCACGCGAGGAGACGATCGCCGAGGTGCAAGCGTGGCGGCCCCACTTGCGCCCAGGAGCGCTAGTGCTCTTCGATGACTACGCCCACCCGGACTATCCGGGAGTGCGCGAAGCTATTGAGGAGCTTGGACTCGAAGGTGAGCAACGTGGCGAGCTCTTTATTCACCAACACGGAGACTTAATCGGGGCGCAGGCTCCATCTCGCGCCGGGCGTTGACACGAGAAATGATGCGTCGCGCAAAGACTACTGGGTCCTGGCCTCTCATTGTGGTGGGATCGCCAGCCCGATCAATTCTCGCTTGCTGCGAACGCCGAGCTTGCTGCGAATATGGGCAGAGTGGGTACGGACAGTCTCAACGCCGACCTGCAACGCTTGTGCGATTTCGGCGTGGGACTGGCCCCTGCTGAGATACTCCAAAACTTCTATCTCACGTGGCGTCAGGGAAGCCGACGTAGCGGGACGACTTCGCTCGACCATGTGACCATCAACATCCGCAAACACACGCCTTCCATCCGCTGCGATACGCACGGCAGCCAGGACACCTGCGCCAGATATGTCCTTGGCCACACAACTGGCTCCGTCCGCCATCAAACCTGTGGCATAGGACGCGGTCGGGTGGTGTGCTAGGACAACTATTCCCATCGTCGGCCGTACGGCCTTGAGACCCCCTAGGATAGATAATTCTCGAACAATTACCTCATCGAGAATGACCACCTGTGGCGCCAACGATTCGACAGCATGTTGAAGCACTGTTCTATCTATGTCCACGCCCAGGACACGGAGGTTTCGATCCTCGCCTAGAAGCTTCTTCAGACCAAGGCCGAGCAGCTCAGCGAAACAGCCAAGCACCACAGCAACATGTCCGGTGCCGTCAGCTGGCACATCATCCTCGGAGTAGAGCGATGTACCAGCGGTTGCTGGATGCGCCAACGAACGATGATGCAGGCCCACACCATGCGTCGGGGCGCTCCCTGCCGTCTCAATCACGCAGCGGAACCTCTGTAGAACTGCTCGACGGGGCGTCTCCAGGCCTCACTGTCCCAATTGTATCTGGAACAAGTGGGACAGGTAGCGAAGGATGGTCGGCCAATGGCCGACCCGCTCGATATCTTCGCCGGCAACCTACGACGCATCAGACAGGGACAGGGCCTGAGCCAGGAACGGCTGGCTCATATAGCCGATCTCAATACGACGCACGTCGCCAAGATCGAGCGCAGCGAGCGCGAGCCGGGAGTGCGGACCATCTCCAAGCTGGCGACCGCCCTCGGCGCCTCGGCTGCAGAGTTCTTCGATGGCATCGACGGGCGCGATACCCGCAAGGCCGATAGAGTCGATCGCTTTAGATGACGGTCCGAGCAGCCCAAGCCGATAGCTACCAACGATCGGGGTCTCGGCCAGGACGGCCCACATAGTCGGATTTCTTCCACTCTCGCGAAAGCTACTACATGGCAGTGAGAGTGCGTCGCTGGCCGACCGGTGAGTTCGGCCGCTACAACGCAAGCGACTTGGCTAGCGCCCTTACGATGGACCGTCTAATGGTGTCGGGCCCATCGAGTGCCAGCGTCTCGCAGGCGTTGGCTGCGACCGGTGGCCTGCCCCGCCGCTCGGAAGTGATCGGCGGACACGACCTTCGACGTGGTCGTCGACATCGCGCACAACCTCGATAGCAACCGCCAGCTGCTGGAAGCGACTCGGATGGTGTGCTACTGGAGCCACGGACGCGAGTCATTTTTTGGCCCCACGGGCGCCGTATCAGGACCAGAAGGAGCGCGAGACCGACAGGTTAGCCAGCAAGTTGAGCAATCATTTCGTGTTGATGACGGACACACCCGTGGCTGTTCTCAATGCGAGACAAGCATAGATCTGCGTTATCAGCGACAATCTGGCTGATACATGGCGAACGGTAGTGTTCTCCCACAAGCTACGCAATCTCAGCACCATCCCCGATGCTTCATGCACATCCCAAAGAGCGCCGGGACAAGCATCCACGCCGCCATTGAAGCCGCGCTCCCAGATGGCTCTCTAGCGCCACAGCGCATGGATACATCGCTCTTCTGCGATTTCGACGACTTTGGGCTACTTCGCGAGCCAGTACGCAACCTGATCGCAGTGAACGACCACGAGGTGCGGTCGATGGAGCGGTATACGGCTATCAGCGGCCACTTCTCGCTGACAACGCTACTCCAGGTCTCAACACCCTCGGAGATCGGGACAGTCCTGCGCGAGCCTCAAGCGAGGACATTGTCGTTGTATTTTTATTGGCGCACAGCCACCATCTTCGATTCCGTATTGCCATACAAAGCTCACGAGTATGCGGTCGCGCCTCTAGCTCGGTTTATGAATGAGCCATGCGTGGCTCCAGTAATCGATAACCAGATATGTCGAATGCTCCTCCATGGCGACCCTCGCATTCCTCACGACGGCTTTATCGCCAAACGCGATATTGATGCGCTTGCCTATGATGCGATCGCCGCCCTCGATACGCTAGGCTTTGTGGGTGTCTTGGAGTGTGAGGATGACGCATGGCGCGGGCTAACGCAACTATTCAGCGTCCATCTCGAGCGGAGAGAAATTAACGTAACCCATCGCCTTGGCGACCCCGTACCAAGAAACCCAGAAGACGGATTGCTCACCCCCGATGCTTTACGCCTGGTAGCCCAACGTAACGCGGCGGACAGAATTGTTTACGAGCACGCTTTAAAACGTGCCGATGCCAGAAAGAAAGCGACCGCATATCGCGGGGAGGTGCCTCCTAAATAGTTTTAGTCTGCGCTTTTTCTCGTTTGCTCCGCTACCTCAAGGAAGTACTCGACATCGGCTTTGAACGCATGCCGGAGCGTCCCTATCTTCTCGTCAGTCCAATCCCACCATTTCGACAAAAGCAGTCGGCGGCTCACCTCGTCCCCAAATCGATGCCCAATGACCCGAGCTGGATTGCCAGCAACCACAGCGTAGGGAGAAACCGGTTTACTGACCACAGCCCCGGCTCCGACCACCGCACCATCACCGATGATCACTCCAGATAGGATCGTGGCGCCCAGCCCAATCCAAACATCGTTCCCAATAGTGGTCACTCCCCTGTCGATCGCCTCTGCAGCGTTGCCGCCAGATGGATCGAACAGAAGTGCCTCGAATGGAAATGTGCTCGCCCGTGCCATCACATGCTCACTGCCAGCTAGAATTCTTACCTCCGGGCCGATACTACAGAAGGCGCCGACTCTGATACATGCGCCCGTCATAAAGACCTGGAAGGTGGCCGCGTCATAACCGTACGTATGCCGCCCGACGCTTACACCGGCAGGCAATATCGGTGACCTATCGCCTTGGGTTTGCTCAGAACTTGACACTGCACCTATTGCCGAGGTAGCCTAGGACAACGGACTGCCGCTCAGGTCCACCGGCCAGGCGAGCAAGACGGCACGGTCTCCAAGAACATATTGGCGGTTGTGCCCTGGGGAGGCTTGGGCCACTTCGAGCTTCGCAAAGCCCGCGGCACCGGCCGCCTGCAACAAAGCGGCGCGATTGGGGGTCAGGGAGACCACGCCCCCGGCTGAGGCGAGCATGTTGCTCTCCCAATCAGTCTCGACACGCGCTCCATAGCTGGCTGGACTCTCTTCGTATATGTCGCTCCGGCCATTGCCGAGCATGATCGGCTCGTTTTGCCTGGTTAGTTGGGACTCGATGACACATATGCCACCGGTGAGCGCGCGTGCTATGCGCATTGCACCGACAGGATTCTCAAGATGGTAGACAAGCCCAAGACAGAGGACTACATCAAACGTGCCCAGCTCCGAGACGTTTAGGTCGAACACATCGGCGCAGCGCAACTCAAGACGATCCTGTGGGATGTCGAAGTGCGCACGGAGCAGTTCGGCTCGACGGATCACCCGAGGACGGATATCCACCCCGAGCACGTAGGACGCTCCCCACTCAAGCAACTGGTGGGAAAACCAACCCTCGTTGCACGCTAGATCGATTACTCTGGCATTGGGCCCAGCTGCCGATAGCACCTCTCGCACCGGCGCTTCAAGCAATCCGAGCCTCGTGCGATGAACGTCGGAAAGCTCGGGTCCGAGGACTGGCGTCGTTATGCCTTTTCCAAGCTCCCACGCATACATCCACGCTGGCGGTTGCCCGATCTCATCTCTGAGCGCAGGGGCCATCTCGGTCTTTGGATCAGCAACTGCCCGAGATTGTAGTCTGTTCAAAAAGCTCATAGCGTCAGGGCAGAAATTCTATATAGTTCGGTTCGGCTGGGCACGCTGGCCACGGCATAGGAGGCGTGCTCGGCCCCGTGGGAAGACAAACCGCACATACTACGGCGGCCTCCTCGCCCTACACGAGACCGAGAATTGGACTTCCCTGGCGACCGCCCTGGGTGCGTCGGCGGGGGAGTTCTTCCAGATGGGCGCGACGCTCGCGACACCGATAGCAGCGCAGCCCGCATCAGATGACTGCGAGCAACCCGAACCCATCCTAGCGACCAACGGTCAGGACCTTACGCCGCAGAGGCCCGGATAGTCGGATGCCTTCCACCCTTGTAAAATCTTAAGTTGCGTGCTAACCACGGGCAACCGCATGGTCGCGTCACCGTCAAACGCAGATCACACAACAGTAAGCCGTCCGATCTCGAACTCGATGATCGAGGCGGTCCAGATCGCGACCCAATAGGCTGACGTGCCTATGCCCGTCGGGTCGCAGCCTCCTATCCTCGCCAATGATTTCGCGCGTCAGTGGGAGCAGATTCGGGTCGACGCGATTGATGCCGTCGAGCGGGTCGGACGCAGCGGCTGGCTGGTACTCGGCGAGGAGGTGCGCACGTTCGAGCGCGAGTTTGCGGCCTGGTGGGGGGTCCCCCATGCAGTTGGTGTTGCGAGTGGTCTTGACGCACTGGAGATAGCTCTGCGGTGCTTGGATCTGCGCACCGGCTCCCGTGTCCTCACGACTCCGTTGACGGCCTTCGCCACGACGCTCGCGATCATTCGCGCGGGCGCCGAGCCCGTCTGGTGCGACGTTGACGAATCGGGCGGCCTGGACCTCGCCCAAGCCGACGCGGCTCTACGCGCCGATCCAAGCATCAGGGCCGTCATGCCCGTGCATCTCTATGGTCATCCCCTGGACCTACTCGGCCTAGAAGATCTCGCGGCCGATCATGAGATCGTCGTGATCGAGGACTGCGCGCAGTCCACTGGCGCCAGGCGTAACGACAAACCAACCGGAGTCGCGGGTATCGTGGCCGGCACGAGCCTCTACCCGACAAAGAACCTCGGGGCCATGGGCGACGGCGGTGTGTTGCTGACCAGTGACCCGGATCTGGCCGAGCGGGCGAAGACTTTTCGCGACTATGGACAGGCGAGTCGTTATGAGCATGTCGAGCTGGGACTGAACAGCCGTCTGGACGAGCTTCAGGCGGCCATCCTGCGCACGGCGCTACTGCCGCGCCTGGACAGGTGGCTTGCGCGACGACGGGAGATAGCTCAAATCTATGAGGATGCCCTACGTGACAGCGCATTGCGACCGATCGTCGCATCGGAAGGCGAATCTGCTCATCATCTCTTTCCCGTCGAACTGGAACGGGGAGATGCAGCGGACTTTGGCAAGCACCTTGCAAGCCACGGAGTGGGCGTGGGGCGACACTACCCGGTCCCGTGCCCTGATCAACCAGCCGCACGTGGTCGAGGCATCGTGCTGGGTTCAATTCCAGTCGCGCGCCGTATCGCGAAGCGCGAGCTTTCCCTTCCTATACATCCACATTTGGAAGATCGGGAGGTCGAGTTCGTAGTGCAAGCATGTCTCGACGGATGCCCATGAACAACACCTTGCTCAACTCAGTAATTGTCCCGGTGTATCGCAATGCCTCGACCATAGGCGCTCTTGTCGACGCAATCGCCCACATCGACAGTGAGATCCCGGGGCAACTCGAGACGATCTTCGTTGTAGATGGCAGCCCAGACAACTCGCGCGAACTGTTGACCAGCACCCTGGCCGGCCGCGGTCTGAGCGCCCAGATAGTCGAGCACTCTCGCAACTTCGGTTCCTTCGCGGCAATCCGCACCGGCATGCGGCTGGCACAGGGCCAGTACATCGCCGTCATGGCCGCTGACCTGCAGGAGCCACCAGAGCTGATCATCGAGTTCCTGCGGCGGCTGCAGACAGGAAAGATGGACGTTCTCGCAGGCGAGCGCGCCAGTCGCGCGGATCGAGACACCGCATCGAGGTTCTACTGGCGGCTGTACCGCAGATTCGTGCTCAGGGAGATGCCGCCGCAGGGTGTTGACGTCTTCGCGTGCACAGCTGCCGTCCGAGATGTGATTTGCTCGATGGAGGGTGTCCACACGTCGCTCGTCGCGCAGCTCTTTTGGGTGGGGTTCCGCCGCCAACTCGTGCCCTACGATCGACAGGCGCGACCAGGGGAGAGTGGCTGGACCCTGGGCCGGAAGCTCCGCTACCTGTCCGATAGCGTCTTCGCCTTCACCGATCTTCCGGTACGCATCCTGTGGCTCACTGGCGGCCTTGGCCTGGCTTTGGGAGTCTTGGTGGGGATACTCGTATTGATCGCACGTGCCACAGGCACGATCACCGTGCCTGGCTACGCTCCGACGATCCTCGTGATCGTATTCTTCGGTAGCTTGAATCTGCTTGGCCTCGGCATCATCGGCTCTTACGTGTGGCGCGCCTATGAGAACACCAAGCGTCGGCCGGACGCGATCGTGCGCGAGATCGTGAGCGTTTCTGGGGAGAGCACCGATGGTTGACGTTTTTGTCCACGAGCACGGTCTCTGCGAGACCGACCGCGTCGGACGCGGGACCCGAATATGGGCCTTTGCTCACGTTCTCGCCGGCGCGCAGATCGGCGCCGAGTGCAACATATGCGACGGTGTCTTCATTGAGGGTGGAGCGGTCGTCGGCGACCGGGTAACCGTGAAGTGCGGAGTCCAGCTCTGGGACGGTGTGGTGCTGGAGGACGATGTATTCGTGGGGCCCAACGCCACCTTTACAAACGATCCCTTCCCTCGCAGCCGGAAATGGCTCGATGACTACCCGAAGACCACCGTGCGCTCGGGGGCATCCATCGGCGCCAACGCAACCATCCTGCCTGGGCTGGATATCGGACGGGGAGCCATGGTCGGTGCGGGCGCCGTCGTGACGCGTTCGGTGCCCGCCAACGCCGTGGTCGTCGGCAACCCCGCCCGGATCAGCGGCTACGTGAGCACGTCCAGTCCTGACATCCAGCTGACCGTCCCCGCCTCACACGAACCTGGAGCGACCAAGCTCGACGTACGCGGTGTAGAGGTCCAGCGCTTCGCCGAGTTCTCCGATCTGCGTGGCCGGCTCACAGCTGGGGAGCTTCCAAATGCCGGACTGCCATTCTTGCCGCGCAGGTGGTTCCTCGTATATGACGTGCCCAGCCAGGAGATACGCGGCGAGCACGCCCATCGCACCTGCCACCAGTTCCTGATTTGCATAGCAGGCAGGGTAAGCGTAGCCGTCGACGACGGTAAGCGCCGTGCAGAGGTCGTGCTGGACGACCCCACGCTCGGCATCTACATTCCACCAATGGTATGGGCAAGTCAGTTTCGCTACGACCCGGACGCGGTCCTGTTGGTTCTTGCCTCCCACCCCTATGACGCGAGCGACTACATACGCGAGTATGACTCCTTCCTCGAAGAGGCAAAGCCCAATTCGCGCGTCAGCAAGCTGGACCCAACGCGTGCCCCAGACACTGCCGACAAGCCAGACGCACAGACATCACGGCCTTGAACCCAGGGGATCCAATCCACGCTGTCACTGAAGCCTACGAGGCAGAGCACGGCTTGGACCATAGACTGAGCACGCCCTTCGCTTCCCAGCAGACCGATCAAACTCTCGCAAGTCCAAGCGTGCCAGCCCTTACCGGCATTCGTATCCTAGCCGCTCTCGCTGTATACGCAAGCCATCTTGGCCCACCACACAATTCTCCAACCTGGCTCAAGGACTTGTTCGAATCAGGCTACATGGGCGTAACGATCTTCTTCACCCTTTCGGGGTTCGTACTTTCAGTCAACTATTTCGAGCGACTCAGACATCCTAACGGGAAATCCCTCTGGGAATATTCGGTGGCGCGCTTTGCCCGCATCTATCCGCTCTACATTTTGGTGTTGCTCTTTATCGTGATCCACGAACACGCTTTCGGCGGAAGCATCTCAGGCTGGTGGGAACACGTGCTGGCGATCCAGACGTGGAATCCCAGTGTCTACCAGGCATACAGTCTTGATGGTCCGGAGTGGTCAATCGGGGTCGAGTTCTTCCTCTACGCGTGCTTCCCGATACTAGTCCTCATACTCGCAAAAGTGCGTCGACCGCGCTCTTTGCTGGCAGTGGCCCTCTGTATAGCGCTCACGATGATCGCACTAACACTCTGGTTTGTTCTTTCCGGCGACGCCTCGCTTCCCTGGTCCGATCCAAGCTCGGCCCATCGCTGGCTCTATAGAAATCCCCTGCCACGCTTGGGCGATTTCACACTCGGCATCATTGCGGCCCGCCTATATGTATCGACCGGCACAGCCCCGGGGATGGCACGCATCGGCAAGCTGCTCATTGGATTGGCCGCCTGCGTAATTGTCGGCTTTATGGTCTGGCCATCCAACCTCGATAGCGCCTGGAGTTGGGATGCAGCTTACGCGATCCCATCGGCAGTGCTTATTTTCGGGCTGGCCGCCGCGCCGAACAGCATCGCCGCTCGTATGCTTTCTCTCCCCGGGATGATCCTCCTGGGCGAGTCCTCATACGCCCTCTACCTCATCCACCAACCCGCACTTGCCTTCTTTGGCGCAAGCCTGTGGACAACCAATACATCAGTAACCTCTGTGCTGTACGAGCTGTTCACATTGGGTGCGATCATTTGCCTGGCCATAGGCCTACATATTGCGATCGAGCGACCAGCTCGACTGTATATAAGACGATTGGCCAACCCACGCCGAGATTCTGGGAAAACCGCAAGCGCCAAGATCACGGGCCAAGCCCCCGTCGCAGACCGCGCTTCGCTCATGTGATGTTTTCGCCTGCGCCCTCGCCCCACGATCCAGTACGGAACGACCAAAGGCGATTGGCCAGGAAGGTAGCCGGAGCGGCGATCACTATCGCAAGCCTCTGGGAGGTTGCCGCTTCAACGCCCAACACTGAATAGAGCACCGCAAAGCTCGCGTAGTTGACAACGAATGATCCGGCCGCCACAGTAGAAAAACGTCTCAAGTCGCTGCGAAGACCTCGTCCACTCGGAGGAAAAGCCCAGCTACGGATCAGAAAAAAATTGAATAGCCCATTGAGCACAAATGCAACACCTAGTCCAACGTACGGGAAAATGCCGAGCGCCAACTCTCCCGAGTAAAACGAGATCGCCAAGAGATAGCCGCAACCTACAACAATGCCGTAACGAACTATTTGTCCGGCCGGATGCTTGACGGCTGGACCGCAGATGAGGGCCCCCCAACCTCCTGTGTTCCACAAGCTATGTCTCGATGCCTTCATCACGCCTCAACCTTAGATTAAAGACAGATCTGCCATAGATCAGCCGAGCGCAAGCCAGCAAGGTGGCCAACGAAAGCGCCAGTGCGACCCATTGGAGCCACCGATCTGGTTCATGAAAGCTCGCAACAAAGGTATATCGACCGGGTGATAGACGCCAGGCGCGCAATGGTATTCCGGCGTCGACGCTGGCCACATGAGGACTGTTAGTGCTCCAACCACGGATCGCGAGCTCGTTTTCGACCAAGAGCTCCGGCCGAGAGACATTAACCGAGTAGACGATATGTTCCTCTCCATACGACGTGGTTTGAATGCCAGGACCTGGGTGCCAAGTACCCGAGTATGGAAGATGGACAGCACCGCTCTCGCATCCAACGACAGTGCAAGGAAATGTGTACCCATGCCATGGCGCAAGCAACAGCGAGAGCCACGCTGGGTTGTGCTCGGCCCGCCAAAGCACGCGCTCGATCGTCCCACCGTAGTCGATTACATGGTAACCGTTAGCGATCCAACCCGTGGCATCAGGATCGCTACCGGTAGGTGCCGTGCTTAGAGGTGCATATGGCGGTACGCGCGCAGGACGAGTAGTCGGTGCCTGTTCCAGAAGCATGGGTAGCTTGCGCACCGCCACATCGCGCGCACGATAGGGAACGGCTTCAGCTGGGGTGGTGCGCCAAGGTGAGATTCGCCCTAGGAGTCGGTAATCGTAGGCCTCACGTACTCCATCGACGATCACCAAGCCAATGAGCAAGCCTGCAACCAAGCGAGGTGGCATTCGTACAAGAACGAGTCCACATGCGGCAAGAGCGACCGCGATCACGAGCCACATCTCGCGTGTGACGGGTCCATAGGTCGATGGAGCTAGCAAAGCGCCAATTATCACTAGGGCAACGGCCAGAGTTGCACGCCAGAACATCCTTCGCCGCTGCGTCGCTATCTGACTCCAAGCATCCGCCGCCACTATCACCATGGCGATAGCCACGACCGCCTTGTATTCCGCAGCGGGGAAACGGCTGGAGAATAGCGGCCGTATCGAGACCATCGCCCTACCGATAACTCCGATCTTTGGCGCCATCGCGAGCACAAGAGCCACAGCGCCGCAAACGGCCAGCGGAGTTTGACGACGGAGCGTTCCGATCCGAACGCAAAAGAGCCCGATCAGCACAGGGATCCCCACAGCCCACGAAGTAACGGTGCCGTCGTATGTCCATGCAAAATTGTTAAGATACAAACCGAGCAGATCCCGCGGAGCAATCGACTCACCAGCCCTCACCGTAGCTGTAGGTTCAAAGACCCGGTAAAGTTCATGTGCCTGTTCCGCACGCAGGTAAGGAAGCAATACAGCCATGACGACCGCTCCGGCGGAGAGTGCAGCGAGCACCAATGCCAGCCAATAGCGTCGCCATAGCTCCCAACCAGCGGACCACATTGTCACGCCGACATAGACAAAGCCCGTGAGTCCAAACGAAATGATTTGACCGGGATATGCGCCAGAGGCGATCAGCCACGCCAGTAGCGGAACGGCCGCCAACCGTACCCAACGCCCATCTCCCCGCGGAGGTGTCAGAGCCCAGAGCAACCACGGTAGGTAGGCGAAGCCCCGAATAATGTCGGAATGCTCTGCCTCACCGTAAAAGCCACCAAAGAGCAGATACGCCACTGCCGCTACGGCGGCCCACGACCAGCCAAGCCGCCTCACTCTCGCCAGCGCAAGCACGCCAACGGAACCGAACAGTACATGAGCGACTTGAACCGCCGTGAGGACGCGCAGCGTGGCTGGGATGCCGAGGCCGCCCAACAACCACCATCCAGGAAAATAGAGTCCCGCTTGTGGATCAACATCAACTGGAAAGCCGCTTGCGACATAGGGCGACCAGACTGGGAAATGGCCGCCTCCGATGGAAGCAGAAACGAAGGGTGGGGTAGTCGTATACGCTCCGACAAAGTCCCACGGGAAGGTCCAGTGATCGAACAACTGTTGCCAAAAAACCAGCACCGCGACTATTGCGAGGAGCCCTACGATCAAGGCGACTAGCACGCTAGATCTCGCTAACGAGCCCGTGAGATCCACACCTCGGAGCCGACTACGACGCACGTCCACGAAGTGGTCACCGCTCAAGATTTAGCGCAACTAGTGGAGGATGTTCCAGGTAATAAGTAAAGAACGCCTGCACTGCCTCTGACGACGTATATGTTGCGCCACGAATCTTAAAAGGAGTACCACAGACCGTAAGATCAGTACCAAATTTAAGTTCCAATGCCCGTACGTGGTTCGGGTGTAGTGGATAGAAAGTCGGCCCAAGGATCTCGTTTGAAATTTGTCGACGATCCGCCTCTCCAGGAATCCCAAGCAGTTCAGTGATCTCTTGTGCAATAAACCCGAGCATCCGATTAGTGGGATGGTTCATCGTGAAGAAGAGAAGCTCATCCCGAAAGCTCGACTCGATAAACTTAGACACTTGGATATTGCAATCTCGCCCGCGATCATCCAACTCGGCAGTGGCGTGCTCGGCCCACTCTTGCGCGTTTGAAGGGCGGTTCGCGTCTTCCAAGAGCCGGCACGTCCCGGCCACGTCTATGCCGTCGGTATATGCTTCGAGAATCGTCCGGTCGTGATAGTCGAACGGACCGTCAACGACCACCTGACCGTCTGGGCCTCGAAAATAGAAGAGGTCGGGGAAATACCCCGCCCAATATACACTCGGCCAGCGAATCACGGTTGCGTTCCCGGCGATGCCTGCGAGCATCCCCGTGCCAACACCCAGTCCATTACGATAATTGTCGTCGATTCGCTGGAGAATCACCAAGGCCGAGTCTGCAACCGCGGAATGAAGTTCTGGCACAACCTCGACTGGCAACTCGTGCACAGCGGGGAAGCTGACAAATTCAAATCGCTTCGTGAACTCATCGTTAGTTTCCAGCATCATCTCGAGGGCCTTGGCTTGACAGTTGCCAACGATGACGGCACGATCCATGGCAGAAACCCTATCCGGTGGCCGTCAACTAATGGAACGTGCGGTAGCCGCCTCGGAGGCGACGCCCAAGAGCATGGTTAGTCGCTCCGCCAGCACCTGTGAAGAGCACTGCCCCGCGATAAACGCCTGCCCGGCCCGAGACAGACTCCGCCAGAGCTCATTGTCCTGGTAAGCCCGCACGACATGCGCTGCGAGCGAAGCTGAGTCCTCGGCAACCAGAAGACAGTCCTCAGAACCCTCGATACCCTCAGCCCCGATCGGCGTAGTGACCACCGGCAGCCCCACCGCAAGAGCCTGCGTCACCTTGCCCTTCAGCCCCGCCCCATAGAGAAGTGGTGCCACCATCAGCTTCGCCCCGTCCAGCAGCGGCTTCAAATCCTCGACCCAGCCTGTGACCTCGACCATGGGCCCAGCCAGCGCCTGGACCTCCGGAGGTGGATCGGGGCCGACAATTGTCACCGACACGTCACCAAGCTCGCGCCATACCGCCGGCATGACCTCCTTGACCAGTCGCAAGGCCGCGCCGGTGTTCGGCGGATGCTCGAAGCCCCCCACAAACAGGATGCCCGAGCGATCCTGCGGCGGGGCCACCAGCGGCTCGATCTCGTGCACGTTGGGCACGACGAGCACTTTCGCGCCGGGCACGTCGCTCTCGACCTGATCGCGCTCCGAGGCGCTGACCACAAGCGTCGTGTCGGTAGCCCGGATCATGGCAAGCTCCAATTGACGCAGCGCTTCAGCCTTTGGACCGACAGCATGAACGCGCCCGTTCGCCGAAGCAACGTTGGATGACGGACCTCCCGAGGCTCCTCGCCTTGTCTCGCGCAGCCAGTGCAGATCGACCGTGTCGTAGGCGACAATCGCCGAGGGCGCGAACTCTCGAATGGTGTCAAGCCAGCGACTTGCGACATGGGGTCGCGATAGGATTACCCCGCTCAACCTGGGACCGATCGTCGCCAGCTCGGCGTTGACGTCGAGCGCGCCGTAGAGCACCTCGACCCCCATGCGCTGAAGCGCACGTGTGTAGGGCTGCAGCGCCGCGAAATTGTCGGGCAAGAGCGTCACGCGCGCCCCAAGCCCAATCAGCGCCTGCACGATGTTGAGCATCCGCAGCGACCCTGAATCGTGATTCCAGGTGGGAACACGAAAGTCGACCACAAGCACATGCCGGCCGCGGTGCCGGTTCGCCGCCACGCGCACGTTAGTCGGCGCCGAGCGAAGCTGCTCGGACTCAAGCCGGTGACGCCACTTGGCGACGAACTCGGAACGGTTCTGCTCCTGGTAGCGCTTGTACCCGGACTCCGGATCGTTGCCAGCGGTGGCCCCCTCTATGTGGACGACCACGGCCTCGGGCTCATAGAGGACCCGCAGCCCGCGCTCGCGGGCCTCAAAGCACAGGTCGGTATCCTCGTAATACATCGGCAGATAGCGCTCGTCGTATCCGCCCACCTCCGTCCAAAAATCGGCCCTCACCATCAATGCGGCGGCCGATCCATAGTCGGTCTCGCGCCTGTACTCGTACTGGAAGTGCTCGGGCCGGTCGCCGCGGCCATAGTTGACACCGGTGCCGTCGCGCCAGATGATCCCACCCGCCTCGTTGAGGGTCCCGTCGGGATACAGATACTTAGGCGTGATCACACCCACGTCCTCGGCCGACTCGCCACAAGCAAGCATCGCCGTGAGCCAGCCGCCTCTCACCTCGATGTCGTTGTTGCACAGCACAAGCCAGGCCCCGCGTGCGAGCGCGGCACCGCGCTTCACGCTGCGGATATATCCAAGGTTCTGCTCGTTGCGAACGATCCGCGCGCCGCGTACCTGCTCGAGCAGCAGCTTTGTCGCCTCGTCTGCGTCGTCCTCGACGAGAATCACCTCGTAGCTCACACGCGTCGTGTTGTCGCGGATCGATTCCAAGCACGCCCGCGTCAAGTCAGCACGCGCGTACAGCGGGACGATCAAAGACACCTTCGGGTTCTCGTACTCAGGCAGCGAAATCAAGTCCAGCTCGGAGACCTGATCCTGACCTACACCAGTCCCTTCGGCGGCAGGTGACGCTTGCGATTTTGAACGTTTGATTAGCAGCCTGCCCGCAAGCCGCAGCGAGAAACGCAGCGTGCGCGCGAGTAGCGACGTATCGCCGATCGCGCCATACAGACGGCCTCTAATCCGCTGAAAAGCCTGCCAGGTCACCGACTCCTCGGTGCGACGGTTCAGGGCCCTGGCGGCGGCAAGCTCAGCGTCGCGCAAGGCAAGATCCCCCTCGCGCAAGGCCAGCTCGGCGCGCAATTGCACGTTGCGCTTGCGCCCGACCACGATGTCCTGGTCGCGCTGTTTGAGCTCGTCGTGGTGCTGCGCCTCGCGGTCTCGCAACTCACGAGCGTGCGCCACCAGTTCGGTAGTGTGCGCCGCCAGCTCACCAGCGTGCGCCGCCCGCTCACGCTCGACCACAGCCTCCCAGTCGTGCTTTAAGCGAACCGCTTCATCGCGTTCGCCAACCGCGTGCGCTGTGTCCAGTTCCTTGGCCCGCACCAGCTCGATGCCGCAGTCGGCGAGCGTCGAAGTGTCCGCCATCTCGGGCAGCGGCGCCTTCGACGCCAGGGCGACGATGTAGAGCGCGGCTGGATCCCCAGCCTCCCGCCATTCCTCCCCTGCGCGCTCGATGTAGAAGTCCGACTGATCGGTCGTGCCGGCGTCCCGCTGGAGACCGTCGAGCGCGTGCAGATGCGAGCCGGTGATCGTCCGCTGTCCCCACCCCGCCACGTGCGGGAAATGCGAGCCGAGCAGCTCCTGGAACTCCTCGAGCGCCAGCTCGCGCTCGTGGAAGGGGTTGTGCTGACCGGTCGCCTCGCTGTAGAGCCGGCGATCCGGGGTGGAGATGACGAGGATGCCCTCGTCTCCAAGGAGCGTGGCCACTTCGTCGAGCACCCGCTCCTGGTCCTGGACGTGCTCGATGATCTCGAACGCGACCACCGCACCGAAGGACCCATCCTCGAAGGCGGACAGGTCGAGCGCCGTACCAACGTGAAACTCGAGGTTTGGTCCGCCGTAGTTGAGCTTGCTGTGCTCGACCGTCCGCTCGTCGACGTCCACGCCGACCACGTGCGTGGCGAACTCCGCGAGAATCGCCGCGCCAAACCCCTCGCCGCTGCCCAGGTCGAGGACGCTGCGCCCCTCGACCACACGCGCCGCCCACATGTAGCGGTGGAAGTGCTCGTATACGACCTGCACATCCGGCGCCCACGGCACGCACCGCTCGCCGGTCCACTCGATGAGGCGCGGAGCCCCCGCGCGGCGTCTTAAGCCCATGCCTTCCCTTTGCGGCTTGATCGCCGGTCAAGGTTGCGGTGGCAGGCTTGCTCGATCATCGTTTGGGGAGCGCCGGACGTCTGAATCCAGCCGCGGATTGGGACGATATCGCACGTCCCTAAGACTTCCGCCGGCAGCCCCTTACGGCAGACAAGCCGGACTTCGCTCCACCCGGCGCACACGCGGGTTCGGCCGCCCGAGCCCAGAGCCAAGAGCTTCCACGTACACGCCCAACCATTGGGCATCCGCCCCGGCGTCGGCATCGACAAAGCCCTCGGCCTCGCCGACGAGATCGAAGACAGCGAGATCCTGCGCAAGCTCGAACCGCGCAAGTGAAGCTCCCCGACGTCAACCTCTTCCTCTACGCCTACGACTCCCGCTCGCCGCGCCACGATGCGGCACGCGACTGGCTGGAGGAGACGCTCTCGGGCACAGAGACCGTGGCCCTCTCCTGGACGGTACTGCTCGCCTTCATCCGCCTCAGTACCCGCCCAGCCATAGTCGAGCGGCCACTGAGCGCGAGCGAGGCGATCGAGCTCGTCCAAAGCTGGCTCGACCAGCCGTGCGTCACCGTCGTCAGCCCCACCGAGCGCCACGCCGCGGTCCTGCGCGAGCTGCTCGATCCACTCGGCACCGCCGGCAACCTCACAACCGACGCCCACCTCGCCGCCCTGGCAATCGAGCATGGCGCCGAACTCTGCTCCAGCGACACCGACTTCGCCCGCTTCGGAGGCCTGCGCTGGAAAGATCCGCTCCAAGCAAGCTGACCCAATTATAAGTCCTATATTGAGGGAGCGAGAGAGGCGATACGGGCCGAGCTTCGCCTTGCTGACCTGCGCAAGCACCGCGGGGCCAGTCAAGAGATGGCCGCCGCACGCCTCGAGGTCTCCCAGTCCAACGTTTCCCAACTCGAGCGCGGAGACGACGCGAAGCTGTCGACTTTGCAGAGCTATGTGGATCCGTTGGGAGGAAGGCTCGAGATGCGGGCCATATTCGACAACGAGGTCCTGCCCCTGAACTGATAAGCCCTTGCTCGACCAGCCATGCCGCATAGCTCTCGCGATAGCGCCTTGGCTGTGGCCAGTCAGTCATACAGCCGCGTCGATCTGAGCAATCATCTCCGTTACCAGAAGGGCTGCATCGTCGACATCCCGCACCCCAAAGCCCTCCTCGCGAGCCATCTCGCGATAGGCAGCCCGCCAAGACTCGTAGACGGTGACCATCGGCGGCCATGGCTGCTTGTCGCGGGCCTCGAAGATCCGCACGCACGCCTCACGAACACGCGGAAGGTCGTCCCTGCCGAGCAGATCGCGCAGCAGAAGAAGATCCATCAGATCGCGGAACCTGTCGTTCTCGGGACCTGTCCGGAATTTCTCCGTGCACGCGTGCAGCTTCTGGGCGATCTGGTAGCGAATGCCCACCACCGCCACCGATTCCGGCTCCGGCAGGCCCAGCTGAGATATGCGCAGTGGCTTCACATGCTCGACCTCGAGAACCTCAGGACTTTCTACGGGCGCGATCTCCAAGGGCGTTTGTGCCCAACGCCTGCCGCGATAGTCGATCAGCAGTTGCAAGCGTTGCGTACTCGTTTGCCCTACACGCCCTGGTTCGGTACGCGTGATCGTGAAGTCACCAACCGGCATGCGAATTGCCTGGTCGAGCCGGTCTAGCCACGCGCGAAAGTCAGCTTGGAAGACAACATCGAGGTCTCGAGTAGCGCGAGCACGGAGGCCGGCCCGCAGCTCGATCATTACCCCGCCCTTGATCGGGAACAGCACCGTTCCGGCATCATCGCGAGCGCGATCGAGCGCGATCGAAATAATCATGTACGACACCGAGCGCATGACTCGCTCTGGCAGCTGGCCCGTCTCCTTCGCGTAAACCGCGATCCAGCTGTGAAGCACCTTGACACTGTGAGGTGGCTTGCCCTTGGGAAAGCTCATCTCACCCGCTACCAAGGTCGTACTCGAGCCGCCGGGCGGCCTTGCCATCGATCAGACCACGCTTGGTCGCCCTCTCGATCGCCTGGCGGATAAGGCCATGCCCGAGATGAGCCTCAACGCTGTCCAGGATCGCACGCAATGGCGTTACGACAGGGATGCCTTCATGCCATCCGACGTCCACTGGCAGCAGGTCGCGATGGTGCAAGCGGTAGACGCTAGGCGGCACGCGAGTTACTCGATAGGCCTTTGGCACGGTGATGTCGATGTGCGCCGGATTCACGTCGCAAAGCTCGCGCAGCGCCAGGGCACTGGCGTGGGAGATCACGCCGCGCGCTCGATGAGGCCACAAGATCGCCTCCATGTACTGGTCGAGAGCGGTAGCCGGCACTGCCGGAAAGCGGTACAGGCCCCTGTCTACTCGATCCACCACGCCACGCGCGGCCATCTCCGGTAGTCGATCCTTGCCGACCCCCATATCGATCGCCTCATCGGCGGTGACATAGCCGTATTGATCGCTCGCCAGGTCGAATAGAGCGTTGTATATCTTTCCCGGCACGCCACAGATTTTATCGTATTTTGCCTAACTATCTACATGGCGGATATCAGGTATCCGTGCTCTGCATCGCTCAGCCGCCGGTTAGCAGGCCTACAACCGGAAAGCAAGGGCGTAAACGCAAAGCCAAACATGCCCGCCTGACCCAGCGGATACCCTTCCCCCATGCCGCAACTGCCCAGCCACAGCACCCCGCCGATCGTCGCGCGCTCGGTCAGCAAGACCTTCCGCGTCCCCGAGGAGCGCACGCACACGCTCAAGGAGACGGCCCTGCACCCGCTGCGCCGCTCCAGCCATCAGTCGTTCTCGGCCCTGAGCGACATCTCCTTCGAGGTGCACCGCGGCGAATTCTTCGGCATCGCCGGGCGCAACGGCTCCGGCAAGAGCACGCTGCTGAAGTGCCTGGCCGGCATCTACGGCGTCGATCAGGGCCAGATTTGGATGGACGGCCGCCTCTCCACCTTCATCGAGCTCGGCGTCGGCTTCAACCAGGACCTGGCCGCGCGCGACAACGTGGTCCTCAACGGCATCATGATGGGCCTCACCCCACGCGAGGCGCGCCGGCGCGTGGACGAGGTGATCGACTTCGCCGAACTGCGCGAGTTCGAGGAGCTCAAGCTCAAGAACTACTCCTCGGGCATGCACGTCCGCCTCGCCTTCTCCGTGGCGATCCAGGTAGACGCCGACATCCTGCTTGTCGACGAGGTCTTGGCCGTAGGTGACGCCGCCTTCCAGCAGAAGTGCTTCGACGTCTTCTACAAGATGCGCGACGAGAACCGCACGATCGTGTTCGTCACACATGACATGGGCTCGCTCAACCGCTTCTGCCACCGCGCACTGCTGCTCGAGCGCGGCGAGACCGTGCTGCTCGGCGAGCCGCACGAAGTCGCCGACCGCTACCTGGAGATCAACTTCGGCCGCGAAGCGACCCCCAGCGGCGACGCGGAGGGCGAGGACCGTGGCGGCGACGGCGATGCACGCGTGCTGGAAGCATGGATCGAGGACGAGCACGGCCAGCGCCCCGCCTCGCTGCCCCAGGGGCAGCCGATCGTGCTCAAGGCGCTCGTGCGCTTCGAGGTCGAGGTCGAGGATCCCGTGGCGAGCCTGTATGTGCTCAACGAAGACCATCTGGCGATCGTCGTGGCCACCAGCTCCAAGGCCGGCGAGAGCAGCGGAAGCTTCCGCGCGGGCGAAGAGGTGCTCTGCTCGTTTGCCTTCGACAACGTGCTTGCGCCCGGCCGCTACAACCCCCTGTTCACGCTCGCCCACCGCGGCACCGGCCTGGACCTGATCGACCGCTACGAGGGCGCCTTCTCGTTCGTCGTCACCGGCCCTGAAGCATTGGGCGGCGCCGTCGACCTGCCCGTGCGGGTGGCGATGAGCCGCAGCCAGGCCGGCTCTCGGGAGCGAGTGCCGTGAGCACCGAGACCCTGACGCCATCCGAGACCACCAGCGTCGCTCCGCCCCCCTACGAGGGCCTCGGCCGCCCGATCAAGGGCCCGCGCGCGCTCAACGACGACTGGCGGCGCTTTTGGCACCTCACGTACAACATCGCGCGCAACGAATTCAAGCTGAAGTTCTTCGGCTCGGTGCTCGGCTACGTGTGGCAGGTGATGCGCCCGCTCTTGCTGTTCGGCGTGCTGTACGTGTTCTTCGTGCTGATCACGCACGTCGGCCAGGGAGGCCATCCCAGCGAAGCTTTCTACGGCGTGCAGCTGCTCGGCTCGATCGTGCTGTTCACTTTCTTCGGCGAAGCCACAGGCGGGGCGGTGCACAGCGTCTTCGACCGCGAGAACCTCGTGCGCAAGATCCAGTTCCCGCGCCTGGTCATACCGCTTGCGATCGTGCTGCTGTCGTTCTTCAACTTGCTGCTCAACCTCGTCGTCGTGTTCCTCTTCGCCCTGATCTCCGGCGTCACGCCGATGCTCAGCTGGCTGGAGCTGCCGCTGATCCTCACGCTCCTAGTCGTCTTCTCTACGGGCCTGGCGATGCTGCTCTCCGCGCTGTTCGTGCGCTTCCGCGACATCTCGCCGATCTGGGAAGTCGTCAGCCAGATCGTCTTCTACGGCTCGCCGGTGATCATCCCGCTGGCGAAGGTGCGCGAAACGCTGCTCTACCCCAAACCCCCGGCGCAGGCGGACACCATCGACCACGTCCTTTACCACATCTACATGCTCAACCCGCTCGTCACCGTCTTCCAGCAGTTCCGCCACGCGATGGTCACCCACGCCACGATCAGCGCCGGCGAAGCGCTCGGCGGCTGGGCCGGCTTGCTGGAGCCGATAGGGGTCGCTGTCGCGACCTTCGCGCTCGGCTTCTGGGTGTTCAACCGCTCGGCGCCGTTCGTCGCGGAGAACCTCTAGAGCGAACGCGCCTCGACGGACACCTCGTCCGCCCCAGCAAACACATCCTCAGCCCCCGGCGCGGAGACGCCATTCGAGCCAGACCGCCGCATCCCGGCGGCCACCTGCTCGGGCGTGCGCGGCGGTTTGGACGCGACCCTGCCCTCGCGCCGATCGGTGCGGAGGTGGGTGGCAGCCGCGAGCGTGCGCGGTAGGCGCCGCAAAAGACTTATCGACTCATGCGTGCCGACATAGCGAACGGGCTTGGTAGCGATCATGTTCATCTGCACGCCTCCCTGAACATGGTTCAGCCAGGAGAGGTAGGCGTGACGCACCATCTGGTTTGAGCGAAGCACCCTCGCGCCTCTGCGCACGAACGGCCCCACCAGCGGCGCGCGGGCGCCTCGCGGCGAGAGCGTCGGATCGCCGAAGAACGGCCGGTAGTGGGGCTCGGTGACCTCGGTCATGAAGCCCGCGCGGATCGCCTCCCAGCGATAGCCGAGCGCCCAGTGCGCGTGCTCGTAGCCCTCGAACTGCTCGACCCCCTCGACGTGGACGCCGTCGGGGTCGCTCAGCGTCTTGAGCGTCTCGTTGACCATCAGCAGCCGACCGCCGGGGCGCAGCACGCGGAAGATCTCCTGAAAGGTCCTGCGCAGGCTCCACGGGTCGTTGTGATGAAGCACCTCGCAGCAGTACACGTAGTCGAGGCTGGCGGAGGCCAGTGGAATCGCCGCCATCGAGCCCAGCACCCGCTCGAAGAACACCGAGCCGTCGTCGATGAAGTACTCAGCCGTGTACAGCCCCTGCAGCTCGGTCGTGGCGATGTCGAGCGCGGTCACCCGCAGGCCGCGCTCGGCAAAGCGATTGGCCGCCCAGCATGTGTTCGAGCCGACGTCCAGGAGGCTCTGTCCGCGCCGAAAAGGGATCGTCGACATGAGCTGGTGCATCGAGCGCGACTGCGTGTACCAGTAGCCGTGCTCGATGTCGGGTAGCTTGCGAACCTTCTCCCGGTCCCAGCCCTCGGCGGCCATCTGCTCGGCAAAGCGCTCCAGGCCGGCGGCCTCGGCCACGACGTAGTCGGGCGGCTCGTGCAGCAACTCCATCACGCCCTTGTGCACGATGAACTCCGCCCCGCACACCTTGCAGCGCAGCGTCCCCTCGCGCACCTCTTGGGCGTCGCTCTCGCGGGCCAGAAGTACGAGCGAGCGGTCGCTGAGACAGGCCGGGCAGCGCAACTCACCGGCAAACTCGAGCTTCACGGGCGCACCTTTTGGTTGGGGTGACTCATCGGTTCTGTCCGGGCACGACCTCGCTCGAGGCCACCGTCTTGCGCGGCCGCGCGACCTCTTCCAGGAACGTCTCCAGCGCATCGATGCGCCGCTCCCACGCGTACTCCGCGGCCGTCTCGATTCCCGCCTCCCCGACACGTGCACGCAGCTCGCCATCCCCGAGCAGCCGCCCGAGCGCCGCGCTGACCGCCTCGCGGTTGTCCTGTGGCATCAGACAGTTCTCCCCGTCGGCACAGAAGTCCCGATTGCCGTGCGCATCGGTGCAAACGACCGCTCCACCCGTTGCCATCGACTCCAGCGCCGGCAGGCAGAAGCCCTCGTGCGTGGAGGTCTGGATGAAGACGGTCGCCCGGCTGAACAGCTCGCCCACCTCCTCGTCGCTGGGCGACACGACGTAGCGCATCCCCTCCTCGGTGGCCAGCTCCGGCTCGATCCCGAACATGCACAGCTCCGGCCGCGGCTCGGGCAGCGCTCGCCACGCATCGACCGTCAGCGGCAGATTCTTCAACGGGTTGGTGCGCCCCAGCGCAAGCACCATGTCCTCGCGACGCTCCACCTCCGGGCGCGGACGGAATGTGTCGAGGTCGATCCCCGGCGGAATCAATTCGGCGCTCAGTCCCAGCTCTTCCAGGCGCTCGCGGTTCCAGCCGGAGATCGTCATGTAGCGGAACTCGGGCCGGTAGGAGTCGAGCACCGCGTGGCGCACAGACTCGTCGTCGGGGTAGTAGCTCGTCTCGATGTCCTGCACGAAGTACACGGGGATGCCGCGCAATACGCTCGCATACCAAACCGGCATCCCCGTGTTCCACCAGGTGGCAACCTTGATCGCGTCCACCTGGGCAAGCTCCTCGACAAGTTCGTCGTAGAACTCGAAGCTGTGCACCGGCGCGCGTAGGTGGAACCAGTCCGGCTGTTCTCCAAGCGTGTACAGAGCCACCTCGTGCCCGCGCTCGGCCAGGCGGTTGAGGTGCTCGAAGATGTCACGGTGCCCGCCGCCGACGCCGGTCCCCTCGGTCACGTACACGACCCGCAACTTGCCGTTTGCGCCGCGCACGTCGCGCGCGTCGAAGAACTCGCCCCAGCGCTCCCAGAAGACGCGCTGTGACTCGCGCTCGCGCTCGCCCACGTCGATGCCGCGCGTCTGCGACTCGTAGTGATAGAGCGATGCGCCGGGGAAGTACATGACGCGCATGCCGGCCTGCCAGGCGCGCAGACACCAGTCGACGTCCTCGTAGGCCATTGGGTAGCGCTCGTCGAGCAGGCCGATGCGCTCGATCGTCGCGCGGCGCACGTACATGCAAGCACCGGTCACCGCCAGCACGGCCCCAGGGATAGCCGCAGGCCCCCAGTCGGCCGGCTTGAAGCGATAACGATGGTCAAACCACTCCGGTGCGCCGAGGTTACGAGCGGTGCCCGCGAACTGGATGCGACCGTCTGGGTAGAGCAGGCGTGCTCCGACGATCCCCACATCATCCTCTTGGGAGGCGGCGAACTGCAGGCAAGCAAGCCACCCGGGGCGTGCCTCCATGTCTGAGTTGAGCAGTACCACGTCCAGCGCCTGATCGGCCGCGCGCAGACCGCGGTTGACGTTCGCGGCGAAGCCTTCGTTGGACTCCCCCGCGACGACCTCGATGCCCTCGATCGCCCGCAGCGCCGCCACGTGCTCGGCGCCGCTTGAGTCGTCGGCCACGATCACACGCGCCAAGCCGGCCGGCACCGTCTTGTGGATGCTCGCCACCAGCCTCGCCACGTGCTCGGCGTCGCGATAGCTGGGTATCACGATGCAGACGGGCCGCCCATGCTCGCGATACCAGGCCAGCGCCCGCCGGTAGCTGTCCTCGCCGGTGCGCGAACGCAGGTTCAAGCGGTGGCGCAGCGGCGTGAGGCGCAGCGGCAGCGTCACGATGCGAAACAGCAGCGTGCGCCAGCCCAGATAGCGATAGGTCAGGTAGATGCGCCTGCGCAAGCCCGCCAGCGGCCCTTTGAATTCGCCCTCGACGGCGTCGGCGGCGATCTGCCGCGAGCGGGCGATCGGCGGGGTTGGCTGCTTGGGTTCGTGGTCGGTCATCTGCGGTCGTCCTGTAGATCGAGGTCAAGCGGCAGGAAGCTGGCGCGCCCCTCCAGCGAGAGCCCTCGCCGCGCCCATGCCGGTAGCAAATCGGCACGCGAGCCAAGCAGCGCGCCCGCCAAACGCAGCACATGCTGACGGGTCACCGCCGCAAGCGTCGCTCGCACACGGGCAGGCTCCACGCCGGCGGCCCGCAGCTCCCGCCGCGTCGCGCCCAACTCACCGCGCAAGCTCCGCACCAGCCGTCTCGGCGAAGCGGGCTCATGCCAGCCGTACACCTCGCGCAGCCCGCGCCACTCGTCGAACGAGCGACGCAGCTGTTGCGAAGAGCTGTAGGCGTGGGAATGCAGGACCGCCGCCTGTGGCACAAACGCCTTGCTATAGCCGGCGCACAGCATGTCGATCGCCAGCACACGGTCCTCGGCGTAGGCGACCTCGCGAAACCGCACACGCTCCCAAGCCACGCGCGCGACACAGGCGTTGGCGTCGGTGAAGAAACCGCGCCTGCCCATGAAGTCGACAGGCCGCGGGTGCTCGTCCAGCTCCAAGCGATCGAGCTGGGATGTGCCGTCGGGAGAAAGCGAGCCGAACCAGCGCTCGAGCTCGATCCGCACGGCAGCGCTCGCTCCAGGGCGCGGGCGATAGGGCCCGTAGACGATGCCCACGTCCTTCGCCAGCTCGAAGCCGCCGAGCAGACGCTCGAGCCAGCGCTCGTCCGCCGGCTCGGCGTCCTGGGTGAGCAATGCCACGTGCTCCCCGTGCGCTTCGCCCATCAGCAGGTTGCGCGTGCCGCCGTGGCTGAAGCGAGCCGGCGCGATCTCCAGCACGCGTGCGCCATGCGAACGCGCCAGCGCCGCGGAGCCGTCGCGCGAGCCGGAGTCGCACACGAGCAGCTCGTGCTCGACGCTCTGGCTCGCCAGCGCCGCAAGCGTGCCGGCGAGCAGCGCCCCACCGTTGCACACCGGGATCGCGACGGTAACGCTTGCCGTCAAAGCCACACTCCCTGGACGAGCATCGCCACGGCGAGGACTAGCACTGCCTCACCGTCGACGCCGAGTCGCAAATGCTCGCATTCATGGCCGCACCACCTCGACCCAGTCGGCTTCCCGGCCACATAGCGTGCGCCAACGAGACAGGGGCAGCGTGCTCAGACGCTCCGGCGTCTCGCCCTGCAACTCCACGGCCCCGAGCGTATCGGGCCACCATTCCCCAGGCCCGAAGTGCCTGTGCCCGGAAACCATCACGACACGCGAGGGGTACCTACCCGGACGCAGGTGCAAAGTCGCGGCCTGCAGCCACTGGCCGGGCGTATTGGCCCCGGACACCGACCCGACCGTATGCCCGTCGATCTGTACCTGCACCGGGCGCGGGAAGTCGCCTTGCACCCACACTCGATAGGTGCCTTCGCGCTTGACGTCGAGCACGCCTTCGGCATGGCCGCCGGTACGCGTTACCACCACTCCGGGCAGATTGGGATCGGGCACCCAGCCGCCTGAGCGCCCCAGGTCGGAGATCGGCGCAAACCAGCTCACTTCCGGCGCCGTTGCAACCGCCAGCTCAGAGCCGCGAGGCGCCTTCGCCACGATCGGCCCGAGCGCGCTGCACTGGACTGGAAGCGAGGGACTGAACTGCTGCTGCAGGGGAAGGTGTTCGAGCACCAGCGGCGCGGACATGCGTTCCCAGCCAAGGTAGTAGGCGTTCTCGTAGACCAGCTTGTAGTTGGCGGGCGGGCGGCTGGCCGAGGGCGAGCGACGCGTGACGACGATCGGATAGTTCTCGACGAACGACAGCAGCTCTTCGTCGAGGTCGAAGTAGTGCCCGTAGAAGAGGCTCGGCGCGCGCAGTTGCACCTGCCGCGGCGTCAGCGTCTCGAACGGCACGCTGATCTTGGCGGCGCGCGCGAAATACTTGGCGTACTCCTGGAACTCGTTCCAAAGCACCAGTCCGCGTCCGGCGAAGTGGTTGCCGGTCTGGCCGATCGCTTCCATCTGCGCCGTGGGCGCCACGCGGTCGTGGCTGTAGGCCAGCACGTCCGAGGCGAGGATCGCAAGCGAAACCCCGCAGGCTGCCAGCAGGCCGATCAGCCCGGCGCGAGCGCCGCCCCAGCCCGGCAGAGCACGCAGGCACAGCAGCCCGACCAGCCCGGCGAGCACCACCAGCGGGCTCGACATCGCCAGCAGCTTGCCCTGCGAGTAGGGGCTTACACGCGGGTAGACAACCAGCAGCACGAGCCCCACCGTCCCCACGGCGATCGGCACAGCCGGCTTACGCCGCCACAGCGCCCACGCGACCGCCGGCACGATCGCGAGCAGGACCACGGCGCTCGCGATCGCGGTCAGCAGACCGGCGTGGTGGGAGACGATCGGCAGGCGATATTCGCCGGCGAGCCAGACGCCGCTGAGCTGGCTGAGCGGCAGCACGCGCAAAAGCTGGCCGAACTGTGCGGCTCCCGCGCCGGTCGCGCCCTGCCCGTAGCGCGCGACTTCGAAGAACGTCTTGAAAGAGATCAGCGAGGGAATCGAGAGCACCGCCGCAAGACCGAGCCCCACAAGCAGCGGCCCGAGCCAGCGTAGGCTCGGCGGCCGGCGATACACGAGCAGCACCCCGAGTCCGAGAAACAGCACGAGTCCGCCCATGTAGGCCGCCGCCACTGCGTTGTAGGTGGCCATCGCGGCGGCCACCACCACCGCCATCAGCACCGCGCCCACGTAGGGCCGCGCGAGCAGGATTGCCTCACGTCCGAGCGCCACCCCCGCACAGACCACCGCGAGCAGTCCGATCTCCTTGACGTCGCCCTGCAACGCGTACTGGTAGGTGAGGTTGGCCGCCATCGCGCCAAAGCCGGCGAGCGCCGCGCGGCGCTCGCCGAGCAGCCCGCGCCCGACGGTCGCGAGCGCCACCGCGCCGAGTGCCGCGAGGCTCGAGACGAAGCCTTGGTAGAGCACGGCCACGTCGGTGTGCGTCAGGCCGCTGAGTGTCCCCAACAGCGACTGTGTGCCGAGCGGGTAGGCGCTGTCCAGATAGGACAGCAGGAACTGTTGCGCGCTCGTCAGGGGAATGTTGCCGAGCGTCAGCCCATACCCCTTGATGTGGCTGGCGAGCAGCATCTCGAAGGCCGTGTCGTTGACGAAGCCATATCCCGACCAGGTCCAGTGCCCATAGGCGATCACCGGCAGCATGTACAACGCGTAGACCGCCAGCCCGGTAGCCCCCGCCCAGCCGGGATTCAAACGCGCGCGCACACCGTCCCTGGCGAACACCAGCCCGGCGAGCGTGACCGCGAGCAGCAGCGGGATCGCAAGCGCGTCGCCGGCGCCAGCAGCATAGCCGGGAAAGATCAGCGCGAGGGCGACGCACAGCCCGAGCGGCAAGAGCAGCGCGTTGTGCAAACGCACGCGCAACGCGCGCTCGAGTGCAAGACCGCAGCCGAGGCACAGCGCCCACATGACCAGGGGCGCCCCAACTACGGCCATCAGGTAGCGCACGTGCCGCTGGCCTGCCTATGCGTTGCGGCGCAACCCGAGAATGCTCAGCAGGAACGACGAGAAGAAGATCTGGATGCCGACGATCAGGAGCGTCGCCGCCACCACCGCCATGTGTTCGTCGGCGAGCGAGCCGAAGCCTTTGGAGATCCAGGTGCCGACGATGATCCCGCCGAGCACGATGCCGATCAGCACGAACAGTCCTCCCAGCAGCAGACCGTGCTCCAAGCGAAAGCGCGCGCGCATCCTGTCGAACCAGGGGTCGCGCTCGCCCATGAAGTACGTGCCATAGGCGTGCGCACAAAGACCGAGCGCGAGCACCTGCGTCCCGACCACCATCAGCAGGGCTCCACCGATCAGCGCGTGAATACCCCAGGAACGCCCAAAGAAATCCAAACCTCCCCCGACTAGAGCCACGATCAGCGTGCCGACGCCGGCCAGTGCGGTGCCGGGCACGATGAACAGGTGGGTGGGCGAGTGCACGAGCAAGAAGCGCAGGTGGCGCCAGCCGTCGCTGAAGCTCGACAGCTTCGACTCGCCGCCGCGGGGGTGGTATTCGATCGGGAACTCGGTGATCTTCAGTTTCTCCTTGGAGGCCCTGATCACCATCTCCGAGGCGAACTCCATGCCGGTCGTGCGTAGGTCGAGTCGCGGCAGCACGTCGGTGCGCAGCGCGCGCATGCCGCAGTGGGCGTCGTTGACCCCCGTGCGGAAGAACAGGTTGAGCAGCCCCGTCAGGATCGGATTGCCGATGTAGCGGTGCAGCCAAGGCATCGCGCCGGGTTGGATATTGTCCATGCGGTCGCCCATCACGAGCTCCGCGCCGCCGTCGAGCTCGGCTACGAAACGGGGAATCTCGTTGAAGTCGTAGGTCAGGTCGGCGTCGGCCATCACGATGTAGCGCCCGCGCGCGGCGGCGAAGCCGGCCAGGTAGGCGCTGCCATAGCCGCGACGAGGTTCGGAGACGACGCGAGCCCCGGCGGCGGCCGCAAGTGCGGCGGATGAGTCCTCGGAGGCGTTGTCGACGACCAGCACTTCGCCGTCGATGCCCGTGCGCTCCAGCACTGCAAGCGCGGTGCGCACGCACTCCTCGATGTTCTCCTCCTCGTTCAGGCAGGGGATGACAACCGACACGAGTGTCGATGTGGTCTCCTCGGCGGCCTCGCCGACTGTGGCCCTGGTCTTTTGTGCGGTGCTCATGGTTTGTGGTCGGTCCCGCGCCCGCTCCTCCGGGTTCGGTCTCGACGACATAAACGCCTGGCAGACCGAAAAGTGGCGCACCAAGCCCCCGAAAACGGTGCGCTTTCCGTTGCAGATGCTAGCGGACGGAGCGGAGGTCCTTGCATGTGCCGTCCCACTCAGCCCGAGCGGTGGCGGTTCCTGGCAGTCTCCCGTGCGATGCGCATCTGCCTGATCTACGACTGCTTGTTCCCCTACACCGTGGGAGGCGCCGAGCGCTGGTACCGCAACCTGGCCGAGCGCCTGGTGGCCGAGGGCCACGAGGTGACCTATTTGACGCTGCGCCAGTGGGCGCGAGGCGAGCGCTTGGAGCTCGACCCGCGCATACGCGTCGTCTGCGCCGGGCCGCGCATGCCCTTGTACACCGGCCCGCGCCGACGTGTGCTGCCACCGCTCGTGTTCGGCGCGGGCGTGCTGTGGCACCTATTGCGTCACGGCCGCCGCTATGACGTCGTGCACACCGCGTCGTTCCCGTATTTCTCGCTGCTCGCCGCGGGCTTGGCGCGCCGCTTCGGGCGCTTCGCCCTGGTGGTCGACTGGCACGAGGTGTGGAGCCGTGACTACTGGCGCGAGTACCTGGGCCGCGTGGGCGGAGCAATGGGCTACGCCGTGCAGCTGCTGTGCGCGCGCCTGCCCCAGCGCGCCTTTTGCTTCTCGCGTCTGCACGCCGGGCGCCTGCGCGAGGAGGGTCTGCGTGGCGAGGTCACGGTCTTGGAGGGCGAGTACGCCGGCCCGCTCGATGCCCCCACCGCGGTTCCCGCCGAGCAGCTCGTCGTGTTCGCTGGACGGATGATCCCCGAGAAGCGCGCCCCCGTCGGTGTCGCCGGCGTGGTGGCGGCTGCCCCGCGCATCCCGGGGCTGCGCGGGGTCTTCTTCGGAGACGGTCCGGAGCGCGAGGCGGTGCTCGACGCGATCGCGCGGCTCGATGCAGGAACCACGATCACGGCGCCCGGTTTTGTCGATGCCGAGCAGCTGGAGGAGGCGCTGGCGAGCGCTCTCTGCATGTTGCTGCCATCCAGTCGAGAGGGCTACGGCATGGTCGTCGTCGAGGCCTCCGCGAAAGCCGTCCCGTCTGTCGTCGTGGCGGCCCCCGACAACGCCGCCGTCGAGCTGGTGGCGGAGGGCGTCAACGGCACGATCGCCGCCGACGCCGACCCGGAGACGATCGCCGCGGCAATCGTGCGCGTGCACGAGGCGGGCATGGCTATGCGCGAGAGCACGGCGCGCTGGTTTGCGGAAAACACCGAGCGATTGTCGCTGGAGGGCTCGCTGCGGGTGGTGCAGGAGAGCTACGCAAGCAGCGTTTCGGGTCCCAGCGCGCACCGATAGCTGTCGAGCGTCAGCCTCGCGGTGCGCTTCCAGCTGAACTCGCGCGCCCGCTCCAGCCCGCGCCGGCGCAGGCGCTCGGCCTCGGCGCGATCTGTGAGCAGGCGCTCGATGGCAGCGGCGATCTCCGCCTCGTTGCCAGGGTCGAACAGCAACGCTGCGTCTCCAGCCACCTCCGGCAGAGAGGAGGCGTTTGAGCAGGCCACCGGCACACCGCGCGCCATCGCCTCCAGAACAGGCAGCCCGAAGCCCTCGTACAGTGACGGATACACGAAGGCATCCGTCACTGCCCACAGCCCTTCAACCTCCTCATCGGAGAGCCAACCCGGGAAGCGGACGTCGCCCCGCAGGCCGAGTGCCTCGACACGCTCACGCAGGTCCGCCTCGTGCCAGGTGGGATAGCCGGGCAGGACCAGCACGGGGCGGCGCTCCGGCGGGATCAGGCCCAGCGCGTCGATCAGCGCGAGCAGGTTCTTGTGGGGGCGCTTGGCCGACAGGCTCAAGAGCACCTGACGCTCGCCGAGGTCGAGTTGCGCACGCGTCTCATAGTCCTCAGGTGAGCTGAATCGATCAAGCGCGTTGAGCCCTTGTGGGATGACGTCGATCTTCTCGGCCGGCGTTCCCAGCAGCTCCACGAGATCGTTGCGGGTGCTCTGGGAGATGGCGATCACACGATCGCAGCGGCGCACCGCGAGTGGGACGAGCACACGCATTCCCCGGTCGCGGATGCCCACGTGCGCCTCGGGAAAGCGAGCGTAAATCAGGTCGTGGACCGTCACCACCCGCCGAAAGCGCCCCCACGCGGGCGCGGTACTCGCGAGACTGTGCACCAGATCCACGCCCGCGCGGGCGGCGAGACGCGGCAAAAGGGTCTGCTCTCCGCGCACCCACTGCACGCGGTTACGTGCGTTCACGGGCACTGTCACCGCCGGCAGCAGCTCCCCCCAAGGGCCGTCTTTGGCGGCCACGGCCTCACGGTTGACGAACGCCGTGAAGCGCACCTGCGGCGCGGCCTTGATCAGCTCCGGTATCAGCTCGCGCGCCGCGACCTCCATGCCACCGGTCTCGCCGGGCACTAGGAAGATCAGGTTGAGGCCGACATGCATCGCCGGGCGCAGGCTAGCGGAGGACTGTGCAAGGCTCCCCTCGCTTGAGCCCTTCACCCCCACTCACGATCGGCATCGACGCACGCGCCGCCGCCGAGGTGCCCGCCGGCCGTGGACGCGTCGTGCGCGAGCTGTTGCGGGCGCTTGCGGCACGCGAGGAGAGCCATCGCTACGTCCTGTATGCACGCACGGCGTGGGATGAGCCGCTGGACGAGCGCTTCTCCTGGCGGCTGCTCAAAGCGCGCGACCCCTGGTGGAACCTGCTGACCGCGCGCGCGGCGAGCCGCGAGTGCGACGTCCTGCTCTCCTCCAACTCCTATCTGACGGCCATCTTCACGCGTATACCGACGGTCGCGATCATCTATGACATGGTCACGTTCGAGCCCGCGATGCGGCCCAACCGCCGCTCGAGCGTCATCGAGCGCCTGACCCTGGGTCCCGCGGTGCGTCGCTGTGCCGCGCTGCTGACGATCTCCCAGGCGACGGCCGACGCCTTGACGGCGCGTTTCCCCAGGGCCGCCGCTCGTACCGTCGTGGCTCCGCTCGGGGTCACCGCCGCGCTGTCGAAGACACTCGATCCCAGCGAAGCGGCAAGCCTGCCCGCGGCGGGCTTCGTGCTGGCCGTCGGCACGCTCGAGCCGCGCAAGAACCTGCCGCGGCTCGTCGCCGCATACGGACAGCTGGACGAGCAGCTCCAGCGAGAGCATTCGCTCGTCGTCGTCGGCGCGCTCGGCTGGGAGACGGGCGAGACGCTCGACGCCCTGCGCTCGCTGGGTAGCCGTTGCACGCTGCTCGGCTACGTCTCGGACGCGGCGCTGGCCGAGCTCTACCGTCGCTGCGCGGTGTTCTGCTACCCCTCGCTGGGCGAGGGCTTCGGCCTGCCGGTGCTCGAGGCGATGGCGGCCGGCGCGGCGGTGCTCACCTCGAACCTCTCGTCTCTGCCGGAGGTGGGCGGCAATGCCGTGGAGTACGCCGACCCTCACGACACGGCCTCGATCGCGGCCGGGCTGCGCGGGGTGCTCACGGACACCGCCCACCGCACGGAGCTGGCGCGACGGGCCGAGCGGCGCGCCGGCGAGTTCTCGTGGGTGCGGTTTGCGCAGATCGTGCTGCAGACGCTGGAGCGGGCGAGCGCTCGGTAATCGAGCCGCCGTGGTGTCTGAATCTCTGTGGGTGTCTCAGCCGCCGCGGCGTCTCACTTGAGCACTTCGAACTCCGCCCGGATGTTCATCGTCGGGAAGCGGAAGGCCAGGTACTTCTCGTAGAGGCTCGGGATCCGATTCGCCAATCGCTGCAGCCCGATCAGCCGAAACGGCAGCCACAGGTCCAGGCTGATGTGGACGGGGCGGAAGCGGACGTCGGTGTAGTGGGCGAAGCGAGGCTCCGCCAGCGATTCGATCGCGAGCCTGGAGAAATAGTGGCGATGGGTGGGATCGCCATACGCGAGCACCGAGGAGAAATGGGGCGTGCGCAACTGGATGCGCGCCCCGGGGCGGGCGATGCGATGCAGTTCCTCGAACACGTGGATCGGCTCGCGCACATGCTCGATCACGTCCTGCAGCAGGATCTGGTCGAAGCTCCCGTCCTCGATCGGGTACGGGAACACGTCGAGGTCGTGCACGATGTCCGCGTCCGTGTCGGCAGAGATGTCCATACCGACCGCTCCAGGTGTCTTGGCCGAGCCACAGCCGATGTCGAGGATCGCGCCCGGCCCGCTCGGCAGCAGGTCGAACTGGTGGGGGTCGGTCAGGCGCTCGAGCAAACTTGCCATGCCGGCTCCATTGGGTGGGGATCAGATCTCATCGAGGAGATCGTAGGCGTCGGTCAAGCGGCGTGCCGCCGCGCTCGTCGAGTAGCGCTCGACCAACGCTGGGGAATGGGCAACACGCTCTCCCGGTGCTCTATTCAGAGGCCCCGCCGCCAGCGCCCGTGCGATCGCCGGCCAATCGCCTGGGGCGACCAGCTCCACCCCGGGGCCGCCAACCACTTCGGGGATCGCGCCACTAGTCGTCGTCACGATCTCAAGGCCCGCGGCCATCGCCTCCGCGAATACGTACCCGAACTGCTCCTCCCAGAAGGCATGGGGAATGCCGAGGGGGTGGTAGGCGGCGCTTGCCGAGGATTGGCTTGCCAGGACCATCGCCGAGGCGCCGGCGAACACGGCCGGCATCCGCTCGTAGGGGACGCTTCCGATCCGCACGAACTCGGCCAGGCCCAGCTCGCGGGCATGCTCGCGCAGCCTGTGCTCCTCCGGCCCCGAGCCCACGATCGACAGATGGGGCTTGACGAGCAGGCCGTCCGGCCGGGTGACGATTCCGCGGTGCAGCAGGGCCAAGGCGCGCAACACATCGTGATGGCCCTTCTCCCACACCAACCTCCCCGGAGAGACGATCTCGTGCTCGGTGGGGTGCGAGTCGGGCAGCCCGGCCGCGAAGCGGGCCGTATCGATGCCGGGGGGGCAGACCAGCATTCGCTCCGCCGCCACGCCCTCCAATCGCAGCGCGAGTGCCGCGCGCTCGGTGGCCGGCAGAAACAGGTCCGTCTGCGCCAGCACCAGCTCGCGGTAGCCGCGGGCATGACGGTTGCGATAGGTCGCCATCATCGGCAGCGTCTCCCAGACGCTCTGCACCAGCTTGAAGCCGTGTCGGGCCTTGCGCTTGGCCGCCTCGGCCGCAAACCAGTAGGAGAGCTCCTCGGCGTGCACGATGTCGGCGCCCGCGAACGCCTCGTCCCCAGCCAGGTAGCGATCCCCGAGAACCTTCGCCCCGACCTCCCCGACCACACCCCCGGGCAGCATGTCGCGCAGCGAGCGTACCTCTATCGGTTTGAGTCCCTCAGGCGAGGCGAACTGATTGGAGCGGGTGAGCAGAAAGGAGACATCGAAGCGCTCGGGCAGCTCACGCCATGGGGCCAGCTCCCACGGCGTGACCTGATGGCCACGGACGATTAGTACGTTCGGCACGGCTGCGCAGACTAGACCCTGGACGCTATCGCCCGGCGATAGCCCTCCAGCGTCGCCTCGGCCGTCCGCCGCCAGGTGAATGCGGCTGCCCGCGCCCGCCCACGCTCGGCCAACGTCCTGGCAAGCGATCGGTCGTCGAGCAGGCGCGCAATCGCCGCGGTGACCTCCTCTTGGCGGTGTGGGTCGAACATGAGCGCGGCGTCGCCCGCGACCTCGGCCAACGCGGGGATGTTCGAGCAGGCGACCGGCACTCCCCGCAGCATCGCCTCGACGACGGGCAAGCCGAAACCCTCGATCAGCGAGGGGAGCACGAACACCTCGGCGCAGGCGTAGGCGCCCTCGACCTGCTCGTCGGAGAGCCACTCGGGGAATCGCAACCGGTCGATCACACCCAGCTCGCGTGCGTAGTCGCGCAACTCCCGCTCGTAAGGGGTTGGCGAGCCGGGAAGCACGAGCACCACATCCGGGTCGAGCGCCGGGAGTGCGCCGACCAGGCAACGCAGGTTCTTGTAAGGACGCTTCTGTGCGAGACACAGCACGACCCGCGCATCGCCCAGATCCAGCCAGGCGCGCAGCTCCTGAGGCGCCATCGGCGCTACGTCCGCAATGCGTGTGCCAAGCGGCGTGACCTCGATGCGCTCGCGGGGAACTCCGAGCGTGTCTTGGATGTCCTCGCAGGCCGCCTGGGAGATCGCGAAGATTCTGTCGGCGCCGGCCACTGCGCGTGAGACACGGCGGCGCATGGTGCGATGCACATGCGGGCTCGCCTCCCATTCCTCGGGGCGGTGCAGCCAGATCAAGTCCAGCAGCGAGACGACGCTGGCCACGCGCGGCGTCCTGGTTGGGCCTGTGTTGGCTGGGCTGTGCAGCACGTCCAGCCCCCGGGCGGCGGCAAGCGCGGGCAGCGCCAGATACTCCGCCGGGACGTGCATGGGCGGGCCGCTCAGACGTATGGGCAAGGTCGTAAGGCGCACGTCCTTCGCCCACGGTTCCTCGCGCAGACCGGCGGGTGCGTCACGCGAGAGGAACAGCTCGATCTCGGTGGCCGGCTCGACCTCCAACAGCGCGCCCGGCAGCTCCCGGGCATAGCGCCCGGCGCCGCCCGCGCGCTCGCCCAGGAAGATCAGGTTGAGGCCGACGCGGAGGGGCGCTTGCATCCCCACACCACACCAAAGCCCGGGGTCGTCTCGGCCATCGTCTCGGTGGCATAGCCCGCGCGCTCGAGCGCCTGCCGGGCGTCGCTCTGCGGGTCAGAGGATGGAGCGCCGTGGGCGTGATACTCGAGCATCACCACCGGCGCCGACAGCTCGGCGAAGCGCGGATCGGCGAGGATCGGCCACTCGCCTCCCTCGATGTCGATCTTCAAGAGGTCGACGCCGTCGAGCAAGGCAAAGGTGTCGCGACCCTGGACACTCGTCGTGCCTGCTTGCGCAGTTGCGGTGACACGCCCGTTGGTGGCCTGGCCGACGGTGAAGGAGACCGGGCCGTTGGCGGTGACCGCGGCGGCCTCCAGCACCTCCCAGGAATCGCTCAAGCGATTGAGCTGGATCTGCGCGAGATGGCGCTCGACGTTCTCCGGGTCCGGCTCCAGGGCAACCAGACGCCCGACCGGGAAGCGTCCGTACAGCCACAGGCCCCAGAGTCCCACGTTGGCGCCCAGGTCCAGTGCGCTCAGGGGACGACCGAGGCCTTCCAGTGCGCGCAGCGCCCCGGCCGGAGGCTCGTGGGCATGCTGATAGAAGGACTGGTCGAGCGCATGGGTGTCGGCCGTCCCGTGCGCGATCAACAGCTTCAGACCCGACTCGCGCACCTCATAGACGTGCTTGGAGTGCCTGCCGCCGAGCTCGCGCAAGGCAAAGGGGGTGGACTTGCGCACCACCCTGCTGCGCAACACCGCGGCCACCTTCGGCTCCACACGAGGGTGGCGCAGCAATGCACGTAGCGGCTCCGGCAAAAAGCGCGAGAGGGGCCGATAGGCCGGCGGCTGCACCGATGTGGAATTCATCAAGCGGCAGGCTACTGGGTGGATGCTCGCCCGGAGCGGTCCCGCCGCAGGCCAGGGACCAGCTCGAGGACCTCCTGGGGCACCGCCTTTGTGAGCACGATCAAGAGCCCATAGAGCGCCAGGGCGAGCACCAGCGACTCGAACGAGGTGAGGTTGAGCAGGATCACGATCGCAAGCCCGGGGGCGGCGGCAAGTGCGACCTTCGCCAACACTCCAAGCGTCGGGCGATACTCGGGGTGGCCGCGCAAGAGCACCAGAAGCGAGCCGAAGGCGAGGGTCAGCTCGCCGCACAAGGTGGCTACCGCCGTGCCACGCGCGCCATGGGTCGAGGCAAGCGTGAGCGTGAGCACGCAGCTCACGAGGAGCGCGGCCGCGTTGGCGAAGAGCAAGCCGCGATAGCGCTTGAGCGAGATCAGCGCGAAGCCCCATCCCGCCGTGAGAAAGGACGCAAGCATCGCCACGCCGAGGATCTGGAGCACCGGTGCCGAGGCCGCGAAGGTCTGCCCGGCGACCACGGCGATGATGAATTTGGCTCCCGCCAAGGTGGACAGGAACGCCGCAACGCCGAGGATCAGCGATACCTCGAAGATGCGCTGAAGCGCGTAGCCCAGCCGCTCGCGATCGTCGCGGGCCGCGCGCGCAAGCATCGGCAGGGCGCCGCCCACCAAGAGTCCGGGTATGCCTACGGTCACGACGAAGACCCGAAACGGCGCCGCGAACAGGCCGCTCTGATGCGGGGTCGCGACAAGGCTTGTGAGGATCTGGGCGGCGTAGACATAGATCGTGCCGACCGCTGTCGCGAGCGAGAACGAGACGGTCAGGCTGAGCAGGGCCAGCCAGCGGCGCGGATGCCACTTCATGCGCATCGAGATCTGGCCTCCTACGAACACGGCGGTCAGCGGCACGAGCAGCAGGTTCGCCAGCAGTGTGACCGTCAGTAGAGGCAGGATCCCGGCATCCGCGAGGACGAGCGCGACGATCGCGCCAACCGTGATCAGCTGGCGCGCGAACTCCAGCGCCGAGAGCGTGCCCAGCCGCAGAGAGGCCGATAGGGGGATCGAGAGGGTGTGCTGGAACACCAAGGCGACCGTGGCGAGGCTTGCGGCGAGCGTCCCCAGCAGAAGGGTGTCGTCATAGCCCGCGGCGAGCGCGAAGGCGAAGGCGAGCAGGACCCCGATCAGGGTGAGGATCACCCGCAGGCCGAGCAGATCGCGCATCAGGGCGTCGCGGTCGGAGCCTTCGCGCACCGCATACTCGCGCGTGCCGAGGTTGGACATGCCGGCGTCGGTGACGACCGCGACCACGCCCACGAGCGAGAGGATCGTCGTGTAACGGCTGAAGCCCGCCGGTTCGAGATAGCGGGTGAGCAGGGACGTGGAGAGGACCGACAGCGCGACAGCGGCGCCATATCCGCCGATGCGCAAAGCACCGCCGCGAATGATCAGGCCGCCAGCTCCGGACGTATCGAGCACGTCCAGGTCATCGACGGCGGAGCCCTCGATAGAGGCCGTATCGCCGCTGAACTCCTCAGCCGCCGGTACGTCGGCCGAGGATGCGCCGAGCTCCGCGGGCTTGACCGCCTCCCCCTCGCCGCTCACGCTCGGGCACTCCACGCACGCTCGTAGCTCTCGAGCGTCATCTGGGCCGTGGCCTCCCACGTGAATGTGGCCTCGCGTGCACGGCCCTGCTCGATCAGGCGCTGGGCCAGAGCGCGGTCGTCGAGCAGCTCGCGCAAGGCGTTGCCCATGTCCATGACGTCGTAGGGATCGAAATAGCGTGCCGCATCGCCCGCGACCTCGGGCAAGGAGGAAGCGTTGGAGCACGCCACCGGGACCCCGCGCGCCATCGCCTCGAGGATGGGGATGCCGAAGCCCTCGTTGATCGAGGCGAACACGAAGCAGGCCGCCAAGGCATACAGGCCCTCCAAGTCCTCGGCGCTCACGTACTCCGGGAACACGACATTCGCGTCCAGCCCAAGCTCGGCGGCCGCCCCGCGCAACTCGCGTTCGTGGGGCGTGGGGTTGCCGGGCAGCACCAGGACCGCGTTGGGATGACGCTCGACCACAAAGGCCATCGCGCGAATCAGGCGGATCAGGTTCTTGTGGACGCGCTTGGCCGAGACGGTGAGCACCACCGGGCCGGCGCCGAGACCAAGCCGGGCCCGTAGCTCGGCCTCGGGCGTGGGGACCTTGCGAGCGCTCGTGCCGGCCGCCAGTGGGATCGCGTCGATGCGCTCGCGGGGCACATGCAGATACTCCACCACGTGCTCGACGCCGGCCCGCGAGAGGGCGATCACCCGATCTGCTCTGCGCGCGACAGGCGGCACTAGCAGGCGCCATATGCGGATCGTGCCGGCGTCAGCCGGGTCGGGGGCCACCAGCCAGGTGACGTCGGCGAGCGTGACCACGTTGACGGCGGAGGTGCGCAGAGGCGCGGTCAGGGCGACGCTGTGCAACAGCTCGACACGCCGCCCGGCGATCGCCCCCAGCAGCGTCAGCTCGCCGACGGCCTTGAACCCGCGCCGGCCGATCAAAGGCGGCGTGAGGAGCTCGACCTGTTGGTGCCAGCCCTCGTCTTCGAGGTAGGAGCGCCCGCCGGGACTGCAGAACACGGTGAAGCGAACGTCTGGCGCAAGCCGCACCAGCTCCGGCACAAGCGCCCGGACGTAAGTGTCGAGGCCCCCCATGCGAGGCTCCAAGAAGAGCGCATTGATCCCGATCCCGCGGGGGAGAGCGTGGCTGTTCATGTGAGCGGCACCGTAGCGCGCCCACCACCCGCAAAAAGCCCCGGCGCATGAGGGATGCAGGCCGACCGTGTCGCTCACGAGCATGACGGCGCCGGCCGAACGTGTCGCTCACGATATATATGGTTCGCCGTCCCATGCGGTCTGACACCATCAAGCGCGCCCACCCGGTCGAGCTCACCGCTGGGCAGAAGGCGAAGCTGCTGGGCTGGGCGCAGTGGCTGTGGTGGCTGCCCGTCGCCCTCGCGGTCGTCTACGTCGCGATCATGATCCCGCAGTACGGCCAGTTGGCGGCTGCGATCAACATCAGCGGCGACTCGGCATCGGCGCTGATGATCGGGCAGCTGTTCGGCCACGGCAGCGTGACGCTAGGCAACATGGCCTGGTACTCGGTGCTGCTGTTCGAGGTGAGCACCCGCTGGCTGCCCGCGCACCGCCAGATCTGGGAGGCGGCGCCTTGGGCGATGATCCTCGGGGCGGCGGGGCTGATCGGCTGGGCCACGGGGCGCTTGGCCAGTCGCTGGGCGGGGGCGATGAGCGCGGTGCTCGTGATCTGCGCCGGGCCGGGCGCCCTGATCTGGCTGCTGCCGCTCAACGCGCATGGCGAGACGTGGTTCTCGCTCGCTCTGCTGGCAGCGTGGCTCGTCGCGCTGAGCACCTGCGACATCGGTCGGGGAAAGGCCGTAGCGGGGATCGTGGTCGTCGGCCTCGTGTGCGGCGCGAACGGGATCTCCGACGACACTCTGATCATCTGCGGCTGGCTGCCGTTCGTGCTCGTGGGCGGGTTGGTCGCCGCCTACGAGCCGCGGGATCGCAGGAATCTGATCCTCACGCGCATGGCGGGGACCGCATTCGTGTGCCTGCTCGCGGCTGTGGCGCTGCGCCTCTTGATGGACGGGCTCAACGTTCACCGTGAGGCGGTCGACGTGACCTCGTTCATCGGTGAAGGCAGCTTGGGCACCACCTTCAGATGGCTGATCCAGGGGACGGCGATGCTGGGCGACGGCTCTTTCTACGGCAAGCAGCTGGGGCTGACATCGGGACTGGAGCTCGTCTGTGCCGCGATGACGCTCGTCGGGTTCTGCGCCGTCCTGCGGATGGCGTGGACCTCCGCGTTTTGGCGCGCTCCTCCCGCGGGCGCCACACCCCGCACGGCGAGCGGGTGGCGGGTGTACATCGCGTTCTGGGGCTCAAGCGCACTGCTCGTGGCCCTCTCCTACCTGGTGAACTCCCAGACCGAACCCGGCAACCTCGCCTTCAACCGCTACCTGGTGGGCGGGATCTACGCGATCGCGGCGGTGCTTCCACTGCTCGCCGCGCGCGGGCCGGCGTGGCGCGGGTTGGTCTTCGCCGGGGTTTTGGTGTTCGCCCTCACAGGCGTCATGACCCGCGCGCAGCGCACGCTGCTCAATCCCCAGGAAATGGTCACCTCACCGACCGACGTGATCGCCAATCAGGTCCTCTCCCAGGCCAAGCGGTTGCACCTGAAGACCGGGTACGCCGGTTATTGGGACGCGGCGCCGATCACCGTCGCCGCGCAGTTCGGGGTCGACGTCTATCCCGTCTTCACGTGCGGTACGACGATCTGTCCGAACCACGAGCATGTCATCAGCACGTGGTACACGCCGCGCCCTGAACGGAGCTTTCTGATCGTCGATCCGTTGGAGGCATTCGTACAGAGCGCGCCCGTCGGCCTGGGGAAGCCCTCCGCCGTGATTCCGCTCACGGTCGTGACGATGTATGTCTACCCCTACGACATCGCGTCGCGCCTGAGCAAGGGCGAATGCCCGGCGGGCTGCTGAGGGGAGCTTCGGCCCGACCCGGCCCATCGGACCCCTCCCGATGGGTCCTCGGCTCTCAGGGAATCATCCGCGAAGCGATGTCGTACGGATACACGTAGATCGTGAGCGGGCCGATCTGCTGGACGGCCGTGGGCTTGCCCAGGTTGGGGGTGGGGGCAGAGGAGACCGCCTGGGTGGCGTCGGAGATCAGGAACGAGCGCTGGCGGGGACGCGGGGTGGTGTACCAAGAGGTGATCATGTGCAGGTAGGACCAACACAGGTTGGGAGCGCAGTCCTGGACGGGGTAGGCCCGGATGTGGAAGTGCGAGGACCACATGATCGGAGCGCCGTCCCAGTAATTGGCGTAGCCCAAAGTCAAGCTCTTGCTGTCGAGGTAGCGTTCCACTTGGTGGATGAGGCTGTAGCTGGTGGGGCCGGGGGCGAGCTCTTCGTTTTCGAGCAACGAGACAAGGCCGCTGAGCGCAAAGATCGTGACCGCGACGGTCGCAAGCACGCGGGCCAGTGGGCCAGCGAGGGCTAGGAGGGGCAGGAGCGCGGCCACCGCATAGATCACTCCCACCAGGTAGCGGCTGGAGTTGATGTCGAGCGGGTTGGAGCTGAAGATGAAGCTGGCCGACAGCAACAGCGCGGAGGAGCCCCAGAAGGCGCACCAGACAATCGTCAAGGTTTGGGGCTCGCGTTCGCGTGGCAGCGGCGTGCTCGGGCGGCCCTCGCCCGGAGTCCCCAGCTCTCCGCGCACCTGGCCGGCTCTCCAGCTCAGCGGCACGCAGGACACGAGGGCGCGCCAGGCGAAGCGGAGCACGAGCGCCAAGGCCACCAAGGTGAGCACGGCGCACAGCAACTGCAGGCCCGACGCGAAGTCGAGTGTTCCGCCGAAGAAGTTGCCGTTGCCCAACACCATCAGGGACTGCCACCACAGCTTGAAGTTGGTCGGGACGGCTTCGGCGGCGGCCAACGTGTTGTGGGCGTATTGGGGTGGGGTGAGCACGTTCTCGTGGTGCGCCCAAGCGTGGGTGAGGACGTCGAAGACGATGGCCACGACGACGGTGGCCACGATCCACCACCACGCGCTCGCCCGCGCTCGGCCGGGACGCAAGACCCAGGTGAGGCCGGTGGCGAAGACGATCGGAACGATTCCCGCCACCATCAGGGTCAGGTCCGAGGCGGCGTTGACCCCCACGATCGCCCCGGCGACCAGCGCGATCGGGGCCGCCGACCACGCTTTTAGCCAGGCTGGCGGCGCCTGGAAGAACACGAGCAGGGCCGCCAACAGCGCCAGCGCGAACCATGTGGTGGAGTGGTCGTTGAGCGAGAACAGAAGGCCCAGCGTGTGCGGGCCGGCGCACAGGATCGCGACGCCCGCGATCGCCGCGGCCCAGCGCCCGGCCACCCGCCACACCGCCCAGGCGATCATCGCGACCGAGGCCAGGGCCATCGCGTAGGGGACGGTCTCCCACAGCTGGCGGTGCAACGGCAAAGAGCGCGTGGCCAGCTCGAACAGGAGCGTCGAGAACCAGCCCATCTGACCGAGGAACACCTGACGGTGGGCGGGGGCGCCACCGAACAGTTCTCCGATCACCGGTGCCGAGGCCGCGTCGGCGTTCAGGTAGGTGGCCGCGACGATCTGGTTGAACTTGACCAGAAGCAAGAGCAGGTAGGCGACGCCGACCGGCAAGGGCAGCCACGGCCACAGGCGATAGACGCGACCTAGGATCCCCACGGGCCGCCCAGACAGGGGACTGACATCGACGAGATTGGCCTCCACGCGGGGCTGACTATACCCGTGGGTGGGGACCCCAAGGGCGGGCTCGGGGCACCCCTTTTGCGCACAACATCAACCCAACTCCTCAACCTGCCCCAGGCTCAACTCGCGCAGGTCCTCGCCCTCTTGCCAAGCCAGGTACCAGGCGACCGTTGCCGCCAGGCCGTCCTCCAAGCCGATGAGGGGCTCCCAGCCGAGTTCGCGTTGCGCCAAGGATGAGTCGAGCGCGAGCAGGCCGGCCTCATGAGGACGTGGGCCATCATCTATGCCCCAAGGCACCCCACCCGGCCAAAGCTCGGAGACCCGCCGCACGATCCACTCCACTGTGCGTGCGTCGACAGGGTCAGGGCCGAAGTTCCAGGCCCGCGCGAACTCAGCCCCTCCACTAGCCCTATCGGCCAGATCTCCACCCCCGCCGGCCTCCCCTCCTCCCCCATCGGCCTCCCCTCCCGCCCGATCTCCCCTCCAACCACACAGGGCCTGGGCCAGGACGAGGTATCCGGACAATGGTGAGAGCACGTGTTGCCAAGGGCGTATCGCGCCGGGATTGCGAAGGCGCACGCTTCCCTGCGAGACAGCCGCCCGCATGAGATCAGGCACGAGTCTGTCCTCCCCCCAATCCCCACCACCGATCACATTGCCGGCTCGCGCCGAGGCGATCAGCGGACCGGCGGGATCTGCAAAGTAGGAGCGCCGGTAAGCCGAAGTCACCAGCTCGGCGGCGGCCTTGGAGGAGGAGTAGGGGTCATGTCCGCCGAGAGGGTCCTCCTCGCGGTAGGGCGTGGGGGTCTCGCGGTTCTCGTAACACTTGTCGGAGGTGACCACCACGACCGCTTGCACGGAGGGACAGGTGCGCACTGCCTCAAGGACGTTGACCGTGCCCATCACGTTCGTCGCATACGTCTCGCGGGGCGCCGCGAACGAGCGTCGCACCAAGGGCTGGGCCGCCAGGTGGAAGAGGACCTGCGGCCCCGCCTGCGTGGCCACGTCGCTGAGCGCCTCGGCGTCGCGGATGTCGCAGACGACGCTCCCGGCCATACCCTCGGCTACGTGGGCCAACTCGTACAAGCACGGCTCCGAAGGCATGTCGAGCGAAGCCCCGTGGACATGGGCGCCCAGGGACTGCAGCCACAGGCACAGCCAAGCGCCCTTGAATGCAGTGTGCCCGGTGACCAGGACGCGCCGCCCCCGCCAGAAGCTGGGATCGATACGCCCAACCCGGGTAGAGCTCGTGCCGAGCGGCAGTTCGGTGCTCACGCCGCGGACACTATTGGTCCCAGAGAGCTTCCCTACCTTCATGCTACGCTGTAGCACATGGAGATTGGCGTCCGTGACCTTCGCAATCACACTGCCCAGGTGATCGATGCTGTCAGGGGGGGCGAGCGCGTGGTGCTGACTGTAAGTGGCGAGCCCCTGGCCGACATCGTGCCTCACGGCGCCCGCACGCGCTGGCTGTCAGGCGAGCAATTGCGCGAGAGTTTGGTCGATCGCGCTGCTGACTCTGGCCTCACGCGGGAGTTGGACGAACTCGCCGGGCAGGCCCTGGACACACTGTGAGCGTCACCACATTTTGAGCGCCCCGGAGAGAGGTCTACTGGACACCTCCGTGTTCGTCGCACGCGAGAGCGGCCGACCGCTTGGCGAGTTGCCCAAGCAGGTGGCAGTCTCGGTGATCACCATCGGCGAGCTGAAGCTTGGCGTGATCAACGCGGACGATGACGTGATCAAGGCCCGTCGCGCGGACACGCTTGCGCTTGCCAGAGCAGCCGACCCAATTCCGATCAGCGAGGCCGTGATGGAGACATGGGCAACGTTGGTGGCCGACTGCAAGGCAGCAGGGATCCACCGCACCGTCAAGCTGACAGACGCGCTGATCGCCGCTACCGCGGTCGAGCGCGGGCTTCCAGTCGTCACCCAGGACGATGACTATGAACAGCTCGCCCGCGCCCACGCCGCGTTGCGCGTGCACAGCGTGTGAAGTCGTTTCTCGCGTTCGGCGCAGGGCCACGCTTCTGCCCTGGACGCAACATCGTGGCACGCCGCCTTACCGCTCGTGCACGAGCACCACATTCGAAGCTCCCTCGGCGTATGGGAAATCGGCCTCCTGTTGGCTGACCACGCGGAACTCGTAGTCGATCGGGCCCGCTAGGCGGAAGCGGTAGGTCGCGCGGTACACGCCCCTGGGCGCGGTCGTGATTACCTGGAACTGGCGCCACTGGCCCGACAAGCTGCGCGCCTCCAGCACCAGCTGCTTGCCTCCCGGCGGCAGTGGGGCGCCTTTGAGCGTGCCGCTGAAGACGATCCTGCCGCCCTGGCGCGTCGTACGCGGGGCTATTTTCAAGCTGAGACTGGCGGGGATCGTCAGCTGCAACGAAGCCGTGACCGTTGGGGCCGGCGCATCCAGTTGCGCGCTGTAGGCGAACGTCAGCCTTGCCGACGGGGTGCTGGCCGGCACACGGAAGCTGAAGCTGCCGTTTGCCGCGGTTTTCGCTGCTCCCAATGCGCGCGTTGGGGAACGCTCGTATGACGGCGTGTCGAACACCTGCACGACCGCGGACCCGATCGGGGTGCCCGTCGGCGTCGTCAAGCGTCCCGAGACGCTCTGCGTGCGACCGTAGCGTCCCGCCAAGGCCGCACGTGCCGTGGCGCTCCAGCGCACCCGCAAAGCTGCCGCCTGCGTGGCGTTTCTGCCGTTGTTCTGCGGCTGTACCGTTGGCACCAGAGCCGGACTCGTCACCACTGGGAGGATTTGGATGGGTTGGGCGTGCTGTTCGGTGCTCAGCGGCTCTTGGCCTTCGGGCGAAGGGGTTGTTGGTGCTTCCGCTCCCTTGGTGTGGTTTTGGACGGTGACGTTGCGGTCCAAGGCGACCGTGGAGTTTCCCGCCGCATTGGTCACCGAGACGACCAAATGATGCGTGCCATCGGCGAGAGTCGTCGTGTCGAAAGGTACGTCCGCCCTTAGAGCTCCTGGACACGGGCGCAAGTACAGGAACGCTGGGAGGCCGTCGCTCGTCTGGGCCACGTTCTGGCAATGGCCCCCGTTGCTGCTCAGCACCGTCGATCCCACTTCTTTGCCATCGACCGTGAATACCGCCTCGTACACGCCCGAGCCCGTGTCTTCGGCATGGAAAGAGAGGTCGTCGGTGCCGTGCAGCGTTGTGGCAGTCGCCAGTTCGCCTTCCACTTCGCTGACACTTGGTTGAGAGGTCTGTTCGAGCGTGAGGTCGGCCGCGTAGAGGTAGACGACGGCGGCGTAGCCGTCGGGGTCGTGTTCGCCCTTTTTGCATGGCCGACCGAGCGTCCCGTAACAAGCTGCATTGACGTAGAGATCGGAGCCGAGATTGTTCTTCGGCACTTCAACCCGGTTTGAGGCGGCAAATGGTTCTTCGGGTTCTCCCTCACCGACTTTACACGACAAATAGACACATTCTTCGAAGCTGCTCGTTTCTTCCGGACCGGACATCCAGAACTCATAAGTCGCATTCGCTGACGTGCCACCGTCGGCATCACCGGCGCGCCAAAGGGTGGCTCCAGCCAGGGTCTCGGTTGCCGGAGAACTGAATGCCCAGGTAGCAATGTCCGCATTGCTGGCATGTTCAACCCCATCCCCAAGCGCGGCAGTCAGAGCTCCGCCTTTCGCGCACTTGTCTTCAGCGTAGACAAAGGCGCCCGTCGCGCTGCCGCTCCACCCGTCCGTAGGAGCCACTTCACCATCGGGCATCCGGCAGCTGTAGACGTGGTACTCCCCCGCCCAGGCGCCCGGCACAAGCGCAAGCACGCAAAGCCCAGCCAGCATCGCCGCCCCGACCGCCTTCACCAGCCTCGCCTTGGCCACCCATGCGATCCTCACGGCCACCTCTACCGTCTTCGCGGCTGGATTCGCGGCTTTCGAGACCTTTACCGCCTTCCGAGCCTTCACCGCCATCACAGCCGCGGACCCCGTCGCCGAAAGCCTCGCGCGCGGCCTACCGCCTATCATCCAAACCATCCTCAGATTCCTTTCCATCGGGTTGAAAGCGGCCGGCCATTGCAGCCGTCTAGCTGCATGTCGCTGGGCGGCGCCATCTCACCCCCCCCCTGTCAATTGACCACCGGCGCGTCTTTATCGGCCCACCATGCGAGTGACCCGTAGCTTTCGACCCATCCAAATCGACGAATGTTCGGGTCGATTCGGTTAGACCGTCCTCACCGACCGCGGCTCACGCGACGCCGGCCCGCGGGGGATTCGGCGGGGTCTGTTTGCGGGTGGCCTAGCCGAAGCGGATCGGCAGCTCGGCCAGGCCGTAGATGCCGAGGATGCTCTCGAACACCGGCTCGCCGTCAAGCGCCAGCCGAGGCATCTTGCGCGCGAGGAAGCTCAAGCCCTCTTCCAGCTCCAGCCGAGCAAGGTTGGCGCCGAGGCAGTAGTGCACGCCGGCGCCAAAGGTGAGCGCCCGCGCCTTGGGCCGCTCGACGGTGATGTCGAAGCTGTCCGGCTCGGCACCGACGCCATCGCGATTGCCGGTGAACGCACAGACCATCACGATCGTGTCCTTCGGAAAAGTAACGTCTCTATAGGTGAGCTCCTCGACGGTGATCCGTGCCGTGAAGGGCGTGATCGGCTCGTAGCGCAACGCCTCGTCGACCGCGGCTCCGGCGAGCGAGGGATCGGCGACGAGCGCATCCCATTGCGAAGGATGTTCGGCCAAAAGACGAACCGCATGAGCAAGCTGGCTCTGGGTCGTGTCTACCCCGCCGATCAACACATTCAAAACGAGGTTGACGCACTCCTCCTCGCTGAGCTTTTCGGCGAGCCGACCGCCTCCGCGCGCGACGGTCGAGCGACCGCCGACGCCTCCGGCTGCGTCCTCGGCCGCGGGACGGTAGGTGGCCGCCAGCAGCGTCGAGATCAAATCGTCGCTCGGCTCCTCCCGTCGCGCCGCGAGCAAAGCGCGCGCGTACTCGTAGAACTCCTCGACGGCCTGCTCGATCCCAGCGCGCTCGTTCATCATCGAGGCGGCATCGAACTGGCGTTGGATCCAGTTGGACCAGTGGTGCAGACGGGGAGCGTCGGAGATCGGCGCCCCCATCACGGTCGCGATCGTCCGCGAGGGATAGGGCTTGGCAAAAGCGCCAACGAACTCACACGAGCCGGCGTCAGCTACGGGAACGAACAGCTCATCCAAAAAACTCCGCATCGCGGGACGCCAGCGCTCCACGGCACGCGCCGTAAGCGCCGGGTTCACAAGGCTGCGCAAGCGCGTGTGATCGGACCCGTTGACGTGCAGGATGTTGCGCTGCATCTCCTCCCAAAGCGGTCCGCTATCGACGTCGAACAGCTCGGCGATCTTCATACCCGGGAAGATCGCCGAGCGTGTCCGTAGGAAGAACTCGCCCGCCTCGCGGTCGAGCACCACGTACCCGTACGGCCCAGCCGCCAGCCACCCCTCGGCTGCCAGCTCGTTCATGGCCGTGTGAAAGCGCTCCCCCTTCAGCTCGGGGTCGGTGTAGTCGAAGCTCGAGAGCTCCAGCTCTCCGACGAGCGCCATGTCGGGATCGTTACTTCTTCGGGTGCACCGTCTGCTTGAGGCTTGCTCCGGGTGTGAACTTCGGGGCCTTGGACGCCTTGATCTTTACCTTCTCGCCCGTGCGCGGGTTGACGCCCTGGCGGGCTGCGCGCTTGACCACGGAGAACTTGCCGAAGCCCGTGATAACGACCTCGTCGCCTTTCTTCAGCGTCTTGCCGACAGTGGTCAAGAACGACTCGACCGCGCGCCCGGCATCCGCCTTGGAGAGACCGCTGTCGCTGGCGATCGCCTCGACAAGCTGGCTCTTGTTCATGGAGTGCTCCCTTTCGATTGTGTGACTGGCAGTGGCGCAGACTAGCGCGCCAGCCCACGAACTGGCTTGAGCATGCGGCGCAGCTGCTCGCGCATCAGCCGCAAGCCGCTCTCGGGAGCAACCGCCGGCGAGCCGATCGCGCCGCTCGCCTTCTCTCCGGAAAGGGCTGTATTCGAAGGTAGCTCGAGCTCTGGATCCTCACCGCAGACCCGCAGAAACCCCTCAACCGTGCCCTCTTGTACGAGCCCGCGCTCGCAGTCAAACGCGCTTGCCAGCAGCCCCAGCCATTCGTAACGTCCCAACGGCACGGCTCCACCCATGTTGTAAACGCCTTCACACCCTTGCGCGATCAGCTCGCAGCTGCGCTGGGCAAAATCCCAAGCGTATGTGGGCGAGCGCCACAGCCCACGCGGCGCCGGCAGCACGGCGCCTTCGCACAGACGCCCGGCAAGCCTCAATGCCGGCCCCGAGCGCGCCCACACACCCTGCTCCCCCAAGCCGTCATGTGCGTCCAAGCCGTGCTCCCGCATACCCCGCTCCCACAAGCCGTCATGTGTGCCCACGCCCGGCTTCCGCATACCCCGCTCCCACCCCCCTTGTTCCTGGGAGTCCTGGTGTAGCGGGCGCGCCACGTTAACGCCGTACACGTCCGCGGGCCGCGCAATCAGCCAGGGCAGGTTCGCGCGCATCGTCGCTTGCTCGCAGGCGAGCTTGGAGCGTCCGTAGGCGTTGACCGGAGCGGGCGCGTCGCTCTCGGCAAAGCGCGAGCCTGCCGGTCGATAACCGCTGTAGACCCAATCGCAAGACACAAGCACGTAGCGAGCACGCACGGCTCGCGCGGCGGCGATCGTGTGCTCGGTGGCGAGATAGTCGAGCTCGGCAAGCCGCGGCTCGAGCTCGAAGCGACTGAGCGCGACCCCGCCGGCGGCGTGCACGATCACGTCGGGATCGAACTCCATCGCCGCCGCAACGCACTGGTTGCGCTCCGCGAGGTCGACCGCGATCGTCTGCACCCCGTCCAGCTCCACCGCCTGCCCGCGATAGCAGCCGATCGCCTCCCAACTCTGCTGAGCCGCCGCGGCGGCCACGTTCGATCCGATCAGGCCACCGACACCTGTCACCAACACCCGCATTTGATACGCACCGTCTCTTAGCTGTCAAATGACGGTAGCAGCCTGGGGTGAGACGTCTACGGCAGGAACGCGTTGGTGCCGTAGCGCGCCGGGACGATCGGCGCGTGGATCAGGCCGGCGCCCAGCATCCACTTCGACATCGCCGCCACGTTCGCCGGCTGCAAAGTCCCGAAGGCGACAGTGTGCCCCGCCGCGAACAGCGGCAGGTAGACCTTCAGCGACGCCGCGGTCAGCGCGTGCGGAAGCGTCGGGTTGGCCGCCTCGAGCTCCGCAAGGCCGCGAGACGGGTCGGCGAGCGTATCTTCGTAGCCGTGCACCGTCGCCGCCACGAAATCGCGCACGAGCTGTGGATCGGATGCGATCAGATGGCGCGTCGTAAACGCGACCAGGCCCGGATAGGCGGGCCCGCCGTATTGAGCCAAGCCAAACGCGCTCACTGGATGTCCGCTCGCGCCAAGCGTCACGCCTTCGTCGGGGATGAAGCCGGTGAAGGCCGCGATCCGTCCCGCCAGCAGCGCCTGGGGACCGTTGAAGCCGACCGTGACGACGTGCACGCGACTGGGATTCACGCCGGAGTGGCGCAGCTCGGTGTCGAGCACCGCGAGATCCGAGGGCACCCCGGTGATGCCGACGGTCTTGCCAGCAAGGCCGGCAGGCGAGCGCAGGTGCTCGGAAGCCAGCGCGATCAACCCGCCGAGCGGCCGCTGCACGAGCGCCATCACCGCCTGCGCATCGCCGCCACCGGCGATCAGCGAGGCCACGTCGCTGCCGTCGGCCAGCCCGAACTGCGCCTTGCCCGCGTCGATCAGCTTCAGCGTTTCCTGCGTGGAGGTCGGTTCGACCACGCGCAGGTCGATGTTCTCGCGCTTGTAGTAGCCAGCGGCCAGCGCACGATAGATGCCGGCGTGAACCGCGTTGGGCGTGAAATCGAGGATCAGCGTGGTCTGCGTGGGATGCTCAAGCGGCGCCGGCACGACATGAACGGAGACGCTCGCGGTGCTGCTCGTGCTCGAAGAGCCGCACGCACACAGGCCAATCGACAGCGCGCAGGCCAACCCCCAGAGGCCGATAATTCTCAGCGCCCGCGAGGGCGCTGGGCCGAAACCCCGGGTGGGTAGGCGGTATCGTCCAATCACTTGAAGGGATCCTCCTCAGCGCAGGTTGCGGGACAGCACGCGGCGGGCCACGAGGCCCGCACGCTATCGGGCGAGCCGGTTCGGGAGCTGTACACGTCCACAGACCTACCAGCGGGGATCGGCGACCCCGAGCACGACCCGATCGGTCGCCCCGGCTCCTACCCTTTCACGCGCGGCATCTACGGGTCGATGTACCGGGGCCGCCTGTGGACGATGCGCCAGTTCGCCGGCTTCGGTACCAGCGAGGAGACCAACGAGCGCTTCCACTACCTACTCGCCCACGGCCAGACGGGCCTCTCGACGGCATTTGACATGCCAAGCCTGATGGGCCACGACTCCGACAGCGTGCGCTCGCTGGGCGAGGTCGGCCGCGAGGGCGTCGCGGTCGACACGACCGAGGACATGCGCACCTTGTTCGCCGGTATCGACGTGGGCGAGGTGTCCGTGTCGATGACGATCAACGCGCCGGCGGCGATCATGCTCGCCTACTTTGTCGTCGCCGCCGAGCAGGACGGCGACGGTGCGGGCGGAGCGGTCGCACCGGAGTTGCTGTCCGGCACGATCCAAGCGGACATCCTCAAGGAGTACATCGCCCAGAAGGAGTGGTGCTTTCCGATCGACCCGGCGATGCGCCTGTGCGGCGACATGATCGAGTGGTGCACGCTCCACATGCCGCGCTGGCACCCGATCTCGATCTCCGGCTACCACATTCGCGAGGCCGGCTCGACCGCCCAGCAGGAGCTCGCCTTCACGCTCAAGGATGGTCTCACCTACGTGGAGCAGGCGATCGAACGAGGCCTCGACGTCGACGACTTCGCGCCGCGCCTGTCGTTTTTCTTCAACGCCCAGATCGACTTCTTCGAGGAGATCGCCAAGTACCGCGCCGCGCGGCGCATCTGGGCGCGCGAGCTGCGCAAGACGTTCGGCGCCAAGAGCGAGCGCTCGTGGCTGATGCGCTTCCACACGCAGACGGCCGGTGTGTCGCTGACCGCCCAGCAGCCGCTCAACAACATCGTGCGCACCACGATCGAGGCGCTGGCAGGCGTACTCGGCGGCACGCAGTCGCTGCACACCAACTCCTATGACGAGGCTTTGGCGCTGCCGACTGAGGAGGCCGTGCGCATCGCGCTGCGCACCCAACAGGTGATCGCGCACGAGTCCGGCGTGGCCAACACGGCCGACCCGCTGGGCGGCTCCTACTTCGTCGAGGCGCTGACCGACGAGATGGAGGCGCGCTGCTATGAGTACTTCGCCAAGATCGATGAGCTCGGCGGGATGGTCGAGGCCGTCAAGCGCAACTATCCCCAGCGCGAGATCGCCGACGCGGCCTTCACGCTGCAGCAGGACATCGACGCCGGCGAGCGCGTCGTGGTGGGTGTCAACCGCTATACCGAGGGCGACGAGGGCGAGCCTGAGATCCTGCGCATCGACCCGGCGCTGGAGCGCAAGCAGATCGACCGCCTGCAGTCCGCGCGCGCACGGCGCAGCGGCGCCGAGGTCGAGCGCACGCTCGCGGAGCTGCGTGGCGCGGCGACGGGCGAGGGCAACCTGATGGACCCGCTGATCGAGTGCGCCCGCGCCGGCGCCAGCGAGGGCGAGATCGTCGAGTCGCTGCAGCAGGTCTTCGGCCGCTACACCGAGTCGCCGGTCTTTTGAGCGCGTTCCGACCGTTCGATTTCATAAGTTCTTACGCTCTTTCCTCGCAACTTCTTAGGTTGGGCCAGGGTTTGCCGCGTTAGGGTCGTAGAAGGTTCGGGGAGACGCAGACCATTCAGGGAGACGTGACCCACGCCCGGAGGAGCAGGAACCGCGATTCGCATGCCACGCCGCCCATTCGCCCACAACACGATCAGAACGCACCTGCTGAGCAGGGCGCTCGTGCTGCTCGGAGTCGCCATCGCCGCCGGCTCGGTCGCGGCCCTGGCCTTCGGCGCAAAGCGGATCGCCGCCGAGAACGCCGCTTACAAAGGTCCCTCGGCGCCACAGTGCGTGCCCTCGCAGCTGAATCGCTCAGATTTTCTGCCTGGGACCAACCTGGCGGTGTCGCCGCTGCCGGACTCGCTCGATGCCTCCGACGACACCCAGATCAGCCTGCTCGGCTACCCGGCGAGCGACCTCTCGGCGGTCTCGGTCAGCGGCTCGCGTAGCGGCAACCACTCCGGGCGACTGGAGGCCTACTCGCAGGGCGACGGGGACAGCTTCGTACCCTCCAAAGGATTCGACGCCGGGGAGCTCGTGACGGTGCACGGCAAGCTCGCGAGCGCAGGCAAGCGATACCCCTTCCAGTTCCACTTCACCACCTCCGTGCCCGACCCACTCGGACACCCGGCGTCGAGTCCCAAACCTGCCTCCAAGGCCGGCGAACTTTACGTGTTCCACTCACGCCCCGAACTACAGGTCCCGGTGATGACCGTCACCGCCTCCGCGGCAGGCCAGCAACCCGGCGACCTCTTCATCGCCCCATATTCCGGAGCCGGCCAAGACGGGCCGGCGATCTACGACGGCGCCGGCAACCTCGTGTGGTTCGACCCGATGCCGCCGGGCACCGAGGCGACCAATCTGCAGGTACAGACCTACGAAGGCAAGCCGGTCCTCACCTGGTGGCAGGGCTACATACCACCCCAAGGCTTCGGCCAGGGCGAAGAGGTGATCGCCAACAGCAACTACCAGGTGATCACGAAATTCCCCGCGGGCAACGGGCTGCCGGCCGACCTGCACGAATTTCGCATCACTGCACAGAACACGGCGCTGTTGACCTCGTTCAACCCGATCCGCTGCAACCTCTCGAGCGCCGGCGGCCCTAGCAACGCCGCCGTAACCGACAGCCTCTTCCAGGAAATCGACCTGAAGACGCACCTAGTCAGACGCGAGTGGCATCCGTTGGACCACGTCGCCCTCGCACAGTCCTATGCCAGCCCGACCGGCTCTACGACGGAATGGCCCTTTGACTACTTCCACCTCAACTCGATCGACCCCAACCCCAACGGCTCGACCTTGATCTCCTCACGCAACACGTCGGCTCTCTATGAGCTGAATGCGGGCACCGGGCAGATCACCGCGCAGATCGGTGGCAAGCACCCAACCTTGACGCTCGGCGCAGGCGCCGCCACCGCCTACCAGCACGACGCCCAAGAACTGCCCAACGGCGAGATCAGCGTGTTCGACAACGGCGGCGTGCCGAAGGTGCACCCTCAATCGCGCGGTGTGATCCTCGCACTCAACCCCAGTGCCAAAACCGACACGCTGGTAGGCGAGTACGAGCATCCCACGCCGCTTGCGGCAGGCAGTCAGGGCAACGTGCAGGCGCTTGAAGACGGCAACATGTTCATCGGCTGGGGCGCAGAACCTTACTTTTCGGAATACGCCGCCAGCGGGACGCTCGTGTTCGACGCGCACATGCCCAAAGGCGCCGAGTCCTACCGCGGCTACCGCTTCCCGTGGACCGGCTATCCGACAGGCGCACCGTCGATCGCGGCGGCGGCCGGTAGCGGTGGCACGACGACCGTCTACGCCAGTTGGAACGGCGCGACCCAGATCGCCAGCTGGCAGGTGCTGGCGGGAACCAGTCCCAGCAAACTAACGGTCGCCGCCAGTGCGCCGAAGAACGGCTTTGAGACATCGATCTCCGTCCCCGGCAAGCCCGCCTATGTGGCGGTGCAGGCGCTTAGCGCCGAAGGCACCCTGCTCGGGACCTCGCACGCGATCAAGGGATAGCCTCAGCCATCGCTCGCTCGAGATAGGGAGCGAGCAGCGCCGCCGCCGCGGCCGCCGTCTGCGCCGGCGAGTCGCGCGGCATCGTCACGTAGCTGATCGCAAGCCGTACAAAGGAGTCGGCGAGCAGCTCGACGTCTTCGTCGCTCGCGTGCGGCCAGCCGGCGAGCATCGCCTCGCCCAGGCGCGCCGAGGCCCACAGCAGCACCGGGCGGCTCTGCGTGGTGATCAGCGGCAACATGCCACCAGTGCCGTCGTCTGCGAGCAGCAACGCCACCAAAGGGTCCTCGGCAGCCGCGCTCAGGAAGACCTCGAGACCGGCTGCTACCGCGGCGCCCGGATCGTCCAGGTGCAGCTCGATCGCCCGCTCGACCGCGTCGAGGAAACGCGCGCCCTCGCGGATCACGAATGCCTGCGCAAACTCGTCGCGCGAGCCGAACTCCTTATAGAGCGTCTGGCGACTGACTCCGGCCGCGCGGGCAACCTCGGCCATCGAGATCTGCGCCCACGGCCGGTCTCCGAGCAGCTCCCGCGCGGCGTCGAGCAGCGTGTCGCGCAACAACTGGCGCGCCGCCACGCGATAGGGAGTCGCGGTTGGGGTCACAAGTTCGCCGCGGGCGCCCCGTAGCGCGCCAGTACTCGCCGGCGCGTGCGCGGGTGGATGTTCATCTGCGAGAAGTCGCCTTCGTAGTGCTCGATCAGGCGTCTATCCATGATCCGCCGCCACAGTGGCGGGATCGCGGCGGCGACGATCATTCCCGCATAGCCCGTCGGCAGCTGCGGCGCCTCGTCGAAGTGGCGCAGCGATTGGTAGCGGCGCAACGGATTGGCGTGATGGTCTGAGTGGCGCTGCAGGTGGTAGAGCAGGACGTTGGAGGCGACGTTGTTGCTGTTCCAGCTGTGCTCGGGCTGGGTGCGCTCGTAGCGGCCGTCCTCACGCGTCTGGCGCAAGAGGCCGTAGTGCTCGAGGTAGTTGACGACCTCCAGCAGCGAGAAGCCGATCACCGCCTGGATCAGTAGGTATGGGAGCACTACCGGCCCGAAGACGATGGCCAGTCCGCCAAACAGCACGATCGACATCAGCCAAGCGTTGAAGATGTCGTTGCGAATGCTCCAGAAGCGATGCCCGTCGCGCTTGAGGTGCTCGCGTTCGATCTCCAGGGCCGAGCGCAGGCTGCCGACCACGGTGCGCGGCAGGAACTCGTAGAAGCTCTCACCCATGCGCGAGCTGGCCGGATCCTCGGGTGTGGCGACGCGCACGTGGTGGCCGCGGTTGTGCTCGACGAAGAAGTGCCCGTAGCCGGTCTGCGCGAGCGCCACCTTGCTGAGCCAGCGCTCGGAGCTGGCACGCTTGTGGCCGAGCTCGTGCGCGGTGTTGATCGCCACGCCGGCGACCATCGCCACCGTCAGCGCCAGGCCGACCGATTCGAGTACCGAAAGGCCGCCGCGCGACCACATCCAGCAGGCAAAGACCAAGCCCGCGTACTGCAACGGCAGGAACAGGTAGGTGCACCAGCGGTAATAGCGATCCTGCTCGAGCCACTTGATCACGCTGTCGGGCGGGTTGGACGCGTCGAGCCCGACAAGCAGGTCGAGCAGCGGGAACACCCCGAAGATAAGCACGGGGCCGTAGAACCAGAAGACACCGAGACCGGTCGCTTCGACCAGCCCCCAGGAGATGAACGGCAGCAACGGCACGATCAGGCCGAGCAGCCAGGCGTAGCGCTTGCGGTCGCGCCAGCGTGTACCAGCCCGCACGCCCTGCCCTGGCGCGTGAGCCTGCGCCGGCGCTGCTTCTACGGAGCTCATCTTGCCGTACCTCCATCGAGTCGGAACATCACGGGATATCGGGTTTACAAGATTAGCATATCTGTAAAGAGAAGGCACGCCAAATCCATATATGTCCCAAAAACGGTCGCCCGGTAGCGATCTGTCGCTCGACCGCCTAGTCTTACTGAACCTTCAGCACCAGCTTGCCCACGTTCTCGCCCCGGAAAAGCTTTTGCAGAGCGTGCGGAAAGCTCTCGAAGCCCTCGACCACGTCCTCGCGTGCAATCAGCTTGCCCTCGGCGATCCAGCCGGCCATCTCACCGATGGCCTCGGGGGCGCGGCCCATGTAATCGATCACGACAAAGCCCTCCATGCGCGCGCGGTTGACCAACAGCGACATGTAGTTGGACGGGCCGCGCATCGAGGTCATGTTGTTGTACTGGGATATAGCCCCGCAGAGGACCACACGTGCGCCGCGCGCCAGGCGCGCCAAAGCCGCGTCGAGTATGTCTCCGCCGACGTTGTCGAAGTACACGTCGACACCCTCCGGGCAGTGCTTGCGCAACGCGTCGCCGACGTCCTCGCCCTTGTAGTCGATCGCGGCGTCGAAGCCGAGCTCGTCGACGATCCAAGCGCACTTGTCGGGGCCGCCGGCGATGCCAACGACGCGACAGCCTTTGATTTTGGCGATCTGCCCGACCACGCTGCCGACGGCGCCGGCGGCGCCCGAGACGACAACCGTCTCGCCCTCTTTGGGCGCGCCCACGTCGAGCAGGCCGAAGTAGGCGGTCAGACCAGGCATACCGAGCGCCCCCAGGTACGTGGTCAGCGGGATCTCGCCGGTATCGACCTTGAAGACCGCGTTCTCGTCGGACACCGCGTACTCCTGCACGCCAAGCCAGCCGGTTACGTGATCGCCGACTGCGAACTTCTGGCCCTTGGACTCGACCACCTCGCCAACCGTCCCCGCGCGCATGACTTCGCCGATCTGCACCGGCGGGATGTAGGAGCGACCCTCAGCCATCCAGCCGCGCATCGCCGGGTCCAACGAGATGTAGGCCGTCTTGACGAGCACCTGACCATCGGCCAGCTCGGGGAGCGACTCCTCGACGTAGTCGAAGTGCTCGGGACCGACCATCCCATCTGGGCGCGCAGCTAGACGAAACTGGTGGTTGACGGCATCCATTGCATCTCCTCGGTTTGGGGGGCTCGCCGGTTACTGTACGCTCGCGCCGATGGACTTCGCGCACTCCCCCCGCACGCAGGAGCTGCTGGAGCGCCTGATCGCCTTCCAGGAAAGCGAGGTGTCGCCACGCGAGGAGCCCTACATGCGTGAGCTGCTCTCACGGGAGGACCCCTGGGTCGTGCTGCCGGCGATCGAGGAGCTGAAGAACCTAGCCAAGCAGGAAGGTCTTTGGAACCTGTTCCTGCCTGACGAGCAGCTGGGAGCGGGACTCTCGAACGTCGAGTACGCGCCGCTTGCCGAGCGCATGGGGCGCTCGTTGATAACCGCCGAGGTGTGCAACTGCAACGCGCCGGACACAGGCAACATGGAGGTGCTGTGGCACTTCGGCTCCGATGAGCAAAAGCAGCACTGGCTGCAGCCCCTGCTCGACGGTCGCATCCGCTCGGCCTTCTGCATGACCGAGCCCGAGGTGGCCTCCTCGGATGCGACCAACATGCAGGCGACAGCCGTGCTCGACGGCGATGAGGTGGTGGTCAACGGCACCAAGTGGTGGAGCACTGGCGTGGGCCATCCGAACTGCCAGGCATTGATCTTCATGGGGCTGACCGAGCCACAGGCCGACCGCTATCACCAGCACTCGATGGTGCTCGTGCCGATGGACACACCAGGCGTGAAAGTGGAGCGGATGCTCGAGGCGATGGGCTTCCTCGATGCCCCAGGCGGCCACGGCGAAGTCTCCTTCAGCGACGTGCGCCTACCAGCAAGCGCAATCATCGGCGGCGCCGGTCAAGCTTTTGCGATCGCCCAAGCGCGGCTCGGCCCAGGACGTATCCACCACTGCATGCGCCTGATCGGGCTGGCAGAGCTGGCGCTCGAATTGGCTTGCGGGCGCGCGAGCGAACGCACAGCCTTCGGCAAGCCACTGGCCAACCTCGGCGGCAACCGCGAGCGCATCGCGGACGCTCGCATCGCGATCGACAGAGCGCGCATGCACGTGCTGCACGCGGCCTGGCTCGTAGATCAAAAGGCGCCGGAGGCAATCGGCGCGGTGTCACAGATCAAGGTCGCGACTCCGAACATGGCTCAAGGCGTCGTGGACATGGCAATTCAATTGCACGGCGGCGGCGGACTCTCCAACGACTTCCCGCTTGCCGGTGCTTGGACGGCCGCGCGGGCGTTGCGCCTGGCCGACGGACCGGACGAGGTGCACCGCGGCGTCGTCGCTCGCCTGGAGCTGGCGCGCTATGGCAAGGGGAAGTGGTCGGGGTAGATACCGTGGAGGGCGCCGGCCACGTGCCATGACAAGCGAGAGCGAAAGCCCGCGGAACGCGGGCGTGGTGCTCGCGACCCTGATCGCGGTGGCGGCCGTCGCCAACCTGAACCTGTCGGTGGCCAACGTCGCCCTACCGGACATCGGCAAGGCATTCGACGCGTCACAGACCGGGCTAGATCTTGTGGCCGTGGGCTACTCGCTGGGACTGGCCACCTCGGTGCTGTACCTCGGGGCGCTCGGTGACCGTCACGGACGGCGCATGATGCTGCTGCTGGGGACAGCGCTTGCGATCCCGTCGTCCCTGCTGGCGGGGCTCGCCCCCTCGATCGCGGTGCTGTTCGTGGCACGCCTGTTCGGCGGCTTGGCGGCCGGTATGGCCTACCCGACTACGCTGGCGCTGATCACCGCGTTGTGGTCGGGCGCGGCACGCACCCGCCCGATCGCGCTGTGGTCTGGTCTAGGAGGCAGCATGTCGGCGCTTGGGCCGCTGATAGCGGGTGTGCTGCTGACCGGTTTTGATTGGGGGTCGGTGTTCTTGATCACGATCCCGCTGGCGGCCATCGCGCTGCTGATGGCATGGCGCTATGTGCCCGCACACGTGAACGAGACAAGCGATCCGGTGGACAACTTGGGGGGCGTGCTGTCGGTGCTGACTGTTGCCGGACTGGTACTCGCGATCAACTTTGCGCCGGTCCCCAACGAGACGACGATCGTGCTCGTCACCGCGATCGTGGCGGTGGCCGCGGGGGTGGGGTTCGTGATCCGCCAACGGCGCGCGAGCTCGCCTTTGTATGACTTGAAGATCGCTGCACGAACTACCTTCTGGGTGGCGGCGCTCGCGGGGATCGTCGTGTTCGGCTCCTTGATGGGCGCAATCTTCGTGGGCCAGCAATTCGAGCAGAACGTGCTCGACTACTCGACGCTCGATGCCGGCCTGTCGATCCTCCCGGCGGCGGTGCTGATGGTGGCGATCGCGCCCTTCTCGGCCAAGCTCATCGTCACACGCGGCTCACGCGTGACGCTGCTGTGCGGCTACGTGTTCTGTCTGCTGGGCTTTATAACGATGCTGGCACTGTGGAAGCAGGGAATCCCCTACTGGAAGGTAGGCCTCGCCTACGCGTTCATCGGGGCAGGCGTCGGCTTTGCCGGCACGCCCGCGTCGCACTCGCTGACCAGCTCAGTGCCGGTGCGCCGCGCGGGCATGGCCTCGGGCACCGCCGACTTGCAGCGCGACCTCGGCGGCGCGATCATGCAGTCGATCATGGGCGCGCTGCTGACAGCCGGCTACGCCGCGGCGGTGTCGAGCGCGATCGCGGGCGCGCCGAACAAGGCGCGCATTACGAGCAGCGTCGAAAACGAGCTGACCAAGTCGTTCTCCAGCGCCGCCGCCACCGCCTCGCGCTACCCCACCTATGCGAAAGCGATCATCGAAGGCGCCAAGCAATCGTTTGTGAAAGGCGACGAGTGGACGTACACAGCCGGGATCGTGGCGATCGCGCTCGGCACGCTGATCGTGTTCTTCCTGTTCCCGGGAAAGCAGCGCGAGGAAGAGCTGCTAGCCGAATATCACACGCTCGACAGCGCCTCAGACGCCTGAGCTTTCGCGCAGCTGAGCTTCGGACTGCCGAGCTTTTCGGACACCTGAGCTCGGACACCTGAGAAAGATTCGTCGCACACAAACGTTTCTTTGGATGGCCATGCGCGCACCGGATTCTTCCCATGGACGTGATCGCCCAACTCTGGGCGACAATCGTCGCACACGCACAAACGATCGCCCGCCCTCCTCGACGCACAACCACCTGCGCGGCGCGCGCGGTACGTGGTCGATGGCGCTGCTGGCTCTGTGCCTGATCGCGGCGCTGTGGGTCGGACGAGACTCGCTCGGGATCGCCAAGGCGGGAACCGTCGTACCCGCCTTCGTGCAGGCCACCAGCGCCCACGCGAGCTCCGTCACCAGCCTGACCGCCTCGCCGACGTCGAACGTGACGGCCGGCAACACGATGATCGTCGAGGTCGGCGTGTGGAGCGAAAAATCGGCTACCACGGCCAGCGTCGCCGATTCCGCCGGCAACAGCTATGTGGAGCTGCTGCACTTCACCGCCTCTGACAAAACCGAGATGAGCATCTGGGCGGCGCCGATCAGTGCTGGCGGCGGGACCAAGCCAACAATCACGGTCAAGCCTTCGAGCAAGGCCGACACCGGCTTCGTGGCGCTCGAATACTCGGGCGTGGCGACCGCCCAGGGCGCGACGGTCCTCGACCGCTCTGCCTTCAACACAGGCACGACCAAGACGGCAGGGACGGTCTCCTCGGGATCGACCCAAGCGACGGCCGGTGCCGAGGACTTGGCGATCGGCTTCTACCTGGACTCGGGTTTCGAAGACAAACTCGCCGGCGGCACGGGCTACACCACGCGCGCCAACGTCTCACCCGAGGAAAACATCGAGCTGCTCGCGCAAGATGCTGTCGTCACCGCCGGCTCGACACCCAATCCCAGCTTCAGCACAGGGGCCTCCACGATCTGGCTCGCCTCGACCATTGCCTTGCAAGGCGGCGAATCCGGCCCAATCACCGCGCCCAGCGCGCCGACCGAAGTCGACGCCACCGCCGGCAACGCCAGCGCCGGCGTCAGCTGGAAGGCGCCCTCCAGCGGCAACAGCACGATCACCTCTTACACGATTACCCCCTACGTCGGCTCAGCCGCACAGACACCGACTACGGTCAACGGCTCGGCGACGAGCGCGACCGTCGCCGGACTCACCAACGGCACCACCTACACGTTCACGGTCAGCGCGACCAACAGCGCCGGCACCGGACCGGCCTCGAACGAATCCAATGCAGTGACGCCCGACACCAAGCCCGAAGGCGAATTCACCCCACTTGCCAGCTGGCCGTTCGTGGCGATCCACCTGATCCAACTCTCAGACGGCAACGTGCTCGCGTTCGACGGCTGGCAGCAGCCCGAGCCCACCTACGTGTGGAACCCAACGACGCAGGCGTTCACCTCGACCAACGCACCGGACAGCATCTTCTGCTCAGGCATGGCTCAGCTGCCCAACGGGGAGGTGATGACCGTCGGCGGCTACGGCGGGCTCACCACCGGGAAGATCGGCATCGTCGACACGGCCGTCTTCAATCCGGCTACCGGCAGCTGGTCACGCGTGGCCAACATGCATACCCCGCGCTGGTATCCAGACGTCACCGAGCTCGCCAATGGCGACTACGTGGCGATCAGCGGCAACTCGACCAACGCCAACACCTGGGCCAACACGCCGGAAGTGTATGACCCGACGACCAACACTTGGACCGAATTGACGAAGGTCTCCACCTCACAGATCAAAGAGGAGGAGTACCCCTTCTCCTACCTGCTGCCCAGCGGCGAAGTCTTCACGATCGGACCCTCTGAGGATCTCTCCTTCGAGCTCAACGTCGCCAACCAGACCTGGACGCAGGTCGGCGGAGCCAGCGGCATCACCAACGGCTCATCGGTCATGTACCGCCCGGGCAAGATCCTCTACAGCGGCGGCGCGCCCAGCGTCATCAACACGACCAACTCCGTCGCCAACACGGCGGTCATCGACCTGACGGCCGCAACGCCGCAGTGGCGCCAGATCGCGCCGATGCACAATAACCGCGTCTACCACACGCTGACGATGCTCGCCAACGGCGAAGTGTTGGCCGTCGGCGGCGAGGCCTCAAGCGACCAGGAAATCGTCACAAGCGGCGTACTGCCAACGGAAATCTGGAATCCCGCGACCGAAAGGTGGACCGCCGCGGCACCGATCGCCGCCGCGCGCAACTACCACTCCACGGCAATGCTGATGGCGAATGGCAAGGTTCTGATCGCCGGCGGCGGACACCCCAACGGGCTTGGCGATCCTGGCGAGTTCTCCGCACAGACCTATTCGCCGCCATACCTGTTCGACGGCCCCCAGCCGACGATCACCTCGGCGCCCGCGGCATCGACATACAACACGAGCATCACCGTCACGACGCCCGAAGCCTCTTCGATCGGCTCGGTCAACCTCGTCTCACTCGGCACCGACACGCACCAGAGCGACATGGCCCAACACTTCGTGCCGCTGTCGTTCACCGTCAACTCGGGTACGTTGACGGTACAGACGCCGGCCAACTCGGCCCTTGCGCCCTACGGCAACTACATGCTTTTCATCGTGAACAAGAAGGGCGTGCCGTCGATCTCCACCCCGCTCAACCTGAGTCCCACGCCCACGCCGCCGGCCGCCCCCACCGGTGTGAGTGCGACCGGCGGCGAAGGCAGCGCCACCGTGACATGGACGGCGCCCTCACCCGGGACGAGCCCGATCACCAGCTACACGATCACGCCCTACATCGGCAGCACCGCTCAGTCCAGCACCGTTGTCAACGGCTCGCCCCCGGCCACCAACGCCACGGTCACCGGGCTGAAAAACGGCACCACCTACACATTCACCGTGACTGCGACAAATGCTGCCGGCAGCGGGCCCGCCTCGGAAAAGTCGAACGCCGTGACGCCATCGGCTCCCACGGCGCCAGCAGCACCGGCGGCTCCAACGGCCACCCCCGGCAACGCGAGCGCGACCGTCACCTGGAGCGCGCCCGCCAACAACGGCAGCCCGATCACCAGCTATACCGTCACGCCTTATCTCGGGAGCACAGCTGAGCCCGCCACCAAGATCAGCGGCTCGCCGCCAGCTACCAGCGCCACGATCGCCGGGCTCATCGACGGCGACACCTATACGTTCACCGTGACTGCGGCCAATGCCATCGGCAGCGGGCCCGCCTCGGCCGCTTCGAACGCCGTCACGCCCTCCGGCACGGCCTCGCCGCAATTCATTCAGCAGGCCTCGGGGCATGCCCACAACGTCGCGAGCCTGGCCGTGACTCCGGGGGCCAGTCTCGTCACCGGCAATCGCCTGATCGTCGAGGTCGGCGTCTGGAGCAGCGCCAAGGCGACGGCTTCGAGCGTCAAGGACTCAGCCGGCGACACTTTCACCGAGCTGCTGCATTTCAAAGCGTCCGACGGCACCGAAATGAGCATCTGGAGCGCGCCCGTGGCGGCCGGTGGCGGGACGATTCCGACGATCACCGCCACGCCGAGCGCCGAGGCGGACGTCGGCGTCGCCGTGCTCGAATACGCCGGGCTCTCCACCGCGGCCGGGACCGCTGTTGTCGACCAGAGCGCCGACGCGACCGGAACGACCAAAGCGGCCGCCGTCGTGTCCACGTCCGCCACCGCGCCGACGACGGCACCGGGCGAGCTCATCGTCGGCTTCTACGCCGATTCCGGCTTCGACGACAACCTGATGGCGCGCATGGGCTTCAACGGTCGCGTGAACGTCTCGCCGGACGAAGAAATGGAGTTCGTCGCCGAGGATGCCCTGACCGGGGCAACCGGTGCTACGCCAAGCGCAAGCGTCCAGACCGGGGCCTCGACCGTCTGGCTGATGGGCGCGATCGTCTTCAAGTCCGCGGCTGTCAGTGAACCGCAGGCGGCGCCACTGGCCGCGCCGGCGCGTTTGGTTGCAACACCCGCCAACGGCGGTGCGATCGTCACATGGACGGCGCCGCGCAACGGTGGCAGCCCGATCACCACGTACACGGTCACTCCTTATCAGGGACGACACGAGCTGCCATCAACCACCGTCTCGGGCACCAGTGCCGCGATCGGCGGGCTGAAGAACGGCGTCAGCTATCGCTTCAGAGTGGTAGCCCACAACCGGCTCGGCACAGGGCCGAAGTCTCACCTGACACGCAAGATCAGGCCCTCGCGCTCTGCCATGTGGGCGTTCTGGTGCACACCGTTCTCGATGGCCCCAAACGTCTCGGGCTCGATCCTCTCGAGCCTGACCTCAGGCAAGCTGATACTGCCGAACGGCCAGGCGGTTATCTGGTCAGGCGCGCACCTGCGGTAGGGACCAGGTTCACGCCAGACGCCAGGCGCGCTGCCGCAACCGGCGTTGACTCGCGATACGCGTGTTCAGAAACACCCCCTTTTGCGTGCACGGCGTTCTGGACTATGCGCGCATCTGCGGTAGCGACTCGGCGCGGACCAAACGCGCGTCGGCCTTGACCCAGGCCACCACCGCCACGACGGCGGAGACGAGCAGTACCGACGGCCACGCGCCTATTAGAAGACCAAGCAGGTGCGAGGCCACGAACGCGGCGAAGCCGACACACCCAAGGATCACCGCCGTGCGCCTGCCATGGCGGCGTGCCCACGCCTGGATGCACCACAGGCCGCCGATCGCCAGAACAACGCCGCCAAGGGGTCGCGAGCCAGTGCTCACCGCGACCGCAAAGCCGGCGATCAACGAGGCGGCGGCGATCGGAGCTGTGGGGATGGGGCGCACGTTCCGAGCCTAGCGCCACCAATGCGAGTAGACGGTCTGGTGGTCGTGATCCACTACCGTCCTTTGGTGGGGAAGTCACAAGCATGAGGGAAGAGGCTCAGATGCATGCACCACCGCTGTTTCGAGATCGGCCACGGCCAGTCCAGATAGTGCTCGGCGGCATCGTGCCGTTTGCCTTCGGAGCGGTCGTTGGGGTTGTCCTTGGCATCTCCGCCGGCGCTTACTGGGGACTGTCGGTGCTCGCCGGGCTCGGCGCGATCGTCGCCGGCTTCGAGCACCAGGATGGGTGGGGCGGTGCCGATCGCGGGCTGGTCGGCGGCGCTATCTTCGGCGCTGGCATATTGATCGCCCACGCGATCGCCGGAACAGATGCCAAGGTCTCGCTCGGGAGCTTCCCACCACTGTTGATCGTGATCGACGCGATCGCGGGGATGCTGCTCAGTGCCATCGGAGGACGTCTCAGACGAGTGTTGTGGGCGCACCCCCACGGTGTAGATCCACCACCCCCGGAGAGCGGGGCATCGGGTATCTAGACCGGCCGGCAAGGCACACTGTGAGCGATGGACTCGCTCTTCGATCCCGCCGACGCGGAGGCCGGCACCACCCCGGCCCCCGATACCGCGCCGCTTGCCGCTCGCATGCGCCCCACCACGCTCGACGAGTTCGTCGGCCAAGAGCACCTGCTGAGCTCGGGCTCTGCGCTGCGCACCGCGATCGAGCAGGGCAAGCCCCATTCGATGATCCTGCACGGGCCACCCGGCAGCGGCAAGACGACGCTCGCGCGCATCATCGCCGCCAGCGCTAGTGCCGCCTTCGAGGAGCTCAGTGCCGTCGAGGCCGGTCGCGCCGAGGTACGAGCGGTACTGGCGCGGGCGCGCGAACGCAGGCTCGGCGAGCGCGAGACGATCTTCTTCCTCGATGAGATCCACCGCTTCAACAAGGGGCAGCAGGACGCGCTCCTGCCCGCCGTCGAGGAAGGGCTCGTGACACTGATCGGAGCTACGACCGAGAACCCGTCGTTCGAGGTAAACCGTGCGCTGCTCTCACGCACGCGTCTCTACGAGCTGGCGGAGCTCACGGAGGAGAACGTGCTCACGCTGCTGCGCAGAGCGCTCGAGCACGGTGAGTGCGGTGAGGCGCAAGTCGACGAGCAGGCAGTCGAGATGCTGGCCGCGCGAGCCGGCGGCGATGCGCGCACTGCCCTGAGCGCGCTCGAGCTGGCATGCGAGACCGCCATCGACAAGGTCACTGTCGAGCACGCCGAAGATGCATTGCAGCGGCGGATCGTGCACTACGACAAGGCCGCCGACAGCCACTACGACACGATCTCCGCCTGGATCAAGGCTACGCGCGGCTCCGATCCCGACGCATCGCTCTACTACCTGGCGGTGATGCTCGAGGGCGGCGAGGATCCCCGTTTCATCGCACGGCGCATGGTGATCCTCGCCAGCGAGGACGTCGGCAACGCCGACCCCAACGCGCTCACCGTGGCCACCGGAGCCGCTGCCGCAGTCGAGCACGCTGGCCTGCCCGAGTGTCAGTTCGCGCTTGCCCAGGCCGCGATCTACCTGTCGCTCGCGCCGAAGTCCGACGCGGCCAAGCGCGCGATCGGCGCCGCACGCGATTTCGTGCGCGAGCACGGCGCCGCCCCGCCCCCGGTTCAGCTGCGCTCGGGTGGGCGCGGACAGGGCTATGACTCTCCGCACTCGCATCCCGGCCACATATCAGACCAAGAGCTCGCGCCTGAGGAGGCAATCGGCGAGCGCTTCTACAGGCCCGACGACGCCGAGGCCGAGTTCGCGGCGCGGCTGGCCGGGATTCGCGGCGCGCGCGGTCGCGAAGACTGAGCCACCCGACAAGGCTCAAAACACAGGGTGTTGGAGCGCACCGGGTGTCGATCCCCCGCACCAACCAGCCGGTGCTCACCCCTCCAGTTCGTCGGCCATCTCCAGCAGCTTCGTCGTCGTCTTCCAGTTCCTCGCCGTCGCAACGACGCCCAAGCGCTTGTCGGACAGCATCCGCGCGAGCCGTGAGTTGTGGATGCCCCGCGGATGCCATGCATAGATCTCACGGCCCACGTGCACGAAGAGCTCCGGTGCGAAGTCGTCCTGTGCCATCTTCGCCACCGCCTCGGAATCCGGCTCGGCCGAGAGAAAGCTCACTTGGTAGAGCTTGTGCTCTTGGGCGACGTCGCCAAGCGGGTCGAGCGCCACGACCGCGGCCAGCTCCTCGCGCGTGCGCACGACAACCGGTGTCTGTACCCCGAACCTCTCTGTGATCGCTCGTTCGAGCTCAGCCGCGAGGTCATCCGGTGAAAGGTCGGCGCTGAGCACGATGTTGCCGCTCTGCACGAGCGTGCGCGCGTCCGGATAGCCAAGCTCGGCAACCAGCGCACGCAGATCCGCCATAGGAATGCGGTTGTGCGCGCCAACATTGATGCCACGCAGGAGAGCGATCTGAGCCGTCATACAGAGGCGAGCCTAGCGGCCGTTGCGGGGTGGGTCCGACCGTCCTGGAGGCGAACGTGCGCGAGTGTGTGACACTGCCGCCGTGCAAGCCAACCCCAAAGTCGCCGTCGTCGGCCACGTCGAGTGGGTCACGTTCGCGCGCGTGGACCACATTCCCGCGGCAGGCGAGATCGTGCATGCGGAGGAACCTTTCGAAGAGCCCGCCGGCGGCGGCGGCGTCGCCGCGGTGCAGCTCGCCCGCCTGGCGGGTGGGGCCATACTGGTCACGGCGCTTGGCTCGGATGAGCACGGCCGCCGCTCGGTCGAGCGCTTGGCAGAACTGGGCGTCGAGGTATGGGCCGCACAGCGCCCGGAGCCCACGCGCACCGCGACGACACTGGTGGACGGGAACCGCGAGCGCACGATCACCACATACGGCACGCGCCTGGAGGCGATCGGCGCGGACCGCGAGATCCCTTGGGAGAAGCTTGCGCAAATGGACGCCGTGTACTTCACCGCCGGGGATGCCGTGGCGATGCAAGCCGCGCGGAGCGCCGGCGTATTGGTGAGCAGCCCTCGTGCGCTGCATGCGCTTGGCCACGGCATCCCCTTGGACGCGCTCGTGCTGAGTTCCGACGACGCGGAGGAGCGCCAGGAGGCGAGCCTTGCCGAACAAGACGCCAAGCTCGTGGTCTTCACAAACGGGGGCCACGGCGGCTCCTACCGCGGGCGCGACGGCGACTCGGGTACGTGGCCGGCGGCCGAACTTCCCGGTGCGCCATGTGACTCCTACGGCTGTGGGGACTCGTTTGCCGCCGGGCTCACCTATGGCCTCGGCACCGGCCTGGAGGTGTCCGAAGCGCTGGCGCTCGCGGCTCGCTGCGGAGCTTTTTGCCTTACCGGCCGCGGCCCTTACGAACGCCAGCTCTGCGCGGCCGATCTCAAACCGGCCAGCGGCGAATAGATCGGCGCGACGGCGGGCGACCGCCGCCTTGATCGAGGGCCGCGGCGTTTCGGGCCGGACGTTGGCACCACCCCGATCAGTAGTCGCCGTCTACCACATTCGCCAATGGCTCGCCGCGTACGTAGCGGCGCACCTGCTCGCCGACAAGCGCGAACGCGCGACGTTCCGCGCCGCGCGTGTCGCCGGCGAAGTGCGGCGTGATCACCAGCCCTGGGGCGTCCCACAATTGGTGGTCGGCCGGCAACGGCTCTGGCTCCGTCACATCGAGCGCTGCACGGATGCGACCCGTCTGCAACTGCTCGAGCAGCGCCTCGGTGTCCACGATCTGCCCGCGGGCGACGTTGACGAGCAGCGCACCATCACGCATATGCCCAAGCATCTCCCGATCGAGCAGCCCCTTCGTCGCCGCGGTCAGCGGCAGCAATACGACCACGACGTCGGCCAAGCCCAACAGTGATGCCAACTCATCGACAGCGTGCACGCCGGGACGGGCGTGGCGCGCAACGCGGATCACCTCGGCCTCAGATGCCACCAGAAGCCGCTCGACCGTCAGTCCGATCGATCCATAACCCAAGATCATCACCGTCTTGCCCGCCAATTCGTCTGGCTCGTGCCATCGCCAGTCGTGCGCTCGCTGTGAATCGCGCGCCTCGCCGAAGTGCTTCAGCGATGCCAGGATCGCACCGAGCACCCATTCGGCCACCGGCCAATCGCGAGTCCCGCGTGCGTCGCACAACCTCACGCCAGATGGCACAGCCGCCAACAGCCAGTCGACTCCAGCCGAGAGCGTCTGGATCACGCGCAGCTTTGGCATCCTCCCGAGCGCTTCGATCACGCAAGGTTCGTCAGACCCGGGCACCAGGAACTCGGCCTCGAGCAGCGCCTCTGAGAGTCCCTCCTTCGGGATCAGATGCAGCTCGACATCCTCGGGCAACGCGCCGACCGCGTGGCGATCGGCTCGATCGGGTATCCACAACTCCACAGTGCCGGCGAGTGTATTGCGAGCATGCGAGGGAATTTTGCGCACCGACCCCGATCGAGGGCCCAGATGAGCATCGGCACACAAGAGTGAGAACATCTACGCACTTCCCGCGGAGCGGTTTTCTTCCAACACACAAAAGGCGCCCATGAGCACAGCTGCACAGCCCCGGCCTGCCACCACACCGGCCACGAACGACTACACCCAAGCGGCCGACGTCCTCGTCGTGTTCGGCATCAGCGGCGATCTCGCCAAGGTCATGACCTTCCACTCGCTCTACCGCCTGGAGTACCGCGGCCTGCTCGACTGCCCGATCGTCGGCGTTGCCGCCGACGACTGGAGCATTGAGGAACTGCGCAAGCACGCTCGCGCCTGCATAGAAGGCTGTGGCGAGACGATCGACGAGGAGATCTTCAAGCGCTTTGCCGAGCGTATCTCCTACGTGTCCGGCGACTTCACCGACGACGCCCTGTACGCGCAGGTGCGCACGGCCATCGGCGACGCCCAAGCTCCGGTCTTCTATCTGGAGATCCCCCCCTTCCTGTTCGGCCGGGTCATCAAGGGCTTGGCCGAAGCCGGCACGACCAAGAACGCACGCGTCGTCGTGGAGAAGCCCTTCGGCCACGACCTGGCCTCCGCGCGCGCGCTGGCAGCCGAAATCCACCAGTACATCCAGGAGCCCCAGCTCTACCGGATCGACCACTTCCTGGGGAAGATGGGCACCGACGAGTTCCTGTACCTGCGCTTTGGCAACACGATGATCGAGCCGATCTGGAACCGCAACCACATCGCCTGCGTGCAGATCACGATGGCCGAGAGCTTTGGCGTCGAGGACCGCGGGCACTTCTACGACCCGGTCGGCGCGGTGCGCGACGTGGTCGTCAACCACCTGATGCAGCTGGTGGCCGCCGCCGCGATGGAGGCTCCGGCCGGCAACGATGCGGAAACGCTGAAGGACGCCAAGTACGCGGTCTTCCGCTCAACCCATACGGCCGACCCCAAGCACTACGTGCGCGGCCAGTACGACGGCTACCAGAGCATCGACGGCGTCGCCAAGGACTCGAGCACCGAGACCTATGCTGCCCTGCGCCTGCAGATCGACAATTGGCGCTGGGCTGGCGTGCCTTGGTTCATCCGCACCGGCAAGAAGTTGCCGGTCACACAGACCGAGCTGCGCATCGTCTTCAAGCATCCCCCACGCCTGGGCTTCATGGAGCACGGCCATCGCCGCCCCGAGCCCGACCAGCTCGTCGTCAAGCTCGACCCCTCGACCGGCACGCGCCTGGTCCTCGACGCCCATCGCGCCGACATGGGTGGCCCGCAGGCGATCACGCTCGACATGGAGTTCTCCGAGGAGGGTGGCGAGGCGCCCACGCCCTATGAGGTGCTGTTGCTCGACGCGATGAAAGGCGACGGCATGCGCTTCACCCGCCAAGACTCCGTCGAAGAGACGTGGCGCATCTACGAATCGCTGTTGCAACAGCCACCGCCGGTGCACCCATATGCACCGGGCACCTGGGGCCCGGCTGAGGCCGAGAAGCTCGTCGCCGAGTACGGCGGCTGGCATGGTCCGTGGGTGGTCAAGTGATGCCGGCAAATGCAAAGAAAAAGGCCGATGCCCCCCGCGCGCGCGGGGGGCATGTCGTTTTGGAGAGCACAAAGAGCAACGCCCCAACGTCCGGGGCCGCAAAGAGCAACGCCTCAACGTCCGGGGCCGCAAAGAGCGACGGCGCAACGTCGGGGAAGGCATCCACGAAAACGAAGCACCCCCGCGCGCGCGGGGGGAGTGCCGTTTCGGGAACACCCAACGGCAAGCCCTCGACGCCGACTACCAAGCGCTCGGCGCCAGCTAGCAAGCCAAAGCGCGCCTCCAAGCACGGACCCCAGAGCGCACGCAGCACCCAGTCGCAGGCCCCGCAGAGCGCCGCGATGCCCTCGCCCTTCCCGCCGATCGCCGACTACGCCTTCCTGTCGGACTGCCACACCGGGGCACTCGTCGCCCCCGACGGGACGATCGACTGGCTGTGCGTACCGCGCTTCGACGCTCCCAGCGTGTTCGGCTCGCTGCTCGACCGCCAAGCAGGGGGCTTTCGCTTTGGGCCATTCGGGATCAACGTGCCGACAGCGCGTGTCTACGAGCCCGGGACCAACATCCTGCTCACGACCTGGAAGACCACGAGCGGGTGGGTGATCGTGCGCGAGGCCCTGGTCCTCGGGCCGCGTCGCGGTGAGGACCTGATCACGCCGCATACCCGCCCCCCGGCCGACCAGGACGCCGACCACCTGCTCGTGCGCGTCGCGATGTGCCTCGATGGCGAAGTCGAGATGGAGCTTACGTGCGAACCGGTCTTCGACTACGGGCGGATTCCCGCCGAGTGGGCCGTCAGCGACGACGGACACCGAGCCGACGCGAGCAGCAACGGCGCCCCCGTCAGCGGGGGCAAGGCAGGCGGTAAGGATGCCCAAAGTGGACTGGCAGGCAGGGCAGCGCAGACGATCAGGCTGCAGACGGACATGGCCGTCGGCGTGGAGGGCGACTGGGTCAGGGCACGACACGTGCTCAAACAGGGCGAGCAGATTTACTGCTCGCTCTCCTGGGCAGAGCAGCTCGCGACGCCCGAGGACATAGACGATGCCAACGCACGCCTTGCGAACACCGCCAAGTTCTGGCGCGACTGGCTTGGGCGTGCACGCATACCCGACCACCGCTGGCGCGACCCGATCCAGCGCTCGGCGCTCGCGATCAAGGGGCTCACCTACATGCCGACGGGGGCGACGGTGGCGGCGCTCACGACCTCGTTGCCGGAGACGCCCGGGGGCGAGCGCAACTGGGACTACCGCTACACCTGGCTGCGCGACTCCACCTTCACGTTGCAGGCTTTGCACTATCTCAACCTCGACTGGGAGGCGGAGGAGTTCATGCAGTTCATCGCCGATCTCGAGCCCAACAAGGACGGCGGCCTGCAGATCATGTATGGGATCGACGGGCGCCGCGACTTGACCGAGACGACACGCGACGACCTCTCCGGCTACGCCGGGGCGGCGCCCGTGCGGATCGGCAACGGCGCCTTCGACCAGCGCCAGAACGACGTGTTCGGCGCGGCGCTCGACTCGATCCTGCTGCATACGCGCCGCTCGGAACGGCTGCCGCGCAGGCTGTGGCCGATCGTGCAGGCACAGGCCGAATGCGCGACGAAGGTCTGGCGCAAGCCCGACCAGGGGATCTGGGAGGCACGCGGCAAGCCGCAGCACTACGTGTCCTCGAAGCTGATGTGCTGGGTGGCGATGGACCGCGCCTCGCGCCTGGCGGAGATGCGCGGCAACGCCAAGCTCAAGGAGACCTGGCACGAGACCGCCGAGGAGATCAAGGCGGACATCCTCGCGCACGGGCTGACCAAGGATGGGGTGCTGCGCCAGCACTACGACACTGACGCGCTCGACGCCTCCAATCTATTGGCGGCGATCTTCGGCTTCCTCCCGGGCGGGGACGAGCGCTTGCGCACGAGCGTGCTTGCCATCGCCGAGGACCTGACCGAGGACGGCTTCGTGCTGCGCTACCGCACCGATGAGACCGACGACGGCATGTCGGGCAAGGAGGGGAGCTTCCTGATCTGCTCCTTCTGGCTGGTGTCGGGACTTGCGATCGTCGGCGAGCAGCAGCGCGCCAGAGACCTGATGGAAAAGCTTCTGAAAGTCGCTTCGCCGCTCGGGCTGTACGCCGAGGAGTTCGACACGTCCACCGGGCGCCATCTCGGGAACTTCCCGCAGGCGTTCTCTCACCTCGCACTGATCGAGGCGGCGGCGCGCATCATTCTTGTCGAGCGTTTGGCGGAGATCACGTGATGAGGCGCGACGACCACGGTCAGGTGAGCGGGAGCCGCCGGCGACGAGGAGGCCAGAAATGAGCGAGCACTACGACGCGATCATCATCGGCAGCGGCGCGGGCGGGGGGACGCTTGCCCGCCATCTGGCCCCATCGAGTAAGCGCATATTGCTGCTGGAGCGCGGCGACTGGCTGCCGCGCGAGCCACAGAACTGGTCGGCCGCGGACGTGTTCGTGGACAACCGCTACGTCTCCCACGACACGTGGTACGACGGCGAGGGCAAGGCCTTCCAACCGCAGGTGCACTACTGCGTGGGCGGCGCCACCAAGATGTATGGGGCCGCGCTCTATCGCATGCGCGCAGAGGACTTCGGCGAGCTGCGCCACCATGGCGGCATCTCCCCCGCGTGGCCGATCTCCTACGAGGCGATGGAGCCCTATTACACGAAGGCCGAGCAGCTGTACGAAGTACACGGCGCGCGCGGCGAGGACCCCACCGAACCCTTCGCCTCCGCCCCATATCCACATCCGCCGGTATCTCACGAGCCGCGCATCGCCCAGCTCTCCGATGCATTTGCCGCGGCCGGACTGCATCCCTTCCATGCGCCCTGTGGGGTGATGCTGAACGAGACCAACATGCCTTACAGCAAGTGCGTGCGCTGCTCCACCTGCGACGGGTTTCCGTGTTTGGTGCACGCCAAGTCAGACGCCGAGGTGCTTGGTGTGCGACCGGCGCTCGAGCACGACAACGTCACGCTGCTGACGGGGGCCAAGGTCGTGGCGCTGAAGACCAACCCCGCCGGCACCGCCGTCACAGAAGTTGTGGTGGAGCGTGCAGACGAGGGCGACGGCACAGGCGCGAGGGCTGTCGCGGGCACTGGTGGAGGCGATGGCAAAGGCGAGCGCGAGACGTACGCGGCCGACATCGTGGTCGTGTCTTGCGGTGCTGCCAACACAGCCAAGCTGCTGCTCAGCTCGGCCACCGATAAGCATCCCGGTGGCCTTGCCAACGGCTCCGACCAGGTGGGGCGCAACTACATGTTCCACAACTCCCAGGCGGTGCTGGCGATCTCCAAGGAGCCCAACCCGACCGTTTTCCAGAAGACGCTCGGCGTCAACGACTACTACTTCGCAAGCGACGCCTGGGAGTTCCCGATGGGCAACATCCAGATGGTGGGCAAGTCGGTGGCGGACATGTACCGCGGCGAGAAGCCGCTGATGACCAGGCTCGCGCCCACCTTCTCGCTGGCGGACGTGGCGGAGCACGCCGTTGACTTCTGGCTGTCGACCGAGGACATTCCACAGGCGGAGAACCGGGTGACGGTCGACCGCGACGGCAACCTGACGCTTGCCTACCGCGCCAGCAACGACACCGCCCGCGATCGTCTGTTCGAGCAGCTGCGCTCGCTGCTCGGCCACCTGGGGATGCACGAGCACCACCTGATTCCCCGCTGGGCCTACCTCGAGAACAAGATCCCGGTGGCAGGAGTGGCCCACCAGGCTGGTACCTGCCGCTTCGGCACAGATCCCGCCCTCTCGGCTTTGGACAGCAACTGCAAGGCGCACGAGCTGGACAACCTGTACGTGGTCGACACCAGCTTCTTTCCCAGCATCTCAGCGGTCAATCCCGCGCTCACGGCGATGGCGAATTCCCTGCGCGTCGGCGACCACCTGCTCGAGCGCCTCGGCGCCAATGGCCACTGAGCAATCCCAAAACGACGATGCCCCCCGCGCGCGCGGGGGGCATCCGCCCGCGAGCAAACACCGCCGCCGCGTCGTCATCGTCGGCGGCGGCTTCGGCGGGCTGACGGCCGCGCGCAAGCTTCGCGGGGCCGACGTCGACGTGACGCTCGTCGACAAGCTGCACCATCACCTGTTCCAACCCCTGCTCTACCAGGTGGCCTGCGGCTCGCTCTCGACGGGCGAGTGCGCCTCGCCGATCAGGGCCGGGCTCAAGCGCAGCGCCAATACGACCGTGCTGATGGCCGAGGCGACGGGCATCGACGTCGAGCAGCGCCGGCTGCTACTCGATCGTGGCGATGCACTCGACTACGACAGCCTGATCGTGTCCTGTGGCGCGGAGACCTCCTACTTCGGCAAAGACGACTGGCAGGAAGCCTCCTACGGGATGAAGACGCTGTCCGACGCGGTCGAGCTGCGCAACCGCATCTATGGCGCTTTCGAGGAGGCCGAGCGCTGTGAGGATCCCGCGGAGCGGGCGAAGTGGATGACGTTCGTCGTGATCGGCGGCGGGCCGACAGGCGTGGAGATCGCCGGCGAGCTGTCGATCATCGCCGCGCACACGATGAAGCGACAGTTCACGCGCATTCAGCCGAGCGACGCCAAGGTGATCCTGCTCGACGCCGGCGAGCGTGTGGCGGCGTCGTTCAGCAAGAGGCTGTCCACAAAGGTCGCCAAGGAGTTGGCCTCGCTTGGGGTTGAAGTGCGTGTTGGCGCGCGCGTCAGCGACATCGACGAGCACGGGGTCACGGCGCAGGTCGCAGGTACCGACACTCGCTTTGAGTCACGGACCGTGATCTGGGCCGCCGGCGTGCAGCCCGTCCCGTTCGTCAAGGCGCTGGCCGAGGCGACCGGTGCGCCCACCGACCGGGCTGGACGCATTGAAATCGAAGCCAACCTGAGCGTGCCCGGCCATCCCGAGATCTCTGCGATCGGCGACATCACCTCGCTTGCGGGACCGGGCGACCGGCCGCTGCCGGGCCTCGCGACAGTCGCGATCCAGCAGGCGCGCCATGTGGCGCAAGGGATCGTCGGCGGTGCTCCCAGCGCCAGCACTCCGTTTCGCTACCTCGACAAGGGGGCGCTTGCCGTCGTCGGACGCGGCAAGGCCGTGTGTGAGATTCGCGGGCTGGAATTCTCCGGGCGGCCCGCATTCTTTTTGTACCTGACGATCCACATGTACTACCTCAGCGGCGGCGGGCAGGGGCGGCGTTTGAAGGTGTTGCTGGACTGGATCAGCGCGCGCCTTGGCAAGCCACAGAACCCGGTGATCAACAGCGACCTGAAGTCGGTCGAACGCCTGCCCCGCGGCGCTCGGCTGTAGGAGCGGTGAGAGCGCTCGATCCCCGATTGCCGCGGTATGCGCGCGCTACCCGCACCTTTCTGTTTCTGTCGGTCTCGCTGGGGAGCCTGCGCGCGCTGCTGATCGTCGCGCAGGCGTGGCTGCTCGTGGACGTGGTCGTCGGCGCGTTCTCACACGGAGAAGATCTCTCGCAGCTGAAAGGGACGTTGATCGTGCTGCTGTTCGTGGTCGCGGCACGGGCGCTCATCGCCTGGGCGGCGGAGCTGGCGGCCGGTCGCTGCTCGGCGCAGGCCAAGTCGCAGTTGCGCGGCGCGCTGCTGGCGCGGGTGTCGGTGCTCGGGACCAACAGCTCGCGCACACAGAGCACGGGCGAGCTGACGGTGCTGGCGACGCGCGGGCTCGATGCGCTCGACGGCTATTTCTCCCTGTACCTGCCGCAGCTTCTGCTGGCGGCGATCGTGCCTGTTGTCGTGCTCGTCGCCGTCGTCACCCAGGATTGGCTGTCGGCGGCGATCATCGCCTTCACGCTGCCGCTGATTCCCCTGTTCATGGCACTCGTCGGAGCTGCGACGCGCGAGAAGATGGATCTGCAGATGCGGACTTTGCAGCGTCTGGCTGGGCACTTCCTGGACGTGGTCGCGGGCCTGCCGACGCTCAAGGTCTTTGGCCGCGCAAAGGCCCAGGCGGCCAGCATTCGCTCGATCTCCGAGCGCTACCGCGAGACCGCGCTGTCGAACCTGCGGGTGACATTCCTGTCCTCGTTGATCCTCGAGCTGCTCGCCACGATCTCCGTGGCGCTGGTCGCCGTGGCGATCGGGTTGCGCCTGATGGGCGGCGACATGTCCCTGCGCGCCGGCCTGTTCGCTTTGGTGCTGACACCGGAGGCATACCTGCCGCTGCGCCAGCTGGGCGCCAACTACCACGCGAGCGCCGAGGGGATGGCGGCGGCGGAGCAGGTGTTCGCGGTGCTGGGGGACGCCGGGGCCGCCCCTTTCGACACAGCCCCGGCCGGAGCTTCCCCCGCCAAGCCCGTCGGTGTGGTGTTACTCGAAAACGGGGTGCACGAAAACACTGGGAAATTTGGGAACCGGGTTTTTGAAACACCCGCCGCCGCTCCACTCTCCGCCACCGCTCCACTCTCCGCCACCGCTCCACTCTCCACCGCCGCTCCACTCTCCACCGCCGCTCCCGCCGGCAGAACGAGTTCTGCACCGCTCTGCGCCCCGCCGGACGTGGCCACCGCCGACATCGTCGTGGAAGGACTGACAGTCTCCTATCCAGGGCGCTCCGAGGCGGCGCTCGACAACGTGTCGCTGCACGTCAAAGCCGGCGAAGTGGTCGCGGTCGCCGGCCCGAGCGGCTGTGGCAAGTCGACACTGCTGGGCGTGCTGCTGGGTTTCGTCGTACCCGAGCGGGGAACGATCCGTGTCGGCGGGCACGACCTGACCGAGCTCAGCGCCGACGCGTGGCGCGCGCGACTTGCCTGGGTGCCGCAGCGGCCCCACCTGTTTGCGACTTCGATCGCGGCGAACGTGCGTCTCGGCCGCGGGGACGCGAGCGATGTCGAACTGACAGACGCCGTTGCGGCCGCGGGCTTGAGCGATGTCATCGACCGCTTGCCCGCCGGCCTGGACACGGTGCTCGGCGAGCGGGGCGCCGGGTTGTCGGCCGGCGAGCGCCAGCGCGTCGCCCTGGCCCGTGCGTTCCGGCGCGACGCGCCGCTCTTGCTGCTCGACGAGCCGACCGCCAGCCTCGACGGGCAGACCGAGCGCCACGTGCTCGACGCCGTCGCGCGTCTCTCGCAGGGCCGCACCGCGATCGTCGTCGCGCACCGACCGGCGCTGCTGGAGATGGCCGACCGCGTGATCGATCTTGCCACGCCCGCCCCCGACCGATCCGACCTCGACACGACAGAGGTTCCAGCATGAACGCACGGACAGCACCGCTCGCCTCCCCCGCGGTCACGCCGTCCCCGCCCGCGGTCATGCCATCCTCGCCCGCGTTCACGCCGTCCCCGCCCGCGGCCCAGCCCCCAGCTGAGGCACCGCTGCGCCAGACCCTCGCGATCGCCCGTCCCGCCGCCGGGCACCTGGCGCTCTCCACACTGCTCGGCGCCGGCTCGGTCGCCGCCGCGATCGGGCTGATAGCCACTTCGGCTTGGCTGATCTCGCGCTCCTCGCAACGGCCCCCGGAGTCGGTCGTCGCCGTGGCGATCGTCGGCGTCCAGTTCTTTGCCCTCTCGCGCGGCCTGTGCCGCTACTTCGAGCGCCTCGTCGGCCACGACGCGGCATTTCGCGTGCTCTCCAACCTGCGCGTCAGCGTCTACGAACACCTGGAGCGCCTGGCCCCGCTCGGCCTGCCTGCCTTCCGCTCGGGCGAGCTGCTCTCGCGGCTCGTGCAGGACGTCGACTCCCTGCAGGACCTGCTTCTGCGCGTCGTCCCCCCGTTTGCGATCGCGCTGCTCGTCGGCGCCGGCACGGTGGCGCTCGTGTGGTGGATGCTGCCCGCCGCCGCCCTGATCCTGCTGGTCGCGCTGCTGCTCGCGGGCGTGCTCGTACCGTGGCTCACGAGCACGCTGGCGGCACGCTCAGAGACCCTGCAAGCACAGGCCCGTGGCGAGCTGAGCGCCACGGTCGTGGACCTGATCGAGGGCGCCCAGGAGCTGGCGGCCTACGGCGCCGCGCCAGAGCAGCTGGCACGCACGCTCACAGCCGACGCCGAGCTGACCCGCATCGCACGCGCCGGCGCGCGCACGGCCGGCATCGGCCAGGGGCTGAGCACGCTGTGCTCGGGCCTGGCGATGTGGGGTGCGCTGCTCGTCGGCGTCAGCGCCGTGCGCGCGGGCCGCATGGACGGCGTGCTCTTGGCCGGCATCGCCCTGATCCCGCTGGTCGCGTTCGAGCTGGTCAGCGGACTTCCGGCGGCGACGCAAACACTGCAGCGTGTTCGCCGGGCCGCGGCGCGGATTCAGGAGGTGCGCGAGACGCCGCCGGCTGTACGGGAGCCAGAACACCCAAGGGCGCTCCCCCAGCCCGCGCCAACGACCGCCACGGTGCGCGGGCCGACCGCCCCGACAATGACCGGGCATTCCCCAAACGGCCAGTCGCACGACGGCCGCGTCGCCAGCAAATCGCCGCCTAAGGTCGATACGCACGAACTCCAATCCCACACGCTGAGGGCACGTAACCTCAGCTGCTCATATCCGGGGGTCGCGCGCGCGGCGCTGGAGGGGATCGAGCTCGACCTGAGTCCTGGCCGGCGCGTCGCGCTCGTCGGCCCCAGCGGTGCGGGCAAGTCGACGCTTGCCGCGGTGCTGCTGAGGTTCGTCGAGTACAGCGGTTCGGTGGAGCTGGACGGCGTGGAGATCGACGCGCTCGAGGGCGACGAAGTCAGGCGCGTGGTCGGGCTGGTCAGCCAGGCTGTGCACGTCTTCGACAGCACGCTCGAGGAGAACCTGCGCCTGGCCAGGCGTGAGGCGAGCGAGGACGAGTTGCGCGAGGCGCTGGCGCAGGCAAGGCTGCTCGACTGGGTGGACTCGCTGCCGGAAGGCCTCGCCACCGAGTTGGGCGAGCGCGGCGCGCGCATGTCCGGCGGCCAGCGCCAACGCCTCGCGCTGGCCCGGGCTCTGCTGGCCGACTTCCCGATTCTGATCCTCGACGAGCCGGGCGAGCACCTCGACACCGCCACCGCCGACGCGCTCGTGGCCGACCTGCTCGACGCGACGCGCGCGCGGACGACTTTGCTGATCACGCACCGGCTGGTCGGCCTCGAGCAGGTGGACGAAATCCTGGCGATCGAAGAGGGCAAGATCGTCGAACGCGGCACACACGCCCAGCTGGAAGCCGGTGGCGGGCGATATGCCGCCTCGCGCGCCAATGCCTCGCCGGGCGGCAACGCCGGGCGCTACTCAGCATGGTTCCGCCGCCCCATGGGTAATGGTGATGGAGGATGACCAACGACCTGGCGCGCTGGCAGTTTGCCACGACGAGCATCTACCACTTCCTGTTCGTGCCGGTGACGATCGGGCTGGCGTTTTTGGTGGCGCTTTTGCAGACGGCGTGGCACCGCAACGAGCAGCCGGAGTACAAGCGCATGACGCGCTTCTTCGGCACGCTGCTGTTGATCAACGTCGCCGTCGGCGTTGTCACCGGCCTCGTGCAGGAGTTCGAGTTCGGCATGAACTGGTCGACCTACTCGCGTTTCGTCGGCGACGTCTTCGGCGGGCCGCTGGCGATGGAGGGCCTGGCTGCCTTCTTCCTCGAGTCGACTTTTCTCGGCCTGTGGATTTTTGGCTGGGACCGGCTGCCCAAGCGCGTTCACCTGGCATGCATCTGGCTCGTGGTCGCGGGCTCGATGCTCTCGGCGATGTTCATCCTGGTCGCCAACTCTTGGATGCAGCATCCCGTCGGCTACGCACTGAACAAACAGGGCCAGCCGGTGCTCAACAACGTATGGGCGCTGTTCACCAATCCGACATTTCTGTGGGGGTACGTCCACGTGATCCTGGCCTCGTTGGTGACAGGGTCGCTGGTGATGCTCGCTATCTCGGTCTGGTATCTGCGCAAGGGGCGCGAAGTCGAAGCCTTCCACCACACCGCGCGCCTGTCGGTGCTCGTGCTGCTGCCGGCGATCCTGTTGCAGATGTTCGTCGGCAATAAGCTCGGAGAGATCGAGGCCACCTACCAACCGGCCAAGATCGCCGCGGCTGAGGCGCAGTGGGAAAACTGCCAGCCGTGCTCGTTCTCGGCCTTCCAGGTCGGCGGCGGCAGCAACGACCAGACCCCGACCCAGGTGATCGCGATCCCGCACCTGCTCTCGATCCTCGCCACCGGGACGTGGGGCGGTGCGGTCGAGGGGCTGAACCAGATCCAGAAGGAAGATGTCGCCCGCTACGGACCCGGCAACTACATACCCGACGTGTTCATCCAGTACTGGTCGATGCGCGTGATGGCCTATCTCGGCTCGTTGATCGCGCTGTTGGCCTTCTGGGGAGCTTGGCTGGTACACAAGGGCACGCTCGACCGTTCCAAGTGGTTCCTGCGCGCGGGGCTGTTCGCGGTCGTGACTCCCTTCGTGATGAACACCGCCGGCTGGCTGTTGACCGAGAGCGGGCGTCAACCGTGGATCGTGCAGGGGTTGATGAAGACCGTGAACGCCAACTCGCCCTCGGTCAGCTCGCTGGACATCTGGATCAGCCTGATCGCATTCGTCCTGGTCTACATCGCGCTCGGCGCGGCCGACCTGGTCCTGATGCTGCGCTACTCGCGCAAGGGCCTCGACCCCGAGGAGGGCCCCGAGGGGACAGGCCCCGGCGCGCAGACACCAACCCCCGCCCTGAGCTACTGATGACTTGCCTACATAAGCCCCGACCCCGGTCATGAGCTACTGATGCAACTTCACACGATCTGGTTCGTCATCCTCGCGATCTTCTGGGTCGGCTTCTTCGTACTCGAGGGCTTCGACTTCGGCGTGGGCATGCTGCACACAATCGTCGGGCGCACAGACGAGCAGCGCAAACGGGCGCTGAGCACGATCGGCCCCTGGTGGGACGGCAACGAGGTGTGGCTGATCGTCGCCGGCGCAGGCACGTTCGCGGCCTTCCCAGGCTGGTACGCGACGATGTTCTCCGCGCTCTATCTGGCCCTTTTGCTTGTGCTGATCGCGCTGATGGCTCGCGGCGTCTCCTTCGAGTTCCGCGAGAAGAGCGAGTCCCCGCGCTGGCGCAACACTTGGCGCTGGGCGATGACGATCGGCTGCCTGCTGATTCCCCTGCTGCTCGGCGTGGGGCTCGGCGACCTGCTGAACGGCCTGCCGATCGACTCGAGCCACGATTACACGGGCAACTTCTTCGGCCTGCTCACGCCCTATGGACTGTGGACCGGGGTGACACTGGTTGCCCTTTGCCTGTTGCACGGAGCGACATTCCTCAAGCTCAGGACGACCGACGAGCTGCGCGAGCGCGCCCGCACGCTGGCCCGGCCGCTCGGTTGGACGGCAATCGCGCTGGTGGTCGGCTGGGTGATCTGGACGCGCAGCGTCGCGGGTGGCCCCGACGTGCCGCAGCCCGTGGAGATTCTCGCGGTGATCGCGGTGGGCTTCGCCGCGCGACTGGCGATGACCGACCACGACGGGCTGTCCTTCTCCGCCTCGGCAATCGCGATCGCCGCAACCGTCGGCTCGATCTTCATCGACCTGTATCCCAACGTGATGATCTCGAGCACCAACGCCGCCTACGACCTGACCGTCAACAACTCGGCCTCCGGCCACTACGCGCTCGTCGTGATGACGGTGGTCGCAGTCATCTTCTTCCCGGTGGTACTGCTCTACCAGGGCTGGTCGTTTCATGTGTTCCGTGCACGCATACAGGCGCCGCCGGAGACAGCCTCCGACCCCGGCCCTACCTAGGACGGGTAGATTTTTTTGGGCTGACGCGCGTTGCCGCGGGCGCGTGCTGGGGTGGAGCTGAAGCTCTGCCGGTGGCTCGAAGGGCGCTCACCATGCATCGACGTTGGGCCGCCGCTTGCCGGTGCACCGTCCCGATCCGCTGCCCGCCTACCAGGCGTCGATATTGGGACGCCGCTTGCCCTCGCGTGTGCGCCAGTCCACCGGCGGCGGGTCGAACAGCGTTGCGATCCAGCGACGCGAGTCGGCCGGGTCGATCACGTCGTCGATCTCTCCATAGGCCGCCATGTTCAGCCCCTCGCCGTGCTCGTAGGCCGCGGCGACCGTGGCCTGGAAGATGCGCTCGCGCTCCTCGGCGTCCTCGATCGCCTCCAGCTCGCGGCGCATGCCCAGGCGCACCGCGCCCTCCAGGCCCATGCCGCCGAACTCCGATGTCGGCCAGCCGACGCAGAACAGCGGCGCCTTGAACGAGCCGCCCGCCATCGCCTGCGCGCCGAGGCCATAGCCCTTGCGCAAGACGATCGTGGCGAACGGGATCTCGAGGTTGGCGCCGGTGGTGAACAGGCGCGCGAAGTGACGCACCGTGGCCGTGCGCTCGGCGTCCGGGCCGACCATGAATCCCGGGGTGTCGCACAGGAACAGCACGGGCAACCCGAAGGCATCGCACAGCTGCAGGAAGCGTGCAGCCTTGTCGGCCGCGTCGGCGTCGATCGCGCCGCCGAGATGTGAGGGGTCGTTGGCAACGATGCCGAGCGACTTGCCTTCGACCCGCGCGAGCGCGGTGACCATCCCGGCCCCAAAGCCGTCGCGCAGCTCGAGCACGGAATCCTCGTCGCACAGCGTCTCGATGACGGCACGCACCTCATACGCGCGCTTGCGCCGCTCCGGCACGATCTCGCGCAGCAGACGCTGGTCGGGCGCGGACCAGCCGCGGGCAGACTGGTCAAATACAGGCTCGTCAGGCGCGGACAGGCCAGATACAGGCTCATCGGGCACGGATAGGCCAGATACAGACTCGTCGGGCGCGGACAGATCGGGCGCGGTGAACTGCTCGACGGGCCCGTGGAAGTAGGAGAGATAACGCTTGGCGGCGGCGACCGCGGCTCGGTCGTCGGCGACACGCAGGTCGACCACGCCGTTTGCGTGCTGCACGTCGATCGGCCCGACTTCGCCTGGCTCGTAGACGCCGAGACCGCCGCCCTCGATCATCGCGGGGCCACCCATGCCGATGCTGGAGTCCTCCGTCGCGATCACCACGTCGCAGCAGCCAAGCAGCGCGGCATTGCCGGCGAAGCAGTAACCCGAGGCGATCCCCACGAGCGGCACCAAGCCGCTGAGACGACCGAACAGGTGAAAGGCGCGACAGTCCAGGCCAGCGACGATCGGGAAGTCCACGTCGCCCGGACGCCCACCGCCACCCTCTGCGAACAGCACGACCGGCAAGCGCCGGCGCTCGGCCAGCTCGAACAGGCGGTCCTTCTTCTGGTGCCCACGCATCCCCTGGGTGCCGGCGAGCACGGTGTAGTCGTAGGACATGGCCACGCAGGGATTGCCGTCGATCTCCGCGACGCCCGCGACCAGCCCGTCCGCGGGCGTCCTCTCGATCAGCTCCTGCTTGGGACGCCGCCGCTCCTGGGCGGCGAACAGCAGCGGCCCGTACTCGACATAACTCCCCTCGTCGACGAGTTCTGCCAGGTTCTCGCGCGCCGTGCGGCGTCGCCGGGCGCGGCGACGCTCAACGGCCTCGGGTCGTGCCGCGTCGAGCCCGAGCGAATGGCGCTCTCGCACGGCGGCAAGGTCGGCGCGCACCGCATTGCCCTTCACGCGAGCCCCATCGGACCCACGCGCCGCTCGGGCCGCTTTCGGCTCGCCCCCAGCGGGTGCCGCATCGGGCTTGGTCTCAGCGCGAGGTGTGCCGTCGGGTGCACCCTCAAACCCCGTGTCCACAACAGGCCCCCCTTTACGTGCACCCCCAAACTCAGCACCCACAACAGGACCCTCCTTACGTGCATTCTCCAACTCAACATCCACAACAGGCCCCCCTTTACGCGCATCCCCAAACTCAGCACCCACTCCAGGCCCCCTCTCGCGCGCACCCTCAAACTCGCCAGACCCAGAGGAACCTTCCTCGCGCGCTCCGTTGGCAGCGCGATCGTCAACTCTCAATACGACAAGCAGGTCCCCCGCCTCGATCGCATCTCCGCTAGCCACCTCGACCCGCTGCACGACTCCGTCGCTCTCGGCAAGGACCTCGTGCTCCATCTTCATCGCCTCCAGCACGACGAGCACGGCCCCGGCTCGTACCGAGGTGCCGGGCGCGTGCTCGATCGTCACGACCACTCCGGCAAACGGAGCGCTGACCTCTAGCTCGACAGGTGGGGACACCGCGCCATCATTGCGCACAGGCGACAATTGCCGAGGGACCCTGACGAACCTCGCGGCATGGGGAAGCTTAGAGGCATCGCAGTCGGGTAATTCCAGCAAGCAACTTCAACATCGAAAGGGAGGGAAAATGTCGGAGGCGGACGATCACGCGGGTCGAGAAGGAAGGATCTCTCGTTCATGGCGACTGACCAAGACCGCCTGGCAGGTGGTGCGCAGCGACCGAGCGCTCTTGATCCTGGCGATGATCTCAGGGTTGTGCGGTGCGGCGGCCGTCGCGGTGATCTTCGGCTTGGGCGGTTTCTTCGGCCATCGCACCTCCGAGGGACGGTTCCTGCTGATCCTCTTGATCGCAGGCTATCCGCTGACATTCATCAGCGTGTTCTTCAACACCGCCATCGCTGCGGCGGCGTCAGCCGCGCTGGAAGGACGACGCCTGTCTTTGGGCGAGGCCCTGGCAGTCCCAATGCGTCGGGTCAGACAGGTTGCGCTGTGGGCATTGATCGCCGCCGTGGTGGGAGTGGTGCTCGAGCAGCTCGCCAGCCGCCTACCGCTAGGTGGCAGCATTGTCGCGCGGCTCGTGGGCGTGGGCTGGTCGCTGGCGAGCCTGTTCGCGATCCCGATCCTTGCCATCGAGGAATGCTCGGCGCCGCAGTGCTTGGAGCGCTCTGCCCACATCGTGAAGGAGCGCTGGGGAGAGGGCATCGGCGGGAACGTCATCGTGACCGCCTGGATGATCCTCATAATTGTTCCGGTAGCCTTGGTATTCGGCGTCGCGTTGGCCGCGACGCACGGTGAACCAGGGCTGCAGGACACTGTGATCGCCTTGGCCGTCTTGGCTCTCATCGCGATCAGCGCTGTCGCGGCTGTCGTCCGTCAGACATTTGCCGTGGCGCTCTATCGATACGCCAAGACGGAGAACGCGCCAGGACCGTTTCAAGCGCGCGATCCGCAGACGCCGTTTCGCTCGAAAAGGCGCATGTTCGGCTGAGCTCCGCCGTGATGAGCTTCACCAGCCACCGCATCAAGTACCGCAAGGCCGGCACACGTGGCCGTCCCGTTAGGGTGGGCTGAGCATGTCTCGGCAAGATGCGCCATCCCCACAGAACCAGCACTCGCGATCGCGATCGCGGCTGGCGCCGGTACGCGACGTTCGCGCGCTCTACTACAAGCATTTCGGCAACCGCCGCAAGGAGCGCCAGCTGTTCTCGACCGGCGCCTTCTTCTTGACCTTCGCAAGCGTTCGCGGCATCACGCACGCGATCCGCGCAGAACGCGGCCCCTTCAAGAACATCACTCCCGGCGGCCGCCACATACACCACATGACCTTCGGCATTATGGGCCTGCTGACAGTCGGCTACCTGTGGATGCTCGAGATCGGCATCGCCGAGGACCGACGCTCATCGCGCATCACGGCAGCCGCATACGGTACCGGCGCGGCGCTCACGCTCGATGAGTTCGCCCTATGGCTCAACCTCGAAGACCTCTACTGGGCAAAGCAGGGCCGCGAGAGCATCGACGCGGTAGCCTTGTTCGGATCGCTCTTGATCCTCAGCGTACTGAGCAAGGGTTTCGTCAAGGAGCTGCCACAGGCGCTGCCTACGCCGGGGACGAGCGTTGCGTCACCTCCCGTCGGCTAGACGCGACCCGGGCGCCTTGTCATCAAGCTGGAGCGGCTTTTTGGAGAGGCGGCAAACCCAAGCCTTTGTCCATTTCGCCAGCGGCGCCCAAGATGAGTTCCAACGATGCATCTTCAAGCTGTGCTTCAAGGCGGTAAACCTGCTTGGCAAGCTTTCTTCCGGACGCCCGCTCGTAGGGAACCAACAGCCGTTTGATCGCCTTTCCGGGCCCTTCGCTCCCCTTCGACCCCATGACTTCGTTGCGCTTTTCTTTGGCTTCCATACGTCGCAAGAAAATCTGTGAATGTGACGAGAGGGTGCGATAGCCACTTGCGGCCCAGGTCGTGTAGTCGGCGCACAAGCTTGCCGCCGAGATCGTTGGTGCTTTTTCGTTGTACTGCTTGACTAGGCGCCCAAGCACACGATTGGTCCAGCGCAAGTGGCTCACCGACCGTGCGAAGACAAGTTCCGCGTGCAGATCCGGCCTTTCGGCGACGGCCGCCAACGCGGCCAATTCCTCTTCGATCAGATTGGGGAGCTTCGCATCTTCCTGAGGAAATCCGGCCAGCACGTTAGGACAACCGGCGACGACCTGCCCCACAAAACTCTTGAGATCCTTGCGAGAGGTCTCGAGGTTGTCGTCGATGGCGCGATAGGACTTGTACTCGGCACGTAGATAAGCCTTGGTTGCGGCGGCATCGTTTGGATGGGCGACTGCATCTGACGCGAACATACCGAAGGTGATCGCAAAAGCCAGCAGGTATGTCATCGGGCGTGCCATGCCGGCGCAAGTCTTACAGATGGAACCAATCGACGGTGGTGGCCCTTACCGAGATCCACTGCCAATTCCCGGCTTGTTGCATGTTGCGCAACATGCAACAGATACTCGCGATCGCACGCCGAGACGCATCCGTTAGACATCCTCGGACCCGCGACACCAGGTGGTCCACATACAGCCCAGTAGGCTCGCTCCTCCGAGCCAACGCCCAGACGAAGCTAAGGTGAGGCGGATGGCCGCCGGCTGGGATGAGACCACCAGGGAGCGCACGCATCCCAACCTGATCCTGGCCGTGCTCGCGCTTGGCGGGCTTGCCTACGCGATGCTCAGCTCGGCCGTGCTGCCGGCGCTGCCGACCTTCCAGCATGCGCTGCACACGAGCGAGACCGGTGTCACCTGGCTGCTGACGGCCTATCTGCTTGCCGCGTCGGTTGGCACCGCGATCCTTGGGCGGCTTGGCGACATGTACGGCAAGGAGAAGATGCTCCTGTGGACGCTTGTGATCCTCGCCGCTGGAACGCTCTTGTCCGCCGTCTCGAGCTCGCTGGCGATCGTCGTGGTGGGGCGCTTCATCCAAGGTGCTGCGGGGGGCATCTTCCCGCTTGCCTTCGGGATCGTGCGCGACGAGTTCCCGCGCGAGAAGGTGGCGGGAAGCATCGGCCTGCTGTCGGCGATCCTCGGCGTGGGCGGTGGCGCCGGGATCGTGCTGGCGGGCGTGATCATCGAGCACCTCGACTACCACTGGCTGTTCTGGCTCCCCTTGATCCCAACGGTGTTCGCCGCGATCGCGACGTGGCGCTTCATCCCCGAGTCGCCGGTGCGGGTCCCCGGACGCGTCAACTGGCTTGCCGCAAGTTTGATGACGATCGGCATGTCGATCGTGCTGATCTCGATCAGCCAGACCACAAGCTGGGGCTGGGGGTCCCCCAAGACTCTTGGCCTGCTCGCCGTCGGCATCGCCGTCTCGGTCGCCTGGATCGCCGTGGAGGTGCGCAGCAAGAACCCCTTGATCGACATGACGATGATGCGCATCAGGGGCGTGTGGACGACCAACACCTCGGCGTTCCTGCTCGGCGCCGGCATGTACGCGTCGTTCATCGTGATCCCCCAGATCGCCCAGCTACCGAAGAGCACCGGCTTCGGCTTCGGTGCCTCTGTCGTCGTTTCGGGGCTCTACCTGCTGCCGCTGACGATCGGGATGACGATCCTGGGCCTGTCGGCCGGACGGATCTCGGGTCGCTACGGCTCGCGCGGCGCGCTACTGGTGGGAACTGCCTTCACCACCGCGTCCTTCGCGTTGCTCGCGCTCGCACACAGCCATCCCTACGACCTGCTGATCGCCGCTGGACTGCTCGGCGTGGGGGTCGGCCTCGCCTTCGCGGCACTCGGCAACCTGATCGTGCAGGCCGTCTCGCCGGAGCAGACCGGTGTGGCCAGCGGCATGAACACCGTCATGCGCACACTCGGCGGCGCGCTGGGCGGGCAGCTGTCGGCGACCTTCATCGCCGCCAACACGGCCAAGGGACTGCCGACGGTTACCGGCTTCACCGACACCTTCCTGATGGCAACCGGCTTCCTGCTCGTCTGCCTGTTGGCTGGCTTTCTCGTCCCCAAGCAACTGGGCGCACGGACGGGAACGGACTTCACCTACGAAGAGACGGCCGCCGGCACCCCCGCGGCAGAGGGTGCCACCGGCTAAAGCGCTCGAGCGCCAGGCGCGAGCGGCAGGACCCGGCAGTCGCAGTCGTTGCGCACCCGAAGGCAAGGCGACCGCCACTCCCACGCTCAGCGGGTGCGGCTACTCGGCGTCAGGCCAGTTCGCGCTGCCCATGACGCCGTCGCCGTCCTCAGGCTTGGGCCCGCCGATCGCGACGATGTCCAATCCCTCCGGGCCAGCCTCGAACGCGCGTACGACCTCGGGTGCCACACGCACCACATCCCACTGACTCAGCTCGAGAAGCTCGTCGTCGAGCAGTACCCGACCAGAACCGGCGACTACGACATAGGCCTCCTCCTGCTCGCGATGGCTGTGAGCCATCGGGCTGCGCAGGTTCGCCGCATAGCGAAACAGGCTTACGCCGAGATCACGCGAGTCGAGGTGTTTGCGCCCGAAGCGCCCCTCGATGCCTGGAGCCCGCTCGCCGACAGAGTCCTCGATCTCCAACAGGTTCACGGTGGCGTAACGGGACATTTTCTCTCCTTGGTCGGATGGGGATCGCGAGCTTCAGCTCCACCATAGCTCGCGCGCGCGGGGCCGTGCGGTAGCCCATCCAACCCTCCCGCGACACACTCCGACCACTAATAGGTGACGGCCGTCTGCTTCGGGCAGCCGGTGTCAAAGGTGCAGGAAAGACTCACGACGTCCTGGCTGGGTTTGTTCACTGGACGCGTGGAATGCTCACAGGTCTGCTCGCCCATGTTCCCCGATGGGCACAGCCACCCGCCGTAGAGCGTGTAGGAGTTGGCTGAAAAGCCGTTGTTCACATACTTACCCTTGCCCTCGGCAATCGCCTTCAGAACCTTCTCGGCGACGCTGCACCTGACATGCCCCGTGCCGATGTAGACGCCGTACTCGCCACCTTTGGCGCGGAAGGTCGCGCAGCGGCTCGACGGATGCGCGCCTGAGGCTGTTGCCGCCTGCGTCATGGTCAGGCAGCACGCCGCTAGGCAGAGGGCGACACACAGCCGCGACACGAGCGCCTGACGAGGACCACCGCCAGCGGAGATGCGAGGTCGAGTCATCCGTGTCCCCAGAGCACGAACTGCGACATCCTCCGCACAGAACACTCCTACGAGAACTCCGTCACCGAGTACACGGGACGGCCGACCCGCACCGCACGGCCGACAGCCTCGCTGCCATCGTCGTTGCTGTCGTCGATGCCGTCGGTATGTACGACAAACGCCTCCTCGCGACCGTGGTCGAGGATCGCCGCCACCACGTCGCTGCCGCTCGAGAGTCGCCTGCCGACCTCGATCTCGGTGTCGCTCCCGTCGAAGCGACAGCTGAGCTTGAAGATCCTGCGCGACCTTGCGGGAGAGCCGACGACCGCCAACGAGCGCTCGCGCAGCTCGCTGTAGGCGGCCTCTGCCTGCTTGCCCTGCCCCTCGATGCCGGCGACGAAGAAAGCGGTCATTTGCCGCGACCGCGAGACGGTCGTGGCGGCCGTTGCGGGTAGCGCTCGCGCTCGGCGGCCGTCATCTTGCGGATCGTCAACGACCCGTCCTTGACCTGCGAGCGGATCTCCTCCAGCTTCGTACGGCGACGCTCAGCCGCACGATCTGCCTGCGTGAGCATCTCTCTACGTTAGCGGGTTAATGCTCATCGCCGGCCCTGGCCCTCAACAGGGGTACCATCCGCCACGCACGATGACGCCGAGCACCTTGGACCTCGAGCATGCGACGCGTGTCGCACCCGATGACGGCGGTTATTCCGCGTCCCTTTCAAAGGACTGGGAGATTTGGGGTCCCAACGGGGGCTATCTGGCGACGATTGCGCTGCGGGCTGCCGGCATGGTTGCCCAAATCAAGCGGCCGGCGAGCTTCTACTGTCATTTCCTCAGCTCCCCGGCCTTCGATACCGTCGAGCTCAAAGTGAGCGTCCTCAGAGGCGGCCGCCGCGCCGAGTCGCTCGCGGTGGAGATGACCCAGCAGAGCAAGCCCATCCTGCACGCGATGGTGAAGACCGCCGCCGAGGCGCCAGGCTACAGCCACCAGCATCCGAGCGCTCCCGGAGTCCCCCTTCCGGAGACTCTGAAGACCTATGAGGAGCTGCACCCGGCAAGGCGACGTCCACCCTTCAGCTTCTGGGAGAACGTCGAACGGCGGCCCGTCGACCAGAGCACAGACGAGGACCCACAGGCTCCGCTTATCCGTGAGTGGGCGCGCTTTCGACCGACGGCTTGCTTCGAGGACCCTTTCCTCGATGCCGCACGCGCCCTGATCCTGCTGGACACTTACGGTTTCCCAGCCGCATACCGCCACTACCGAAGCTGGGAGTATCTGGCGCCGAATCTCGATACGGGCGTCTGGTTTCACCATTTCAGCCCTGCCTGTGAATGGCTGTTGGTCGACAGCGAATGCGCTGTCGCGGACGGCGGTCTCATGGGGGTTGGCGGCCGGGTGTGGGATCAGGCCGGCCGGCTGCTCGCAAGCGGATCCGCACAGTTGTGCTGCATCGCCAACGCGGTCTAGCCACTCGCCCGACCACATCGTCGACCTTCAGATCGAACGAACCCTGGACCCACGGCGCGACCCGGCGTAAGCTGCTGTTCCGTCGAGCGCCGAAAGGAGAGCCGCAGTGAGGATGAGAGCCGCCGTGCTCGAGCAGTTTGACCAGCCTCTGGTGGTTCAGGAGGTCGACCTTGCCGATCCCCGTCGCGGAGAGGTTCTTGTGCGCCTAGTGGCGTGCGGCGTCTGTCACACCGACATGTACACCGCGTCGGGCGTCGATCCGTCGGGGTATGCGCCGACGGTGCTCGGCCATGAGGGAGCCGGAGTCGTCGAAGCGGTCGGCGCGGGAGTGACCTCGGTCAAGCGTGGAGACCACGTGGTGACCCTCTTCTCCCCGCAATGTCGCGAGTGCGAGCATTGCCTAAGTCCCAAGACCAACCTCTGCTTGGCGATCCGCGAGCAGCAGAACAAGGGCTACCTGCCCGATGGCACGGTGCGTCTCTCGCGCGCGGGCGAGCCGATCCGCCATTTCATGGGAACCTCGACCTTTGCCGAGTACGCGGTCCTGCCGGAGATCGCGCTCGCGTGCGTCAACCCAGAGGCGCCGCTCGATCGAGCGTGCCTATTCGCGTGCGGCTTGACGACTGGTCTCGGCGCCGCGATGTACACAGCCGCCGTGGAGCCCGGCTCGACCTGTGTCGTCTTCGGGGCCGGCATGGTCGGCCTTGGAGCGGTTGCCGGCTGCAGACTCCAGGGCGCGGAGCGAATCGTATGCGTGGACCTCTCGCCCGAGCGCCTGGACTTGGCGCGAGGGCAGGGCGCAACCGACTGCTGGCGGGCCGACGAGCACACGGTGGAGCGGGTCCTGGAGGCGACAGGAGGCTTTGGCGCCGACTACACCTTCGAGGCGACCGGACTGGTCTCGGTAATGGCTCGAGCCGTGGAGGCAGCTCGAATGGGCTGGGGCTTGTGCACGGTGGCTGGGGTCGCCGGGAAGGGCGAGACGTTGGAGATCGTGCCTCGGATGCTGATTACCGGGCGACGAGTGTGCGGTTCCTCGTTCGGTGGGGTCAAGGGCCGCGATCAGGTGCCTCAACTGGTCGATCGCTACCTGCAAGGCGATATCGACGTCGACCCTTTCATCTCGCATCGCATGGGCCTTGCGGAGGTCAACCGTGCATTCGAGTTGATGGAGCGCCAGGACGGGATTCGCTCGGTGTTGGAGTTCGATCGCTGAATGTCCGGGTAGAGCATGAGCCATGCCGACTGCTATCGGCGATCGCGCTCGGTCGGTGGGCCTTGTGCTACAAGAGCTCCTGGGGGTCAGCAGCGTGGCGTAGTCAGCACGCCGCTGGAGGAGCCTCCCCCCGTTATCAGGCCCGCGCGGGCTCGCCCAGAGCCGCGCCCATCATCTGCACCCAGGTGTCGACCAGCGTCAGGTCGTCGACCTGGGCTGGGATGCCGAGTACGTCGCGCAGCAGGCGCGAGGAGAGCAGCGACCCGAGTCCGAAGACGGCTATCGCCGTCGCTTCCTCGGCGGGGATGGCGCGCTCGGCACGTTCACCGATCCACGTCGCAAAGCCCGTGAACGTGGAGCTTACGAGCTGCTCGACGGCGCTCTTCAACAGCCGCGGGCGGTTGCGTGCGTCCGAGGCGAGGATGAGCAGCAGCTCGGACTCGCTGTCGAGCTCGGCCAGGACGTAGCGAGCCGTCAACGTCAGTTCGGCTTTGAGGTCCCCCAACGATCCGAGCACTTGCCGAATCTCACGGAGCGCGCCGAGCCTCGAGAGATGGCGCTCGATGCCGGCGGCAAGGACCTCTTCCTTGCTTGCAAAATGATGGTAGAGCCCGCCCGCCCCGGGGGTGAGTCCGGCGGCTGCCTCGATCTTGGCGATGCTGGTGGCGGCATAGCCGTGCTGGCTGAACAAGCGCATCGCTTCATCGACGATGCGCTCACGGGTCGGGGTCTCACGGGTCGGGGTCGCGCTTGACATGGATGGTTCGCGACTAAGGATACACTTAGCTGAAGCCAGTGACGAGAAGGAGATTTGTTTGGCGTCCTTAGCCGGGCTTCCCCCAGATGCAGATGACACGCCGGCAAAGGGCGATGGCATCCGCCGTGGGCGATTGCGGCGTACCGCCCCACTGGCGGCTCTGAGCGCTCGCACCGCGGGCGAGGCGGTCGTGGTTGGGTTGCGCGGCAAGATGACGGGCGCGGACAACGCGGAGTTCCATGTGCGCACGGCAGAGCGCTACGCCGAGTTGCTCGGCCGCTCCAAGGGCGCGCTGATGAAGGCCGGGCAGACGCTTTCGTTCGTCTCAGCCACGCCGGCGGTGCCGGAGGAGTTCCAGCCGATCTATCGAACGGCGCTGACACGGCTGCGCGACAACGCGCCGCCGATGGCGCCCGAGCTCGCGCGCGCCGTACTCGAGCGCGAGCTCGGCCGGCGGACCGAGAGCGCATTTGCGCGGTTCGAATGGGAGCCCCTCGCGGCGGCATCGATCGGTCAGGTCCACGCCGCCTGGTTGCACGACGGCAGGGCCGTCGCGGTGAAGATCCAGTACCCCGGAGTGGCGAGGGCGATCGAAGCCGACCTGAAGAACAGTGAGTTGCTGGCCACGTTTCTCGGACTAGTTTTCGGTCTGTCGGCGAGAAAAATGAGCTTCGATCTTCGCGGCGTGGCGCGCGAGATGAGCGTTCGCATCACCGAGGAGCTCAACTACACGATCGAGGCCGCCAATCAGGCCGATTTCGCTGACATCTACCGCGGGCACCCGTTCATCCATGTCCCGGAGGTGATAGGCGAGCTGTGCACCGATCGGGTGCTGACCCAGGAGCTCGTGCGGGGCAAGTCCTGGAGCGAGGCCCTAGCCTGCGAGCAGGAGCTGCGCGACAGCTGGGCGGAGGCGATCTACCGCTTCGTCTATGGCACCAATCTGCGCTTCTGCATGTTCAACGCCGATCCGCACCCCGGCAACTACCTGTTTCACGACGACGGCAGCGTGAGCTTCCTGGACTTCGGCTGCGTGAAGCGGCTCAGGCGCGAGGAGCTCGACGCAATGATCGCGGTCGGGCGCGCCTGCATACGCGGCGACGTGTTGGGGACCTGGCGGGCATGTGTGGAGGGCGGGTTCTGCAGGTCCACGGACCCTGTGACCCCTGAGGAAATCTATGCGTTCTGGCACGAGCCCTGGGAACTGTTCTGGGCGGAGCAGCCGTTCACGATCACACCGGAGTGTGCGATCAGGTGGATCGAGTGCAAGTATTCGCCGACCGGCCCCTCGGCCAACGCCTTTCGATACTTCACGGCATCGCCCGAGTACTTGACCATGGGCCGAATCGAGGTGAGTACGGCGTCTTTGATTGCCGAGCTGCACGCCACCAACTACTGGGGATCGATGGCGGCCGAGTTCTTCGAGGACAGCGCTCCGCTGACCGCGCTTGGCAAGCTCGATCAAGCGTTCTTCGCGGATCGCCAGACGGTGAGCAACCATGCCTGACCCAACAACAGTTTGAGCACCTACCCGCTCACCCCCCGACCGGAGAGTGCGGGTTGGTGCCCCAGAAGACCTGCGTCCCGAGCATTCCGATCAGCGTGACCAGGACCAGGTTCAAAACCATCGACTTCGCCGTGGCCTCACCCACCCCGACGGGACCGCCACTGGCGTTGTAGCCGTAGTAGCAGCCCACCAGCACGATCGCGGTAGCCATTGTCATCCCCTTGATCAGGCTGAACAGCAGGTCCGGTGGACTTTGGAACTCCCAGAAGGGCAATAGATATCCACCGGCAGAGGTGTATCCGATTTGCAAGACCACGGCGATGTAGGAGGCCAGGTACGCAACCCCGATCGCGGCGATGTACATGAACGGCAACACGATCCAGCAGGCCAACAGTCGCGTGCCGCACAGGAACGCCATCGAGTCGAACCCCATAACCTCCAGGGCGTCGATCTCGTCGCTGATCCGCATGGCCCCGAGCTCCGCCACGATCCCGGTGCCCACCTTCGCGGACATCATGTACCCGAATGCGTATGGCACCGCCTCGCGCAGGTCGCACAGAGCTGTGAACACGCCCGCGTACGCCGGCGCCCCCTGGGACTCGAGGAAGTAGGCCCCCTCGATGCCACATGTACCGAGACCGGTTATGAACACCAGCCCCCAGATGACGAGCGTCGAGCCGATGATCAGGATGCCCGACTGGCGCAGCGCCTCGCCGAAGAAGCGCAGCACGCGCAGCCCCCACACGTTGCGCACGACGTTGCCGGTGAAACCCGCGATTTCGCCCGCCGCGGCGACCCACGCACGTGACAGGGCCAGCAGTGCATTCATCGCCTATGCCCCCCACGCGCCAGGGTGGCCGCACCGACCATCACTACTTGATCACCAGAATGTTCGGATGGGTGGCGAGCAGGGTCTGCGTGAACACGTAGTTGAACGAGCCGATCCCCAGGAACGAGATCACAACCGCCTGGTTGACCGCTCGACCCACGCCCTCGGCACCCCCTGACGCGGTCATGCCCTTGTAGCAACAGACGATCGCGATGATCGCCCCGAACAACGTGCTCTTCAGCACAGACCCCCACAGGTCGGTCGACGTGGCGTTCGCGAACAGCGTCGCCCAGAACGGGCCGAGCGGCTGTCCGGTGACGATCGCGGCGAGAATGCCACCGAAGATGCCGAACAGCAGCGCGTACAGATCGAACAGGCCCGTGATCAGCATCAGCGCCAGAAACCGCGGCACGACCAGGTTCTTGACCGGGTCCACACCCAGCACCTGAAGCGCGTCCAGCTCCTCGCGGATCTTACGGGCTCCCAGGTCGGCTGTGATGGCTGTGCCGGCGACGCCCGCGAGCACGATCGAGGTGATCAACGGGCCGATTTCGCGGATCGCCGCGAGCACGAAGAACCCACCCAGGCGATCGGTCGCACCGAAGATGCGCAGGAAGTTTGCCGCCTGCAATCCGGGCGCTCCGTAGTTGATCGCGAAGGTCGTGACCAGCAGTGGAAACCACACCATGCGCAGTACGAACAGGAACTGCCACACGAACTCCTCTCCATAGGGGTACGGCGGCCGTAGCGCCGAGGAGATCGTCCTGCTCGTCAGCAGCACCATGTCCCCGACCTCTTCGAGCAGGTTCCTGGTTGGCAGCAGCGTTCGCTCGAGCGTCTGCCGTGCAGCGCCCCTCTCCGTCGACCTTCCCGCCATGCTCGAGCCCTCCTCACGAGCCGAACGCCAGACAAGATTTCCTTTTCAGGCCTACCAAGTATACACTTAGTAAAATCAAGTAGATCGTGGGGCCGCGCGAACCGAGCGAAAGCAGGTGTTAGTAGGCTCTTGGGTGCGTGGTCGATATACCCAGACCCATCACAGGCCGCTGCCTGTGCGGTGGCGTGACCTACAGCGTCGACGCCGAGCCAGTCTGGCAAGGGGTTTGCCACTGCTCGAACTGCCAGCGTCAGACCGCCACGGCGTTCTCGACCATCGTGGGCGTACCGAGCAAGGCGCTCACCGTCGAGGGCGACACGCTCGCTTCGTTCAAGACCGCCAGCGAGGACTACCAGAGCACGACGGAGCGGCGGTTCTGCTCGGCCTGCGGGTCGCCGATATTCAGCACGATCGAGTCGATGCCGGAAGTAGCCTTCCTGAAGGCGGGGACGATCGACGACACGTCTTGGTTCAAGCCGACGGCCGAGATCTGGACACGCTCGGCACAGCCGTGGGCGCCACACTTCGAGGGCGTCACGCGGCACGAGCGCACGCCGAACTAGCCGCCACTGCCATCAAGACTCGGGTGCGGGCCAGCTCGGCTCGATCCCTCCACCGTCCGCCCACAGCGAGAATATCCAGCGGATGACACTGCTCTTCGCCGTCGATTGGCCGACGATTGCGTCATTGGCAACCGCCGGCGGCACACTCGTGTTGGCCGTCGCGACTTTCTCCTCCGTGCGCTTCGGGCAGCGCTCGACACGTATTGCGGAGCGCTCGACGGCGATTGCCGAGCGAGCGCTGTTGCTGGGGCTGCGGCCGGTTATCGCTCCCTCGCGTGTGACCGATCCGCCCGAGACGGTCCGCTTCGGCGAGGGGCGGATGGTCACCGTGGACGGCGGTATGGCCGCGGTCGAGCGCGAGGGCGAGAACTATTACTTCGTGATCCCGCTTCGAAACGTGGGCAACGGCCTCGCGGTCCTTCAAGCCTGGCGCCTGAAGGCCGGGCGCCCTGAGTTGGACGCCGGGCACGCCGAGCCGGCGGAGCATCGTCGACAGTCGCGTGACCTGTACGTGCCGGCTGGGGATGTCGGTTTCTGGCAGGGAGCGATACGCGAGCCCGACGATCCCTTCCGCGAGGATCTATGTGAGACGTTCCTCAGCGGGGAGGCGCTGACCATCGATCTGCTCTACGGAGACCACGAGGGCGGTCAGCAGACGATCAGCCGCTTCGTCCTGACTCGGGAGGAGGAGGAGGAGGAGGAGGACCGCTGGCGCCCCGGTGTCGTTCGCCACTGGCCACTCGAAAGCATCGATCCACGTCAGCGCTAACAGCGGGCGCCGGCGCGAAACGCGGCCATCCCCACCGCCCGAAACGGTCGCGTTGGACACATGCGCAGCGTCTCCGGATCACCTGGGCAGGTGAAATGGGACCGTGGTGATGACGATGCCCTCATAGGCGATGAGCGAAGCACGCAGGCGTGCGGCGGTGCGGTTGTGCAGGATCCGCTGCCAGCGCTTGGCGACGACGATCTCGGGCACGACGAGCGTGAGGATCACGTCGGGACGTTGTCGGTGCAGCGCGGCGATGTAGTTGGCAAGCGGCGCGACTGTGGAGCGGTACGGCGACACGACGACCTCGAGCGGCAGATGGTCGCCCCACGCGTGCCAGGCGCGATGGAAGCGTTTGGCCTCCTCCTCGGTGGGGCTGAGGTGCAGCGCGAGCACCGGTTGGGCGAGTGAGACGGCGTAGGCGAGCGCGTGCAGCGCCGCGAGGTCGAGCACCGCGACGGGGACGACGGCGAAGCTGTGCACCTCGGATGGGTCATCCTGGGTCTCGGCCAGATGTGCGGAGACCTCCGATCGCAGCCGGGGCGGCGCCACGCGTGTCATCCTCCCGTCTTCGCCCATCTCGGGTCGTGGCGTATCGGGTCGTGGCGTGAGCGCTTCGCGAGCGCTCACGTAGTGCGCGTGCACGCGCCCGCACGCCAACACGATCAGCGGCACCAGCACCACCACGACCCACGCGCCCTCGGTCAGCTTGGTGAGCATGGCGATCAGCACGACCAGCGCGGAGAGGACCGCGCCGAGCAGGTTGGTGGCGAGCGCCGAGCGCCACTTCGACTCGCGGTGGCGCCACCAGTACGCGACCATGCCGCCCTGGGCAAGCGTGAAGGCGAGGAACACACCGATCGCGAACAGTGGGATCAGCGGGGCGGTCCGACCGCCGAAGGCCGCGTAGATCACAGCCGCGGGGACGGCGAGCACGAGGATGCCGTTGCTGAAGGCGAGGCGATCGCCCATGCGTAGGAACAGTCGTGGAACGTAGCCGTCACGGGCCATGAAGTACAAAAGTCGCGGAAAGCCGTTGAAGGCTGAGTTGGCGGCTACCAGCAGCACGAGCGTCGTTGCCACCTGCACGAAGCCGTAAGGGATGCCGCCGCCGACGCTGTCGTGCGCGATCTGGGAGAGCACCGTCTCGCTTCCACTCGGCGCGGCGCCATCGAAGTGGGCGACGAGCACGACGCCGACGAACATCGAGATCAGAAGTCCCATCATCACCGTGAGTGTCTGGCGGGCGTGCCTGGCTTGCGGTGGGCGGAAGACAGGGACAGCGTTTGAGATCACCTCGATCCCGGTCATCGCCGTCGCCCCGGAGGCGAACGCGCGCAGCACAAGCAGCACGCCGAGCGTCTCGGTGGCGCGGTGCGGTGCCGCGGCGGTGGGGTGAAAGCCGTGCGAGCCCGCCTTGATGAGGCCGGCGATCACGACCAGTGCGATGGCGAACACAAACAGGTAGGTGGGGGCGGCAAAAGCGGCGCCCGCGTCGCGCACGCCGCGCAGGTTGCCTGCCACCAGCAGCACGATCACGACCAAACCGATCACCACCCGTGCCGAGGCAAGCGACGGTATCGCCGAGGTCACGGCTTCCACCCCGGAGGCAACCGACACGGCGACCGTGAGAATGTAATCGAGGATCAAGCCAGCGCCCGCTAGCAGGCCCCACCTACGGCCGAGGCTGTCGCTCGCGACGATGTAAGAGCCTCCGCCGTGGGGGTAGGCGCGGATCACCTGGCGGTAGCCGAGACCGACAGACAGCATCAGCACCGCGAGGGCGGCTCCGATCGGCAGCGAGAGCTTCAGCTCGGCCGAGCCGGCGAGCACGAGGACCGCCATCATCGCTTCCGGGCCGTAGGCCACCGAGGAGAGCGCGTCGGGCGAGAGCACGGCGAGGGCGAGCAGGCGCCCCATGCGCTCCTCCGCGATCGCCGTGCTGCGCAGCGCTGGGCCGATCAGCGTCTTGCGCAGCGTGTGGGCGACACGGCCCGAGCGCGAGTCGCTCTCCCCCGCCTCGACCGTCGCTTCGAGTTCGTCGTCATCCGCCTCGCGTGGGGCACTGCGGATGTGCACGAAGCGTCCGCTGCGCGACTCCCGTGGATCGGCGAAATCGAGATGGCGATCGACGGGCAGCGCACGCTCCCAGACCTGCCGGGGCGGCATGCAGCCCGTCCAATCGCGTCCCACCTCACTCAGCGTGGCAAGCGCGCGTTCGTCGAGCTCGGGCAGCTGTGCGCTCGCGGTGACCGTCGAGTCGGACCCACCCACCCCGTCTTCCGCCGGGCCATTGCTCGAGCTGCCACGCGGCCCGTCGCGGTCGCCCCTGCTGTTGGAGGGTGGGCTTGGCAAGGGTTAGCTGATGAGTCCGAAGGTTACGACCGGCCCAACCTCATCCAGGGGCCGTTGCTCGCTCCAGTCAGTCTACGGTCGTTCGTCGATCGCGTCGACGCGGTCGGGGTAGAAGGCGACGTGGTCCTTGATCTCGGCGACCGCCGCGTGGGGGTCTCGATATGTCCAGATGGCGTTGACCGAACGCTCGCCTCCGACCGGGATGCTGTAGTAACCGGCGTCGCCCTTGAACGGGCAATAGCTCGTGTGGTCGGTCGCTTCGATCAGCGAGCGGTTGACGTCGTCGAGTGGGATGTACTGGACCGGCGGGTAGTCGGCCTCGCGCAGCGTGAGCGCGTTCTGCGTATCGGCAAGGACCCGCCCCGCGATCGAAACGACGATCCGCGCCGGGTTCGGCTCGATCGTGATCGGGTGGTCCGGCCCGGGCTGCTTGATTGGCTTCTCAGTCATGGCTTTGCCTTCCTCGTGCGTGGAGCCGCGCGGGACCGGGCCGGGTGCAGATCGACCGTCCTGTCCATCGCCGGCCCTATTACCTTACTCACCCCGTGTGTAGGTGAGCGTGTTTTTTGGTGCGCATCCGCGCAGCCCACGATTGGGACTGGCGCCCGTGGGGGCGGGGCATCCGTGCCCCGCCGCCGAGCCACGTGCTGGCTCCGGGCACACTCACCAGTTTGCGCGTCTCGGTATCGCGATGCAGCCCCAGTTGCACCCCTCACGCCCGTGGAGTCCGCCGACGAGAGGCCAATGACTGCCCAACGCTTGCGCCATTCGCGCTTGCACCAGCCCAAGGAGCCGACACCGTGTACAGGAAACCTGGCCATGCCCGCAGAGTGGAACGTCATGGTTCTGTCGCGCGCGTGCGGCGCTCGACGCTGGCGCTCGCCTGCGCGCTGAGCGCCGTACTCATCTTGGGGCCGGCGGCTTCCGGGGCATGGGCCGGGTCGCTCTTCTCGCGACTTCCACACGAATTGACCGAAACGCGCTACGGAGCCTTCGCCGCGGAGCTGCCCGACGGCAGGGTTCTGATCGCGGGCGGCGATGGAGGCTTCGGCATTCTGCAGAGCGCCGAAGCCTTCGACCCGACGACCGAAGAATTCGCGGCCCTGACCCACAGCATGGTCGCTACACGCGAGGATGGGGCCACGGCGACGCTTCCCGGCGGCGACGTACTCTTGCTCGGCGGCTACACCGGCAGCTACTCGAACAGCGCAGAAGTCTTCAACGTCACAACCGAAGAATTCGAAGCGCTTGCGCACACCATGACCCAGCCCCGCGAGTCGCCGATCGCCGCGGCGCTGCCCAACGGCAAGGTACTGATCGCCGGCGGCTACACCGGCTCGAGCACCACCAACAGCGCCGAACTGTTCAACCCGGTGACGGACGAATTCGAAGCGCTCGCGCACACGATGACCAATGCGCGCAACGGCGCCGCGGCCGCCGCGCTGCCCGACGGCGAAATTCTGATCGTCGGCGGCGCCTCCTCGGAGAGCGCCGAAGTATTCAACCCGGTGACGGACGAATTCGTAGTGCTCGCGCACAAGATGACTGGCTCCCGCAACGGTCAGACGGTCGCCTTGCCGCTGTCCGACGGCAAGGTCTTGATCGCGGACGGCAACGACAGCGACGATCCGCTCGGCGCCGAACTCTTCAACCCGGTCACCCTCGAATTCGAAGATCTCGCGGGCGAACAGCTCGCCGAAGCCCGTTACGGCCAGGCCGCCGCCACGCTTCCCGGCGGCAGGGTCCTGATCGCGGGCGGCGGCAACGACGCCGCGAGCGCCGAAATCGCACAGCCCGTGGTACAGGCGCAGATCCTGGGAGGCGGCTTCGGACATCAGCCCGTCGGCGAACAGTCCGCGACACAGCTCGTGAGCGTCGACAGCATGGGCAGCCTGCCGCTGCTCCTGTCCGGCGTCGCCGTGACCGGCGCGGGCGCGGGCGCCTTCAAAGTCGAACAGGACACCTGCGTCGGGGCGGAGCTCACGTTTCGCCAGAGTTGCGCGCTCATGGTCAGCTTCACGCCCCCGAGCGTCGGTACGTTCTCGGCGACGCTGACCCTCGAAGACAACGAGACCATCCCCTCCGTCATCGACCTTGCGGGCACGGGCGTGACGGCAAGCAGCGGGCCCACGGGACCGACCGGCGCCACCGGACCGCAGGCCGCTGGAGTTGCCGGCACGGTTGGACCACAAGGATCCAAAGGCGTTACCGGCGCCGCGGGGTCAAGAGGCCCGCGGGGCGCGACGGGCCCCAGAGGTGCGGTGGAGATCGTTACCTGCTACACGACGTCGCTGCGACTGAGCGGCCACAAGAGCGATGCAAACCACCGCGTGTGCAGCACGGTTCCGGCGTCTGCCAAGAGCACGTTTGCCGGAAGCGCCGGGGCTGCTCGCGCCAAGCTGGAGCGCGGACACCGGGTGTACGCCGCCGGCACGGGCATCCTCAACGCCCGTGGGGACCTCGAGCTGCTGCTCGGCGACAGTCACACACTGAAGCCGGGGGCCTACACGCTCATCCTCCTCCGCCATCGGGGGGCGCGCTGGGTCACGACCCGGGTGCAGGTCACGATCGGCTGAGGCTCGGGACTGCTTCACGGCCGTGCAGGGAGGCGCGGTCAGAACGGCCGAAACCGGTCCATATAGCGTGGGACAAACGGGAGCGACGGGGTTGAACCCAAGCTCAGGCCAGTGCGCCTGCCGGCAGCACGAAGCGCAGCGGTGTCTTTGATTCCGCTCCGCCGCTGTCACCCAGCCGCGAGCCGTGCAGGCCGTGCCTGGGAGACGTCGCGACCGCAGCCTCGGGTATCCCGGCGTGGGCGGTGATCCACTCAATGACTGCCGCTGAGTCGGCGCCCTCGGCGAGGATCGCCGCACGCTCGATCACCTCGCCACCGGAGCGGTGTGGACGCGCCAAACGTGTAACCAGGGCACGTATCTCATCGTCGTCCACCGCACCCACACTAGTCTTTCCGCGAGTGCAGCGCGACGTGCCCGATGCCGCCCGGTACCTCGACCTCCGCATCGGTGCGCCCGGGACGAAGGTCAAGCAGCGTGCTCAGCAGCAGCAATGGGGTCCCCGCGGCCCATGCCTGGGGACGCGAGGCCGTCGGGAACGCCACGGGGACCGAAGTCGCCGACGCGGGGTAGCCGGCAAAGACCTCGGGCAGGCGATGCTCGAAGTACGGCGCCGCGCGCAGCATCGCGACGGCAATGGTGCCCGACGCCTCGTTGTGACCGTAGCGCGCCAGGCCGGCGGCGATCAACGAGTTCTCGTGGGGCCAGACGGTGCCTGTGTGGTAGCCGAGCGGGTTGTAGCCCGCCTCGCGGATGCCGAGAGTCCGCACTCCCCAGCCGGAGTAGAGCTGCTCGTCGAGTAGCCGCTCGGCGGTCGTGGCCGCCTCGCTGTCGTCAAGTATTCCCGACCACAGCAGATGGCCGATGTTGGAGGTCAGGCTGTCCACCTGGCGCTTCTCGCCGTCCAGCGCCAGGGCGTAGCAGCCACGCTCCGGCATCCAGAAGTCGCGGCGAAAGCATTCGCGTAGGTCGGCGGCTTGACGCTCCAGACGCTCAGAGAGCGGCTCGTCGCCCCACACCTCACGGGCCAGGCGGGCCGAGCGGCGCCGTGCGTCATACACGTAGCCCTGGATCTCGCAGGTAGCGATCGGCCCCTGAGCCAATGTGCCGTCGGCGAATTGGATCGCGTCCCAACTGTCCTTCCAGCACTGGTTGGCCAGTCCAGTGACCGGGTTGCGACGCGTGTACTCGACGTATCCATCGCCGTCGGCGTCCCCGCTGTCCTCGATCCAGTCAAGCGCCGCACGAGCATGGGGCTCGAGCGCGCGGACGAGCTCATCGTCGCCCGACCAACGGTGGTACTCGTCGAGGAGGATAAGGAACAGCGGCGTCGCGTCGGCGCTCCCGTAGTAGGGGGAGTGCGGGCGCTCCCCACGCGCTGTGAGCTCGCCAAAGCGCAGCTCGTGCAGAATCTTGCCGGGCTCCTGTTCGTGGAAGTCGTCGCGCACCTCGGCCTGGCGGGCAGCAAGCACGCGCAGCGTGGTGGCAGCCAGCCCGGGCAGGTAAGGCAGCGCCTGAAAGCTCGTGATCAAGCTGTCGCGACCGAACAGCGCCATGAACCAAGGCAGCCCAGCCGCCGGGAGGGTGGCGCCCTCCAAGAGATCGGGATGCAAGCGCAGCGCGCCGAGATCGCTGAGACTGGCGCGGTAGGTGTGCTCAAGCGCAGTGTCACCTGCCTGCAGCACCGGCGCGAGCGCCAGCCACTCCTCCAGCTCGACCGACTTGGATGCGCTCAATTGCGCCAGGTCGCCCCGTGGCTCGCGCCGCGCGAACGAGACGCCCGCTTGCGCGGCAAAGGGGGTAATGGTGAAAGTGGTGGACCACCGCTCTCCGGGCGCGAGCCGCAGCGAGTAGGCGAAGCCCTCGCGGGTCACCACCGCGGGGCTGCTGGCAGAGACCGTGATCGAGCGCCGGAAGTCGACACACTCATAGGCAAGTGTGAGAGTGCGATCGTCGTGGTGACAGTTCACCTCGCGCTTGGCAACCGTGCCGTCCTTGACCTCGAACAGGTCGGCGAAATCGGTGTCAACCTCGAGCACCACCCGCATCTCACTGTTCTCATGACGGTGGTTGGTAACTGAGACCTCCTCCATCCACACGTGATCGATGAGCCGCCGGCGCATAATCGAGCACGGCGCCTCCTCATCCGGTCCCACGCGAGGAGTCAGGAAAAACTGAGCGGAGAAGTGCGCACCCTGGTCTAGGCCTAGGAGCTCCAATGGCACCTCGCCCGTGCGCAAGACCCAGCGCGAGAGGAAGCGGGTGTCCTCGCTGTAGAAACCATGCTCGCGACCGGCCTCCTCACGCACGTCGCCGAGGCGATCGCCGACGACGAAGGTGCTGCCGTCCAACACGCTCAGAGTGCGCTCAGACAAGCTCGAGGGTCTCTGACGGCTGGCGCATGGCCGATCGGTAGGCAGACTCATAGGCGGCGGCAACCACATCGACGTCGCAGTGTGCGGCGACCCAGGCACGGCAGTCTCGCGCGGCGATACGGGGAAGCTGGGCGACCGCCGCGCCCATCGCCTGCTCGTCCTCGACGAGAAATCCGGTCTGCCCGTCGAGGACGAGCTCGCGGGCGGCGCCCTCGGGGAAGGCAATCACTGGGGTTCCGCAGGCAAGCGCCTCCACCATCACCATCCCGAAGGGCTCCTCCCAGCGGATCGGCATGAGCAGCGCGCGGGCACCGGCGAAGAGCGAGTGCTTGACCGAACCACCAACCTCCCCCACGAAGCGAACCCGCTCGCCATCGACGTGTGGAGCTATCTCACGGTCGAAGAACGCCTGCTGGCCGGGCTGGATGACACCTGCCAGGACAAGCGGCACATCGGCGATACGGGCGGCGGCAATCGCGCGGTGGGGGCCCTTCTCGACAGTCATACGCCCGATCCACAGGAGGTAGTCGTCCTTGTGCTCGCGCAACGGCCACCCCCGCACGTCGATGGGGTTCGGAATCGCACCGATTGAGTGAAGCCCCACCGGCGCCGATTCGAGTTGCGCACGGCTGATGCCCACGAGCGCCGCCTTGTGGCCGTGGCGAGCATAGAAGGCCGCGGTGCTGGCGGTGAACTGTCCATGAAGGGTGTGCACCATCGGCGTGTCGATGCGATCGGCCATCGCCAGGGCCGTGAAGCCACAGTGATCGTGAACCACATCGAAGCAGCGACCGTAGGAGGCGAGGTCGATCTCCTCAAACGCCCGCGCGACGTGATCGGCCTCGTAGAGCGAACGCTCGATCTCATCAGGGTGGGACTCCTCGAGCAGAGTCACAACACGCGCGCTCGACACAGACCCCGGGGCGCAGAACAGCGTGACCGAGTGCCCTCGCCGGACAAGCGCCTCGGTGAGTGCGTCGACCACCGACTCCACACCCCCGTATCCCGGTGGAGGAACTGAGATCCAAGGTGGAGCGAGCATCGCGACGTGCAGGGACGCCCCGGTTGGTCGGGACGACGTCGCGGCTTCGGAATATTTCGGCGTGGTCCCCGAGGACCAACGAGGGGACATACGGTCAGACCCAGCAGCCACGGCATTCACAGACGCTCCTCACGAGCCTCTCAAGGGCCGCGATCGCGAGGCAGAGAGGTCGGGAAGGACCCGGCGAGCGCATGATCGCCACCTGTTCAGGGCGCGATAGACATCTCCACCGTACCAGTGGCGGGCAGCTCGCCACTATGGAACGCCCACGGGACGCTCAGGCGTATGGCGAAGCGGGAGCACCTCTCATGCGTCCGCCTGGGTGCTTTCGCGATCGCGCTCCTGTAGGTATGGCGCTAGATACTTGGCGGCGATCTTGCTCGGCGGCGACCAAGTCGGCGTGTCGGTGATCTCCGAGCTGAACCCGTGTCCTCCGGTGATGTGAGCGGTGAGGTATTGGGGCTTCCCGTTCGTCAACAGCATGCCGTGGATCACGGGGTTGAAGCGCCGAGGCGTCACCGCTGCCCCAGCCAGCGCCGCGATTGACTGCGCGACAGTGTCAGCCTGCTGCGAGCCGACGCCGCCGTGCTTGATGGGAAAGTCGGTCGCATCGCCGGCCGCGTAGACGCGCTCGACACCTGGAACCCGGCAGTACGGGTCCACCCGGATGAAGCCGTGATCGCCTAGCGGGATGCCGCGCACCTCGGGTCCGAAGAGCTCGGGTAGCGCGATCACTCGATCCACCTCGAGGTGTCGGTCACCTGGGTTGACCACGACCTCGCGGGCGTTGGGAACCTCGGCGTAGGCGGAGGCGATCGTCTCGATGCTCGCACTGGCGAGGATCTCGGTCATGGAACTGCTCGCCGACGCGCCGAAGATCGCGAGCGGGCCGTCCTCTGGAGTGACAATCGTTGTCTCCAGATCGATACCCATGTCATACGCCCTGCCGGCTGTCATTAGCGCAAGCTCGTACAACGGCAGCGGCCAAGCCATGCGGCCGGGCGCGACAAACGCCAGCTTGTGGATGAAATCGCCCTCAACATCCTGGATCAGCCCGTGCATGGTTTCGTCCAGATCGCGGTCGTCGATCGTCAGGGCGTGCTTGTAGCGCTTGCTAATGCTCGCGCCAAGCCCGAGCACAAGCGCGTCGTACTCGACCGTCTCCTCGGCCTTCGTGTGGATCGTGCGTCCGACCGGGTCGATCCAGCCAAGTTCGCCGTGCAGAAGCGTTGCGCCGGCATCGCGCACGATCGGTACGAGGGGATAGCGGCGGGCCGCACTGTGGGCGAACGGCTCGCGGACGACCATCGGCCGGTATACGAACTCTGTGTTGGGAGCGATCACCGTCACATCGGTTAGGTCGCGCCCAAGATCGGCCAGCGCCAGCGCGGTCTCGAGCGCGGCCACTCCGCCACCTACGATGACCACGCGGAGCTGGCCGGAACGCGAGCGCTCCGCGGTCTCGGCGTGTGAAGTTCCGGCCATGACTACTTACCGGCGTTGCCGTTTTCGGCGTTGCTGTTTTTGTTGGCCTTGCTGCTTTTGGATGGCGTCCGGACCGGCGTATTCGGCATATCTTCGCTCGTGCCGATGAGAATCGTGAGCAGGTCGCTGATCCGCTGGACGCGGCCGAGGCGGTCGGGAAGCGGGAGGCCGGATTGGATCGTGTAGTGGTTGCGGCGACCGTTGCGCTCGCGTGTGATGTAGCCGCCGTCGGTGAGCTCCGTGACGATCCGGTGGGCGGCCCGTTCGGTGATTCCGACTCGCTCGCTGATCTCTCGTAGGAGCACGCCCGGATCGTGGGCGATACAGGCGAGGACTTGGGCGTGGTTCGTCAGGAACTTCCAGCGGTGAGTAGTGGCGTCGGGCATAGACAAAGACTAGCGTATCTAGATTCCGATTTCCTAGAAATCTATTTCCTTGATCTCAATTTCATGCTATGTTGTTCAAGTCTGCAGTGCTCTTCAGGTCGCTGGCGCTCATGCGCACATCCAACGAAATGAGGTTCACCATGCCCAGCTCAGTAATGCCTCCTCCATCGGCCGCGGCCGCCGCCAACGGCGTCCCGCCACTCGAAACTGCCGATGCCGTTGCCAATGGACAGCTCCAGCCCTCACCTCGCCCTCAGTCATCACGAAGCCCACTACTGGCGAAACTCACCGGCCTGACCTCGATCGCGATGGTCGCCGCGTTGGGCATCGTGATCGTCGGAATCATCGCCGTCGTGGGAGGCAGCTATGACAAGAAGGTCGTCCGCGATCAGCTCGTCCCACAGAAGATCTTCTTCCCCGCGGCTGGCAGCCCCGAGTTGCTACCCGGCGTGAGGCAGTACGCAGGTCAGCAACTCACCACCGGTAGCCAGGCCAAGGCGTACGCCAACAACTTCATCAACGTTCACCTATCCAAGATCGCCGGTGGACAGACCTATGCACAGGTCAGCACGGCAGCTCTCGCCGCACCGACCAACGCGAAGCTGGCCGAAGAGAAGGCAACCCTATTCCAAGGCGAGACCCTGCGCGGCCTGCTCCTGAACGCCTGGGGATGGTCGCTGGTCGGCACCATCGCAGCCCTCGCTGGATGGATACTCATAGCGCTCGGAGCAATCCTGTTCCTGCTCCCGTTGGCCAACTGGCAGGTGAACCTCAGAGGTAGAGGCGCCGCGACGGCCGGTGCATGATGAAGGCTCTCGTTTACCACGGTCCCGGCCAGCGCGGCTGGGACACCGTGGATGACCCCACGATCGTCGATCAGACCGACATCGTTGTGCGGATCGACACCTCGACGATCTGTGGCAGCGACCTGCACATCCTCAAGGGCGACGTGCCCGAGACGACTCCAGGCACGGTGCTCGGACACGAGGCCGTCGGCACGGTGCAGGAGATCGGCTCCAGCGTGAGCACTCTGGCGGTCGGCGACCGCGTGCTGATGTCCTGCATCAGCTCCTGCGGGCGCTGCCGCTTCTGCAAGGAAGCCCGTTACGGACAATGCCTCGGCGGCGGCGGCTGGATCTTCGGACACCTGATCGACGGGTTGCAGGCGGAATACGCACGCGTGCCGTTCGCGGAGAACTCTGTCTACAAGATCCCCGAGGAGCTCTCAGACGAGCAGGTTCTGTTCCTGGCCGACATCCTGCCGACGGCCTACGAGGTGGGCGTCCTGAATGGCAAAGTCACGCCCGGGGACGTTGTGGCGGTGGTCGGCGCCGGTCCCATCGGTCTCGCGGCGATGCTCACCGCAAGTCTGTACACGCCAGGGCGGATCGTTGCGATCGACCTCGCCGACGGTCGACTCGAGAGCGCTCGGCGCTTCGGAGCCGACGCCACGATCAACAACGGGCGCGAGGATGCCCTCGCTCAAATCATGGAGCTCACCGACGGCATGGGCGCAGACGTCGCGTTCGAGGCCGTCGGCCTACCCGCGACGTTCGAGCTGGCGACTGAACTGATCCGGCCCGGAGGACGGGTCGCGAACATCGGCGTACACGGCCACTCCGCGACACTCCACCTCGAGAGACTCTGGACCCGCGACGTCACGATCACCACAGGTCTCGTAGACACCCGGACGATCCCGCGGCTGATGAGCATTGTGGCAAGCGGCCGTCTCGACCCAACGGTGTTCGCAACACATCACGTTGCACTCGAGGACACGATGGGCGCCTATGACACGTTCGCCGACGCCACGAACACCGGTGCGCTCAAGGTCGTACTCAATGGCACCGAGAGTGCCCGTAGCTCCGAGGCACTCGTCGGTGCTACTTCAGCCGGATGACGCTACTGAGTGAAGACCGAGTGTTGCATCGCCTCGCAAGACATGCAGCGTCTCCGAAGGCACCGACGTCGCTACTGCTCCAGACGAGCAGCGCTAACTCGCTCAGTGGCCTCTGAGCTCGCCGGCTAGGCTGGCGACGATCCAGACGAGCGCCCCCGCCCCGAGCAGACGACGGAACCAATTGACCCCGGCCACCGCCTCCTCCCACGCCCATACGGCGAGGCCGATCGTGAAGACCGCGCGACCGACATCGTGTGCGGTGCCAACGGCCTCGGCCGCCACTCCCCACCCCGCAAACGCGAGCAGCAGCGGCAGATTCGGGAACTGCGCGACGGGAAAGCGTCGCGGCCAACCCACCTGGCTACGACGCCAAAGCTCGGTGATGGTCACTGCGCTCATATTCGCAGACCCGAAAAGCGGGGTGACAAAACGGGAGCGACAGGGGTTCGGTCCGGGCTTGCCTCCGGACGTAGCCCGAGGCAGCCGGGCTGCGCGGGTAAAGACCAAACGAGACGCTGCCGACTAGACCAGTGATGCGTCCGCTAGTGACCGTCCCTCTCCCGGGAGACGACATCGCGAGACATTCTTAGTGCTCCAGCGGATAGTTCGCGCGACTTTGCCACCAGTCATTATCAACTGGCGTCTCTCGTTGTCAGCCCTCGCCGGTCCGGACCGCAAGGCTCAACTGGTCCCCGCCGACCCGTGAAACCACGTACAACTTGCGCCTGCGCTTCTGCACCGACGCGAGTCCTTCTTGGACGGCACGGTCAAGCCAGGTGCGTGCTTGCCCGAGCTGCAAATCTAGCTCCTCCGCGATTTCGCGATCGCCGCGCGGGTGTTTGAGCGAGGCCTCGAGAAGTGGCCACACAGCCCAGAACACGTCGCTCGCCTCCGACCTGTCCTGATCCGCGGTCGGCGAAGGGGACATCGCACGAACAACGATCTCCTGGCTGTGCGTGCCCACTTCTCCCATCAAGCTATCCTCGGCCGGTGCGACGTCCATGACCTCTTCGTTGCGCTCCTTGCCGACCGGCGTCTGCTGTGACTCTCCCAGTCGCCCCGCTGAGTCCGGAACCTGGAATAGACGGTTTACGTCGATGCCGCGGATCGGCGGCCCCGGCAATAGGACCGCACCAGCACGCGCGAGAGCATCGCCTCCCTCATCAGCCCCGTCGCGGACGTACAGCGGTACCCATCCGTGCTTCAGATTCTCGATAGCGCCGGTCCAAGTCCCGCCGCTGCCGGCAGCCGTCGCCGCTACCACCGCCGCACTGGACATCGCGTAGACGATTCGATTCCGGCGCATCGCATTACTGGCCTGCCAACGCGCGGCTGGATGGAACGGAGTCACCAGCGTCAGCGTCCCCTCGGTCAACGGCATGCGAAGCATAGGACGCCTCACGAGACGCTCGAGTGGTTCCACCGTGACACCGACGGCGACACCTCCAGCCTCGATCGCGGCCTCCATCGCCTCGAGGTCGACGCCACGAGCCCCTCCGGAGATCACCGCCACGTGGCTCCTTGCACACTCGTGCGCCAGTCCGCGCGCAAAACTCAGAGCATCGTTGCTGGCATCACGCGAGCCGACAATCGCCAGTGCACGCGCCCGCAGAACCTCCTGCGGGCCAGAGCCATAGAGGACCGGCGGCGCGCCAGCCCCCAGAAGCCTCTTGAGCCGCTGTGGGTATGTCTCGTCCGCACGTGTAATAACCCAGATCCCCTTGCCCGCCAGCCGCTCGAGCTCAAATGCCAACTGCCCACCGCGCGCCAGAAGTCGCGTCAATCGCTCGGCGATTCCGATCTCGAGGCCTAGCTCTCGGTGCAATTCGGCCGGCGTATGCCTCATCAGCTCGCTTGGGCGTTCCCACTTGGATTTGATGAGTCGTTCGGAGAGCCCATGCCACTCGCGGGCCGTCAGAGGCTTTATGGATCGATCGCCCTGCAGAGCCAAGTTGGAGCACGCAAGCGCAATAACTTGCCCATCTTCGCTGATTGGCACCACCTTCATTATTGAGCGCCCTTCGACGTATCGGCTAGCGCGACTGGCACGACTGAACCAGAGCCGGCCTCGGCGAGCAGCACCCCACATACCGTCATTGACCAACTCGAGTCCACCATGTCGTCGATCAGAAAAACAGGCTCGGCAATCACCGCCTCGGGGATCGCCCGGAATGAGCTCAGCGCGTTGCCCGCTTGGTGGTAGCTGTTCTCCATAGTCTTCTGTTGGGGCGCGTCTGTCGTCTTCCGCAGTGCCTCCCGGTACTCCAACCCGAGACGACCAGCCAGCCGACGGGCGAAGCTCGGTACAAGGTCGGGCGCACGACATGAGGGTACCGCCGTCACCCAAGTCGGCCTCTCGAAGGGATCCCAATGGTCTGTAAGCATCTCCGCAACCGCCTCAACCAGCTCATCGTCGAAGCCCTCCTCACCATACTTGCCGGCCTTGACGAGCTTTCCCCAGCCAGCATCGCCGTAGGTCGAGAGCACCAGGCCCTCGAGCAGAAGATGCTCGGCCGGGATCCTCCCTTGTCGTCCCTCGAGACCCGCCGGCCACTGCTTGCGAGGCTCTAGCGGCCGATGAGCTCGGCGCAGGAATAGCAGCGCATCCTGTACATCGGCCTCCTCAGGCTTCTCCGCGACGAAGTTCTCGGCGCAGTTCGCGCAGCGTCCGCACGGCTCACTCACGGGGTCATCTAGCTCCGTCCGCAGAAAGCTCATCAGGCAGGCGTCGGTCTCGACCAGCTCCGCCATCCGGTCCCGCTCATGCATCCGCTGCGCCGTCACCTGCGCCGCCCGCTCGGAGTCCGCCGACCATGCCACAGGGGTCCGTGCGTAGCGCCCCCCTTCGCGCGAAACGGCGCCTTCGATCTCGAGGATCTTCAGCGCACGCTCGATCACGCCCTTGGAGAGGTTCAGCTGTTGCTGCATCTGCGGCACCGTCGCATCCTCCAGGGCGTCGAGCACCGAGCGCACACCTTCCAACTCCTCCTCTGGCGGGAACGCGCTGGCGATGAAGTAGTCGGCGATCGCGTCATCCTCGTCTCCGGCCAGCAGCACAACCTCGGCACGCTCCACCGCCCGTCCGGCCCTACCGATCTGCTGGTAGTAGCTGATCGGCGACGAAGGACGTTGGTAGTGCACCACGAACCCGAGGTCGGGCTTGTCGAAGCCCATCCCCAGAGCCACCGTCGCGACCAGAGCCTTCACGTCATTCCCCCTGAGCCGCTGCTCGAGCGCCTCGCGCTCCTCTGCCGGCATCGAACCGACGTAAGACGGAGCGTCGACGCCACGGGTGGCAAGCCAGTCGCTGACGAGACGAGCGTCCCGCTTTGTCAACACGTAGATAATCCCGGAACCCGGCGCTGAAGGCACATAGCTCGCGAGCCAAGCGAGCCGCTCCGCCTGCGTACTGAGCCGCACCACCTGTAGGTGTAGGCTGTTCCGCGCCAACGGTCCACGTATCACGCGCAGATCCGTGCCTAGCTGCTCAGTGATGTCGGCGATGACTCGATTATTGGCCGTCGCGGTCGTCGCCAACAGCGGCACGCCCCGAGGGAGCACGCCCACTAGCCCGCGGATACGCCGATAGTCAGGGCGGAAGTCATGCCCCCAATCGGAGATACAGTGCGCCTCGTCGACGACGAACATGCCTAGGCCCCGAGGAATCTGCCGCAGTGCCTGGTCCCTGAAGCGCTCGTTCGCCAAGCGCTCGGGCGAGATCAGCAGCACATCGACTTCGTCCTTCCGCAGCGCCTCTTCGACCCTCTCCCAGTCTTCGCCGTTCTGGCTGTTGATCGTGCATGCGCCGATCCCAATCCGCTCAGCCATCAACAGTTGGTCGCGCATCAAGCTGAGCAAGGGACTGATCAAGACGGTCGGTCCGTGCCCCTGGTCCCGCAGCAGCGCCGTCGCGATGAAATAGACGAGGCTCTTACCCCACCCGGTGCGCTGCACCACCAACACGCGCGAGTGATCATCAGCCAACGCGAGAATTGCCTCCAGCTGGCCATCGCGGAATTTCTCCGCGCCCCCAAGCGCTGACTTGAGCAGATCCTGAGCGCGGTCAGCCGAACTCATCTGCACCAGCCCCGCGATACGGAGACGCGAACGCGAGGTCCCAGCATGCTCGGAGCAGTTCTCAACACCGACGGGTTTTACCACCGAACTACTCGGAAAGCCCAGCTTGCCGGACTGATATCAGGCTACAACTACTTCACCGCCGCGTCGGGGGTACAGCACCAACACCCAAGAGCCGGCGCGGACGATGAGCAACGAAAGCGGGGGCGACGGGGTCGAACCCGCGATTGTCACCTCGCGGATTGAGATTCGGCTGTAGCCAACCCCGGTTCACGAATCGGCGGGGTGACGCGGTCGGTCACAAAGTCCTCGTCGCCCCAATCTTTGGTCATTGCCGCAGCCTAGATGAGTAGTGCCACGGTGTCAGGCGGTGTAGCAGGCGAGGGATCGGCTTGGGCGGCCGAGTTGGTGGTTGAGTGCGATCGCGGCGGTGAGTGCTGCGAAGCGTGTGGCGAGGCGGACGCGGAGGTTCTCGAGGGT
>DATAXK010000016.1:0-99730 GCA_036266805.1 Solirubrobacteraceae bacterium
CCCCCCAACGACCCCCAACCCATCCACATCCGCAACAGCCATAGCCGCCATGATCCCTCCCCGTGCCGATGACCAAACACGAAAAAGGTTCGCCACCCCACCCCCGAAACCTACAACACACCTAACAAAGCACTACTAGGGTGATCCGCTCCCGGCGCAGGTTGCGCTCGATCGGCTGGCCATCTTGGATGAGCACGATCGGCTCGCCCTCGGCGATCAGCCCGTTACGGCCACCACAACAGCAGACCCCATCGGCGTCGACCTATCCTGCAGGTGCGGGGACGGCGGGCCCCTTTGGGGAGTCCTCGACCGTGAGCGGCTTGGCGATGTCCTCGAGGCTTTCCCGCTCGGCTTTCACCCCGAACGCCAGCTCCGCGAGGCCGCCGAGGATCATCATCACCGCGCCGAGGCTCAGCGCGAGGAACACCTGCTCGTAGCTTTCGGTATTGATCATGCGACTAAACACCTGCGGGCCGATCACCCCGCCAATGCCCGTGCCGACGGCGTAGAACACCGCGATGCACAGCGCGCGCGTCTCCATCGGGAATATCTCCGAGACAGTCAGGTAAGCAGCGCTTGCGCCAGCGGAGGCGAAGAAGAACACGACACAACAGCAGGCGGTGAAGCTGGCGGCGCTGAGGTCGTGTGACTTGAACAGCAGGCCCGTGCCGATCAGCAGCGCGCCCGAGAGAATGTAGGTGCCGGCGATCATCGGCTTGCGACCGACGGTGTCGAACAGCGGGCTCAACAGCAGCGCCCCGGCGAAGTTGCCGGCCGCGAACACCGCCAGGTAGTAAGGCACGTTGCCCGACGGGGTGTGAAAGTACAGGCTAAGCAGGTTGCCGAATCCGAACAGCACAGAGTTGTACAGAAACGCCTGCCCGATGAACAGTGAAAGTCCGAGCACCGTGCGCCGGGGGTACATCGATATCGCCGAGCGAAAGATCAGCGGCAGCGGGATCGTGCGTCGCTGGCGCACCGTCATCGGCTCGCCCTCCGGCTCTCCCAAATCCTCGCCGCTGGACTCGTTGACCTGCTGCTCGATCTCGTGGACGACCTTCTCCGCCTCGTGCTCGCGGCCGTGGATGAACAGCCAACGCGGGCTCTCGGGCACGTTGCGGCGCACTAGCAGCACGCCCAGCCCGATGATCGCACCGAGCACGAACGACAGGCGCCAGCCGACATTCACCGGGAAGATCGCGGTGTTCAGCATCACCACCGCCAGCAGCGAGCCGCCGATGCCGCCCAGCCAGTAGCTGCCGTTGATCGACACGTCCACACGCCCTCTGTGTTTGGCCGGGATCAGCTCGTCGATCGCCGAGTTGATCGCGCTGTACTCCCCGCCTATGCCCATACCAGTCAGGAACCGGCAGGCAAAGAACCATGTCGGAGAGAACGACAGCGCCGTCAACACGGTGCCCAGCAGGTAGATGCTCAAAGTCACCATGAACAGGCGCTTGCGCCCGAAGCGGTCTGTCATTTGGCCGAACACCAGCGCGCCTACGCACGCTCCTGCGACGTACAGGGACGCCGCCCACCCCGACACCTGCGCCGCGGTCAGCCCGACACCGGCGCCCGGTTCGGAGAGGCGACTGGAGATCGAGCCGACGACGTTGACCTCCAGGCCGTCCAGGATCCACGCCGTGCCCAACCCGACTACCACGATCCAGTGAAAGCGCGACCACGGCAACCGGTCAAGACGGGCCGGGATCTTCGTCCTGATCGTGCCGACCTCAACACCCTCGCTCATCACAAGCCCCTTTGCCAAAGATCACAGCCGCATCGACACACATCTCGCGCATCTACCCCACCGCCCGGCCTGCCAATCCCCCGCAGCGGCGCCAACGCGCCAGGCGCGACTCATTCGCCATCGCGCAGCGCCGTCAACGGGCCTGCGAGGTTCAGCCGTCTTCCAGCAGCTCCAGCACCGCGCGCTCCACCCGAGCACGAACCCGTGGCCTACCCAGATCGAGGCCGCCTTCACGGATCGCGGGCGTGATCGTCACACCTGCGTGGAAGCGGTCGATCACTCTCGGATCCACGTAGGAAGCGCGGCACACCGCGGGCGTGTTCCCAAGGTAAGCCGCGACCGTCTCGATCGCCTGCTTGACCTCCCGCTCACGCGCCGCACGCCCGCGGGCACCATCCGCGCCCGTCAACGCGACCGCGGCAAGCACTGTCGCGTTCCAAGTGCGGAAGTCCTTAGCGGTGAAATCGCCCCCCGAACATCGCCCCCCGAACATCGCTTCACGTAGATGTTCACCTCCTCCGCCGTCAGCTCGCTCCAGCCATCCGCGGAACGGTAGGCGAGCAACTGTGAGCCCGTGCGGCGCCGCTTGAGCGTGGCAAGCATCGCAAGCGCCTCGGGATCGGCGATCGCCTGCACCCGTCGCTGCCCTGACTTTGCCGGGAAGTCGAAGATCACCTCGCGCTCGCTGATCTTCACGTGCTCGCGCAGCATCGTGGTCAGCCCGTAGGACTCGTTGCGCTCCGCATAATCCTCAGAGCCGATACGGAAGAACCCGAGATCCAACAGCCGTACCGAGCACGCCAGAACCCGCCGCTCCGTCAACTGCGCCACCCGCACACGCTTCCCGTCCTCGACCTTCAGGTCGCGCGCCACGCCGCGGCGCAACCGCGGTAGCACCGTCCCGAAGGCGAGCATCGAGTCGAACTTGCGCCGGTCGCGATGAGCACGCCAACCAGCGTGATAGAGGTACTGCTTGCGGCCAGCGGCATCGACTCCGGTGGCCTGTAGATGCCCACGCGGGTCCATGCAGATCCACACATCCCGCCAGGCCGGTGGGATCACCAGCTCCGCGATCCGCTTGAGCACCTCAGGATCGTCGACCCGTTCTCCGTCGGGGTCGAGGTACTCAAAGCCGCGGCCGCGCCGCCGCCGCGAGATGCCCGGTGCTGCGCAGTTGCTGCGTCTCAGCCGCGGGATCGCCGCGCTCCCCTCGATGCCATCAACCCCTTACACACCATCCCAACGTACCCAGCGCCCGACGGCCGTCAAACCAAGCCTTTCTCGTTCCATCCGATTCACCCCGGCGAAAGCGGGTAGCTCTCTATGTGTGAAGGAAAGGAGTAGACAATGGCAACCGATGCGCTGTGGAGAATCGCAACCCAGCTCTTCTTGCGTCCCTCGGCTAAACCCGTAGTCGTCCGCTTGGAGCTGATGAGCAACGAGGTCCTCGACCACTGGCTCGAGGACCATGAAGCGTGAGCGGCTCGGTCCTCGGCGGTTTCGCACGTGGTCAGCTCGGGCATTCCTTCAACATGCCGCGCGCTCTGAGCCTCACCTTCGACGACGGTCCCGACCCGACCTGGACGCCGCTCGTACTGGAACAACTCCAGCGCTGCCACATAGTGGCGACGTTCTTCATGGTCGGCGAGCGAGTGCTGGCCGAACCCGTTATCGCACGGAGAGTGCTTGCTGGCGGACACGACATACAGCTTCACTGTCATCGTCACGTCCGCCATACCGAGCTCGCCGAAGCAGAGCTGCAGCACGACGGCGAGTCGGCCCTCGCGGCGCTGGAGAGTCTCGGGGTGCGTCCGTGGCTATGGCGCGCGCCGTGGGGTGTCTGCACCGATACGAGCCACCGTGTCGCCGAGCGGCTCGGGCTGCAGCTCGTCCGTTGGTCGATCGACACGCACGACTGGCGCGGCGATGAGCCACAGGCAATGCTCGACTACGCGCGCTCCCAGCTCGCCGACGGCGGCGCGGTCTTGATGCACGATGCCCTTGGTCCTGGAGCGGGACGAGACGGCTGTCAGAACACCCTCGCGTTGCTGCCAATGCTCACAGCGGCAGCCCGCGCCCATGGTCTCCTTCTCGCCCCGATGGGCTACCGCGCCCACTTTCGCCCTCCCGCGACCGGCCAGCCGACAACCAGAGTGCCAGCATGAGCGTCCAAGAGCTGCCGGCTACTCGCACGACACCCGACGAGGGCCTGAAGTGGGCGCTCAAGCGCATAGCCGCCCGCGCATGCGAGCTAGACCGCGAGCCGCGTTTCCCCACCGAGAACTTCACCGATCTCGCCGCCGCCGGCGCCCTGATAAGCCCACCGGACGGGCTCGCCGGCGAGGCGCGGCTCGTACGCGCCGTGGCAGCCGCGGATGCTTCGACCGCACGCATCCTCGACGGGCACCTCAACGGCATCGAGCGCCTCACGCTCGCCGCTCCCGAGCCACTGCGCTCCGCCGAGCTCGCGCAGATAAGAGAAGGCACGCTGCTGTTCGGTGTGTGGGGGGCTGATCCAGCCGCTGACGAGGGGCCACCCGCTCGCCTGGAGCAAGGCGGCGGTCAACTCGTTCTGCGCGGCGTCAAGACGTTCTGCTCGGGCGCTGGAGGGGTACAGCGCGCCCTTGTGATCGCTTCCGATCAAGACGACTCCCGGCGCCTTGTCTACCTCGATACGACCAGCCGAGTGAGCGTCGACCGCGGCTGGTATCGCGCCTCGGGCCTGCGCTCCTCAGAGAGCCATTGCGTCGAGTTTCACGACACGCCGGTGCTCGCGCTGCTCGGCGCGCCCGGCGAGCTCTCGCGCGAGCCCTACTTCTCCCGCGACGCAATCCGTACATCGGCAACCTGGGCTGGTCTCGCCGACTGCATCGTCGGCGAGACTCTTGCCGCGCTCGACCCCGCACGGCTGGACGCGGTGCAGGCACATAGCCTCGGCCGGATGCGCGTCGCGCAAGGCACGATCGACCGTTGGCTCGAGCACACCACGAGTGCGCTTGCCCAGTCAGAAAACCCTCTGCTCGACCCGGCCAGGCTTGCCCTCGAATGCCGCGTCGCGCTGTACGAATGCGCGCTGCTGATCTCAGGACAGGCAGCACGGGTCTGCGGGTCGCGGGCGCTGGTCGGAGCGAGCACCCTGGACCGCGCCCGACGCGACCTCGACCTGTTCCTGCTCCAACACCGGCTCGACCCCAAGATCACCAAGCTCGGCGCTGAGATGCTCGACACGGAGCAACCGTGACAGCGACAGCAGCAGTTGAGCGCTTCGAGCGGCTCTACCGGGAGAGCCCCGACCCGTGGGGCTATCGCACGAGCGGCTACGAGCGGGAGAAGTATGCGGCGACCCTGGCAGCGTTGCCGAAACGCTCCCATGGTCTCTGCCTGGAGGTCGGCTGTTCGATCGGCGTGTTCACCGCCCTGCTTGCGGCCCGCTGCGAGCACGTCGTCGCGATCGACTTCTCCCTCGGCGCGCTACAGCTCGCCCGCCGGCACCTACAGGGAGTACGTAACGTCGATCTGCTCCGCGCCAGCTTCCCAGAGGAGACCCCGCCAGGCTCATGGGATCTGATCGTCTGCTCGGAGATCCTCTACTACCTGTCGCCGCCGGCGCTCGACGAAGCCGTCGGCTGGATCAAGGCGCAGCTCACCCACGGTGCAAGCGTGCTCGCGGTCAGTTGGCGTGGCGTCGGACGCGAGCAGCCACTGCTCGGCGATGACGTGCACGACCGGCTCGCACTACAGCTCGCCGGTTGGCACGCGCTCGACGCGCGCCAAGTCGGATACAGGCTCGACCGCTTCGACGGCCGATGAGTCAACAGCGGATCGTGATTGTCGGCGCCGGTCCAGCCGGCCTTGCAACAGCCCGAGCCTACCGCGAGCACGGTGGTACAGGAGAGGTGACGCTGCTCGGCAAGGAGACTCTCATCCCTTACCGCCGGCCGCCGCTCACCAAGGAGTTCCTGCGCGGTGAACTCGACGCCAGCGAGCTGCCGATCCAATCCCAGGATTGGCTTGACGAGCACGACATACAGCTGCGCCTCGGCTGTGAGGCTACCGCGATTGACCCGAGCACCGGGACCGTCCACGTCGACGGCACCGCGCTCCGCAGCGATGCAATCGTGCTTGCCACCGGTGCCGAGCCCATACGCCCTGACCTCCCCGGCCTAGACGATCCGCGGGTGCAGACGATGCGCGAGCGCGCCGACAGCGAACGCATCGCCGCGCAAGCCAAGCCAGGCACTCGCACGGTCGTGCTCGGCACCGGGTTCATCGGCTGCGAGCTCGCCGCCTCGCTCGCGCTGCGCGGCGCCTACGTAACCCTTGTCGGTCAAGAACCAGCCCCCCAGCAGCAGCGGCTCGGAACTGACGCGGCCGCGCACATCGCTCAGTGGCTGACAGACCTAGGCGTGACCTTGAAGATGGGCGTCGAAATGTGCGCGGTCCACAATGGCCGCATCGTCCAGCTCGAGGACGGCAAGCGGATCGAGGCCGAGAAAGTAGTGCTCGGCATGGGCGTGCGGCCCCGCACAGGGATTGCCGAGCGCGCGGGCCTTACGATCGTCAAGGAAGCGATCCTCGCTGACGCGCAGATGCGCGCGGACGAGCGAGTGCTCGCGGTCGGCGATGTGGCCTACGCGCATAACCGCTGCGCGGGGCGACGGCTGCGCGTCGAGCACTGGGGCGACGCTCTCGGGCAAGGCGAAATCGCTGGGCGCGTCCTTACCGGCGAGGACGCGCACTGGCAGGACGTACCCGGCTTCTGGTCGGGCATCGGCCGGCACACCATCAAGTACGCCGCCTGGGGCGACGGCCATGATGCCAGTCGGCTCGAAGAGCACCCCAATGGCGCGTTCACCGTCTGGTACTCCCACCACGGCAAGCTTGTCGGAGTGCTCACCCACGACCGCGACGAGGATTATGAGCGTGGCCGCGAGCTGATCGCCGCGGGGGAGAGCCCACCATGAACACCAGCCGGCCAGACGCCGACGCGGCGCAGGCGCTCGCCGACCTCGCCACGCTGGCGCCCCCGCACCCCGACCTGCAGGCGATTGTCGTCGTACCCGCCCGCGACGAGGCGCCGCGCATTGCAGCCTGCCTACACGCACTAAGCGCCCAGCGCGACATGACCCCTGGCAGCTATGAGCTGATTCTGATCCTCGACGGGTGCCGCGACCGCACCTCCCAAGTCATCCAACAGTTCGCGAGCCTGCGCAAGCAGCCCGCAGTCCACACCGTCACTCTCTTGGGCCCTCAAGGCGTCGGACGCGCCCGGCGTCTCGGCATGGACATCGCCTGTCGGCGTTTCATGCAAATCGGCAGGGAGCATGGGTTGATAGCGAGCACCGACGCCGATACCTCCGTCGCCGCCGACTGGCTCTCGGAGCAGCTAGCGCTCGCTAGCGCAGGTGCAGAGGCGATCGGCGGACTGATCGAGCTCGACCCGACAGAGCGCCAGACGCTCGACCCGCACGCCATCACCATGCGCGAACAGAGCACCGCGCAGCGGCTCGCCGAGGCTATTGAGCAGACCGCGGGTGAAGCCGCCGTCGAGCACGCTCACTTCTCCGGGGCATCGCTCGCGTTGACCGTCGCCGCCTACCAGCGCTGCGGTGGGCTGCCGGTACGCGCAGCACTCGAGGACGAGGCGCTCGCACAAGCGCTGACCAGGCAAGGCATCGCCATCCACCGCAGTCGGCGCGTGCGAGTACGGACGTCCGCTCGCACGGACGGGCGTGCCCCACGCGGCCTCGCCCAAGACCTCACACGCGCCGACTGGCGCGCCCGACGCGCCTACCACGCAAACGAGTTTCCCCTCGAGCGTCTGCTCGCCGTCAAGCAGCACACGGTCGCGCTGCTGCTGCCCGCCCGCGAAGTCGCACAGACGATCGCCCCAATCGCCGAAACGGCGGCCGGACTCAAGGACGCGGGCCTGCTGGACGAGGTGCTCGTCATCGACGCCGCCTCCCAGGACGACACCGCGACGATCGCCCGCCAGATGGGTCTCCGGGTCGCGCAAGAGAGCGAGCTTCTCGGCGAGTACGGGCAAGCGTTGGGCAAGGGCGACGCGATGTGGAGAGGGCTAGCCGCAACCGACGGCGAAATCGTCGCGTTCGCCGACACCGACACCGAGGACTTCCACGAGGGATTCCTCCTCGGCCTGATCGGCCCGCTGCTCTGTGACCCTGACATCCAACTCGTCAAGGGAACGTTCCGCCGCCCTTTCCGCAATGGCAATACGATCCTTGCGGAGGGCGGTGGCCGCGTCACCGAGCTGATGGCCCGGCCGCTGACGCGAGCCGCCGGGGTACTCAACGCGGGGGAGAAGCGAGAGAAAGCTCACCTTTCGCCGCTGGTTTGGTCTCACGCCTATGGCGTCGACTGCAGCGGCCGAACAGCAGGCGACCAACTCTGGCTGATCGCGAACCGCGGGATCGACCGTCCATTGACGGGCCGTCAGCTGAGCTGCTCTGCCAGGGCGACGATGATGCCTGCGGGGCCGCGGAGGTAGCAGAGCCGGTAGCTGTTCTTGTACTGCGCCACCTCGCCGAGGAGTTCGGCGCTGTGGGGGCACAGGCGGGCGACGGTGTCGTCGATGTCGTCGACGGCGAACATGACACGATGCAGGCCCAGCGTGTTGGGCGGCTGGTACTCCTGCTCGGCGCCGACCGCCGCCGGGGCATGGTACTTCGTCAGCTCCAGCTTGCTGTGACCGTCTGGGGTCCGCATCATCGCGATGTCGCCGCGGATGCCTTCGAGTCCGACGGTGCGATCCGCCCAGAGGCCCTCGATCTGCGCTTTGCCCTCCAGCTCCATGCCAAGCTCGGCGAAGAATGCGATGGCGGCATCCAGGTCTTCGACGACAATGCCGACGTTGTCCATCCGCTGAATCGTCATAGTGGTGGTTCTCCTTCTTCGTCGCGCAGCCCTTTGTGGCCACGTACATAGGACGGAGACAGTGCCACATTATTCCCGAAACGCTGGGCTTCGCGGGACGGTATTCGCTTGTGTTCGCGACTGTGTGGTCAAGGTTCCTATGAGGTTCCGTTGGCGTTCGAGGTTGCGCAGCGGACTGGTTCCAGTCCGCTCGGTCGTCGTCGGATCGCGTCCGGCTCAGGTATTCATGTCGGGCAGAGATGCCGTCGCGATCTGTGCTTCGCCGGCTGATTGTTCTTCTGGTTGGACCCAGTCCTCCGGTGGTTCGATCTTGGCCGTGATCCCTGCATGCTCCTCTAGTAGGTAGAGCAGGTTGCTGCCGCTGAGTAGCTCAAGGGGCTTGTTCTCCGCGAACTGGAATGACGCCTTGCCATATCCGCTGGTTGTGACGAGGATGCCCTTGCTCGCGCCCTCGTTCTGCATTGTGCCGAACAAGTCGCGTACTGCGCTGACGCCGACCGTGTTCTTGTAGCGCTTGGCTTGAATTACGACCTTTCCGCCGAAGATGGGTCGTGGATCGTAGGCAACGCAGTCAACTCCACCGTCGCGCGAAGCTTGGGTCATCCGCGTTTCCAGGCCCATCTTCTCGAAGAGGTTGGTGATCAGCGTCTCGAACTCCCCTGGTGTCAGCTCCATGAGATTGGGTCGCTGATCGATTGAGGAAAGAATGTCCGTCTCCTCAATGAACCTTGGGTCGACCATGTTGAACTCAAGGACTGGTCGCACCGGACTCAGCTCTGCTGGATTTCGTGAGACCGATGCGTTGAGCCCTCGTAGACAAGCCTCGGGCTCGACGCGAGCAAGATCGAGATTTTCGAACAGGTCGCGGGTTGTTCGCAGCGTGATCAGACACGGTCTCGTCGGTCGGCCGGTACGTGGGTCGATCGTGTCGACATGCCCGTTGAAGACAATCGAATCGATGTGGCCAGCCTCATCGGCTCCAAACATCTCGTGCACCGTTCTCAGGGTCACTTGCGAAACGACCCTTGTATAGAGAGCCCTTCGCTGCGTGGCGGGACGCGCCTTTGAGGCGATCTCATCTTTGGCCTTGACGTAGCGATACTCAAGCACCTCTGGCACCACGTCATAACTCGGCAGATCGAGCTCGATCACGAGCTGCCGCGACTCGGGGACGTATGCGACTTTGTGCTCCTGCGGAAAATTCTCGGGGTAGCGGCTGGCGGCTAGCACAGTCGAACAGTAGGTGATGACCGCTTCCGTGCGACCTTCTTCGTAGCGCTCCTTGAAGGCGTCTACTTCTGAGTTGTGTGCGGCGACTCGTTCGCCCTCGCCGAGCACGCGTTCCTCGTGTTCGTGTTCGGCATCGGCCAGAGCAGTCCGTCGGCCGCGCTCCGCTTGAACGGCTTGTGTCAGGGTCTCCGCGTAGTCCGCTTCGGCATCACTGACGGCTTGTGCGTGCTTCGCTTTCGCTCCTGGACGCAGTTTCTCCAAGCCGGTGGGAGGGGCAGGCAACACCAGGCTTGGGGGTTCGATCGGCGTTGCAAGCGTTCCGGGTTCAAATTTGAGCGAAGCTGGCTGCTCCGCGAGCACCTCAAAATCGAGGGCGGCCCTCTTTGCTAGCGAGGTGCTCAGCAGGTGGTCAAGTTCGCCAACAAACCGGGCGATCTCGTCTGTGAGCTGCTGTGCTGCACTCGTGCGCTGTTTGAGATAGATCTCCTTCTGTTCCTTCTCGTCGTGCGCGCGCTTGCGCTCGGCGTCACGTTGCAGGCGCACCCGCTCGCGTTCAAGAGCACGAGCTGCGCGCTCGGCTTCACGCCTACGCCGCTCGGCTTCACGTTGCATCTGCACCCAAACGCTACGACGTGCCATCCCATCCGCTCCTTGTCAACTCATCGTCCATAATGCATGGCCATCAACGGTGCGATCCTAATGGCTTGAACGCGCTGCTGCCCACGCGCGATGAGAAACGACAGCACCCAAAGGCATACCGGCCTTTTGGTCAATCACTAGTGCTTCGTCAGTCGTGGGGCGAACGACTTATCAGGCTGCGCCCGCGGCGTACAGTCGCCTAATAATGGGTTGGTGCGCGCTATGCGGATCGAGCGGCCAGGTGTGTTGCGTCCCGCGCAGCTTGCGGAACCCCGTCCGGGGCCCGGTCAGCTGCTGGTGCGCGTCCACGCCTGCGGCGTCTGTCGCACCGATCTGCACCTGCTCGACGGCGAGGTCGACATACCCAATCCCCCAGTGACCCCCGGCCATCAAATCGTGGGTGTGGTGCTCGAGGCAGGCGAGCGTACCGTCGAGACCGACGGCTTCATGGCAGATCCTGGTGCGCGCGTTGGCATCCCGTGGCTTGGATGGACGTGCGGTCGTTGCCGCTATTGCCTCGGCGGTCGTGAGAACCTGTGCGAGCAGGCTCGCTTCACCGGACGCGACATCGACGGTGGCTTCGCTGAGCTGGCGGTCGCCGATGCGCGCTACTGCTTTGCGCTTCCTGGGGGTTACTCGGACTTGCACGCTGCCCCGCTGCTGTGCGCGGGGCTCATCGGCTACCGGGCCCTGCGCATGACAGGCGACGCCGAGCGCCTTGGGCTGTACGGGTTTGGGTCCGCCGCGCACATCATCGCCCAGGTCGCTCGCTTTCAAGGGCGCCGTGTATTCGCATTCACCCGCCCTGGCGATCACTCCACGCAGGCGTTCGCTCGCCGGTTGGGCGTTGAGTGGGCAGGCGATTCCAGCGTCGCCCCACCTGAGGCACTGGACGCCGCGATCGTCTTCGCCTCCGCCGGCGAGCTTGTGCCGGCGGCGTTGCGCGTGCTCGCCAAGGGTGGCATCGTCGTGTGCGCCGGCATTCACATGTCAGACATCCCCGCCTTCCCCTATGAGCTGCTCTGGGGAGAGCGCAGCGTCGGCTCGGTCGCGAACCTCACGCGTCAGGACGCCCGCGAGCTGCTCGAGCTGGCGCCTCGCGTCCCGGTTGACACCGAGGTGAGCACATACGCCCTGGCCGACGCCCACACGGCGCTCGAGGATCTGAGGGCCGGCCGCTTCTCGGGAAGCGCGGTAATCGATCTCAGGCTTGGGTAAATGGGAGCCCGTGCGCGGAATGGAAGCACGGTGCCGGTCACGGGTCGCTCCTGTGCGTGTCGGTGTCGGCGACAGCGGAAGGTGTGATTTCGCCTCGGTCGATGGCCTCTGCAAGGCGCTGTCTCGCGGCAAGGCTGCCTGCGTCGAGGGCGCCGGAGCCGGCCGCGTAGGAGATCGCATCGCCGCCCTTGCCGCGCAGCACGAACGCACACCCCACCGCTATGAGTGCACCCGCCAGTGGTCCCACGACGTACACCCAGTAGCTGGTGAAGTCGCCGCTGATGAGGGCGGGACCGAACGAGCGAGCTGGGTTCATCGAGGTCCCGCTCACCGGTGCTGACCACAGGCCGGCGAGCGCTATGTATCCACCGACCCCCAGGGCGGCGATCGCACCGACGTTCTGGGCAGCCGAGGCGGTCCCCAAGATGACGCTGACAAGCGTTGCGGTGAGGACGATCTCCATGAGCAGCGCCTGCCAGTTCGCATACCCGGGGCCGGGCAATGTCGCGCCGAGGTGCTGAATGTTGCCGAACACCGCGTACAGGAACAGGCATGCCAGGCTGGCACCGACCAACTGGACGATGACGTAGCCCGGTACGCGCTTCCACGGGAAGTCACCGCGCAGCGCGAACGCAAGCGAGACCACGGGGTTCAGATGGGCGCCGGAGACCGCGCCCATGAACAGGATGATCCCCATGACCATGAGCCCAGGTGCCACCACGGCCGCCGCCAGGCTGATTTGACCCTCGCCGTGCAGAATCCCTCCGCCCGCGGCGACGAGCACCAGCATGAACGTGCCCAGCGTCTCCGAGAAAAGCCTGCGCCACTCCAACTGATCGTCGTCGAATTGAGCCCTCGAGCCGAACTCGAGCGCCAACAGATGCCGAGTCCTCGGACCGAGAAGCCCAAGATCAGGACCCTCGCCGGGAGGAACCACCTCATCAGACATGCCCAACACCTCCCCCTACTGAAAACGCCCAAAGCTGGCTGAAATCCTGGCGTATCGGTCGAGCGATGCAACAGGGTCCAGCCGTGGATACCAAACGGAAAACTACGGATAAGCCCCACTCGAAGCCAAGACCTCTGTATTAGGCGCGTGTCGTAACCGGAGTTGCTTGCTGCTGATGAAGTCCCCCGGCACATGTGCCGGGGGCCGACCCGCACATGTGCGGGTCGAACGCAGGGCCGCATGCGGCCCTGCGCGGGGCGCGCATGCGCGCCCCGAACGACGGCGCACATGTGCGCCGTCGCCGGTCGGTGCATGCACCGACCGGGACCGAGGACGTGCAACCCATCTGTCGATCTGCCACGATCGTGAATCCCCGTCCGCAAAGGAGAGACCCATGCCCGATTACGCACCAGGAACCCCGTCCTGGATCGAACTTGCCTCACCCGACACCGATGCCTCCATACGGTTCTACGGCGAGCTGATGGGCTGGAGCGCGACAGAGCCTGGATCCGAGGAGACCGGCGGGTATCGCATGTTCCAGCAGGACGGCAAGAACATCGGCGGCTTGATGAGGACCATGCAGGAGGGCCAGCCGACCGCGTGGGCCACCTACATGAGCGTCGCCGACGCCGATGAGACCGCAGCCAAGGTCAAGGCTGCCGGCGGCAGCGTGGCAGTCGAGCCGATGGACGTGATGGACATCGGCCGGATGGCGGTCTTCGTCGACCCCACCGGCGCCGTGTTCGGCGTGTGGCAGCCCAAGAGCTTCACCGGCGCCGACCTCGTAGGCGAGCCGAACTCGTTGTGCTGGAACGAGGTGCTCACCCGCGACGCCGACGCGGACAAGGCGTTCTACTCGGCGGTCTTCGGTTGGGAGGGACGTCCCCCGGCCTTCGAGGGCGCGCCGCAGACATACACGGTTTGGGAGCTTGAGGGGAAACAGATCGGCGGCATGATGCAGATGACCGACCAGTATTTCCCGGCCGAGATCCCGCCGCACTGGGGTGTGGTCTTTGCGGTTGCCGACTGCGACGCCATGGTTGCCAAGGCCCGCGAGCTCGGGGCGACCGTCACGAATGAGCCGATGGACATGCCGATCGGACGCTTCGCCGGCCTGATCGACCCCCAAGGGGCCTCTTTCACGGTGATGCAACTGCCGGCCTAGCCTCCGTTTGGGCGCTGAAGGTCAGTCGGCGTGCGACGGATCCAAAAGGTGGGCGCCCGCACCAGCCCGCACCTCGCGGGCGCCCTCCGGCGCACAGACGTTTGGCGCCAACAGGCCGAGGACATGCCCACCGAAACCGCCCCCGACGATCCTCGCGCCACAAGCGCCGGCGTCGAGGAGCCTCTCGACGGTCGCCTCGACGGCCGGCGTGGATACTTCGTACTGGTCGCGCAAGCTCGCATGTGAAGCGTTCAGCAGCCTCCCCACGGCGGGCAGGTCGTTTGCCCGCAAGGCCGCGACCGTATCCTTCACCCGCTCGTTCTCGCCGAGCACGTGGCGTGCGCGTCGTCGCAGCCGCTCGGGCAGTCCCTCCAGGGACTCCCAGCTCGCTTGCCTCAGCGAATCGACGCCCAACAGCTCGCATGCCTCAGAGCATTCGGCCCTGCGCTCGTTGTAGGCGGAGGTGGCATTCGCGTGGCGCTCTCCGGAATCGAGCGTCATCAGTCGCCAGCCGTCCTCCAGCCGCAGCGATACCGGCTCGACCTCGAATGTCCGGAAGTCGATGAGCATCGCCATCCCGGGTGCTCCATACAGCGAGGCGAGCTGATCGAGCATCCCGGTCTGCGCCCCCACCCATTGGCTCTCCACGTCCGAGCACAGCCGGGCGAGACCGATGCGGTCTGCTTCGGTGGTGCCGATCAGGGCGATCAGGGCGAGGCACAGCGCCACCTCCAGCGCGGCTGAAGAGGACAGGCCGGCGCCTTGCTGAAGATTGCCGCCGATCTCGAGCTCCGCCCCGACGAGCGGGTGCCCCGCCCGGCGCAGCTCGGCGACGACGCCACGTACGTAAGCACGCCAGCCAGTTGCGCGCGTGGGCGCGGAAAGCGCGAACTCGTCCTGCTCGCCACTGTCGAGCACACGTGCGAGGATGCGCCCCTCGCCGGTCGCCTTTGCGTGAACCGTGGCCCCCTCGGCAATCGCGAACGGCAGCGCGAGCCCTTGGTTGTAATCGGTGTGCTCTCCGATCAGGTTCACGCGACCGGGAGCGAACGCGCTGGCGCCTTCACGCGACACTTGCGATCGCCTCGCGCAGCGCCTCGGCGGAATCCTCGGGGAGGATATCTCCGATAAAAGTCCCTCCGCCCTGCTCTGAGCCGGCGGGATACTTGAGCTTGGTGGCGGTACGCAGTGGCGGGTAGAACTCGACGTGCAGGTGCCCGTCGGAATGTCCGTCGGTGGGCGCTTGGTGGACGACCATCACATACGGGAAGGGCCTGGCAAACAGGGCGTCATAGCCGCGGGTGAGGCTCTGCAGGCACTCGGCCAGCAGGCGCAGCTCTTCGGGCGCGCACTGGAGCAGGCTCGAGCGATGCCGTCTGATGACGACGTGCGTCTCATACGGCCAGCGGGCCGCATAGGGAACGTAGGCGGCGACGTGCTCGCTCTCGTACACGATCCGCCGTCCGTCCTCAAGCTCGCGGCGCAGCAGCTCACAAGACGCACAGTCTCCCAAGCGCGTGTCCGCCGCCAGCTCCAGCTTGGGCACTGGCGGCAGAAACGGGTAACCGTAGATTTGCCCATGTGGGTGATGCAAGGTCGCGCCGACCTCGACCCCCCGGTTCTCGAAGATGAGCACGTACCGCACGTCCTCTCTGGCGCCAAGCTCTTGGTAGCGGTGGCGCCAAACCCACATCAGCGCCTCCGCGCGCTCGGGCGCGAGCGTGCCGAAGGAGCCGTGGTGACTGTCGGTGTACACGACCACCTCCGCCGCCCCTTGCGGCGCCCGAAAGGCAGGAAACAGGTTGTCGAAGACGGCGATCTCAAACGCCGCCACAGGGATCTCCGTCCGCGGGGCACCGCCGGCTTGGGAGCCGGCCGGCGTGGGGCACAAGGGGCAGTGATCTTCCGAGGGGAGGAAGGTGCGGTCTTGTCGCTGGATCGCGTATACGACCTCCTCTCCGCGCAACTCGTTGAAGCGCTGCTCGCTCATTGGTCTGAGCTCTCTCGGCGGGCGTAGAGGATGAGTGCCCGACCGTCCTGCTTGATTTGCCGCTCAAGGCTCAGCGGTCCATAGGTTGCATCCGATTCTGGCTTCCCCCTGTCGCCTGTATCCGGGCGGCCGGAAGGGGGCTGTGGGCTGGCGGATGCCGGAGCCATGCCCTGACGATAGCCCCCCTCCATCGGAAGTCCTTGCATACGAATGGATTCAGGGGGTAAATGTATTGATGGGCGCCGCGTCGCCTGACGCGGCCTCCATACAGGAGGAGATACAGATGTCAAAGACAGATCAGGTCGATGCGCTCACGCGGCTACTGGAGCCTCCGGAGATCGGCCAGCGAGGCTTGGATCGTCGTGCGTTCCTGCGCCGCACCGCGCTCACCGGCATAGCGGCCGGCTCGGCGAGCAGCATCCTGGCCGCCTGCGGCAAAAGCAGCGGCTCGAGCGCCAGTGGCAGCGGCAGCGGCAGCGCGGCCGTGTTTGGCTCGCATCCCAACTACAAATTCGTGGCCGTCAACCACGTCACCACCAACCCGTTCTTCGTGCCGACCCAATATGGATTGGCCGATGCGTGCAAATTGCTGGGATGCTCGTATGAGTGGACGGGCTCGGAAAGCAGCAACGTCAACCAGATGGTCGACGCGGTCAACACCGCGATCACAAGCGGTGCCAATGGAATCGCGGTCTCGTTGATCGACCTACACGCCTTCAACGCTCCGGTCGAATCGGCGTTGAAAGCGGGCATCCCCGTCGTCGCGTACAACGCAGACGCGCCCGGCAACGCGCGCCTGTCCTACATTGGACAGGACCTCAAGCTGGCCGGCGAACAGATGGGCGAACGAATCGTCAAGGCGGTCGGCTCGGGCGACGTCGCGCTGTTCATCGCGACACCTGGATCGGCCAATCTGCAACCGCGCATCGAAGGCGCTGAAAAGGCGATCAAGGCCTCGGGTAAGCCGATCACGGTGCACACGGTCGCGACCGGCGCGGCGGTCCCGGGCGAGCTCTCCACGATCGACGCCTATTGGATCGGTCATCAGAGCACGAAGGGCATGTACGCCGTCGATGGAGGCAGCACCGAAAGCCTCGCGCGGGTGATGCAGAAGTACGGATTGGCGGCCAAGGGAATCAAGGCCGGCGGCTTCGACTTGACCGAAGGCACGCAGAAGCTGCTGCAGGAAGGCAACATCGAATTCACGATCGACCAGCAGCCCTACCTGCAGGGCTTCCTTCCGGTCCTGCAGTTGTTCATGTGGCAGGTGTCGGGCTCGCTCACGGGCCCTGCCGAAACGGACACGGGCCTGAAGTTCCTCAACAAGGAAACGGTCGCGCCGTACGTCGAATCCAAGACCCGCTACGAGGGCACGTCAACCGCGGTCAAGGTGGTTCCGATCAAGGCCGGCACACCCGCCTAGTGATCGCAACAGACATACGCGTCCAGTGGAGGAGTCCGTGACAGCTATGCGTGCCAAGTGGAGGAGTTCGTAGGTGTCCAGCGTGACAGGGGGACCGCCTGCCTCTGAGAGTCAGGCGGGCGGGGAGGGCCCGGAACCGCGGGCGCGCTCCCTTGACACGCACGGTCCGCTGGCGCGCGTGCTGTCTCTGCGCGAGGGCAGCATCATCGTCGTGGCGATTGTCACGGCGGTGTACTTCTCGCTCGAGACCAACAACTTCCTGACGGGCGCCAACTTCAAGACGCTGCTGCCGTACTTCGCGCCGCTCGGGATCCTCGCGGCGGGTGAGGTGTTCGTGATGATCCTCGGGGAGATCGATCTGTCGATCGGCGCGATGTACCTGTTCTCCCCGATCTTGTTCTACAAGCTGTCCACCGCCGGAATCTCGCTCGTGCCAAGCGTCGTGATCGCGCTGTTGTGCTGTATGGCGGTGGGCGCCGTCAACGGCTTTTTCACCGCGGTCGTCGGGATCAGCTCATTCGTGGCGACGCTCGGGATGCTGTTCACCTTCGAGGGCCTCAGCCTGATCGTCTCCCACGGCGCGCCGGTTAACACGCCGGGAGCGCAAGTTCACCAAACAACCGTGAAGGTGGAACACGTGGTCAACGGCCACCACATCTTCCTGACCGAAACGGTCAATCACGTCGGCACATTCGCCAAAATCTTTGGCGCAGGCACATATTCGGAGTTCATCTGGGCGCTTGTGATCGTATTCCTGCTGCAAACCACGCTCACCTTCACCCGCTGGGGGTTGCACACAGTGGCGATCGGCTCCAACAAGCTCGGTGCGGCCGAGGCGGGCGTCTCGGTGAGGCTCATAACGATCCGCAACTTCGTGCTCTGCAGTCTCACCGCCGGGCTCGTTGGGATCCTCGAGGCCGTACGTGCGGGATCCGTCCAGCCCGACCCGTCCGGGGCAAACGAAATCCTGTTCTTCGCGATCGCCTCGGCGGTGATCGGCGGGACACTGCTGGCCGGCGGGTCCGGCACCGTGATCGGCGCGCTGATCGGTGCATTGTTCCTCGGGATCCTCCAAGACGGTTTGATCCTGCAAGGGGTGAACGCCAACTACAAGCTGTTCTACCTCGGTCTGGCGATCATCGTGGCGATGACCGTCAACGTCTACGTCCAACGCGCGCGCAGGGGGTACCACAGTGGCTGAGACTCAACCGATCGAGACCGTCGTCCCGCCAACGTCGGCACCTGACGATGTGCTCAGAGTCGAGCACATCTCCAAGCGCTTTGGCCCCGTGACCGCGCTGCGCGACGTCAACCTGCACCTGCGCAAGGGCGAGGTGCTCGGGCTGCTGGGCGACAACGGCTCGGGCAAGTCCACCCTGATCAAGACCATCAGCGGCTTTCAGAAGCAGGACTCAGGCGAGATGTTCCTGCACGGAGAGCCCTACCGGCCCCGTGGCGTCGATGACGCTCGCAGCCAGGGGATTGACACCGTCTTTCAAGACCTCGCCCTGATCGACGAACTCTCGGTCTACCACAACATGTTTCTCTGCCGCGAGCACGTGCACCACCCGATCCCACTGCTCGCCAACCGGCGGATGAAGCAGGAGACCCGCGCGGCGCTCGATGAGATCGGGATCAACATCCCACGGATCGACGTCGCGGTCGCGCGTCTGTCCGGCGGGCAACGACAGGCGATCGCGGTCGCACGCACGGTCAACTCCGAGGCCGACATCCTGTTGCTGGACGAGCCGCTCGCGGCCATGGGCGCCAAGGAGGGCTCGATGATCCTCGACCTCGTGGCGCGGCTGAAGGCCGAGGGTCGGGTGTCGATCATCATGATCCTCCACAACTACGTCCACGTGCTGCAGGCGTGCGACCGCGTGAGCATGATCCAAGACGGTGTGATCACACTGGATAAGCCAACGAACGAGACTTCCGTCGAGGAGCTCACCGAGATAGTCGTAAACGAGTACAGGCGTGCACGAGAGCAGGAGCGCAGCGAAAGGCAAGTTCCAGGTTAGCTCGGCTGGATGGCCACGATCCTGATCACTGGCTGCAAAGGGATCATCGGCTCGGTGCTGCAGCGTGGGCTGGGTGGGAAGTACCAGATCAGGGGTGTGGATCTGCCCGAGGACATATCCCACTACGAGGTCCTGTGGGCGCAAATGGCTGGAGTCGACACGGTCATTCACCTTGCCCGCAAGTTTTCGCCGGCCGACCCCGTCGAGCGGCGCATGCGCATCCATCCGGAGAACGTGCAAATAGACGTCAACGTCTTCACGGCAGTGGTGCGCGCTGAGGTGAAACGTCTCATCATGGCCAGTTCGGTGCATGCCGACAACCACCGCGATCCCGCCGCCGTTGAGCCGCTGAGGATCCCGGGCAGCTATTGCCCCGCGACGCCGTACGGCGTCTACAAGCTGATCGAGGAGGAGGTGGGCAAGACCCTCTCAAAGCAGTTCGACTTCGAGTTCATCGGTGTCCGGTTCGGCGGTGTGACGCGAGATAACTCTGTAAAGAGGGGAGCGGGGCAGACAGCGACCTGGTTGAGCCATGACGACCTCATGGGCGCTGTCGATGCGTGTCTGATGGCCGAGTCGATACCAGGGCGCGCCACCGTCTTCTACGCGGTCTCCGAGAACGCCGACAGGATTCACGACACGACCAACCCGTTCGGCTGGAGGCCGAAGGACAACTCAGCGGACCGTGTGTAGAAGGACGCTGATGGATACGCGGCCAGGTCAGCTCGAGAAAGACGTTTCCTGAGCCGCTGCTTGCGACGCTCCTCGCTCGCGCCGTCAAGGTCGGCGCATGTGTCGAGCTTGAAGATATGCAACCACTCTCGACACATTGACGACAGGTCCGTTTACGGCATCGCCACAAGATCTCCACAATTCGGCAACTTCGGAGCGCAAGCGGCTGGGTAGGACTTCATGCAACTGCTCACTTGCAAACCAAGGAGAGGTTCATGCTCGGACGAATACATCGCGGCGCAGGCGTTGCGCTTGCCATTGGGGCCATTGCGATCGGAGCTCCCGTGGCGGTGGTCTTCGCAGACCCACCGGGAGGTCATGGAGGACAGTCTGGGAACCATCAGGGATGGTTTGAGGACCATGGACGCGGGCCCGGAGATCACGGACACCACCACGAAAACTCCATCTCCCATGTACTGCTGATCTCGGTCGACGGTCTGCACCAGTCGGACCTCGAATGGTATGTCGCCAACCATCCCGGCTCGGAGCTGGCCAAGCTCGTTGGCGGCGGCGCAGAGTACTCACAGGCACAGACGCCGATCCCCTCCGACTCGTTCCCAGGCATGACCGCCCAAGTCACGGGTGGCAACCCGCGCACGACCGGCATCTACTACGACGACGAGTACAGCCACGCCGTGCTCCCCGCCGGAACGACCTCGTGCCACGGCCAGCCGACCGGCGGCGAAGTCATCTACGACTCGCCGGATGACATCAACGCGAACGCGCTCGACGCCGGTGAGGGTCTCACGGGCCTGCCAGAAGGCATTCTCGAAATGACCGCTCAGCCACAGTCGCTGCTCAATCCGGCCGCGCTGCCGGTCAACCCGCAGACCTGCAAGCCGATTTACCCCCACGAATACCTCGAGGTCAACACGATCTTCGAAGTGATCCACGACCACGGCCTGCGGACCGCGTGGTCGGACAAGCACCCGGCCTACGAAGCCCTCGAGGGCCCGTCGGGCAACAGCATCGACGACCTGTTCACGCCCGAGATTGACTCGATTGCGCTCGAACCGAATGGCAAACCCTACCCGGGTGAAATCACCTGGACAGAAGACAACGCCGCAACGATGCAGTACGACTCCTACAAGGTCCAAGCGGTGCTGAACGAGATCGACGGTTACGACCACAGCCGCAAAACCAAGGTTGGCGTACCGGCGATCTTTGGCATGAACTTTCAGACCGTCTCGACCGCGGAGAAGCTGCACACATCGGACGGCCTCACCGGTGGATACCTACCGGGCACTAACACGCCGGGGCCGTTGCTGCAGCGGGCGCTCGATTACATCAACACGAAGCTGCTAGCGATGGACGAAGAGATCCAGGCGCAGGGCCTTGCCGACTCGACGGCAATCATTGTCTCGGCCAAGCACGGCCAATCCCCGCAAGACCCGGATTCCCTGGTCAAAATCAAGGACGGCCCAATCATCGAAGCGATCAATGCCGCCTGGGAAGCGCTACATCCCGGTTCGGGTGCGCTGATCGTGGCGGGTACCGACGACGACGCCTGGCAGAGCTACTTGTCAAACACATCCCAAGAAGCTGCCAACTTCGTGAAGGAATATCTGTGGAACCACACGGCAACAGGCGTCGCCTACGATGGCGGCGCACGCACATTGGCGCACTCGGGCTTGGCCGAAATCTACGCCGGCAAGGACGCGGCGAAGTACTTCGGTGTGCCGCTCAGCGATCCACGCCACCCCGATGTGTGGGGTGTGGTGCAGGTCGGCGTGGTCTACACCGGTGGCAGCAAGATCGCCGAGCACGGCGGCGCAAATCCGGCAGATCGTGACGTGCCGATCCTCGTCTACGCGCCGGGTGCGGTGCAACCGGGGACGTATCGCTCATGGGTCGAGACGACTCAGATCGCGCCCACGATCCTGGACTTGCTCGGGCTAGATCCGGACGCGCTCGAAGCGGTCCAGATCGAAGGCACGCAGGTGCTGCCGGGCGTAGGTCGTCCTTGATCTGAGGTAGCCGGACAGGGCCGGGCGCCTCCAGCGTGGGGCGCCCGGCCGGTGTGCACGGGCGGTTGCGTGAGCTCAGTCGGTCTCGTCGCGCTGCGCGTATAGCTCGTCCATGTGGGACATGCCCTTTGGCGGCAGCATCGCGCCCGCGATCCACAGGAATGGGATTACGAATCCGAGGATCAGCAGGACCCAGTGACGGTTCTGGAACGTCCTGAACCCGAGAAAGAACAGCAGGAACAGGTAAATGATGCCCAGCCCGACGTATAGCAACGTGAACCTCCAGCAGATAGCGGTCAACAGACCATACCTGTTGCCTCCTCCCACGGCGAGTCGGCTGGTGGCCAATCAAAAGATCGGCACGATTCTCGCTCTTGACTCAGCCGCGCTTTCGTGCCCATTGCGTCCCGATCGTTCCTACCGTCAGGGCAACAGCCACTTCCGGTGTCGGGTGCGAGCAACTAGCACGCGGTGAGTTGGACGATCGGGATCGTCCGGTTGACCGTGGCGGCTTCGCGACGGTAGGTGGCGTACGGCGCAAAGATACGATCAGCTAGCGCCCAGATCCTTTGCCGCTCAGCGTCGTCGTCGACCACCGTCGCTCGCATCGGGATACCGCCGAAGTTGACGTCGGGGTGCGCGCAGAGGTTGTGAAACCAAGCAGGATGCTCGGCGGCGCCGGCCTTCGAGGCGATGATCGTGACGAGGCTTTTGTCGTGGAAGTAGATAACCGCATTGCGTCGCACGGCGCCGCTCTTTGCCCCCCGAGTTTCGAGCAGAGCGGTGGGAAGGACAAGCCCCATGCCCAGGCGCCCCCGGGTTGCGCGCAACAGATACGGATCGATCTTCCAAACGACCTTGGCCGAGAACAGCCTGCCCAAGCGGGTGGCGGAAAACGAGGCAAAGGCGCGGCTGAACAAGCCGCGAGGCTGGTTGGGATCAACGTACTTCAGCTGCGCGGGCATGGATCGATTCTCCCACGTCTCCGCTGGCGCGGGCATTCTTCGCGCTAAGAAGATCTTTCAAAATGACCTTGCACTTATCGATACCCCTTGATGTGGAGGTGGAGGATTCGAGACGCGTTCTGCCAAGCTCGATCTTCGGCGAAGACGTGTCGATTCTGGCGCTCTTCGTTCGACGTATAGGTAGAGCCAAGGTGCGAAGCTGTCGAGAACGGTCAGCGCCACGGCGTAAACCACTAAAGAGGAGCAACAGAGATGCGCTTCATGATGATCATGATCCCCAACATCACAGACGAAGCCGACTGGGGTCCCACTCCTGAGGCCGTGTCGGCGATGAGCCGCTACAACGAGGAGCTGGCCAAAGCCGGGATCCTGCTCAGCCTCGACGGCCTGCACCCCGCGGGCAAGGGCGCCCGTGTGTCCTTTTCCGGCGGCAAGGCGAACGTCACCGACGGTCCCTTCACCGAGGCCAAGGAGCTGATCGGCGGCTACTGGCTGATCCAAGCGAAATCAAAGCAGGAGGCGGTCGAGTGGGCCTCGCGCTGCCCGGCGGCCGAGGGCGACGTGATCGAGGTTCGCCAGGTCTTCGAGATGTCGGACTTCCCGCCGGAGGTCCAAGCGGCGGCAGCGAGCTAGAGCACGTCCAAGCGGCGGCAGGTTCGAGCGAATGGCGAGTGCTGCCCGAGAGAACCTGGCGATCGAGGCCGTCTGGCGGATCGAGTTGCCGGCGCTGATCGCCGGTCTGACAAGGATCGTGCGCGATGTCGGCGTGGCGGAGGATCTGGCTCAAGACGCGCTCGTGATCGCGCTGGAGCAGTGGCGCGAGTCAGGCGTTCCGGAGAATCCGGGCGCCTGGCTCATGGCCACCGCCAAGCACCGCGCCATCGACCTGCTGCGTCGTAACAAGCGACTGCAGCAAAAGCACGAGCAGCTGGCCGGCGAGCTGGGACTTCAAGGCGACTCCGTCGAAGCGCGGCTTGAAGCCTCGATCGAGGAGCAGGTCGGCGACGACCTGCTCTGCCTGATCTTCATGTGCTGCCACCCGGTTCTGTCTGAGCAGGCGCAGGTGGCGCTGACACTGCGCTTGCCCGGCGGTCTGAAGACAGAGGAGATCGCCCGGGCGTTCCTCGTCCCCGAGTCCACGGTCGCGCAGCGGATCGTGCGGGCCAAGCGCACGCTCACCGAGGCGAAGGTCCCGTTCGCGTTGCCAGCGGTGGACGAGCTGGGTGAGCGACTCTCATCGGTGCTGGCGGTCTTGTACCTGATCTTCAACGAGGGCTATACGGCAAGCAGGGGCGAGGACTGGATACGAGCCGATCTCTGTGAGGAGGCACTGCGCCTTGGACGGATCCTCGCCGAGCTGATGCCGCAAGAGCCGGAGGTCCACGGCCTGGTTGCTTTGATGGAGATACAGGCATCGCGCTTGAAGGCTCGTGTCGGCGCCGAGGGCGAGCCCATCCTGCTGGCCGACCAGGACCGTGCCCGTTGGGACCGCCTCTTGATCGCCCGTGGCCTGGCTGGGCTGGAGCGGGCCGAACAACTCGGTGGCGCCCTCGGTCCATACACGTTGCAGGCAGCGATCGCCGCCTGTCATGCGCGTGCCTTTGAGCCGCGGGACACCGACTGGGTGCGCATCGCCGCGCTGTATGAGGCACTGGCCCAGCTTTCACCCTCGCCGGTCGTCGAGCTGAATCGCGCCGTCGCTCTGGCGAGCGCCTTCGGGCCGGCGGCGGGTCTCGAAGCACTCGATCCGCTGCTCGAGGAGCCCTCGCTCAAGAGTTACCACCTGCTGCCGAGCGTCAGGGGAGACCTGCTGGCGAGGCTCGGTCGCTTCGAGGAGGCACAAGCTGAATTCCAGCGCGCCATCTCACTCGTCAACAACGAGCGCGAGCGCCAACTGCTGCTCGATCGCGCCGCTGCCTGTGCCTGGGAGGCCGGCCGCGCTGCCTCTATGTTTCGATCGTGACGAGCGTGCCGATCGGCGTGTAGGGCCACACTTCCGCGGCGGACTGTAGCGGCAGCTCGACGCAGCCGAGGCTCTGCGGCGTGCCGAAGGACGCGCGGTCGAAGTTGTGGATCGCGTCGCCGCCGTTGAAATAGCTGATCCACTTGATCCCGGGGTCTTCGTAGTGGGAGCCGTCGGGGTTGGTGCCGCTCATCGTGCCTTCGGGAATGTGCTCGAACACGGGAAACGTCCCGAGTTCGGTTTCGGCTCCGGCGATGCCCGTGTTGGCGGCCGAGGTGAGCACCGTGTGCCCGTCGTGCCACAGCGTGAGCACCTCTGGAATTTCACGGTGCACGTACACATAGGTGTAGCCGCTGTTCAAACGCTTGCCGGCGATCGCATCGCTGAGCAGCGCGCGCCAGACGGCCGGCCCGGCAAGACCGTCGACGGTGATTTCGTGCGTGCTCTCGAACTTCATGATCGCGCCACGCGTGATGTTGTTCGCCTGGCCCGGAGCCCACATCGCCTGCAGCTGGTGCGGCGTGTCGGAATAGCGCCAGTCGAAGCTTCCGCTCGGGGGTTCGACTGCCGCCTGCGCCTCGGCTCCGGGCGTACGCGCGACCGGTGCGCCAGAGGGTTGCCAGTCGACCGGCAGGTAGCCCTGTTCGGCGAGCAGCTGCTGGAGGCGCAACGTCGAACCCGCAGGCACCGTCCATTCGACTTGACTGGTGGTGCGCAGCGCGGAGCCGCTGCCCGCCGTCACCGCAACCTCGCGCGGTAGTTGGACGTGCAGTTGCGAGCCCAGCGGCGCTCCGAACCCCGATGGTGTGAACACCAGCGTGTGACTGTCGGTTTCGCGCCAGTGCCCTGGCGTGCTCGGCGAGAGCGTCGGGTGACTCGACCCGAGCGCTTCGTCCACCGTCTTTGAGAACGTCAGGCGTATCGGAGTGTAGGGGGAGATCGGTTCACCCGAGGCCGGGATCGTGGCCATCACGGTCGTGTGCGACTGCGGGAACCAGCTCACCTGCATCGGCTTGCCAACCGTCTCCCAGGAACGCGCGGCAGCGGCGACTTCGGTGCTGCCGGTCGCGGGCTGGGACCCGAGCGAGACCGAGCTGCGCGGGTCGCGGAGGGTCGCGCGGTGAGTCAGACGGCCGGTGCTCCCATAGGCGATGGCGCTCACCGGTTGGTCGAAGCTGACGTGCACAGCCGAGCCGGCGGGAACGGTCATCCATTGCTCGCTCACGTGCGCGATGGGCGCTTGCAGCGTCAGTCGCTCGGTGCGTTCGTGGCCCAATGCCCAGCCGAGCCATCCCGGCCTGCGAACCTGAACCTCGACGGAGACATGCTCGCCGGGAGTCAGCCGCTTCAACGGCGTCAGGCGCCCGCCTTGCACCGCCAGCGGCACCCTCTGACCGTCGGGGCCGAACGCTTCGACGTGCTCGATCGTGCCGCCCAGCGGCTGTACGGATACGCGCGCGAGCGCCGTCGGGTCGCTTGCCAAGCTCACGCCGGAGAGGGCCAGCGCCGCCACAACAAGCGCCGCGATCACGACGATCAGACTCAGGCCCATGCCAAGCAGCATGCGCTTGCGGTCGTTCCCCGTCGACACCGCATCCAAATGGGCGGACCTCGTCACCATCTGTAGATGGTAGGACGCTACGGTGTCGGCTATGCCAGATGCACGGGTGCCTGCGGGGGATTTTGCGACTTCCAGCTCCACAGACGCCCTCACGCGCACCAACCTGGAGCTCGAGACTCTCATCCGGACACGCCGGACCCACAAGGCCTACGGACCCGAGCCCGTCGACCGGGCGACGTTGCTGGAGTTGTTCGAGCTCGCGCGATGGGCGCCCAACCATCATCTGACCAACCCGTGGCGCTTTCGCGTACTCGGCCCTCGCGCACGGGCGCTGCTCGCGCGCGAGGCAGAGCTGGAGCAGCCCGGCTCGGCGCGAAAGCTCGAGCGCGCGCCCACGCTGATCGTCGTCGGGGTCGAGCTGCGGGGCGACCAGTCTCAGCAGCACGACGATCTGCTGGCGACAGCGGTTGCCGCCTACATCGTCCTGCTGGGCGCGCACGCGCGCGGACTGGCCGGCTACTGGCGCACGCTGCCGATCTTGGAGAAGGCGCCGGTCCGCGCCGGACTGGGAATTCCCGCCGCCGAGCAACCCATTGGCCTGCTTCACCTCGGCCACCCGGTGCAAGCCCAGCGCGCTCCCGAGCGCGCGCCGGTAGAGGACATAGCGACCTTCCTCGACTGACCTGCTCATCCATATCTTGGAAGACAGCGCCGCATGCGGCGCTGTCCCGGACCGTACATGTACGGTCCGGCCGGGTCGTGCATGCACGACCCGGAACTGAGAGCTACTGTCATGCGGGACATGTCAGAGCAAGCCGAGCGTTCTGCCCAAGCCGCTGAGACCTGATCGGAGGATCCAATGCCCGCATGTACACACCTGGATCAGATCCAGATAACCGAGCTGCCCGAGTCGGTCGATGGCTGCGAGGACTGCCTGCGGATGGGGGGTGTCTGGCTGCACTTGCGCATCTGCCTGGAGTGCGGTCATGTCGGCTGTTGCGACAGCTCGCCCAACCGCCACGCCACGGCGCACTACCAGTCAAGCGGCCACCCGCTGATGCACTCGTTGGAGCCGGGCGAGACATGGTCGTGGTGCTTTGTGGACGAGGTGGCGCTGAGCATCCCAGAGGTGCGGGGGCAGACACGGATACCGCCCTCGCCGCTGGGCGGCTGAGCGCATGAAAGTGTGACAAGTCTCAGCTCCTTGGGTGACCTTTGGTTTGTCTATTGTCATCTCGACGGACCACCGGAGCGGGAGTAGCCTTGCTGTCAAAACCTCAACAGGGAGGATTCAGACATGGCTGGCGACGCGTTGTTCCTCGGCTGGGGCCCCGTAGTTCGGGGCCGCGAGCTAAAGGCGTTGGAGGTCTTCCAGGAGACGCTCACCTACTACGGCACTTTGCAACAGGAGGGCCGGATCGAAAGTTTCGAACCTGTGTTGCTCGCCCCGCATGGAGGCGACCTTGCGGGCTTCATCCTGTTGCGTGGCTCGCGTGGCTCGCTGGATGCGGTCCGCTCGAGTGACGAGTTCCGGAGACTGGTCGCCCGTGCGGGGTCGATCGTCGACGGCATCGGTGTCATCGACGCCTACACCAACGAGGCACTCGGTCAGCAGATGGCTCTATTCCAATCTGTCTCCGAGGAATTGGGAGATTGATCTAGGAGCCAGATACAACCTCAGTTTGGTCTCCTCGACATTGCGCTCCAACTCGTCTGGGCTACTCCCGGCGGCGAGAGCTTTGGCGAGCGTCGAGAGAGGCTCAGCCCTCGCTGACGTCGTTCCCCTCGTCGTTCCCTTCGCCGTCGGCGAGCGGGGCGAGCACGAAGGTCTCGACGGCGATGTCCGGATCGATGTGGTTGTCGCTCAGGAAGGCATACACGCTGCGCCCGGAGTGCCGTTCGATGGCGGCGATCATCTGTGTGCTCATGGTCCTCTGGAAAGCTTTGCGGCTGGTCAGGACGAGGTCTGCCTCCCCATCGCGGACGAGGCTGCGCTCGCCCATCGTCAGCGTGTCCTGCAGGACCACGGTAATGAGGTCCTCGTCGATGTAGGTGCGGGCCTTGGTGGGGCCGCGGCCGGTGTACTCGCGCATCAGCTGCACCACCGCGCTGGAGATCGCGGCGGATATCGACCCCTTGGGGGTGGTCGGCATGTCGGACAAGGAGAGTCCTGTTCTCGCCTCCTTCCTGGAATCGGGCCGGGCGAAGGAAAGGAAGGAGACGGAATGGAATCCGTCCGCCGGGCCCGTGTTTCCCCTCCGTGTCGCGTCAGAAGAGACGACCCGTTACGAACTCACGTACCGCCAATGCTAGTTGATCGATGGCGAGGCTCGATGTTTCTTCGTCGCTTGCGCGATCGTCCAACTGTCAAGTTCAAGATGCTCAGTTCGGGGTAGAGGGCTAGTCATGACCACTCCAATACACGACATATGGCTTGACGGCGGCGATCGCGTCGTTCCTCCCCACGAGCGCGCTTTCGAATTGGTTGACTCTGTCTCGGGCTGCACCGATGTCGCCGAGGAGCTTTCGGGGAGAAAGCTCGCGGCCGTGTTCGCCGTTGAGAGCGCCTCGCCTGGGTGTGCCCGCCGGCTCGTGCTCAGCGTCTTGACAGAGTGGGACTGTGGTCCCGGCCTTTTGCGGGACGCGGCAGTCGTCGTGAGCGAGCTGGCGACCAACGCAGTGTTGCACGCTGCCTCCTCGTTCTCTCTCTCGGTTACGCTTGAGGGTTCGGTCTTGCGCATTGCCGTCCATGATGCAGGGCCGCTGAGCGCCACGGTCCAAGGCGGTGGCTTGAGCCCCCAGCCCACGCATGGGCTGGGTCTTGTGGAGGCGCTATCGCTCCGCTGGGGCGCTAAGGGTACAGCCCGAGGCAAGGCCGTGTGGGCTGAGCTCCCCGTTGCCGATGCGTCCCAAGCATCGCGCTGAGCTCGATTTCGCCAGCTGTCGATTTCGCAAGCGATGGTTCGTCCTAAAGAGTGTCAACGTACTCTGAGACGGAGGAAGCAATGCAATACATGCTGCTGATACATCAAGGCACCACGCCGCTGCCGGGAACGCCTGAGTGGGAGAGCCTCTCTGCTGAGGAGCAAGGGGCGGTTTACGGCGCTTACAAGGCGATCAACGAGACCCCGGGCGTCACCCCCGGTGTGCGGATGGGCGAACCCGAGACGGCGACCACCGTGAGGGTCAAGGACGGCAAGACGCTGAGCACCGACGGCCCGTTCGTGGAGACGAAGGAGGCGCTTGGTGGCTATCTCTTCTTCGAGGCCGAGGATCTCGACGCCGCGATCGAGCTGGCCGCACGCGTGCCGGCAGCCAGCATGGGTGGCGCGATCGAGGTGCGTCCCCTGGTTAAGGAGGGTTGGTAGTGCGCGTCCTTGGACGAGGTGTGAGCGCTGGCTGAGAGAGCTCCCAGATCGAACGGAGCGTTCGTCGCTGGGGCTTCGGTGGAACGGGTCTTTCACGAGCAGTGGGGGCGGGTGCTCGCCACGCTGATCGGCTTCCTCGGCGACTTCGACCTCGCCGAGGAAGCTGTCCAGGAGGCGTTTGCGACCGCGGCAGAGCGCTGGGGGCACGACGGCGTGCCTGCCAACCCGGGCGCCTGGCTCATCACGACGGCCCGCAACCGCGCGATCGACCGGATTCGCCGCGACCGCACGCTGCTGGCCAAGTACAAGCAACTCGACCTTCAGGAGACGGTGGAGGAGGAGATGCAAGACACGACTTTCTCCGACGAGCGCCTGGAGCTGATCTTCACCTGCTGCCATCCGGCACTTGCGACCGACGCGCAGGTTGCGCTCACGCTGCGCACGCTCGGCGGCTTGAAGACCGAGCAGATCGCGCGCGCATTCCTCTTGCCCGAGGCGACGATGGCGCAGCGGCTGGTGCGTGCCAAGCGCAAGATCAAGGCTGCCGGCATCCCCTTCAGGATCCCGCCGGCGCACTTGCTCCCAGAGCGTTTGGACGCGGTGCTGGCGGTCGTATATCTGATCTTCAACGAGGGCTACGGGAGTCGCGGCGAGTTGGCGGCCGAGGCCATCCGCCTTGGCACCGCGCTTGTCGAATTGATGCCCGATCAGCCCGAGGCCAGCGGTCTGCTGGCGTTGATGTTGCTGCACGACTCTCGCCGCGCCGCACGCTTCAACGACGGCGAGCTGGTACTGCTCGCCGATCAGGACCGGAGCTTGTGGGACGACCGGCAAATCGACGCCGGCCGCGCAGCGCTGCAGCGCGCGCTGGCATTGCGGGGGCGGACGGGCGTGGGTGCCTATACGTTGCAGGCGACGATCGCCTCGCTACACGCCGAGGACACCCGGGACTGGACACAGATCGCCGCGCTCTACGACGAGCTTGCGCGATTGGCGGGCTCCCCGGTGATCAAACTCAACCGGGCCGTCGCACTGGCCGAAGCGCATGGGCCGGCAGTGGGATTGGCAAGCATCGAAGCTCTGGATGGGCTGGAGGGCTACCACTATTTTCACGCCGCCCGTGCCGAGTTGCTGCGTCGCCTCGGCAGGTCGGTCGAAGCCCACGAGGCGTTCGAGCGGGCATTGGTGCTGGTTCGCTCCGAGCCCGAGCGACTGTTCCTCGAGCGCCGGTTGGCCTCGCTGTAGCGAGGCGGTCTTGCTCAAAGGCCTTCCGCGCCCTGGCCTTGGCTCGCAGCCGCCTGCAAGGCGCGGTGGTCGTTGTTCCAAAGGGTCGATGCCCCGCACGCGCGCGCGGCATCGACCTTTTTTGCATAGACGGTTGCAGGAGGGTCGAGGCAAGGCGCGAGCGCCCCAACCGATGGCCAGCGGGCCGTAGCGACGCTCAAGCAGCACCCGGCCCAGTCGATTGGGGAGGTGTGCTTGACGTGAGCTCACAAGTTCGCTCGTTCTTGCCGCGCAGGTTTGCGCTCGTGCTTAGTTGCATAGTCGCGCTGGCAGGCGTGGGTGTGGGCGGCGTCGGCATGGACGCCGCGGCGGTGGCCGCGACGAGCAAGAAGTTGACAGCCGCCAATTGGGACAGCGCCCAGCAGCAACTGGTCGCCGGCGATGGGTTGATGAGCGAAGCGCCCGGGGTGGGCTTTGCCGGCGCCGTGCCGCTGAGCGCCCAGGCCGAGAGCACCGCGCTTACGGCGATCGCCGCGCGCGAGGAAGTCGCGCCGGTCGCTTTTCAGACCAACACTCCGCTCACGCTCGTGCGCTTCGACGCGCTGCTCGTCGACCAACTGGGCCTCGGCGACATCGCCGAACACATCCAGCAGGTGGCCGTCACCGCCGGTCTCACGCCACCCAGCTACTTCGGCAGCGAGGTGGTGGCCCGCTACCTGGGCCTGCGCTACAACCACCCGGCTGGGGAAGACTCGTTGGAGCTGTATCCATGGAACGCGATCACGCGCGCCGAAGCCGCCCACTCCTTTGCGGTCGTGCTTGGACTTGAAAGCTGGGCTCTCTCCTCGGCACGCGAAGTGCTCGAGGGCTTCTCGCTGCCGCAGTACAGCTCCGCGCAGCTAGAGGTGTTGCGCATAGCGGTGTCCAAGATCGGCATGCCCTACGTATGGGGCGGGACGACCGACAACACGGCTGACGGGCTGGAACACGGCGGCTATGACTGCTCGGGCTTTGCCTGGCGCGTCTACAAGGTTTCGGGCCTGCCGTGGGGCAAGAGCATCCTCGGGCGCACCGCCGCCCAACAGGCTGGTGAAATTTCCAAGAGCAGCCGCATCCACCTGGAAGACGTCCAGCCAGGCGACCTCCTGTTCTTCGGCTCGGCCGGCTTTGACGCGACCGCGACGGAGTCGAATGTGATCCACGAGGGGATCGCGCTCAGCGCCCAGTGGGCGATCCACTCCTCTGAACAGGGCGTCTACGTGCTGCCGCTCACGTCCGGTTGGCTGGCTGAAAGCTTTACCTGGGCTCGTCGGGTCCTGTAAAGGGACGCGCCGAGCTGGGTCGATACCTGAGGAGTTGTTGATCTCCTCGCTGGGGTTAAATCCTCAAAAATAATCATGGAAGACATCGCCGCATGCGGCGATGTCCCGGACGGTGCATGCACCGTCCGGCCGGGCGCGCATGCGCGCCCGGAACTGCAAAAACGAACGCCCAGCGATAATCGTCGGCGATGGCCGAAGCGCAAGCCAACTCCTACAGCGGCCGCACGGCCTGGGCGCGCAACCTGGCCGCGCCGGTGCGCGACTTCCTGAGTACCGAGACCGGCGGTGCGATAGTGCTGCTCGGGGCGACCGTGCTGGCGTTGTTGTGGGCCAACTCGCCTTGGTCGTCATCGTATGACTCGCTATGGAGTACGAAGCTGTCGATATCGATCGGCAGCGGCGGAATCTCTGCCGACCTGCGCCACTGGGTGAACGAGGGCCTTATGACCTTCTTCTTCCTCGTCGTCGGCCTCGAGGCAAAGCGCGAGTTGGACGTGGGCGAGCTGCGTGAGCGCCGTCGCCTCGCGATCCCGGTGGTGGCGGCACTCGGTGGGATGGTTGTCCCGGTCGCTATATATCTCGCCTTCAATGCCGGTGGCCCGGGTGCGCACGGATGGGGTGCCGCGATGTCGACCGACACTGCTTTCGCCCTGGGCGCGCTCGCGTTGCTCACCCCGGTCGGCGCGACGCGCTTGCGTGTCTTCCTGCTGACGCTCGCGGTAGTAGACGACCTATTTGCGTTGATGGTGATCACGGTCGCCTACACCGGCCACATCTCAAAGCCCGCGCTGGCCGTCGCGGTTGGCCTGTTCGCGCTGCTCGTCGGCCTGCGCTACATACCTGCCTGGCGGCGCCAGCTGACCGTGGTCGTCGGCCTGGCCATATGGGTGGCGATGTTCGAATCTGGCGTCGATCCGGTGATCTCCGGTCTTGCCATCGGTCTGGTCACAAGCGCATACCCACCGTCGCGCGAGGACCTGGAGCGTGCCACGGCATTGACACGTTCGTTTCGCGAGCAGCCGACGCCCGAGCTGGCGCGCTCGGCGCAGATTGGCGTGGCTTCCGCGATTTCGCCAAACGAGCGTTTGCAGTACTCCCTGCACCCGTGGACGAGCTACGTCGTTGTGCCTCTTTTCGCGCTTGCCAACGCCGGCATCCACGTAACCTCGGGCCTGCTGGGCGATGCGATCTCCTCGCCGGTCACCCTCGGCATTGCGATCGGCTACGTGGCCGGCAAGCCCTTGGGCATCCTCGGCGCTTCCTACCTGGCCTCGCGCCCGCGCCTGCACGGCGTGCGCCCAACCCTCAGCTTCCCTTCGCTGGCGGGTGGCGGCGCGGTCGCCGGCATTGGCTTCACCGTGTCGCTGCTGATCTCGAGCCTGGCCTTCTCCGGCGAGCGCCTGCGGGAGGCAAAGCTCGGCGTGCTCGCCTCGGCGGTCCTCGCTCCGCTGCTCGCCTGGGGCGTCTTCAAACTCATGCGACGCCTGCCCACGCAGGTGCGAGCGCGTCAGATCGTCGGTACGGCGGACGACATCCTCGACCTCGCCGACGACGTGGACCCGTCGCGCGACCACATTCGCGGTTGCGACGACGCTTTGGTTACGCTGGTCGAGTACGGCGACTTCGAGTGCTCCTACTGCGGCCAGGCCGAGCAGATAGTGCGCGAGCTGCTGTCCTCTTTCGACGACGAGCTGCGCTACGTCTGGCGCCACCTACCGCTCAACGACGTGCACTCCAGCGCACAGCTGGCAGCCGAGGCGACTGAGGCGGCGTCGGCCCAGGGCAAGTTCTGGGAGCTCTACGACGCGCTGCTGGCCCACCAGGACACGCTCACGCCGCTCGACATGCGCCGCTACGCAGAGCAGCTGGGCCTCGACGTCGAGCGCTTCTGGGACGAGCTACGCCATCACGACTATGCGGCAAGAGTGGCAGAGGACGTGGCGGGCGCCGACGCCAGCGGTGTCTCGGGCACGCCGACGTTCTTCATCAACGGTCGTCGCCACCACGGCGCTTACGACATCGACACATTGACGGAGGCGGTGCGCGCTACTCGCCGACGCGCGGGACTGCTGGCGAAGGCTTGAGCCATATCGGCCCTTGCTCAGCGGCTATGTGGCCGCCGGTTTGCGTATGTGCTTCAGCGGTTTGCTCCGGTCGGCTCAGGCGTGATCTGGTGTGCCCTGCTCGGGTGCCGGTTGGCTCTTGCCATAGGCAACCGCTGCCGCCGAGCCGACAAGGCCGGCAGCCAGTTGTGCCAGCGCCCAGTGCGCGCCCCAGCGTCTCCGTCCACGTATGGCGTCCACCGACCAATGTCCTGGTCCGACATCGGTCACCGCAAATACAATCGCCAGGAGCACCAAGTTGTACTCGTAGCCGCCGTCGGTGAGCCACGGGCCCTTCGGGCCATGGACGGTCCTGATGGCGGTGACCATCGTGGCGCTTAGCAACGTCGCCGCTATCGGAGTGGCGGCGCCGGCGGCCAGCAGAGCGCCACCACCCGCCTCGGCGACTCCGGCCGCGACCGCGTGAGTCTTGCCGGGGCGTAGGCCCAGCCCCTCGAATGCCTGACCGGTCTTCTCTAGGCCGTGGCCACCGAACTTGCCGGCGAGCTTCTGCATGCCGTGTCCGACGAACAGGCCTCCGACTACAACGCGCAAAAAAGTGAGGCCAAGCTTCATGAGCGGCTCCTTGAAGAGATTGTGCACGCAACTATACCGGTGTTGAGCCGGTGCTTGGCCGATCAGCGCCCGATGCCCTCCACGACCATATGCAGTCCCGCGTGACGCACGCGGCCGGGCGCTAGTCCGGCGTCTGCCATCAAGGCATGCACCTGCTCGGGTGAACGCTCGCGTCCGCCCTCGCACTCGACGAGCATCAGCAGGTCGGCCAGTGAACTGAAAGGGTTCGGTCGGCCCGGCTCCAGGTGCTGGTCGATCGCCACGACTCTCGATCCGAGGGGCATCGTCGCGCGGATACGGCGCAGAATGTCGCGGCAGGCCTCATCGCTCCAGTCGTGCAATATCCACTTGAGCACGTAGACGTCGGCGCTGGCGTCGAGTTCGCCGAAGAGGTCGCCAGCGCGGCGCTCGACGCGCTCGCCGACGCCGCTCGCTTGCAGGAACTCCTCGGCGTCGGCCAGCACCTCGGGGGCGTCGAGCAGGATGCCGCGCGCCCGCGGGCGGCGCTCGAGGATCGCCGCTAGCAGCGTGCCGATACCACCGGCCACGTTGCATATGACGCCCTGCTGCGGCCAGGGATAGGCGCGCGAGAGTGCCGGCAGATCGATCGCCGTGAGCTCGCCCATCGCCTCGCCGAAGCGGGCCCCCTCCTCTGGATGCTCGGCGAAGTACTGCCAGACGGAGTTGCCATAAGCCAGTCTGTGGCCGGAGGGCTCGGCTCCGCCGCGAAGCTGGCTCTCGAGCTGGGCGTGTGCCGCAGCATTTGCCGGCGCGGCCTGGTAGGCGACCCAGGAGGCGATCGAGCGCGGATGCTTGCGCGACAGTGGCGCACCGAGGCGGCTCAGACTTGCTCTGCCGTTGCGATCCAGGCGTATCAGTCGCGAAGCCGCCGCCGCGCCGAGGACGCGCAGCGTCACGTCCTCGGAGAGACCAAGCTCGTTGGCCAACTCGCGTACGTCGCGCGACCCGTCGGCCAGCGCGTCCGCGAGACCGGAGCTGACGAGCGCGCCGGCGAGCTTGGTGCGCTGCAGGCCGGCCGTGAAGTCCCACAGCGCCGCCTCGGCGGGCAGCATGCGATCGGCTAGGCCGAGCACGCCGCTGCGCAGCTTCAATCCGGTGCGCACAATGACATGCGGAACGGGAAAGGGTGGCAGGGCCATGTAGTCAAGCCTATGTGAGCAAGTTCGTTCCAGCTGCCTCGCCAGGCACGATCGACCCCGGCTCCTGGTCGCCAGGGCCTTGTGATGCCAACTGACCAGCCGGAATTTCGGGCTCGATCTGCTCAGCGGGATAACGACCGGCAAGTCGTGCTGCAAGTAGAGTGATCGAGGAAATGACACTTGTCCTTCTAACCGGTGCCACACGCGGCATCGGCCAAGCCGCCGCCATCGAGCTCGCCCGCCAGGGTGCCGAGGTTGCGCTCGTGGGTCGCGAGGCCGAGCGCGTTACGGCCGTGGCCGACGAAGCAAGAGCAGCCGGCGGCGGTGCACCGGTACACGAGCATGTCGCCGACCTGTCGCTGATGGGCGATGTGCGCAAGTTGGCCGAGGAGGCGCGTTCTAGTTACGAGCACATCGACGTGCTGGCGAACAATGCCGGCGCGCTGTTCGCCTCGCGCAAGGTCACATCGGAGGGCTTGGAGCGGACCTTCGCGCTCAACCATCTTGCGCCTTACCTGCTGACGGCCTTGCTGCGCGATCGCTTGGCCGGAGGCCGCGTGGTGACGACCGCATCCGATGCGCACAAGTCCGGCCGGCTCGATCTCGAAGACCTGCAGTCCGAGAAGTCCTATGCGGCGATGCGCGTATATGGCACCTCGAAGCTGTGCAACATCCTCTTTACGCGCGAGCTGGCCAAGCGCGCTCCAGAGTTGCACGCCAACTGCTTTCACCCCGGCGTCGTGCGCACGGGCTTCGGCAAGAACGAGAACGGCGTCTGGAAGGTCTTGACGACGCTCGCCGGCCCCTTCTTTCGCTCGCCGGCACGTGGCGCCCGCTCGCTGATCTGGCTGTCGCTGTCCGATGAGACGGCGGCGCTCACGGGTGAGTACGTCGAAAACGAGAAGGTCGCCCAGCCAAGCGCCCAAGCGCAGGACGAGGTGCTGGCCGAGGGCTTGTGGGAACGCAGCGCCGCGCTCGTCGGCCTGCCCGCGGACGCGCACGCCTGACAACTGGGAGAGCGGACGCCTCGCCGAGTGCGCAACCGAACGACGTATCGACGCGCGTGCAGGCCCGGGCCTTGCCGCGGCTCAGCCCGAAGGCGGCAGCTTCACCAGGCCGATGAAGAAGTCGTCGATCTGGTGCACGATGCGGCTGAACTGTTCGAAGTCGACCGGCTTCGTGATGTAGGCGTTGGCGTGCAGTTTGTAGGCACGCACGACGTCCTCCTCTGCCTCTGAGGTCGTCAGCACGACGATTGGGATCACCGAGAGGGTGGAATCGCCCTTGACCTCCTCCAGCACTTCGATGCCGTTCTTGCGCGGCATGTTCAAATCCAACAGGATCAGATCAGGGCGCGGCACGCCCACGTAGGCGCCTTCACCACGTACGTACCGCATCGCCTCGACGCCGTCGCCTACGACCGACAGGACGTTGCCGACCTTGTGATCCTCGAACGCCTCCTTGACGAGTAGTACGTCTCCGGGATCGTCCTCGACCAGCAGGACCGAGATCAGCTCGACGATCATGGCGCTTCCTCCTCCTTGGCGATTGGCATGGTAAAACGAAACTCGGCTCCGGGCGCGTGCTCTAAGTCGAGCCACATGCGCCCGCCGTGATATTCGACGATCTTGCGGCACATCGCCAGCCCGATGCCCGTGCCCGGGTATGCCTCCTTGGTGTGCAACCGCTGGAAGATGACGAAGATGCGATCCGCGTACTCCTGTTCCACGCCGATCCCGTTGTCCGCGCAGCTGAACTGCCACTTCCCGTCCTGGCGAGTCACGGTGATGTTCACGACCGGCGGCTGCTCGCCACGGAACTTGACGGCGTTGCCGATCAGGTTCTGGAACAGCGACACGAGTAGCGTGCGCTCACCGCGCACGTTTGGCAGCTCGTCCGCGGTCAGCGTCGCGCCTGACTCCTCCAGGGCGCCGGACAGCGACGCCTCGGCCTCGGCGAGCACGAGGTTGAGGTTCACAGGTTCCAGCGCATGGCCGCTGCGCCCCACGCGCGAGAAGGCGAGCAGGTCGTTGATCAAGGTCTGCATCCGTTTGGCACCGTCCACGGCGAACTCGATGTACTGGTCGGCACGCTCGTCGAGTTGCCCGCCGTAGCGGCGTTGCAGTGCTTGACAGAAACTTGCGACCTTGCGCAGCGGCTCCTGTAGGTCGTGCGAGGCGACGTAGGCGAATTGCTCGAGCTCGGTGTTGGAACGTTCAAGGTCGAGCGCCTGGGCCTCCAGTTGCTCGCGGATGCCTTCCACGATCATGAGCTCGTTGACGATGCGCTCTCGCATCGCGTCGATCTCGCTGCCGAGTCGCACGATCTCGCGCGGACCGGCGGCGGCGCCGACGGGCTCCTCGAAATTCCCTGCGCCCACCAGCTCCGCTTCGCGGCCCAGCTCGGCCAGCGGGCGGGTAATGATCCGCCGCAGCAGATAGCCCGCTCCGATCAGGCTGCCCAAGATGAGCGCCGCCGCTACCAGCAGCACGAGCTGCAGGAAGCTCGCATCGTTTTCGAGCTGTTGGTGAGCAAGGGTGAGTCGGTTGTTCAGAGTCGCCTGCAGCCGATCGAGCGGGACACGCAGCGCGTCGAAAAGCGCCTTGCCCTTCACGTTGGCGGCCACTGATTCTGAGTGGCTCATGTGGATTTTGCGCAACGTCGGCTGAGCGAACTCGAGCCGCCACGCGCGAGCTCGCGCGCGTACCGCGTGGACATCGCCGGTCAAGGTTACGCCGGTGATCCTGCCCGGCTTGCCGAGCTTGCCGTAGGCGCGAGTCTCGGCGGCACGACCTGTGTAATAGGGCTGCAGAAATTCGGGCTTGGCGGTGATGATGTATCCGCGTACACCGGTCTCCTCGTTGACCAGAGCGGCTTCGAGGTCGAGGGCGTCGTGCAGAGCAGGCTCAACCTGGTTCAGCACGATGTCGCGCTGCACGCTCAGCTTGTGGTTGGCGATCAGGGCGAGACCGATTCCGGTTATCGCAAAGAGGAGCAGGACGCCGATCGTCAGGCCGAGCCATTGGCCGACACGCAGACGTGGAAGCGCGCGTGGCGAGGTGTTGGATACATCGTTGGCTACGGGCGAGGTGTGGGATGGAGCACCGCTTGCCCCGGGCGGAGTGCCGGCGCTCACGCTTCTGCCGGGCCCTGCGCGCGGGAGCCGAGAAGCACCATTGCCACGTCGTCGGCAAGGGCGCCTCCGTTGAGCACTTCTGCTCGTTGGATGAGCTCTGTCAGCAGGTCATCGGGGTGCTCGCGCCAGTCGGGATGGGCATCGATGTACTCAGAGATCAGAGCTTGCAACCGGGCCGTCCCGAGTCGCTCAGATCCCTCCCCGATGCGTCCCTCCGTGATGCCATCGGTATGGAGCAGCAATGCCCAGCCGGTGGGCAGATCGAGGCGGGTGGGCTGCCAGTGTCCGTCGCCGAGCCCGATCGGCGGCCCGACGGTGACGTCGGAGAAATCCGACACCGAGGCGCCGTCGATCAGAATCGGCGGCGGATGGCCGGCAAGTGTCATCTCTGCACCTGCGCCACCGGCCTCGATCTCGAGTGTGCACAGGGTCGTGAAGAGCAGGGGAATCTCGCGTTCGTGTTCGAGCACCCGCTGCAGAGCACGCATCGTCCGGTCACGCTCGACTCCGCAGATCGCAAGCGCCCTCCACGCAGCCCGAAGGCAGACGCCGATCGCGGCCTCGTCGGGTCCGTGCCCGCAGACGTCGCCGACCACCAGGCGCACGTGCCCGTCAGGCGTCTCGGCGACGTCGAAGAAGTCGCCGCCCAGCAGCGCCCGGTCACGCCCTGAGTGGTAGCAAGTCGCGATCCATACGGAGTCGTCGCCGATCAACGGTCGCGGTGCAAGCCCGCGTTCCAGTCGCGTGACCTCACGAGACTGCGCCTGGGCCAGGCGAAGCTGCTGGCTGGCCTCATCGGCCTGGCGGCGACTGATCGAATAGCGAATCGCTCGAGCCAGTTGATCGCCGTCCACATGCCCCTTGACCAGATAGTCCTGGGCGCCTGCCTCGACCGCCCCGACTCCTGCCGCCGCGTCGTTGAGCCCGGTGAGGACGATCAGGGGGATCCCGGGAGCCCGTGCACGAAGGCGCACGACGGTGTCAAGACCCTCGGCGTCGGGAAGCTTCAGATCCAGCAGCAGGCAGTCGATGTCGTTCGCCAGCATGGCGAGGGCCTGTGCGAATGTGCGTGCGCGAGTGAGTCGAGCACCGGGAAGCGCGGCTTCGAGCAGATCCTCGACGAGCAGCGCGTCGCCGTCGTCGTCCTCGACCAGCAAGACGTTGAGCTCATCGCGCCGCGCGGCCGTCGTCGGCACGCCTGCGCCGGGCAGTGTGGCCGTCCCCTCCCCATATGTCCGAGCGCGTGCGACCATTGCTGCGAGAAGATCGTAGCCGTCGACGCAAGGAGGATCACAGCATGCAAAGCCACAGAGGACATTTCCTCATACTCACGACTCTGGTAGCGATGATGATTGCCGCGGGCGCAATGGCCGCCTCCGGGGCAGGCACCGTGAAGATCACCAACTGCAACAAGGCCAGCAGTCGCCCCAAACAGGTGACGCTCACGTGTGGCGACGGCAACACGGTCCTCAGCGGATTGCGCTGGTCGAGCTTCGGAGGCGCGAGCGCAAACGCAAGCGGCACGTTCGAGACGAACACGTGCACGCCCAACTGCGCGTCGGGCAAAGTGGTCCGCTATCCGGTCAGCGTCAAGGTGTACGACACGCGCGGCTGTAAGCGGGGCTTGAAGGTCTACAACAAGCTCACGCTGAGGTTCACGGCTCGCAAGCCGTCGTCGGCGGGGAATCTCACACGCTGGACGCTGGGCTGCCCGATGTAGGCCCTCCGAGGGTTTGGCCAGCGCCGTCAGGGGTAGCTACAGCTACAGCACCTCGAGATGCGCGCTGGAGGACAGACGCGCCAGGTGGTCCCGTGGAAGGTCGCTCGCGGGGCGGTTGGGTGGGTACCGCTGCATCTCATCCCTACACCCCTAGCCGACAGGAGAATCTGGCATGAGCAAGGCCGAGCAGAAGATAGTGCAGTACCTCACGGAGGCGCACGCCTCCGAGGTTGGACTGGTGCGCGAACTGCAGGCGCAGATCGCGATGACGCCGCGTGGCAACTACCGCACCGCCCTGGAGACACACCTACGCGAGACGAGAGATCACGCGAAACGCGTGAAAAACCGCCTGAGCAGCTTGGGCGGGGGGGACAGCGTCGTGCAAACGGCGGTCGGGATCGCCGAGAGCGCGGTCAGCCAGCTTCTTGCTCTCGGCAAGGCGCCGCTTACGCTCGTGCGAGGCAGCACCGGTGAGGAAAAGATCCTCAAGAACGCAAAGGACGCATGCGCGACCGAGGCGCTCGAGATCGCCACCTACACGGCGATCGAGTACCTCGCCCGCTCGGTCGGCGATGACGTGACGGCAGAGCTTGCGATCAAGATTCGCGGTGAGGAGGAGCGGATGCTCGAGCGCGTGATGCGCGAGATACCGAAGCTCGCCGCTGTGATCGTGGATGCCGAGTACGACTCCTCGTACGAGCTAGCCGAGACAGGGGCTGCCGACACAGTGCGTGAAGTCGCCGACGCCAGCAAGCAAGCTGCGCGCAAGGCACAGGGGAAGGCTCGTCGCACGGCGCGCAATGCTCGCAAGGTCCCGGGTGTTGCGCTTGTGGAGGCAGAGATCAAGGGCGCTGCGGCCTCCGAGAGCGACCTCGCCGTCGCCGATTACGACAAGCTCACAGCAGCCGAGATCGTGGATAGGCTGGGCCAGCTCTCGCAGATCGATCTGGCAAAGATCGACGCCTATGAGCGTCGCAACCAGGACCGCTCCACGATCCTCGGCAAGATCGCCACCCTGCGCGATCGGGAGCCGTGGCCGGGATACGACGAGCTGAACGTCGAGGAGATTCGCACGGCTCTGTCCGAGAGCGGCGAGAACCGTCTTGGTGAGGTTCGCTCCTACGAGCGTTCACACAAGAACCGATCGGGCGTGATTCAGGTGACAGAGCGCGAGCCAGTTCACGCCTAGCGAGCCGTCCCGCGTGGCGCCGCTTGTCATCTCCGCGTAGCGAGGTCAAACGGTCCACCGCGCGGGACGCCGCCGGGCACGGTGGATGAAGATCCCGTCAACTACTCGAGGAGTTGGCGAGCTAACCTCGTGGTGTGCCGAGCGCCAGCACCACGGCAGGGCAGTCACGGAACCTGATCCTCGCGGCGATGATCTTCGCGGTCGCGATGACGTTCATCGACCAGACGATCGTGTCGATCGCCGCGCCGGAAATCCAGAAGGAGCTGAGCCTGACGAGCACCGGGACGCAGTGGGCGATCAACGCCTATCTGCTCTCGCTGGCTTCGCTGTTTGCCTTCGGCGGTCGCCTTGCCGACACGGTCGGTCACCGCAAGATGGTGACGCTCGGTGTGGTCGTGTTCGCGGCGTCTTCGGCGTTGTGCGGTCTAACTCCCAAGGGCAACTTGGCGGAGGCTTGGATCGTGACGTTCCGCGTTGTCCAGGGAGCGGGCGGGGCGATCATGTTCCCGGCCGCACTGGCGATCGTCGTGCAGACCTTCGAGTTGCGCGAACGCGGCAAGGCGCTTGCGATCTTCTTCGGTATCGCGGGCGGCCTGACGGCGGTTGGTCCGATCCTCGGTGGCTATCTCACGCAGTGGACCTGGCGGGCGATCTTCTGGGTGAACATTCCCGTTGCCATCATCGCCCTGGTCTTGATCGTTCTCTCAAAACCAAGGACCCAGCACCAGCCGGCGCGCATGGATTATCGGGGCCTAGCGCTGATCGTCTCCGGCGTCGCCCTGAGTGTGTTCGGCTTTCAGCAATCCTCCACGTGGGGTTGGAGCGATCCGGCCACCGGAGCCTGCATCGCGGTCGGCGCCGCGCTGCTTGTGGTGTTCTATTTCGTCGAGCTGCGCACCGTCTCGCCGCTGATCGAGATGAGCATCTTTCGCATCCGGGCGTTCCTGGTTCAGAACCTCGTGCTCGCCATCTCGATGTTGGTGTTCGTCCCGGTGTTCTTCTTTGCGAGCGAGTACGCACAGATCGCCTTGGGCAAGTCGCCTTCGGAGGCCGGTCTCTACATCCTGTACTTCTTCATCGGCTTCGTGATCGCCGCGCAAATCGGCGGGCGCATGCTCGACAGGGTGGGTGGCAAGCGCCCTGTGGTGCTCGGCTGCGCGTTGAGCGCCGTCGGTTTCTGGCTGTGGGCGGGAAAGATCACCGACCTGAGCTTCGGCGCCCAGCAGTGGTACATCATCCTCGCCGGCGCCGGCATGGGGATGATGCTCGGGCCGGCCAGCACCGATGCGGTCAATCGCGCCTCCCGGCTCTCCTATGGAGAGGCGACCGGCATAACGCAGACGGTCCGCAATTACGCCGCCAGTCTCGGCCTCGCGATCCTCGGCACGATCCTGGTCTCGCAGATGCGCTCGCGCGTCGCCACGTCGCTGATCGAAAAGGGCGTGCCCAGCACGCGGGCGCATGCCGAGGCGTCGAGTATCGCCCAATCTCGCGCCGGCGGTGGGAACATCGCGTCGATTCCCCACTTCGTGCAGCTCGACTTCGCTTACGCGACGCGCTCGGTGCTCTACGTGATGGCGGCGATCATGGCGGCGGCGGCGATCGTGGCATTCGTCGGCTTGCGTGCAGGTCTGCAGGAGGAGGAGACGCTGAGCGCCGCGACCGACTTTGACCAGCCCGGTGGCTCCGCGGGAGAGGCGATCGGCAGTGCCTTCCCTGAGGCGCCCGGTACTAGCTGATCAAGTTGACCAGGCCTTTGATGATCAGGTAGACGCCGGCTGCCGCGCACGCGAGCACGGCAAGCAGCCGTCCGCGTCGCGTAAACCAGGCGTTGATCCGCTCGAGCGAATCCGAGGCGCGGGCAGGGAAAAGCAATAGAGCCAGCATCGGCAGCTCGATCAGCCACAGCATTACCGCCACCGTTGCGAGGAGCCCCAGTAGCTTGCCGCCGGTCGAGAGTTCCGCGTCAGAGACCTCCTTGACCGCGGCGATGTAGATAGGCGAGGGCAGTACATAGAGCGTGATGCCGAGCACGAACGCCAGTCGCGTGCTCTGCAGATACCGATCGATCTTCGATGTGCCCTTCGATTTCTCTGGAGCTGGTTGCTTTCGGCGCAGGTAGACCGCGAACCCCAGCAACAACACGCCGAAGCCCAAATCGAGCGCGGCGCTTGGGGTCAGATGATGCGGTCCGGTGGCGCCCACTTCGTCCAGCAGGAACAGCACGATCGTGCCGACCGCATAGGTAATCACAGCCGCGGCGAGCACGAAGGCAAGTACTCGCGAGCGCACCTGTGAACCTCGACCGAGGGCGATGACCGCCAATACCGCCGGCGGGTAGATGGAGGCGGCGAGCGCCAGGGCTAGAGCTTGGGGTGGCATCTCAAGTGGGCATCTTCGATCGAAGTGGCCCCTCCGCTCAGGACGGAGGGGCCACCAACAGTTGCTGTTCGCCTACACGCACGGTGTCACCGGCGTGCAACTGACGCCCACGGCGGGCCTCTTGCTCGCCGTTGACCCAGACCGGCTGGGCGGCGAGGAACGCCTTTGCTTCGCTGCCACTGTCGATGATCCCGACAAGCTTCAGCAACTGCCCAAGCCTGATCGTCTCATCACGAATCTGGACCTCACGAAGCACGGGGTGAATCTACCGGTCGTGCCGGGCGAGCACGATGCTCGCCCGGTGGGTCTGAGTGTGCGCGGTAGGCGTTGTCCCAAGGACGCTCGCAAGCGTCAGGTAGAGCCCCACTTGCCGGTGCTGCTCCAGCGCGCCGAGCACAGTGCGCAGCGAGGAGATGGAGAGCCTCAGGTGAACTTCGATCCGATGTCCGGCGAGTACGTCCACCCGCGTACCCTTCAACGTGAAGCTGTGCACGGTTGAGCCTTTGGCGTGCTTGCCGTGGGCGCCTTGGTTCGCGACGCGTACCGTCAGGCGCCCGCCCAGCTCGGCCTCGAGGCTCGTCGCGCAGTCGGCGCTTGCGAGGATCGTGCCTTTGCTCAGCAGTCGCTGGGTGCGGGCGGTGCTCAATGTGCAGCGGGTCGCTCCGATGCTCGGCACACCGCCAACGACGGTTGGCGCACCGATAATGAGTGTGCGCGTGACGGTCGTCGTGTTGCCAAGTACGTCGGTGGCGGTGGCCGTCACCTGATAGCTGCCAGGTGCGCCATAGGTATGTGTGACGCTGACACCATCGGCGGAGGCACCGTCTCCGAAGGAGAAGCCCTCGGATAGAACGGGGCTCCACACATCCAGTGGCGCCACGAAGAACTGCAACGGCTGGCCGACGAGACCCTGCGAGGGAAGCGTGAGCCCGCGTGGCAGCGGTCCGGCGGCGTCATAGCCGGCGGCTTCGAGCAGGTAGTTGGGACCATTCGAGCGCGACCACACGGCGATCGCGTTGCCCCGCGCGTCAATGCCCACCTCGGGTGAGCTTTCCTGCGGCCCAGTCGCGGACACCGTTGTTGCGGGGCCGAAGCTGCCGCCTGCTGGGCGCACCGCTGCCTGGGCAGTGTTGGTGGCGCCGTTGAACGTCTTCCAGCTGACGATCGTCCCACTCAGTCCGTCGCCGGCGATGCGTGGTTCAAAGGCTTCTTGGCCGCCCGGGTCGAGCGTGCTGGGGCTCGCGAATGAGCCTGTGGCGCCCGGTGTGCGGACGCTTGCATCGATGCGCAGTTCACTGCCATCGGATTGCTGCCAGGCAACAACGCCGTCGCCCTGCGCGTCGAAGGCTACCTGCGGCGCTTGCGCAGGCTGGGAGCTGGGCGCGGATACTGTCTGGGGAGCATCGAATTCACCGTCGGAGGGGCGGTAGTCGCCCTGGATCGTGCTGGCGGGGGATCCGTCGAAGCGCCACACCGCGAGCGCGTTGCCGCTGGAGTCAAACGCGATCTGCGGCGTGTCCGCGTTGTAGCCGGAAGGCGAGAGGAAGCTGGGCGTGCCGAAGGTCCCGCCCGCGGGCCGCAAGGCATCATCGATGCGAATGTTCGATCCATCCCAGCCGTCCCATACGGCGATCGCGTCGCCGTGGGAGTCGAGCGCGACCCGCGGGACGCTGGCAACGGTCGTGAAGGTCGTGAGGTCGTGGGCTTCGCCGAAGACTCCGCCTGGAGCGGCCGTGGCCGCTTGTATCTCTTCGTTGAGACCGGAGCCGAGGCTCCAGACGAGCACCGCTTCTCCCGCGGCGTTCATCGCAACGTGCGGTTCTCTTGCTTCATAGCCCGCGGCCGACAGCGTCTGCGGCGACCCGAATGATCCGCCGGCGGGTCGGTAGGCGGCCTGGATGCGCGCATTGGCGCCGTCGAAATGCAGCCACACCGCAATCGAGTTGCCCTGGGCGTCGCTCGAGACCTCGGGTGACATCGAATAGGAGCTGGGATCGGACAGCGTTTGCGCAATGCCAAAGGCACCTCCAGCGGGGCGCGCGGCGGCCATGATCACCGGTTGCGGCCCGCCGGTGCTCTGCCAGACCGCCACGGCGTCGCCACCCTGGTCGAAGGCGACCTGTTGCTGGCCTGCATCCTGGCCTGGCTGTGAGAGCGTTTGCGGCGTGAGCCACCGCGGCGCGGCTTGGGCGGGAGCCGCCACGGCGAGCGTGGCCGCCGTCATGGCAAGGCCGAGCAGTGGTTTGAAAATCCGGTTGAGCACCATCTCGCAAATACCTCCTGTGATGAGCCCGCTGAGGCGGGCGCAATTGGCTTGTGCGAGACGAAACTGGGGTTCGCGCCGCGAATTACGCGGGACGGCGAAAAAATCTTGACCGGCTCCTTACGACCTTGGACAAGCCGGCGCTAAGGAATCAAGCCAGGTTTTTCAGGCGGAGCGGATGTGGTCGTCGTTTCGGTCGTTTCGCCAGAGCCTGAGGTGGCAGGTGGGGTGGGAGGGGGTGTGGTTTGGGTTGGCGGCGTTGTTGTTGACGGGGCAGTGGACGTGGGGGGATTTGGGGTCGTACCGGTGGTGGAAGGCGGTGTGGTCGCTGCCGGGGGCGCCGGCCGATGGGTTGGCGCCCGACGGATTGGCGGTTTCTGAGGATGGCGATGGTTGGCTACGCGACGCGTGGGAGCTTTCTTGGATGGGACCGTGACGAGTGTGGCAGCGGGGGAGCCGGCGTCGTGGACCGCAAGCGGCTGAACAGACTTTGGGATGGTGAGTGCAGTGGCGGCGTGGTGGGTCTGGCGCACGCGGGTCGACTCGGTGGCCGGTTGCGTGATCGCACCGTCAGGCGGCAGGGCTTGGGATGAGACATGGCCATCGCGTGTGATGCCGGTCATGGTTACAAGCACCAGGCACATCGCGAGTAGGGCTACGCCGACTACCCCCCAGCGCGCAAGTTTCGCACTGCCGCTGTGGGCAGTGATGTTTGATCGGGCGTCCACCGGTTGGAGCGCCTGCTCGTCGGCAGTATTGCCTGCTGAGCCGTAGGCCGAGGAGGAAGAGTCGTGTGCCGGCGTTTGCTCGCCAGTTGGCCCCTGTCTCACTGAGGACGGGCCTGCGATATGGCTCCAGTTGGCGCCCACGAATTCGGCGGCGCGGGCGATCGTCGCGTGACGCAACCACAGCAGCGGCGCGATCGGGGCAAGCGCACGGTAGGAGATGCCGGCCTCCTGCATAGCGGCCTGGCTGAGTCGGCAGGTGTCGCATGTCGCGAGGTGCGCACGCACCCAGTCAAGCTGGGCGGCATCTTCGCGTTCGTCGTCCTGGATGCTTGCCAGCAAAGGCAGTGCTCTGGCGCAGTCCTCCGAGGAGGCGCTCACGGAGGCAAGCGCCGAGCCGCGCAACAGATCGCGCAGCTTGATGCGCGACCGCGAGACGAGCTGTGCGACAGCGTTGCGGTTGAGGCCCATGAGCTCACCGATCTCGTCATAGGAGAGCAGCTCGACCTCACGCAGCGCAAGCACCTCGCGTTGGCGCGCGGGCAGCTCCGCGTTGGCCGCGCGCACATCCTCGCGGGCGGCGGCGAGCAGGGCGGCCCGCTCAGGGTCGCGCTCCAGATTCTCGTCAGGAGAGCTGTGCCGGCCGCCGGGAGATCCGTCAGCTTGTTCGGCGACAGGCTCAACTCTGCGTCGGCCTTCGATCATGTCGTAGCACGCGTTGCGGGCCGCGGTAAGAGCGTATGCGGCGAAGTTGAGCTCGCGTCCCTCGAGCGAGGGCAGGCGCCCGAGTAGGCGAACAAATGTCTCTTGGGTGGCGTCGGCGGCGTCATGTGGGCTGCCAAGCATCCGCATGCAGAAGCCATAGACACGTCGCTCGTGGCGGTCGTAGAGCTCCGCGAAGGCGTGACCGCCGCCGGCGGTCGCCAGCCTCGCCAGCTCCCTGTCATCCAGCGAATCGAGCTTGCGCGAGCGTGCGACCGGTGAGCCCATGACGGATAGCTTGACGTGATTCTCCAAGAGCGCATGTGCACAGGCCGGCTCCCGGGCCGAGTCGATGGGCAATGCGCGAGAGGCCGGCGGGTCGATGGCACCCATCATCGGTACAACGGCCGAGTCCTTCGTGTGTTACGCGGGCGCCCGCGCGGCCCGAAGTTTCCCGACCGTCAGGTCGGTCTCGATCGCCGCTCAAAGCGTTGAACGCAGCCGCGTGTACTAGTGCCTCGGTGGCCGCGTACGCAGCGGGATTCAGCTCCGCGAGTCCTGAGGCTGTCTTCTCCTTAGGGGCGACTGGCGGATCGTGAAGGTCAAAACAAGCTCTGTTGAGCGGCATCAGTCTGGATTGGCTTGTCCAAGGACTGGGCGGGTGACTTCTGTAGCAGTCTGAATCGGCTCTTGGTCCCTGGTCGGTGCACGAGGCGGGCGAGGCGCTGACGTTCATCTGTCGGTGCATAGGCGCCGCGCTCGTAGAGATCCTCGTAGCGGCGCACGAGCTCCGGGCGCTGAGTACGCAGCCAGTCCATGAACACGTTCTTGACCTCACCGCGCAAGTGCAGAGCGGCCCCTCCGATGCTCTTCGCGTCGGCATCGATTGCCGCCTGCAGCAGCGGCTCGAGCTGCTGGGGGCTGTCGTTGATGCCTGGCATCAGCGGTGCGATCAATACGCCCGTCGGAATGCCGGCGCGATTGAGCTCCGCGACCGCCTCCAGGCGGGCGCGGGGATTGGGGGTATGAGGCTCGGTGGCACGCCAGGCACGCTCGTCGAGTGTCGGGATCGACAGGCTCGCGCTGATTGCGGTGCGCTCGGCTATCTGCAACATCAGCGGCAGGTCACGCAGCAGGAGGGGCGACTTTGTGAGCACAGAGCAGGGATTGCCGGCCCCGCCGGCGGCGTCGCGCAGCGCTTCCCAGATACCCACCATCAGCCGGTAGCGGCCCTCGACCCATTGGTAGGGGTCGGTGTTCGTGCCCAGGGCGACATGCTCTCGCTTCCATGATGGACGCGCAAGCTCGCGGCGCAGCACCTCGGGCGCGTTGACCTTGACGACGATCTCACGCTCGAAATCGCGGCCGGCGTCGAAGCCCAGATAGCGATGCGTGGGTCGGGCAAAGCAGTTGTGGCTGACCACTCCATTTGCAATGAAGTCGCCAGTCTCCGTCGTGATGTCATACATTCGCGCCACAAATCCCAGTGATCGGATTCCTGTAACACCCAGCTTGGCATGTGTCTTGAGGGCACTGTTCTCAATGGAGCGCTTTCTTGTGATCGCCGGATTCGTGCCGAGAAAGAAGCGCATTCGCTCAGGAAGGCCCCCGCGAAGCCGAATGCTGACAAGTCCGTTGTGCTTGAGAAGCGGCTCGACGGCGTAGTCGAAGTCAAGGCGCCCGAGACAGGCCTTGATCCACGCCACTATCTCGGAATTTGTGTTTGAGATGCGCCATATATGACCGCTACAAGAACCCTCTGCATCGAAGATGCCGGCCAGGAAGCCCTTGACCCACGAAAGCTTGGGAACCATCGTCGGCCAACCAACCAGCTCCTTGACCCGCTCGACATCAAGTCGGGCCGACGTACGGATCGCAGTGATGGGCTTGTACCTTCCGGTTCCTTCGGCGAACATGAATCTATCGACCTCCGCGCCAAGGTCGGAGAGGTACTCCTGGGCCCTGTCTAGCGCCTCGATGTCTGCAAGGGCGAGGCGAAAGCGGTGCACCGTAGAGAGGCCTCTGTTTGGCCGCTCATACGTGTATGAGCCGATAGTCCCATCCCCACGAATCAGTCCAGCTAGGTAGCCACGACGGTAGTCGCTATCGAGTTCGGGCGGTAGCACGCAGCCGCCAGGTCCGAGCAGTCTGCTGCCAATCGTGAGATGTGGTCGCTGCAGTGGCCCCGACTCTGCGCCAATCACATGCTTCCATCCGCGCTGCGTGAGAAACCTGTGATCCTCGCTAGCGATGAGCCGAGTGCCGTCTTCAAGCTCCACCGAGTAAGCAGGCCTGATGCTTGACCACTTTGCGAGCACCCGGGTCGTGACGAAGCGTCTGTAGGCGCCGACGCGCATTGTCCCGTAGATCGCATCGCCAACGGCGAGGTCGGCGAGTGGCCTGGTGCGCCCGTTTGCCATCAGGATCTGCGTCTCTCCCGCCATGCAATAGACACACGCATGACTGCATCCCCTGTAAGGATTGATCGTCCAGCTGAACGGCATGCGCGAGCGAGTGGGAACACGGTTGAGCACGGAGCGGGCGCGGACCTCGTAGAAGCGAGTATCGAGTGCCTCTGGTGCGTCGAAATGGCGCACGACGGCCTCGTCACGGTAGCCGGGCAGGCGACGCTGCTCGTCAGCCTTCTCGGTCAGATTGCTCCAGCGCACGAACGTATGTTCGCATAAGCATCGGCGCCGCGAGATTGGGGGTTGAAGAGGCGCGCTTGGGGGCATATCCGACGCTATGACATATGGAACCTCACTCTTCTTGATCGCGGTTGGCGCGATCTTGCGGTACGCAGTGACGGCCACAGTCAGCGGCGTCAACCTGCAGACGGTGGGCCTCGTGCTGATCGTCGTAGGTGTCGTTGGCTTGCTGCTCTCGCTGCTGTGGTTTGGCGCTTGGGCCAGCAGGCGAGGTGTGGCGCCGGTCGAACGCGAAGTGCGCGATCGCGACGTTTACTAAGCCCTCGCGCGACACCCACTACTGGGGAGCGCCTCCCCCGGTAGATGGCCTCCCGGGCAGTCAATGCCCGGGAGGCTTCTCTACGCGCTCGTCCTCTCCCGTTCCTCCCGCTTCCCGCCAATCCCTGGCGGGAACTCTCCCGGCTGTCCCCAGCAGCCAGGACGCTTGACTACCGCCAAGCCTGAATTACGCGAGGCTTGGCGGGGAGACCCGCACCCGGTGTCTCAGGTGGCATGAATCGCTACTTCTTCGGGCAGGGCACCTTGATGCTGACAGTCGAGGTTTCCCCGCTGAGGAATTTCAGTTCGGTCTTGGCTGGGAAGCCGCCCTTCGGGCACTTGCTCGGCACGGTGCCGTAAGAGATCAACTTTTTGCCCTTCATATAGGCGGCACCGACTCTGATCTTGATCGACAGCACCGAAGCGTATGGCGCGCCGGGCACGGTCAAAACAAGCGGCACGACCGCGTTCAGCTTCTGGGAAAAGGGGTTCGAGGCGCCTGAGAAGTCGCCTGTGGAGAGAACTTCAAGCACCGCCGGTTCCCGGCCTTCGGTGAAGAAGGCGATTTTTCCGCCCGGCGTGAAGAACGCTTGAACGGTTGCTTTCTCCTGTACACGTGTGCCGCCGAAACTGACGACGCCAAGCACTTCGCCCTTCGGGCTTGCGACCGACTTCTTTGGGCAGTTCTGCACTTCATGGCTTTCCAGGACCGCGTTCGAGCAGGTCGCAAAGCCCTGTGGATGAAGCTTTGTGCCTGACGGCAGATACACCACCACCCCTGTCAGCGGCGATGGAAAGCCGCCATATTCGGTGCCGCTGATCGTCATCTGCGCTTCAACCGACGCCCCAGCGCCAAGGATGTTGCCTGTTTTGGGGTAGGAGCCGCCTTTGGGTGAGGCCGGATTCTTGAGGACCGGCAGGATCTTCGCCTTGACCGTCACCTTTGGGGCCGCGAAAGCGCCAGCCGGCAAGCTTACGGCGGCGATCGCCAGACAGACCAAGCCCACGAGGAGGCTGAGAGTGTGGGAGCGCCTGCCACGACGGACGAATCGACGATTCCGCGCGCGTCGGGCGTGCGCCTGTGGATCGCCGGTGCGGCTGTGGGCTGCGCTCGGGTTGACGTGCTCGGATCTGGCCATGTTTATCTCCTTGGGATGGTGCTGCCTACTCCCTTAACAGGCTTCGCATGTCCAAGTAGCGGTTGCAACATTGTCGGGCGGGCCCTGCTCGGCTAACGTCGCGTCATGAGTAACGACACAACAGAGGACGAGCGACTGGAGAGCCTTGGCGTCCTGCGCCTACGTGCCGAGAATCCCGGCCCGCTCACGATGTCGGGCACCAACAGCTGGGTGGTAGGACGCGATCCGGCTTGGGTCGTCGATCCGGGTCCCGAGCTGGCGGCTCATCTGGAGTGCCTGATTACCGCGCTCGAAGGGCGTGGTGGACTGGGAGGGATCGTCCTCACCCATGACCACATCGATCATTCCGAGGCGGTGGCGTCGCTGCGCGAGCGCTTCCCCGCGCCGCTCGCCGCCGGTCGTGGCGGCGCCGACGTCGAGCTGGCCGACGGAGTGCGCTTCGGGCCATTCGAGGCGCTCTATACGCCTGGCCATGCGCCCGATCATTTCGCCCTGATCGCAGGTAGGGCTTGCTTTCCCGGCGACGCGATCCTGGGCGAAGGCAGCGTGTTCGTCGCCCCCGACCCGGGTGCGCTCGCCGGCTACCTGAATGGCCTACGGCGACTGGGAGAACGTCAGCTCGAGGTTCTCTGTCCCGGCCATGGCCCACCGATCTGGACGCCTGGGGAGCGTATCGGCGAATACATCGAGCACCGCCTCGATCGCGAGCGTCGTCTGCTCGCGGCGATCGCCGAAGGTCGTCGCGGAGAGCAGGCGCTACTGGACGCCGCATGGTCGGATGTGCCCGAGCAGCTGCGCCCACTTGCGGCTATCACGCTCGCCGCGCATCTCGACAAGCTGGCCGAAGAAGGCCGCCTGCCGCTACCGTTTGCGCGATGAGCGCTCCCACCTCGAAGTCCACAGGCACTATGAGCGCACCTCGAAAGCTTGTGCCCGCTTCATGAGCAGTCCTTCCTCGAGCGCTCCGCAAGCGGGAGCATCCGACACGCCGGCGGTGCAGCCCGGAGGGTCGGTCATCCCAGCCCCTGCTGGAGATTCGCCGTTTCCGCCGATCGCTGACTACGGCTTTCTTTCCGATTGCCACACCGGCGCGCTCGTGGCCTCCGATGGCGCGATCGAGTGGATGTGCCTGCCGCACTTCGATTCCGCTTCGGTCTTCGCCGCGATGCTCGACCGCGGCGCCGGGAGCTTCAGGGTTGGGCCGTACGGCATGTACGTGCCCGTCGGCCGGCGCTATCTGCCGGGCACCAACGTGCTCGAGACGACCTGGATGACGCCTCAGGGATGGCTGCGCGTGGTGGATGCGCTTACGATCAGCGACTGGCACGACGTGGAGCGCGGTAGCACCCACACACGTCCGCCCACCGACTTCGACGCCGACCACCTGCTCGTACGAATCGTCGAATGCATCCAGGGCCAGGTGCAGGTGGAGATGGTGTGCGAGCCGATGCTCGACTACGGCGCCACCGCTGCACAGTGGAGTCACGTCGAAGACGAGTACGGCCACGGCCTGGACGCAACCAACGAGCGTACGGCGTTTCGCCTGTTCAGCGATACGCGCATGGGCATCGAGGGCAATCGCGCGCACTCGCGCCACACGATGGAAGAGGGCGAGAAGCGCTTCTGCGCGATCTCTTGGACCAAAGAGCTGCGCGGCCCGCGCACGGTCGAAGAAGCCGAGGCACGGATCGATCGCACGAGCCACTTCTGGCGCACATGGCTGGCCGAAGGCAACTACCCAGACCACCCGTGGCGCGCACACCTGCAGCGCTCGGCGCTCACGCTCAAGGGTCTCACCTTCATGCCCACCGGCGCGCTCGTGGCGGCTCCGACCACCTCGCTGCCCGAGACGCCACGCGGCTCGCGCAACTGGGACTACCGCTACTGCTGGATGCGCGACGCCTCCTTCACCCTGTGGGCTCTGCACGCGCTCGGCCTGGACTGGGAGGCCGACGATTTCATCCAGTACGTCGCCGACATGGAGCGCAACGAGGATGGGTCCTTGCAGATCATGTATGGGATCAAGGGCCAAAAGGACCTGAGCGAGTCCACGCTCGATCACCTCAAGGGCTACGAGGGCGCGCGCCCGGTGCGGATCGGTAACGGCGCCTACAACCAGCGCCAGAACGACGTGTACGGCGCGGTGCTCGACTCGGTCTACCTGCACTCCAAGCGTCGCGATCACATCCCCGAGCGGCTGTGGCCGGTGCTGGTCGACCAGGCCGAATGCGCGGCGCGCGTGTGGAAGGAACCCGACCAGGGGATCTGGGAGGCGCGTGGCGAGCCGCGCCACTACGTCTCCTCGAAGCTGATGTGCTGGGTCGCGTGCGACCGCGCCGCGCGGCTCGCTGAACGGCGCGGCGAGGAGGAGCACGCCGAGCGCATGCAAGGGATCGCCGACGAAATCAAGGCCGACATCCTCGAGAAGGGCGTCGACGAGCGGGGCGTCTTCCGCCAGCACTACGACACCGACGCGCTCGACGCCTCCAACCTGCTGATCATCTTGATGCGCTTCCTGCCTGCCGACGACGAGCGGGTGCGGGCTACGGTAATGGCGATTCGCGACGAGCTGACCGAGAACGGCTTGGTCCTGCGCTACCGCACGGAGGAGACCGACGACGGCCAGAGTGGTGAGGAGGGCACGTTCTTGATCTGCTCATTCTGGCTCGTCTCGGCCATGTGTGAGATCGGCGAGCATCTGCACGCACGGCGCCTGTGCGAGCGGCTGCTCGGCTACTCGTCTGAGCTGGGCCTCTACGCGGAGGAGCTCGAGGCCTCCAGTGGACGGCATCTGGGCAACTACCCGCAGGCGTTCACGCATCTGGCGCTGATCAACGCCGTCACGCATGTGATGGGCACGATTCAGCGCTGAGTCCGCCGCGAGGATGGCGCAGATGTGGCTAGGTGTATCCCGGCTCGCCCGGCAGCGCCACGCGCGCGACCTCGCCGTCGAACCACACCTTCGGCTGCACCGGCAGCACCTCGCGGCAACGTGCGTACTCCAATAGCTCGGCCACGCTCGAAAACACTCCAAGCTGCTCCAGGTGCTTGATCGTGGGGAAGACGAGCAGGATCTCCTCGCGCCCATATGCGTCGAGCGCCGCTTGCGGCGTGAACCAGCCTTGATCGACGCACTCCTGGCCGTCTACGACAGGCTCCTGCCCGTCAGGCAACTCCGCCAGGAAGAAGCGGGTGTCGAAGCGGATAGAGACCTCCTCGGGCGTGATCCAGCGCGAGAATTCCACGAGCGCGGCTGGGTCGGCAAGTGTGATGCCCGCCTCCTCGGTGAGCTCCCGCGCAGCTGCCGCACGATGTGCGTCGATGCCGCCTACACCTGGCCCTGAAGGGTCGCCGGCATCCACCGCACCACCCGGGAACACCCATACGCCGCCCATGAACTTGGCCTGCTCGGTGCGCTTTACGAGCAGCACTTCCAGGGTGTCCCCTCCGCCGCGCAGCAGGATCACCGTGGCTGCCTGTCGCGGTGGCGTTGCCTCGCCGAGGTTGAGTCCCTGGCCGGGCTCCTGTGCGGGACCGAGGTTGAGCGCCTGACCCGGCCCGCTGTGGCGGTCGAGCTCGAGCTCCTGCCCAGCCTGCTCCTCGCCGCCGGGGGTCGAGCTGCTCATGCCAAAGACCCTACCGCCAGGTAGTCTTACGTGCATGAGCGCGACCCAAACCCTGCAACGCTGGATCTGCGAGTCCTGCGGCTACATCTATGACCCGGAGGAGGGCGACCCCGACGGGGGCATCCCCGCCGGCACCGCTTTCGAGGACATCCCCGACACGTGGTTCTGCCCCGTGTGCGGAGCTCGCAAGCGGGACTTCACCCTTTACGAGGATTGACACGCTGACCGACTGGGCCGAGCTTCAGCAGCTCGACAGGCGGCATGTGTGGCACCCATACTCGGCGCTGCCGGGTTCGTCGGCGCCGTTGCCGGTGGTCTCAGCCGAGGGCGTGCGCCTGCGCCTGGCGGACGGGCGCGAACTGATCGACGGCATGTCCTCGTGGTGGTGTGCGATCCACGGCTATCGCCATCCGGCATTGGACGCGGCTGTACGCGAGCAGTTGGAGCGCATGGCGCACGTTATGTTCGGCGGCCTGACGCACGAGCCGGCTGTGCGTCTTGCCGAGCGATTGGTGGAGATCTCCCCGGATGGCTTGCGGCACGTGTTCTTCGCCGACTCCGGCTCGGTGTCGGTGGAGGTGGCAATCAAGATGGCATTGCAGTACCAGCGCGCGGTCGGCCACCCAGAGCGCAGTCGCCTGCTCACGATTCGCGGCGGGTATCACGGCGACACGTTCGGTGCGATGGCGGTGTGCGACCCGGTTGGCGGGATGCACTCGATGTTCGGCGATGTGCTGGCCGAGCACGTCTTTGCCGAGCGTCCGCCCGACGGCTTCGACGCGCCGCTCGATGAGGCATGGGCGCTGGGCGTGTCCGAGCTGCTTGCAGAGCACGCGCACGAGCTCGCTGCTGTGATCGTCGAGCCCGTTGTCCAGGGTGCCGGAGGAATGCGTTTTCACTCGCCCACGTGTGTCTCTCTATTGAGAGGTTTGTGTGACAAGCACGAACTTCTTCTCCTCCTAGACGAGATCGCGACAGGCTTCGGGCGCACGGGCTCGATGTTTGCTGGTGAACACGCGCAAGTCGCCCCCGACATCATGTGTGTCGGTAAGGCGCTCACCGGCGGCTACATGACGCTCGCGGCAACGCTCTGCACGAGCGAGGTTGCGCAGGCGATCTCGGCGGGAGAGGGCGGCGCGCTGATGCACGGCCCGACCTTCATGGCCAATCCGTTGGCCTGCTCGGTCGCGCTGGCTTCGCTCGACCTGTTTGCCGACGGTGTCTGGAGCGAGGACGTGGCGCGGATCGAACGCGATCTGCGCGCTGGGCTCGAGCCCGCGCGCGAGTTGCCGGGGGTCCTCGACGTACGTGTGCTGGGGGCGATCGGCGTAGTGCAGTTGGAGCACGAGGTAGACATCGCCGCCGCTACGGCCACAGCGGTCGAGCACGGCGTTTGGCTGCGCCCGTTCCGCGACCTTATCTACACGATGCCGCCGTATGTCATCGGCGAGGGCGATCTTGATCGGGTTGCTAGCGCTGTCATCGCGGTCGCCTGTAAATGACGACTATTGTCTGCTAGCATTGTTGGTGGTCGCCGGGGCCGTCTTCGCTGTCATTGCTGAGATGCTTGCCTATCGTGTCAACCAGTCGCGCCAAGGCACGCGTTCGCCGAGACCCACCAAATTGGCGATGTCGGGGCTCGCGATCCCGTCGAGTGTGGCGACTTCGATAGTTCCGAGTCGGGCAACCGTCTCGCGGTTGGACCGCTCCATCTGTGATGGCTCGCTCGGCCACGGCGTGAGCACCACCGCCGCCACGCTCAGCCCGACCGCTCTCGCGGCCTCGATCGTCAAAAGCGTGTGATTGATCGTGCCGAGACCAGGTGACGTGGCGATCAACAGGGGCAGGGCCAGCTCGACGGCGAGATCGCGCACGGTGAAGTCGTCGGCGAGGGGGACCAGCAGCCCGCCGACGCCCTCCACGATCAGCGTCTCGTCGGCGCTCGCGGTTGCCCACGCGCGTTCGACCAACGTAGCGGCGCCAATCGGTTCGTTTGCCAGCGAGCCTGCTAGATGCGGGGAGACGGCCGGTCCGAAGCGCAACGGCGCGACCTCCTCGGGCGCCATTCCGGCGGCAAGCCCAAGTAGCTCGTGGTCCGGTGGCCAGGCGCCGGGCGGCTCGGCAAGTCCGGTGACAACGGGCTTGTAAGCACGCACCTGCTCGCCGGCGGCTCGCATCGCCGCAAGCAGCGCGGCGCTCACAATCGTCTTGCCGACGCCGGTGCCGGTACCGGTTACGAATAGTCCACGCACTGACGCGCAGCGCTAGGCGACCCGGGCGAGCCGCTGTTTGCCGGTGGGCCGCGAGCCGATCGTTGTCAGATCGAGACCCGCCTCGCGCGTCGCCTCAGCCAGACTCTTGGCTGCATCGCGCAGCTCAGTTGTCGTGTGTGAGGCCATCACGGCGAGCCGCAACCTGGAGGTGCCCTCCGGCACGGTGGGAGGACGGATCGCCTGCGCGAACACGCCCCGCTCCAGCGCACCCTGGCTGAGGCGCATCGCCGCCACGCTGTCGCCCACCACGAGCGGCACGATGTGCATGTCGTTCTGCTCGACCGCAAAGCCCTCCTCGGCCAGTGCCCCGCGAAGCGCGCGGGCGGCTCCGTGCAGGCTTGCCACCCGCTCGGGCTCCGCTTCGAGCAGCTCAAGCGCCGCCAACGCGCCGGCGACCGATGGCGGGGATGGAGCGGTCGAGAAGATCAACGGGCGGGCGGTATTGACCAGGAGCTGCACCATCTCCTGGCTCGCACACGCATACGCGCCATAGGAGCCGAGTGCCTTGCCGAGCGTGCCGATGAGTACGTCGACCTTGCCCCGCAAGCCGGCCAGGGCGATGGCACCGCGTCCACCTTCTCCGAGAGCGCCGGTGGCGTGCGCCTCGTCCACGATGGTCCGTGCGCCGTGTTCGCGCGCCAGCTCGACGATCCGCGCGAGCGGCGCCACGTCTCCGTCCATCGAGAAGACCGAGTCGCTCACGATCAAGCGCCGACCCTTGCCACCGTGCTCGCGCAAACAGCGCTCCAGATGATCGGTGTCGAGGTGGCGGTAGACAACCACCTCGGCGCGCGAGGCGCGGCAGCCGTCGACGATCGAGGCGTGGTTGAGCTCGTCGGAGAAGACCGTGTCGCCGGGTCCGGCCAGCGCGCCGATCGTGCCGAGGTTGGCGAGATAGCCCGATCCAAACAGCAGGCACGCCTCGCTGCCCTCGAACTTGGCGAGTCGCCGCTCCAACTCGCGATGGATCGTCATCGTGCCCGACACCAGTCGCGACGCTCCGGCCCCGACGCCCAAGCTCATCGCCGCCTCGGCCGCCGCTTCGCGAACTTGGGGATGATCGGCCAGTCCGAGGTAGTTGTTCGAGCACAACAGCAGCACCGGCTCGTCGTCGAGCAGGACACGTGGCCCCTGGGGTCCGAAGACCGTCCGCGGGCGCCGACGCAAGCCAAGTCGCTCGAGCTCGGCCAAACGTTCCTCGATGTCGCTCATCGGCGCAGCTCGTCGCGGCTCGGTAGGCATCTCTCGCTCGTGGCCAACCCCCGCCTTCCTAGATCGCGGTGATAGCAGCGCTTCATGGCAGCGCGCCCGTCCCGTCCCGGTCCCGGTCAGTCGCCCCAGCCGGCGGGCACCGCGTTGCGAGCCCCGTCAGGCCGCGGCGGCACGGCCCGCTTGGCCTTGAAGCGCAGCTGGGTCGAGGGGTCCCACATACGAATCTCCAGGCCCTCTGTTCCGGCAATCTGTCCGTTGTTGCCCTCCAGCAGCTCCTCGACCACATCCGGCGTCTCGCCGTCCAGCCAGCCAGAGCGGTTGTCGGGTCGCGGGTTGGCGCCATTATCACTTTGGCGAGCGACGTTCAGGCCAAGCTCCTCGAACATCCCGCGGTCTTCCTCTGGGCTCGATCCGAGCGTCGTCAGGAAGTTGCCCATCATCACGCCGTTGAGCCCGGCCTTGACCGCGAGCGGCTGCAGCTCGCCGAGGTTCTCCACGCGTCCGCCGCAAAGACGAAAAAGCGCCTCAGGCAGGATCAGACGGAAGATCGCAACCCACTTGACAGCCTCCCAGGGATCAATGTACTCGCGGTCGCCGAACTTCGTGCCGGGCCGCGGGTTGAGCAGGTTGATCGGCACGCTGGTGGGATCGATCGCGGCCAGCTCAAAGGCCATCTCAACGCGCTGCTCGCGGCTCTCACCGAGATTGAGGATGCCCCCGACGCAAGTCTCCAGCCCTGCCTCGCGCACGGCTTGGATCGTGCGCAGCCGTCCCTCGTAGCGCACGGTGCTAGAGACTTCGTCGTAGTAGCTCTCAGCCGTCTCCACGTTGTGGTGTACGCGCTGGATGCCGGCTTCCTTCAGCGCCTTGGCGCGTGCGGGAGACATGTGTCCGACCGAGGCACAGCGCTTCAGGTTGGTCTTCTCGGCCACCAGCTTCGCCCCCTCGAGGATCTTCTCGAAGTCGCGCTTGGAGAGGCCCTGTCCCTGGGTGACCATGCAGAAGCGATGAGCGCCGGCAGCCTCGGCTGCACGCGCGTGTTCGAGGATCTGCTCGGGGTCCATCATCGCGTGCAAGGGTGTCTCGGCCTCGGCAAAGCGCGACTGTGCGCAGAAGCCGCAGTCCTCAGCGCACCCGCCGGACTTGGCGTTCACCAGCGAGCACATGTCGGTCGAGTCCGAGAAGCGCTCGACGCGAGCCGCCCAAGCGCGGTCGATGAGCGCTTCGATCTCGGTGTGGTCCTCGACTTCGCCGAGCTGAAGGGCTTCCTCGCGAGTTATCAAGGGCGGCATCTGTGGCGACCTCCCGGTCGTTCTCAGGCGGTGGACGTTGGGCGGGTGCCTGACAGTACCGCAAGGATCGAGCGCGGGTGGGCGTGCGGGGCGTCGATAAGATCGGCCGATGAGTCTCCGAGGTGGCGTTGGCGGGCGCTTGCTAGCGGTCAGCGACCTGCATGTCACCCATCCGGAGAACCGAGCGATCGTGGAGCAATTGCGACCGGAGTGCGACGCCGACTGGCTGATCGTCTGTGGGGATGTCAGCGAGACCCTGGCTGACTTCCAGTGGGCCCTTGGGCTGCTCAGCCAGCGGTTCGCAAAGGTGCTCTGGGCGCCTGGCAACCATGACCTCTGGACGCTTCCCGACGAAAAGCCGCAGCTGCGCGGCGAGCAACGATATCTGCATCTGGTGGACATATGCAGATCGATCGGAGTGCTGACGCCCGAGGACCCATATCCTGTGTGGGAGGGCGTGGATGGCCAGCTCAAGGTGGCGCCGCTGTTCGTGCTCTACGACTATTCGTTTGGCCGCAACATCGCCGCCACAAAGGAGCAGGCGCTGGCGATTGCACACCGGGCCGGGGTTGTGTGCAGCGACGAGTTCTTGCTGCATCCCGATCCATTCCTCACTCGTGAGGCGTGGTGTCGTGACAGGGTTGTACATACCGAAGCACGCTTGGAAGAGTGCGAGTCCGACATTCCACTTGTGATGCTCAACCACTTCCCTCTGATCGATGCCCCCACCAGGGTGCTGTTTCACCCAGAGTTCGCGCAATGGTGCGGCACGACACAGACTGCGGATTGGCATTGTCGCTTCAACACAGAGGTAGTCGTGTATGGCCATCTCCACATCCCCCGTACGACCTGGCACGATGGAGTCAGGTTCGAGGAGGTGTCGCTCGGGTATCCGCGTGAGTGGCATCGACGTGGCTCCGCGAGACCCCTGCCGCGGATGATCGCCCCCGGCCTGCAATCGACGTGATCGAGCAGTTGCTTCCCACCGGCGTAGCTGCGGTCGAGAGCCGCCACGACGACCTGGCTGTGAAGCTCTTCCCTGAGGAGGAGGCCCTGGTTGCCAACGCCGTCGAAAAGCGCCGGCGCGAGTTCACCGCGGCTCGGGCCTGCGCTCGCGCGGCGCTTGGACGGATTGGCATCGCCGCTGTCCCGATCCTCTCTGGTGAGCGCGGCGAGCCCCTATGGCCCCAAGGCGTGGTCGGGAGCATCACACATTGCGACGGCTACCGGGCGTGCGCGGTAGCGCGGTCGAGCGAGGTCCTTACGCTCGGCATCGACGCCGAGCCGAACGGCGCGCTGCCCGAGGGTCTGCTAGCAGACATCGCTCGGCCGGAGGAGTTGCCGGGGCTGCGAACCCTGAGCGCAGAATATGCGGATGTTCATTGGGATCGCCTCCTGTTCAGCGCAAAGGAGTCCGTGTACAAGGCTTGGTTTCCGCTGGCCAAACGCTGGCTGGGCTTCGAAGACGCGCGAATAACTTTCGATCCGAGCTCACGCGTCTTCACGGCCCGTCTCTTGGTTTCCGGTCCTGTGGTCGCAGGAACACCCCTGACTGGGTTCTCGGGAACGTGGATGGTGAGCGATGGCCTGATCGTCACCGCGATCGCCGTGAGCGCGGTCTGAAGTTTGCCATGCTTATGCGCTAATGGCTCCTCAGCTAGATCCGCAGGCTCGAGCATTGCTCGAAGTGATGAGCGCCGGTGGGGCTCCGCAGCCATATGCGCTCTCCATAGAGCAGGCGCGCGAGCAAATGAGAGCGGCATTCGTAACTAGGGGCGAGCCAATTGCACTGCATAGCGTCGAGAACATCTCTCTACCTACACCTCACGGAGATCTTGGCTTGCGTCTGTATCGTCCTGCTGAGAACACGCGTCCCGTAGCGCTATTCCTGCATGGCGGCGGCTGGACACTCAACGATCTCGACACCCACGATCGACTATGCCGTCGTATTGCGCGAAGATCAGGCTGGTCTATAGCCGCCCTGGATTTTCGCCGAGCCCCCGAGCATCGGCATCCGGCCGCACTCGAAGACGCCTACCTCGCATATCGCTGGCTGCTTGACAATCCCTCGCGCCTAGAGTTTGACGCATCTCGAATTGCTCTGATCGGTGAAAGCTCCGGCGGCGCTACGGCGGCCTGTCTCGCGCTGCTGCTGAGGGATCTTGGTGCGCCCCAGCCGACATTGCAGATCCTTGTTTACCCGATAGTCGACATGAGCGACCACTGGGCTTCCTATGACGAGCATGGCAGCGGCTATACGTTGGATGCACGCTTTGTGCGGTGGTCGTTGGAAAACTACCTGCCGCCTGAGCACAATCCAAGCGACCCCTATCTCTTCCCCCTTTCCGCGGAGGATCTGAGCGAAGTGGCCTCGACATTCCTGCTGACGGCCGAGTTCGATCCCCTGCGAGACGGAGGTATCGCCTACGCACGTAAGCTCGCAGACGCAGGTGTCGCGGTCGAACACATCCATGCGGAGGACCAAATGCATGGTTTCCTCCTACTCGATCGCGCGTTGGACAGAGCGGGGACACTGATAGACCTCATAGCCGAGACTCTCGCCAGTCATGACTCGAAGGCGCCGGTTGGATCCGGATGAGGCTCGACGGCGCTCCGCGCGTTGTAGAAGGTCCCCACCTATAAAACCAACCGTTGCTGTTTATCAGCAGTGCGGAAGCTGTGGTTATGGGATCTGTGCGGTGGACCTCGTAGGAGATCAGCGAGCTCATGGTCGGCGTCTGGACGGGCGTTCCGCCGGGGATCGGCCAGTCTCGGGGAGGCTTTGGTTGACAACTGTGTTGTCTTCGTCTTAGTATCTCTAGTGTTGTTTCTCACCAGCCTAGAAGAAGGGGCCTCGCGACGAGCATGACGGTCGATTTGGGGGAGGGTCAGATGGGTGGTCGGGAGTGCTCTGGGGCTGGCTCGTGGATATGTAGCGCCAGCGCCAACCTGCGGAGCTACGGTTGGAGCGGCGCGGCTGGCCGCGTCTTCGCCGGGACTGCGCAGGCGATCGGTCTCTGGGTACCGCGTGCACCGCGAGCAGGATGGCTCTGGGGAGATAGCGGATGAACCGGGCCGATCAGGACCATCGTGGCTCGCTTGAGGATGTACGGGCCGGCGTAGTCGAACGGCTCCGAGCGCGACGCCGGGAGATCGAGGAGGAGATCTTCGCTCGCATCTGTGACACCGGGTCCAGCCATGTGGGCGAGGATGACCTCGAATACGTTGATGGGCTACGCGCGGCCGTCTCGGCAGCTGTCGAGTTCGGGCTTATTGGCCTCGAGAAGGCCGAGGGATCGCTTGAGGAGAGTCCGGCGGCGACTGTTGAGCAGGCGCGCCGCGCCGCGCGCTTGGGCGTCAGTCTGGACACGGTACTGCGTCGCTATATCGCCGGCCAGGCGCTGTTGGCTGAGTTCATAATGGAGGAGGCGCTTCGCAGTGGCTTCTCTGGCGACAAGGCTTCGCTGCACCGTGATTTGCGTCGGACGCAGACCCCCCTGCTCGAACTTCTCACGGCGACGGTGGTCGAGGCGTATGCCAGTGAGGTCGACTGGGGGGGGCGTTCACCCGAGCAGCGTCGCATCGAGCTCGTACGTGGCTTGCTGGGCGGCAAGCAGCTTGACGTCACTGTCTCGGCAGAGTTCGGCTATGACTTCGATTCTTGGCATCTGGGGGTGATAGCGACAGGTCCTCGGTCTGCCGAGTTCGTGAGAAGGGTGAATGCGGTCTTCGCTCGTGGGTGCTTGTCCGTGTCTGATAGTGAGCGGGCGACATGGGTTTGGTTCGGTCGTCGCGCGAAGCCGACGGCGGCTGCGATCGAGCGTATTGCAAAGGAGCGTCCTCCAGGAGTTCGAATCGCTACGGGCGAGCCGCGATGGGGAATTGACGGATGGCGTTTGACGCACACCGAAGCCCAAGCGGCACTGCTCGTAGCTCGGCGCAAGCCCCCTGGCCTCGTGCGCTGCTCCGATGTTGTGCTGGAGGCAGCCGTGTTGCAGCATGACGCGATGGCCAGCTCGCTAGTAGACACCTTTCTCTCGCCACTCGACGGATTGGGACACAGGGGACAATCTGCGCGCGATACGCTGCGCGCTTATTTCGATGCAAGGCGCAACGTGTCCTCCACCGCCCAACGCTTGGGTGTCGTGCGCAACACAGTTGAAAGTCGTTTGCGTGAGATCGAGGAGAGGCTTGGCCGACCACTCCACTCTTGCTCGGCGCAATTGGAAGTGGCGCTTCGGTTGGAGATGCTGAGTGCGGATGATACCGACGCAGAAAATCAGAAACCTTTGGCTGTGAGGCGGTCGGGTGTGGCCCGCAGAAGTCCGATCCGTGGTGAGATTGAGCAGTCTGCTCAATCTTCCAGTGCGAGGCTGAGCACATTGACCACTCACGGGCATACGACGCGCTAGTACGATTTTTCGGGAGGCATCTGACTGTTTTGCGTTACAAATAAAGGATCCTGGCCCCATGCTCGCACCATACATTCTCAGTGAAAATCGGACGCGATCTTGGGCATGTCCCGGAAAGAAGTTTTCACCGGGGCACGCGTCTAGTTTTGCGAGTTGGGTAAGCCATGACATCGATCACGCCAGTAGTCGATGAAACCACTGGCCAGTGCTAATTCCCAATCGGTGAATGTCCCAAATCTGAGCGAGCGTGACGTGATCGCGGAGGATCGTTTGACTGAACGACACTTCGCGTTGCAACACGCTAATGCTGCCGGACCTCCTAATCTGGAGCTAGCGGCACTCGATCCATTGCTACGGACGCTGTTGTTCACCGATGGTACCGTGACGCGCGTACTGGAAGCCCATACGCTGTGCGATGTGGCAGTCGAGCTTGTGGAACAGACACGCATGAGGCTGTCTGCGCAAGCCGCCGGCCACCTTAACGTGGGCGATGCGACCGAGTGTCTACGTCGGCGTGTAACCATGGGAGCGGGTAAATCTGTCCCGTTGGTCTGGGCCGAGTCTCACATTCTTCCCAGCAGGTTGCCAGCTGGATTCTTGGGGCTGCTGGAGAGCGCGCCAAACGGTATTGGCGGATCGATTGAACATGCCCGGATTGAGAGTCGCCGCGAGCTGCTTTGGTTCCGTCTTGGTAAACCACCACAGTGGGCCACGGCTCCCGCACAGACGAGATCGATCGTTCGGCTTTATCGGATAGTCACGAACGGCCAGCCAGCATTGCTGATATGTGAGGCGTTTGCCGTTGAGAGGCAGTCCGGTATGTACCGTCCGTTCGTCTTGGCTGGAACTGCGCATGATCCGCTCGGCGCGGTCGCCTGAGCATTCGGATGAGCCGCTCGGATCGCTGTAACGCCAGTCTGCTGATTGATGGCAACGTCGAATCGGGCCGTGGAGCAAAGGTTGCTTATGTAACTTCGAGTGAGTCTCTCACTTATGAGCAGTTGCTCAAACAGGTCAACCGTATGGGCCACCTGTTGCGCCAACTTGGTGTGCGTCGCGAACAGCGAGTCTTGCTGGTGCTCGATGACACCACAGTGTTCCCGATTGCCTTCCTGGGGGCGATGCGGATCGGAGCTGTGCCGGTTCCGGTCAGTGTGCGAGAGACCGCTGAGCACTTCCTCCACATCGTCGAGGATTCATATGCCGAGGTGATCGTCTGCGAGGAGTCATCTCTGGAGATTCTGCAGAGCACGCTCGACGGGATCGACATCCGCTACGTCGCGCGCGGGACGGATAGGAATGGTGTGATCGAGTTGAGTAGCGCGCTCGCGTCCCAGGAGGATGAGCTCAGCGTGGTTCCCACGCATCCCGACGACGTGGCTTTTTGGCTCTACAGCTCCGGCTCGACCGGTATGCCCAAGGGTGTCGTGCATCTGCATCGCAGTATCGAGGTGACCTGCAAGGCCTTTGCACGCGATGTACTTCATATCGCAGAGCAGGATCGGATCTTCTCGACAACCAAGCTGTATCACGCCTACGGACTCGGGAACGCGCTCTCCTTCCCTCTCTACTTTGGTGCCACAGCCATTCTCCTCGATGGGCCGCCGAGGACGGAGCGTCTGCTGCAGACGCTGCGTGAGCATCGACCGAGCGTCTTCTGCTCGGTGCCGGCGTTGTACGGTTTGCTCGCAGCAGACCGAGAGGCGGATGGCGCCCTTGACTCGGTGCGGCTGTGTATCTCGGCGGCAGAGCCGTTGCCTGGGAGTACCTTTGATCGTTGGCGCTCGCGCTTCGGCTTGGAGATCGTCGAGGGGATCGGTTCGACCGAGATGCTGCAGGCCTACTGCTCGAACCGTCCTGGCGAAGCGGTGCGCGGCTCGACCGGTCGTCCGGTTCCCGGTTATGAGCTACGCCTGGTTGACGATGCCGGTGTGGTACTCGAGGGCCCGTCTTCTGGAGCTTTGGAGGTGCGGGGAGACTCTTGCGCCGCCCTCTACTGGCATGAGCACGAGAAGGCCATGATGCGGATGCGCGGGCAGTGGTTTGCCACTGGTGACCGCTTCGAGCGAAACGGCGATGGAATCTACGCGTATGTCGGACGCACTGACGACATGTTCAAGGTCAGTGGCTTGTGGGTGTCGCCCGTTGACATGGAGAACGTGCTGCTCAAGCACCCGGCGGTGGCAGGCGCCGGCGTTGTCGGTGTCCTCATGGAGGATCGTCTTCGGATCGTCGCGTTTGTGGAGTGCGCCGAGAGCGGAGCACGCGACGAGGACGCGCTTGAGCAGGAGCTGCGCGCGTTGTGCAAAGAACGCATGCGCGAGCACGAATCCCCCCACATCCTGCGATTCATAGACACGCTGCCACGCACGCTTACGGGCAAGCCACAGCGCTTTAGGCTACGTGAGCTGATCGAGCAGGAGATAGCTCCGGAGTCCGACGAGCCGCGGCCTGTAGCGCAAAATACGCCCCACGCGTCGGGCGTTGTTGACAAGCACGCGGCCGAGCGCGCGCAAACGTCGCCGACCGAGCGGGGGCAAGCGTCAGAGCGAGTTCCTGAGCAAGTACAGACAACCGGGGTAGACCAGCCACCCGGACGGGCGGCGTCGCACGGAATCGGCCTCGGGATGTTGACCACGCTGAGACGCAGGTTGAGACGAGCGCCGATCGAACGCGCGGCGGTTGACTCGATCTCGTCCTCCAGGCAGGTCGAAGGTGTGCACGAGGCGGAGTCAGACCACGTGATGCTCGAGCTTGTGCTCGCCGAAGTCACCGCGGTGCTGGGACATGGCTCGCCTACGACGACAGATCCCAGACGCGATTTCAAGGGGCTCGGTCTGGACTCGGTTGGGGCCGTTGCGCTTCGTAACCGACTGAGCCAGGCCACTGGGCTGGAGCTTCCCTCCACGCTTGCCTTCGATCATCCGACGCCTGTGGCAGTGGCGGCTTTCCTACGCTCGGGGGCCAACGGCAACGAGGAGCGCTCGAGCGTTTCAACGCGATCTCGCACGCACACGCACGAGCCGGTTGCGATCGTGGGGATGAGCTGTCGCTTCCCTGGTGGGGTGGATTCGCCTGAGCGGCTGTGGGAGCTGCTTGCCGCGGGCACCGACGCGGTTTCGGGATTGCCGGATGATCGTGGCTGGGAGCTGGAGCGGCTCTATGACCCCGATCCCGATCATCCGGGCACCAGTTACGCTCGCGAAGGCGGATTCCTTCGCGACGCGGCCGACTTCGATGCCGCGTTCTTCGGGATCAGTCCCCGAGAGGCGCTTGCGATGGACCCGCAGCAGCGGCTGCTGCTGGAAGCCTCGTGGGAGGCGCTGGAACACGGGCATTTGAACCCGGAATCGCTGCGTGGCAGCCGTACCGGTGTGTTCGCCGGCGTGATGCACCACGACTACGGCGAGCGGGCACTAGGATCGTCTGCCGTTGATTTGGAGGCGTACCTGGGCATGGGTAGCGCCGGGAGCGTGGCATCGGGCCGGATTGCTTACACGCTCGGTCTGGAAGGCCCGGCTGTAACGCTCGACACGGCATGCTCGTCATCGCTGGTGGCACTGCATATGGCATGCGGCGCTCTGCGGGCCGGCGAGTGCGAGCTGGCGCTGGCGGGAGGAGTCACCGTGCTCGCCACGCCGCGCGTGTTCGTCGAATTCTCAAGGCAACGTGCACTTGCCCCAGATGGGAGGTGCAAGTCATATGCGAACGCGGCGGACGGCACGAGCTGGTCGGAGGGTGTGGGCCTCGTGGTCTTGGAGCGGCTCTCCGACGCTCAACGTCTCGGTCATCGAGTGCTCGCGGTGGTGCGCGGCAGCGCGGTCAACCAGGACGGCGCCAGTAACGGCTTGACGGCCCCCAATGGTCTCTCCCAGCAGCGGGTTATCCAGCAAGCACTCGCCACCGCCGGATTGTTCCCGCACCAGGTCGACGTGGTCGAGGGACATGGGACCGGGACGGAACTCGGCGATCCGATCGAGGCACAAGCGCTGCTTGCCACCTATGGGCAGGGGCGCGAATCAGATGATCCCCTGTGGCTCGGCTCGATCAAGTCGAACATCGGTCACGCTCAGGCCGCTGCGGGCGTGGCAGGTGTGATCAAGATGGTGATGGCGCTGCGCTATGGAAGGTTGCCGAGGACGCTCCATGTGGATGGGCCGTCGAGGCAAGTGGACTGGGGCGCTGGATCGGTATCGCTTCTCACCGAGGAGCAGGGATGGCTCGGTAACGATCGGCCGCGTCGCGCAGCTGTTTCCTCGTTTGGGGTCAGCGGCACGAATGCGCATGTCATTCTTGAAGAATCGCCGGCGAGCGCTGTTACACGGCCGAGCGGTCCCGTCCTCCCCGCCGGCGCCTTGTCATCTTTGGATGTCGTGCCGTGGGTGATATCGGCGAGAGGCAAGCAGGCGTTGCGCGCGCAAGCGGAGCGGTTGTATACGCACGTCGAGAGCATTCCCGACCTGGGTATGGCGGATATCGGGGTATCGCTCGCACGTCGTGCCGAGCTCGAGCATCGGGCGGTGGTCCTGGGCGCGGACAGACAGGCTCTAATTGAAGGGACTGGTGCGCTTGCCCAGGGGCGTTCTGTGGCAAGTGTGATCGAGGGCGTGGCGCGGCTGGGGACGGGCTCGACGGCGCTGTTGTTTACAGGTCAGGGCGCCCAGTACGGGGGTATGGGCGCGGAGCTTTATGACGCGTTTCCAGTGTTCAAAACGGCACTTGACGAGGTGTGTGAGTCGTTGGATGCGTACCTTGAGTGTTCGTTGCGTGAGCTGATGTTTGCGGTCGATGGCTCCACGCTATTTGGGAGCTTGGACGAGACGGCGTTCACCCAGGCCAGTTTGTTTGCACTTGAGGTGGCGTTGTTCCGGCTTGTGGAGGAATGGGGCATAAAGCCGGCCTTCCTGATGGGCCACTCGATCGGAGAGCTTGTGGCCGCGTTCTTGGCGGGTGTGTTCTCGCTCGAGGATGCGTGCAGGCTAGTTGCGGCTCGTGGTCGGCTGATGGGTGATCTGCCGGACGGTGGCGCGATGGTGGCGATTCAGGCATCCGAGCAGGAGGTGGCTAAGACGCTCGCGAGCTTCGAGGGCGGGGTGGCATTGGCCGGCATTAATGGTCCCTGCTCCGTGGTCATCTCAGGCGATGAGGATGCGGTGCTGCGCGCTGCGGGTGTGTGGAGAGAGCAGGGACGCAAGACGAAGCGGTTGCGGGTGTCGCGGGCGTTTCATTCGCATCGTATGGATGGGATGTTGGAGGAGTTCCGACAGGTCGCGAGAGGTTTGTCGTTCTGTGAGCCCTCGATTCCCGTCGTATCGAATCTCACGGGTGAGGTGCAATCACATGAGTTGTGCACGCCGGAGTATTGGGTACGTCATGTGCGCGAGACTGTGCGATTCGCGAACGGTGTCACTTGGCTTCGTGATCAAGGGGTACGGAGCTTTCTCGAGCTTGGGCCCGACGGGGTGCTCAGCGGGATGGTCGGCGAATCGCTTGCGGATGAGTCGGGGAGTGATGAGCAAGCTACAGCGCCTGTAGTGGCCGTGCCGGTTATGCGCCGGGGTCGCTCAGAGGTCCACGCGCTTCATAGCGCGCTTGCAGAGGTATGGGTCAATGGGGCCACCGTCGACTGGGCGGCGATGTTTGATGGGGTGGGCGCCCAGGACATCGAGTTGCCGACATATGCATTTCAGCGTGAGCGCTACTGGCTTGGCCAGGCGCGGTCGGGTGACATCTCGGCTGTGGGGCAGCGCCCGGCTGCTCATCCATTGCTTGGCGCCGCGTTGGCGCTTGCCGATGAGGATCGTTGGTTGTTCACAGGACGGTTGTCTGTGCAGGAGCATGCGTGGCTGGCGGACCATGTGGTGTTCGGCAGGGTTGTGCTGCCTGGCGCCGCGTTCCTCGAGCTATGCCTATATGTCGGCACCCAGCTCGAGTGCGGTTTCGTGCGAGAGTTGACGTTGCAGGCGCCCCTGCTGCTGGAGGAAGAGGGTGGGGTACAGTTGCAGCTTAAGGTAGGGGAGGCGGACGAGTCGGGTGCTCGTTCTTTGAGTTTCCACTCACGTGCCGAGTCGGCCTCCGACGATGCCTCAGTCGCTGAGAGTGAATGGGTTTCTCACGCCATCGGCTCGATTGCCCCTTGTGGGCGCGATAGTCAAATGGCTCCCGCTGCGTTGTTGGGGTTGCAGCAGGAGGCCTGGCCGCCAGCGGGTGCGGAGCCTGTGGAGGTCAATCACCTCTATTACCAGCTGGCCGAGGATGGCTTGGAGTATGGTCCGCTCTTCCAGGGCCTCACGTGCGCCTGGCGACGGGATGGCGAGGTCTTTGCGGAGGTCGCGCTGCCGGATGGCGGGATTGACCAGGCAGGCTCATTTGATCTGCACCCGGCGCTGCTCGATGCCGCTCTGCATGCCATGGGCCTCGCAGGCCAGCAGAATAGGACCGAGAGATCCGAGGGGGTGCGGTTGCCGTTCTCGTGGAGTGACGTCACGTTGCTGAAGAGCGGCGCTCGCGCGTTGCGAGTGCGGCTCACACCCACGCGAGAGAACGCTGTGTCGATCAGCGTTGCGGACCAACACGGACAACCAATTGCGACCATCGGCTCGCTTGCGACACGAACCGCCACGGCTGACGAGATGATTGCTGGTCAGGGCAGCCGGCGAAGCACGATGTTGCGACTTGAGTGGGTTTCAGCGCCAGCCGGCGCGCCGGTTTCCCTGGGTGCTTCTGCGATCGTTGGTGTGCGCGGAGGCGCGATCCCCGTTGCACTGCGGTCAGGTGGAGTCGAGTGGGCTGCATATTCGGATGTCGAGTCGCTTGGCGAGGCTCTGGAGCGCGGAGCTGGATATGACACCGTGCTACTCGACGTCAGGGATGCTGAGCAATCTGATGCTTCTGGGAGAGACTCTGGAGCCACGCTAGAGAGCAAGTCTGCTGGGGGTATGCCAGAGTTCGTCAAGGTTGGCCTGCATCGTGTGCTGGCTTCGCTGCAGAAGTGGTTTGGGGATGAGCGGTTTTCTGCGTGCCGACTGGTGGTTCTGACGCAGGCCGCGGTCGCTGTAGGGCTAGAGGAGGGTGGGGGCGATCTCACCGGCGCCGCCGTGTGGGGTTTGGTGCGCTCGGCGCAGGCGGAGAATCCGGGTCGTCTAGTGCTCATCGATGTCGATGGTGAGGGTTCCTCATGGGCTGCTTTGGATCAAGCTCTCGCGCTTGACGAGCCGCAGCTTGCACTGCGTTGTGGGACTGTCCACGTGGCGCGGCTGGCGAGCATAGACGGGAGTGAATTGCTGATGGCGCCGGGACACGCGCGCGAGTGGACGTTGGATGTCAAGGGGGACGGCACGCTCGACGGTCTGGCTCTGGTTCCAAGCCCGTACGCCGAGGCGCCGCTCGATCCCAGGCAGGTACGCATCGCGATGCGTGCGGCGGGCTTGAATTTTCGCGATGTGCTCTCCGCGCTTGGAATGTATCCGGGTGAGGTGACGATTGGCGGAGAGGGCGCCGGGGTGGTCATGGAGATCGGCGCTGAGGTGAGCGATCTCGCCCCTGGCGACCGAGTGATGGGTTTGATGGCGGGAGCGATAGGCACGATGTCCGTGGCCGACGATCGCCTTGTGGTTCCAATTCCGGATGACTGGTCCTTCACACAGGCGGCGTCGATGCCAATCGCGTTTGCGACGGCATATTACGGGCTGGTTGATCTTGCCGGACTGAAGCGTGGTGAGCGTTTGCTAATTCATGCCGCGACCGGCGGTGTTGGGATGGCGGCCGTGCAGATCGCCCGCCATTTGGGCGCTGATGTGTTCGGTACGGCGAGCCCCGGCAAGTGGGACGTGCTTCGTGCGCAGGGGTTCGCTGACACACACATCGCATCGTCGAGGACGCTCGATTTCAGGGGTGAGCTACTTGAGGTCACGGATGGTGGGGGAATGGATGTCGTGCTGAATTCCCTGGCTGGAGAGTTCGTCGACGCTTCGCTTGCGTTGTTGCCGGATGGCGGTCGTTTCCTTGAGATGGGCAAGGTCGACATCCGCGATTCGCGGGAGCTCGCCAATGAGTATCCGGATGTGGCTTATCGTCCGTTTGATTTGATGGATGCCGGGCCTGACCGGTTGCACGAGATGCTGGTGGAACTGGTCGGGTTGTTCACGCAGGGCGAGCTGAATCTTTCACCGATCACGACGTGGAACGCGCGGCGTGCGCGGCAGGCTTTCAGGTGCATGAGCCAGGGGCAGCATGTCGGTAAGAACGTATTGCGTCTGCCGAGGGTGATTGGCGCTGAGGGGACGGTGCTCATCACGGGCGCGACCGGGGGGCTCGGCGCCCTGGTCGCACGGCATCTGGTGCTCGAGCACGGAGTGCGCCACCTGCTCTTGGTGAGCCGCCGCGGCTCGCGGGCTGTTGGGACGAGTGAGCTGATCGAGGAACTCTCACGTTCGGGCGCACAAGTGGAGGTGAGGGCTTGTGACGTTTCCGATCGTGAGCAGGTCGAGAATTTGCTTGCGAATATCTCGGCTGAGCGTCCGCTTGACGCGGTCGTGCATGCGGCCGGGGTGATCGATGATGGTGTGATCGGCTCGCTCACGCCGGAGCGGATTGATCGTGTTCTTGCCGCGAAGGTCGATGGTGCGTGGAACCTGCACGAGCTCACCGGGGAGATGGACCTGTCGGCGTTCGTGATGTTCTCCTCGGTGGCCGGTACGTTGGGGAGCCCAGGCCAGGGGAGCTATGCGGCGGCGAACGCCTTCCTCGATGCACTATCGGTGCAGCGCCGTGAGTCTGGTCTGACGGGGACGTCGATCGCCTGGGGCTTGTGGGCCCAGTCGAGCGCGATGACCGAGGGGCTGCAGGAGCTCGAGCGGAAGCGGATCAGCAAGATGGGCATTGCCGCGCTGTCAGACGAGGAAGGTCTGGTGCTGCTGGACGAGGCGTTGGCGGTCGACCAGGCACTGACGGTGTCCGCTCGGTTGGACATGAATGAGCTGCGTGCTCAAGCCAGGGCCGGTGAACTGCATCCGCTGCTGAGCACAATAGTTCGCGTGCGCTCGCACGATCGCGTTAGCGCGGCACACGGGTCGCTGGCACGGCTGTTGGCGCAGGCCGCGCAGGAGGAGCGCGAACCAATGGTGCTCGAGCTGGTTCGCTCTGAGGCGGCGCGCGTGCTTGGCCACAGCACGCCCGATGGAGTCGATGTGCAACGTCCGTTCAAGGATCTCGGGTTCGACTCGCTTGCCGGTGTGGAATTGCGCAACCGTCTCACCTCCGAGACCGGCATGCGCCTTCCCGCGACGCTGATATTCGATTATCCGACTCCGGCTGCACTAGCGGCATACCTACTTAAGGAGTTGGCAGGGATTCGAGTGAGCGCTAGCCCTGGACTATCACGGGTGGCGAGCGATGAGCCGTTGGCGATCGTCGGGATGGGCTGTCGTTATCCGGGGGGTGTCGGTTCCCCGGAGCAGCTATGGGGTCTCGTCCGTTCGGCCACCGATGCGATTGGGGCATTCCCGACCGATCGTGGGTGGGACATGGAGAACTTGTACGACCCCGACCCGGATGCTCTCGGCGCCAGTTACGCTCGCACGGGCGGCTTTCTCTATGACGCCGCTGGGTTCGATGCTGCTTTCTTTGGCATAAGCCCGCGGGAGGCGTTGGCGATGGATCCCCAGCAGCGCTTGTTGCTGGAAGCCTCGTGGGAGGCGCTGGAGGACGCGGGTATCGATCCACGGTCGTTGAAGGGCAGTCAGACAGGGGTGTTTGCCGGTGCCAGTGCCTCTGATTACGGTTTGCGCTCTGTGGGCGCCGATGGTGTGGAGGGCTATGGGTTGACCGGTAGCGCGGCGAGCGTGATCTCCGGACGCGTGGCTTACACCTTCGGGTTTGAGGGTCCGGCTGTGACGGTGGATACGGCGTGTTCGTCATCCTTGGTGGCGCTGCACTGGGCGTGCCGGGCGTTGCTCTCAGGTGAATGCTCGCTTGCGCTGGCGGGTGGGGTGACCGTGATGTCCGCCCCGACCGTGTTCGTCGAGTTCTCACGTCAGCGTGGTTTGGCCCCAGATGGGCGATGCAAGGCTTTCGCTGATGGGGCAAACGGTGTCGGCTGGAGCGAGGGCGTTGGCCTGGTCGCCTTGGAGCGTCTCTCGGACGCCCAGCGCAACGGCCACCGGGTGTTGGGGATCGTACGCGGTAGCGCTGTCAACCAGGATGGCGCGAGCAACGGCCTGACGGCGCCGAACGGTCCCTCCCAGCAGCGCGTGATCCTCCAGGCGCTCGCGAACGCCGGGCTCTCAAGCAAGGACGTGGATGTGGTGGAGGCGCACGGTACGGGCACTACGCTCGGCGATCCGATCGAGGCCCAGGCGTTGCTTGCGACCTACGGCCAGGGACGGCCGTCCGATCGGCCGCTGTGGCTTGGGTCTATCAAGTCGAACATCGGCCACACCCAGGCCGCGGCAGGCGTGGCGGGTGTGATCAAGATGGTGATGGCCATGCGTCATGGCGTGCTGCCGAGAAGCCTGCACGTCGACGAGCCTTCTTCGAGCGTGGACTGGTCTAGTGGAATGGTCGAGCTGCTCACCGGTGCGCGGCAGTGGGAGCGCGACGGCGGCCCGCGCCGAGCGGGGGTCTCTTCGTTTGGGATCAGCGGCACCAACGCGCACGTGATCCTCGAGGAGGCTCCGCGCGCGCGGCCAGAGATCCATGTGCACGACACCGAGGATGCTCCCGTCGGAGGGCTGGACATCGTGCCATGGGTGGTCTCTGCCATAGACGAGCGAGCTTTGCAGGCGCAAGCCGAGCAGTTGAAGGCTCACCTCAGCGAGCACCCCTTTCTTGACCCGGTGGACATCGGGGGTTCGCTGATCGGTTCTCGTGCTGTGTTCGAGCATCGCGCCGTGGTGATCGGTAGGGATCGTGAGGAGCTGCTAAACAAACTGGGCCGGCTTGCGGCCGGTGGCGAGTCGGGTGTGGGTCTGACGCGGGGAGTCGCCGGAGCGGACGATTCGAATCTGGCATTTCTGTTCACCGGTCAAGGCGCTCAACGTGCGGGGATGGGCCGCGAGCTCTACTGGGAGTTTCCGGCGTTCGCACGGGCGCTCGAGGAGGTGTGTGCCGGACTCGAGGAGTTCTTGGAGCGTTCGCTGCAAGAGGTCCTGTGGGGGGAGGCGGATTCGACGGCCGCTGGACTGCTCGACCAGACGGCCTTTACTCAAGCCGGTCTGTTTGCGCTGGAGGTGGCGATCTTCCGGCTGCTCGAGAGTCTTGGTGTGCGGCCCGACTTCCTCGTAGGCCACTCGATAGGGGAGCTGAGCGCTGCGCACGTGGCGGGCGTCTTGAGCCTTTCCGACGCCTGCGCTTTGGTGGGCGCGCGCGGTCGGCTGATGCAGGCGTTGCCGCCTGGAGGCGTGATGGTGGCGATCCAGGCATCCGAGCAGGAGGTCCTGCCGACCCTCGCGGAGCTCGGGGAGCGCGTCACGCTGGCGGCGGTGAACGGACCCTCTGCCGTGGTGCTCTCAGGTGAGGAGGAGGAGGTCCTCGAGTTGGCTGCGGCATGGGAGGAGCAAGGTCGCAAGACCAGGCGCCTGCAAGTCAGCCACGCGTTTCACAGTCATCGCATGGACGGCATGCTCGAGGAGTTCCTGGGGATCGCAGAAGGTCTGACCTTCTCGGCTCCGCGGATTCCGATCGTCTCGAACCTCACCGGTGAGCCTGTCGCCGCCGAGGAGATCTGCTCTCCTGTGTATTGGGTCCGCCATGTGCGGCATACGGTTCGTTTCGCAGACGCGATCGACTGGCTGCACGATCACGGCGTCACCAATTTCCTTGAGCTTGGACCCGAGGGCGTGCTCAGCGCGATGACGGAGGAATGTCTTGCTCACCGTGGGGTTGACGCCATTTCGATCGGGCTCGCGAAGAACGGAGCCGTGCGTGAGGAGCGGGCTGTGCCGCGGCGGGGCGGGAGTACGTCGCGGGAGGAGCGGAGTGCGTCGTGGGAAGACCGGGGGAGGGTGAGCAACGCAGCGATGAGCTCCGGTCCGGTGGTGACGCCTGTGTTGCGCGGTGAGCGCCAGGAGTCGCGCACACTGCTCGAGGCATTGGGGAGATTGTGGGTCGATGGCGTTGGCGTCGATTGGGAGGCGCTGTATGAGGGCTCGGGCGCCGAGCGCGTCGACTTGCCGACATACGCGTTTCAGCGTGAGCGATTCTGGCTTGGCTCTCAGCAGCGGCATTCAGGGGATACGAAGGCGATCGGGGTGGTGGCAGTCGGCCATCCGCTGTTGGGCGCCGCGGTCGAGCTCCCCGGCGAGGGTTGGTTGTTCACGGGACGGTTGTCTCTGCACGAGCAGCCCTGGCTTGCCGATCACGTGGTGCAAGGTCGCGTCCTGCTGCCCGGCACGGCGTTTCTGGAGCTTGCGTTTTGTGCCGCCGGCGAAGTCGGGTGTGGCGTGGTGCGTGAGCTGACGTTGCAGGCTCCATTGGCGTTGAGCGAGCAGGGCGGCGCTCAGTTGCAGGTGAGGCTCGGGCAGGCGGATGAGTCGGGCGGTCGTCTCCTGAGCGTGCATTCGCGCGTGGAATCCGCAGTGGACGTCGAGGAGGCCGAGTGGGTATGCCATGCGGTCGGCTCGCTGGCGTCGTCCTCGCCCCATGGAGACTCGACGCGGGCGGCTGGGGTGACCATGGGGGAAGGTGGCGCGTGGCCCCCGGCAGGAGCTGAACTCGTGCCAGTGGAGGAGGTGTATGACCGGCTGGCCGGGCGCGGCTTGGATTACGGTCCCGTGTTTCAGGGGCTCACAGGCGTGTGGCGGGCGGATGGCAAGCTGTTCGCGGAGGTCTCGCTACCGGAGGACGAGCTCGATCGGGCGCGCTCATTTGGGTTGCACCCGGCGCTGCTCGATGCGGTCCTTCACGCTCTCGTGCTCGACAAAGAGGCTGGCGGCGAGGACGTCGTGAGTGGTGTGCGATTGCCGTTCTCTTGGAGCGACGTGACGTTGAAGACTGCCGGCGCTTCGGTGTTGCGTGCGTGTCTCACGCCGGTGAGCCAGCGCGTTGTGTCGATCGTCGTGGCCGATCGGCACGGGCAACCGGTCGCCTCGGTCGAGTCGCTGACGATGCGTCCCGCGTCGGCCGCTGAGGTCGGCGAGGGAGTCCGTGCCCGGCACGATGGGATGCTCGGCGTCGAATGGCTAGAGGATCCTGTGCGCACTCCGGTGTCCGCGAGCTCGCCCGCTGCGCTCGTCACCTGCTCCGCGCGGATATCCGATGCGATGCGCTCCGCTGGGGTCGCCTGCGAGATGTATGCGGACATGGAGGCGTTCGCGGAGACTGTGAGTCGTGAGCGGCTGACGGGCGTGACGGTGCTGTTGGGGGTTGGAGAGCTCGGAGGCGTCTCCGGGTCTCCTGGTGAGGGGACGGTTCTCGAGGCGATCCCGGATGTCGTCAAAGCGAGTATGCATCAACTGTTGGCTTGGGTACAGCGGTGGCTCGAGGATGAGCGACTCTCCTCGTGTCGCTTGACGGTGGTGACGCAAGGCGCGATCGCCGGGAATGTCGGGGAGGGAATGACCGATCTCGCCGCCGGCGCCGTGTGGGGGCTGATGCGCTCGGCCCAGTTGGAGGATCCCGGGCGCTTTGTGCTGGTCGACATCGACGGTGAGGACTCATCCTGGCGCGCACTCAGCCAGGCCCTTCATTCTGGAGAGCCGCAATTGGCGCTACGTCAGGGGACAGTCCTCATGCCACGGCTGGCCAACGTGTATGCCGGCGAGATGCTCGACTCTCCTCGCGACCCCGGCGCGTGGCGGTTGGTTGCAACGCGGGAGGGCACTCTCGAGAGCCTGGAACTAGTTGCGAATCCCAAGGCGGAGATGCCCCTGCAGCCTGGAGAGGTGCGGATTGAGATGCGTGCCGCGGGATTGAATTTCCGCGATGTCCTGCTGTCGCTCGGGATGTATCCGGGCGAGGCGTCGATCGGTGGTGAGGGCGCCGGAGTCATCCTCGAGATTGGTTCGGGAGTGAGCGATCTCGCTGTCGGTGACCGCGTGATGGGGTTGCTGGACGGCGCGATGGGAAGCGTCGCGGTGGCCGACAGCCGTCTTGTGGTGAGGATTCCTGAAGGCTGGTCGTTCGTAGAGGCGGCGTCGGTGCCTGTAGCGTTCGCCACCGCCTATTACGCCTTGGTCGATCTCGCCGAGTTGGAGTCGGGTGAGCGACTCCTGGTTCACGCGGCGGCTGGAGGCGTGGGAATGGCGGCCGTCCAGCTCGGCCGCCACCTGGGAGCAGATCTGTTCGTCACCGCGAGTCCCGGCAAGTGGGATGCGCTCCGCGCGCTGGGCCTGGACGACACGTGCATCGCCTCCTCGAGGACACCGGACTTCAAGTCTCGATTCCTCGAGGCGACCGGTGGCCGTGGCGTGGATGTCGTGCTGGACTGTCTTGCCGGAGATCTCGTCGACGCTTCACTCGAATTGCTCCCCGGGGGTGGTCGCTTCCTGGAGATGGGCAAGGCGGACATCCGCGATCCGCGTGAGATCGCCGACGCGCACCGGGATGTGGACTATCGCGCGTTCGATCTGATGGAGGCTGGACCGGAGCGATTGCGAGAGATACTCGTCGAGCTGGTCGGTTTGTTCGAGGAGGGCACGCTGCGGCTGTCGCCGATCACCACATGGAATGTGCGTCGTGCGCAGCAGGCTTTCAGGCACATGAGCCAAGCGCGGCATGTCGGCAAGAACGTGTTGCGGCTGCCCGCTCCTCTGGACTCGCAGGGCACGGTGCTCATCACCGGTGGGACCGGCGGCCTCGGTGGGCTGGTGGCCCGCCACCTGGTGGTGGAGCGTGGTGCGCGTCACCTGCTCTTGGTTGGTCGTAGGGGGCCTGAGGCGAGCGGCGCAAGCGAGCTGGTTGAGGAGCTCTCGCTGCTGGGTGCTCGAGTCAGGGTGGCCGCGTGCGACGTCTCGAGCCGCGAGCAGGTCGAGCGGCTGCTGGCAGGCATATCGGCAGAGCACCCGCTGGACGCCGTCGTACACGCCGCCGGCGTGATCGACGACGGCGTGATCGGCTCGCTGACGCCCGAGCGCGTCGATCGAGTGCTTGCACCGAAGGTCGCGGGCGTGTGGAACCTGCACGAGCTGACCGCCGATATGGATCTGTCGGCGTTCGTGTCGTTCTCCTCGGTGGCCGGGACGCTGGGGAGCGCCGGGCAGGGCAGCTATGCGGCCGCGAACGCTTTCCTGGACGGACTGGCCGTGCACCGCTGCGCGCGCGGACTTGTCGGCACGTCGATCGCGTGGGGGCTGTGGGAGCAGGAGAGCGGCATGACCGGCCGGCTCGGAGAGATCGACAGCAGACGGATGACGGGGACGGGAATCCTGGCTTTGTCCAATGAGGAAGCGCTCACGATGCTGGACACGGCATGGGCCGCGAACGAGCCGTACGTGGTGTCAGCTCGTCTGGAGATGAATGCGCTGCGCGCCCATGCCAGGGCCGGCGAGTTGCACGCTCTGCTGCGTGGGATGATCCGTGTCCGCTCACGGGACGCCGTCGGTTCACCGGAGGGATCGTTTGCACAACTGCTGGCGCAAGCGTCGCCGGATCGACATCGCGAACTGGTGTTGGAGCTGGTTCGCTCGCAAGCGGCGCGTGTGCTTGGTCACACGACCGCCGATGCGGTGGATCCGCAACGTACGTTCAAGGACCTTGGGTTCGACTCGCTGGCCGGTGTGGAGCTGCGCAACCGTCTTGTCGCCGACACGGGCATACGTCTGCCGGCGACGCTCGTCTTCGACCATCCCACGGCGGTGGCCCTGGCCGAGCGCGTGCTGGAGGAGCTCGACGAATCGCCGACTCGCATGCAGGCGCCGGTTCGCACGAAGGCTCACACCGACGAGCCGATCGCGATCGTCGGCATGAACTGCCGCTATCCGGGCGGGGCAAGCTCGCCTGAGCAGCTGTGGGAGCTTCTGCGCTCGGCCACCGACACGACCGGAGCGTTCCCGGACGATCGTGGCTGGGATCTCGACGGGCTTTATGACCCCGATCCCGATCGTGTGGGTTCGAGCTATGCGCGCGAGGGTGGGTTCCTGTATGACGCCGCCGAGTTCGACGCGCCCTTCTTCGAGATAGGTCCGAGGGAGGCGACCGCGATGGACCCGCAGCAGCGGCTGCTGCTCGAAGTGTGTTGGGAGGCGTTGGAGCGAGCGGGCATCGACCCGCTGTCGTTGCGTGGAAGTGACACGGGTGTGTTCATGGGTGTGATCCACCACGACTATGGGTCTCGTCTGTCGGGCGCGGTGACGAGCGATGCGGAGGCCTATCTGGGGATCGGGAGTGCGGGCAGTGTCGTGTCTGGTCGGACCGCCTATGCGTTCGGGTTCGAGGGTCCGGCCGTGACGGTTGACACGGCCTGCTCCTCTTCGCTGGTGGCGTTGCACTGGGCGTGCCAGGCGCTGCGCTCGGATGAGTGCTCGATGGCGCTTGCCGGTGGTGTGACGGTTCTGTCCACACCTTCGGTGTTCGTCGAGTTCTCGCGCCAGCGCGGTCTGTCCCCCGACGGTCGGTGCAAGTCCTTCGCGGATGGCGCCGACGGCGTTGGTTGGAGCGAGGGCGTCGGCGTGGTGGTCTTGGAGCGTCTCTCCGACGCTCGACGACACGGACACGAGGTATTGGCCGTCGTGCGCGGTAGCGCCATCAATCAGGACGGCGCGAGTAACGGGCTGACCGCGCCGAATGGGCCCTCCCAGCAACGCGTCATCTTGCAGGCGCTTGCGTCCGCCGGGCTGTTGCCAACGGAGGTGGATGTGGTCGAGGCTCACGGTACGGGAACCAGGCTCGGAGACCCGATCGAGGCGCAGGCGCTGCTTGCTACCTACGGGCGCTCCCGGCCTGAGGGTGAGCCGCTCTGGCTAGGGTCGGTCAAGTCGAACATCGGCCACACCCAGGCGGCCGCAGGCGTCGCCGGGGTGATCAAGGCCGTGCTGGCGATGCGCCACGAGCTGCTGCCGAGAACGCTGCACCTAGACATGCCGTCCTCGCAGGTCGACTGGAGCAGCGGCTCGGTGTCGCTGCTCGTCGAGGAGGTGCCCTGGCGCGGTGACGGCCGACCCCGCAGAGCGGGAGTGTCCTCGTTTGGGATCAGCGGCACCAACGCGCACGTGATCCTTGAGGAGCCGCCCGCTACGGCTAGGACGCCGGCGGACCCTGGCGCAAACGCCTGGAATGGCTCGAATGTCGTGCCGTTGGTGGTGTCGGCCAAGCACGAGCGAGCGCTGCGCGCTCAGGCCGCTCGCCTGGCGGACCACCTTGGCGCAGCGGTCCAACTCGGCTCTCTGGATGTCGGGCGCTCGCTTGTGGCTCGTGCTGAGCTCGAGCATCGAGCGGTTGTGTTGGGTTCGGATCGCGAGGCTCTGCTGGGGGGGCTCACTGCGCTTGCCGAGGCAAGCTCGCCGGCGGGTGTCGTCGAGGGTGTGGTGGGAGCGGGCACGGGGGCCATCGCGTTCTTGTTCACGGGACAGGGCGCCCAGCACGCCGGAATGGGAGCAGGGCTCTACGCCGCTTTCCCGGTGTTCAAAGACGCACTGGACGAGGTGTGCGCCCATATGGACGAGCACCTGGGACGTCCGTTGCGAGCGGTCGTGCTCGGCGATGTGCAAGAGGATGGCGTTGGGGTGTCCGAGCGCAGCCCGCTGGATGACACGTTGTTCACCCAGCCCGGCCTGTTTGCGCTCGAGACGGCCTTGTTTCGACTGACCGAGAGCCTGGGCATCCGCCCGGACTTCGTGATGGGTCATTCAATTGGCGAGCTTGTCGCCGCTCATGTAGCCGGGGTCTTCTCGCTCGAGGACGCGTGTCGGTTGGTAGTGGCCAGGGGCCGTCTGATGAGCGGCCTGCCGGCAGACGGGGCGATGGTGGCCGTGCAAGCATCCGAGCAGGAGGGCTTGCAGGCGCTGGCGGGGTTGGAGGATCGGGTCGCGCTTGCCGCGGTGAACGGGCCGGAGTCGGTGGTCTTCTCCGGTGAGCGGCAAGCGGTGCTCGAGCTTGCCGCTGAGTGGGAGGACCGAGGTCGCAAGACCAAGCGCTTGGAGGTCTCTCACGCGTTTCACTCACCGTCGATAGAGCCGATGCTGGAGGAGTTCGGGCGGGTTGCCGCGGGAGTGTCGTTTAACGAGCCCGTGATCCGGGTCGTCTCCAATCTCACCGGCGCGGAGGTCTCCGCCGAGCAGTTGTGCGCTCCCGAGTACTGGGTGCGTCACGTGCGTGAGACCGTCCGCTTCGGCGATGGCGTGCAGTGGCTCGCCCATCAGGGTGTGGGCACATTCGTGGAGCTGGGTCCTGATGGTGTGCTCAGCCCGATGGTGGAAGGTTGCCTGGCATCGAGCGACCTCGACGGTGGCGCCGAGCCGGCTGCTGTGAGAGAGGCGGGGGCGGGCTCTGACGGTCCGGGCGGTGTCGGAGCTGAGCGTGTGACTCTTGCGACGCCCGTCATGCGCAAGGGTCGCGACGAAGCGCGCACGCTGCTGGCAGGGCTGGCGCAATTGTGGGTGCAAGGGATGGACCTTGACTGGAGCGCGGTGTTCGAGGGCTCGGGAGCACGGCGAGTGGAGCTGCCCACCTACGCCTTCCAGCGTGAGCGGTATTGGCTTGATGCCGTGGGGGGCTCGGGCGATGTGGCGAGCGTCGGTCAAGCCCCGGTGGACCATCCGCTGCTGGGTGCCGCCGTGGCGCTTGCCGATGCCAGTGGCTGGTTGTTCACCGGGCGCTTGTCTCTACGTGAGCATCCTTGGCTCGCGGACCACACGGTGATGGGCAGGGTCGTCTTGCCCGGAACCGCCTTCCTCGAGCTCGCCGTTCACGCCGGCGCTCACCTTGGCTGTGGTCTTGTGCGGGAGCTGACTTTGCAGGCTCCGCTTGTACTGGGAGAGCAGGGAGGGGTGCAGCTGCAAGTGGCGGTCGGCAGAGAGGTCGATTCGGGCGCCCGTGCTTTGAGCGTCTACTCGCGCTCTGAAGAAGCCGCCGAGGGCGGTGTGTCGGGCGAGAGCGAGTGGGTGTGTCACGCCAGTGGCTTGCTCGCGCCTCTCGAGCGCGACGAGCGGGCAAGCAGGGATGCGGTGCTGTCGCCGCAGGACGGGGTATGGCCGCCGGCGGGAGCCGAGCCGTTGCCGGTCGAGGAACTCTATGACCGGCTGGCGGGAACCGGTCTGGATTACGGTCCCGTCTTTCGAGGGTTGGGTCGCGCGTGGCGGCGGGAGGAAGAGGTCTTCGCTGAGATCGAGTTGCCGGATGGCGAGTTGGAGAGCGCAAGCTCGTTTGCTCTGCACCCGGCCCTGCTGGACGCCGCACTGCACGCCGTCGCCTTCCTCGACGGCTCGGACGAGCAGACACCCGTGGAGGAGGTCAGACTGCCGTTCTCCTGGAGCGAGGTCGCGCACTTCGCTAGCGGCGCGAGCGCGTTGCGCGTACGCGTCACGATCGCCGGGGAGAACACCGTATCGCTCGTCGTGGCCGATCAGAATGGCCGGCCGGTGGCAAACATCGGGGCGCTTGCGATGCGAGAGGCCTCGGCTGAGGATATTGCCGGCTCCGCCGTCGCGGAGAGCGTGCTTCACCTCCACTGGGTGGCGGCTACCGAGCCCGCGCCGATCAGCTCGCCGACGCCGTCGTGGACGCTGATCGGCGCGGATCTGCCGGCACTTGGTTCCCAGATTGCCCAGAGTGAGGCGAATCTGGAGTCCTACGCCGACCTTTCGGCTTTGCGAGAGGCGATCACATCGGGATTGGCGAGTGCGCCCGACGTGGTGTTGCTGGACCTGACGGCGCCTGGGCTCGATCCGCCCGGTGACGCGCACGCCGGCACGCTGTCGATCTTGAGCTTCCTGCAGGAATGGCTCCATGACGACGCCCTGGCTCTCTCGCGACTCGCTGTTATGACCCGTGGCGCCGTGGCTGCGTATGCAGGTGAGGATGTGCGCGAGCTGGCAGCCGCTGCCATCTGGGGCCTGCTGAGCTCCGCGCAGTCGGAGAACCCGGGTCGCCTGGTGCTCGTGGACCTCGACGGCAAGCAAGAGTCGACCGCGGCAATCGCGTCGGCGCTTGCCGGCGAGGAGCCGCGGCTTGCCATAAGAGGCGGTGATCTATTCGTACCCCGTCTTGTGCACGCGAGCGCGAGCGACGCTTTGACCGCACCGGCGGACGGGTCGCCCTGGCAGCTGAGCGCTACCGGCGAGAGCACCGTGGAGCGCCTTGCGCTTGTCGGCTGCCCTGATGCCGGCCGACAGCTGGTGCCGGGCGAGGTCCGCATTGCCGTGCGAGCGGCGGGTCTGAACTTCAGAGACGTGCTGATCGGACTCGGCGTTTATCCCGGCCAGGCCACGATCGGCAGCGAGGCGGCCGGCGTGGTCTTGGAGGTCGGTCCGGGCGTGGAGGATGTGGCCGTAGGCGATCGTGTGATGGGCTTGTTCTCAGGGGCGTTTGCTCAGCTTGCGATCGCCGACAGTCGGCAGCTCGCTCGGATACCGCAAGACTGGTCCTTTGCGCAGGCCGCCTCCGTGCCGCTCGTCTTCCTGACGGCCTACTACGCGCTCGTGGACTTGGGCGATCTCAAACCGGGCGATCGATTCCTGGTTCACTCGGCCGCAGGTGGGGTGGGGATGGCGGCTGTACAGCTGGCCAGGTATATGGGCGCTGAGGTTTTTGGGACCGCGAGCCGCGAGAAGTGGGATGTGCTCGAGCGACAAGGTCTGGATTGCGATCACCTAGACAGCTCGCGCGAGCTGGGCTTCGGCGAACGCTTTCTCGAGGCTACTGAGGGAGCGGGCATGGATGTCATCTTGAATTCGCTCACAGGAGAGTTCGTGGACACCTCGCTCGAGTTGCTGGCAGAGGGTGGTCGCTTCCTGGAGATGGGCAAGACCGACGTCCGTGACCCTGACGCGATTGCCAGCGAGAGTAGCGGAGCGCGCTACCGGTCATTCGACCTCATGGACGCTGGACCCGTACGCATCAAGGAGATGCTGGGCGAGTTGATGGACCTGTTCGAGCGCGGAGCGCTCGAGCTCTCGCCGATTCGGGCGTGGGATGTGCGTGAAGCCTCGCGGGCGTTCAGGTTCATGAGCCAGGCGCGCCATGTCGGCAAGATCGTCCTGACTTTCCCCTCCTTCGAGTTGGATCCGCGTGGCACCGTGATGATCACCGGTGGCACAGGAGGACTTGGTGGGTTGGTCGCGCGACACCTGGTGGTCGAGCACGGAACCCGAAACCTGCTGCTTGTCAGTCGCACGGGGCACGCCGCTGCCGGTGCGCGGCGTCTGCGTGAGGATCTGGCGGAGCTTGGCGCGAACGTGACGCTCGCCTGTTGCGATGTGGCCGACAGACGCCAGCTCCAGGAGCTGATCGGGTCGATCGCGCAGGAGCATCCGCTACGCGCCATCGTGCACGCCGCCGGCGTGCTCGACGATGGGGTGATCGGATCGCTGACGCCGCAGCGCTTGGAGGGCGTGCTGGCCCCGAAGGTAGACGGAGCGTGGAATCTGCACGAGCTGACGCGCAACATGGATCTCGATGCGTTCGTGACCTTCTCTTCGGCGGCCGCAACCCTCGGAGGCGCTGGGCAGGGAAACTACGCCGCGGCGAACGCATTCCTTGATGCCCTCGCGGTTCATCGACGCGCCAACGGCCTGCCGGCGGTAGCGATGGCGTGGGGACCATGGGCGCAAGCCGGCGGCATGGTCGGCGAGCTCGATGGCGCCCAGATGCGGAGGATCGCTGACTCGGGCCTACTCACTCTCTCCGACGAGCAGGGGCTCCAGCTGTTTGACATGACATATGCCACCGAGCAAGCGCTTGTCCTACTCGCGCGGCTGGATGGCTCGGGACTGCGCGCACGTGCGCGAGAGGGCGTGCTGCCGCGCGTGCTTGAAGGCCTCATACGCAGACCCCCCCGTTCCGGAGTCCCCGCACGAGACGGTTCGAGCTCGCTCGGCGCACGGCTTGCCACGGCCCCGCTGGCCGAGCGCAGGCGCATCGTGTTCGAGCGTGCGCGCGCCGACGCGGCCGCCGTCCTTGGACATGGGTCTCTCGAGGCGCTTGACTCTGCCGCGACGTTCAAGGAGCTTGGGTTCGACTCGCTTGCAGGGGTTGAATTGCGCAACCGTCTGTCGAGGGCATGTGGCGTGCAGCTACCCGCAACGCTGGTCTTCGACTACCCGACGCTGGAGGCCGTGACGCACTATCTCCTGGAGGAGATGTCGGCCGATACGGGCGAGCCTGCGGAGGATCTCGGCCTGGATCTCGGCCGGCTGCAGCAGGCGCTCTCCTCCCTGTCGGCCGAGCAGGCCCGGCGAAGCGGGGTCGCAGCCCGTCTGCAGGGCATTCTCTCGACGTGGGCTTCGGCTGATGAGGCGGCTGAAGCAGCCGCGGGCGATGACGACCTCTCCTCGGCCACCGACGACGAGATATTCGACCTCATAGACCGCGAGTTCGGGGTCTCCTAGCGATGGTTCAAGCGTTCACACCGGCGAGGACCGAGCTGACCATGGCAGACACACGCCGGCTAGGACTGAGCTGACCATGGCAGACGACAAGCTGCGCGACTATCTGAGAAAGGTAACGCTCGATCTACGCAAGGCCCGCCGGCAGCTTCAGGATGTGGAGGGGCGCCGGCGTGAGCCGATCGCGATCGTGAGCATGGCCTGCCGTTTCCCAGGAGGTGTGCGCTCACCCGAGGAGCTGTGGGAGCTTGTGGCCTCCGGCGTCGATGCGATAACCGAGTTTCCAGAGAATCGCGGCTGGAACATTCAGGGGCTGTACGACGCTGATCCCGACCACGCCGGGACCAGCTACGTGAGGGAGGGCGGATTCGTCCACGATGCAGACGAGTTCGACGCCGCGTTCTTCGGCATAAGTCCGCGTGAGGCGCTTGCGATGGATCCGCAGCAGCGCCTGCTGCTCGAGGTGTCGTGGGAGGCGATCGAACGCGCCGGACTGACGCCCAAGTCGCTTCGAGGCAGTCAAACAGGCGTGTTCGCAGGTGTGATTCACCACAATTACGGCGATCGTGCCAGCGGATCGGCGCCGGCTGATCTGGAGGCATATCTCGGGATGGGCAGTGCCGGGAGCGTCGCGTCGGGGCGCGTCTCATATTCGTTTGGCCTCGAGGGGCCGGCGGTGACGGTCGACACCGCCTGCTCCTCCTCGCTTGTGGCGCTGCACCTCGCGTGCGCGGCTCTGCGTGCTCAGGAATGCACGCTTGCGCTCGCCGGTGGTGTCACGGTGCTGTCCACCCCTCAGACTTTCATCGAGTTCTCCCGTCAGCGTGGTCTCGCCCCGGACGGAAGGGTGAAGTCCTATGCCGACGCGGCCGATGGCACCGCCTGGTCGGAGGGTGCCGGCATGCTGTTGCTGGAGCGTCTCTCAGACGCCCGGCGTCTCGGCCATCAGGTGCTCGGCGTGGTGCGTGGTAGCGCCGTCAACCAGGATGGAGAGAGCAACGGATTGACCGCGCCGAACGGTCCCTCCCAGCGACGTGTGATCGAGCAGGCGCTCGCAAGCGCCGGCTTGTCGAGTGCGGAGATCGACGCGGTGGAGGGTCATGGCACCGGGACGAGGCTGGGCGATCCGATCGAGGCCCAGGCGCTGCTTGCGACATACGGACAGGCCCGCGCAGATGACTCGCCGCTGTGGCTCGGATCGATCAAGTCCAACCTCGGTCACATGCAGGCGGCAGCCGGTGTCGCGGGCGTCATCAAGATGACGATGGGGATGCACCATGGCGTTCTACCGAAGACGCTGCACGTGGATCGTCCAAGCTCGCAGGTGGATTGGTCTCGGGGGGCGGTGTCGTTGCTCACCGAGGAGCAGCGATGGGTCGGCAAAGACGGGCCGCGCCGGGCGGCCGTCTCGTCCTTTGGCGTGAGCGGGACGAACGCTCACGTGATCCTCGAGGAAGCTCCCTCCACCGGTAGGCGCGCGCCGCGGGAGGACGGCGAGGCGCCCCCGCGTGATCTGGGGAGCGGGAGCGTGCCGTGGGTTATCTCCGCGAAGGACGAGCGGGCGCTGAGGGAGCAGGCGGACCGCTTGAGAGCGCGTGTGCGCGACGACCCTGCCCTGCGTGCCCTGGATGTTGGCTTCTCGCTGGCGCGTCGTGCCGAGTTCGAGCATCGCGCGGTCGTGCTTGGGGAGGATCGCGAGGCGTTGCTGGACGGCGTGGGTCATGTTTGCGATGGGTCATCTTCAGGGTCGGCGATCGAGGGTGCGGTGGGCGAGCGCGCGAACGGGCTGGCGATCCTGTTCACCGGACAAGGCTCTCAGCGGGTTGGTATGGGTCGTGAGCTCTATGGGCGATTCCCGGTGTTCGCAGGTGCGCTTGACGAGGCATGTGGGTATCTCGATGATCTGTTGGGTCGCTCGCTGCGGGATCTGATGTTCGGACAGCAGGCAATTGAGTCTGAGCAATCTCCGCTCGACGGTACCGGCGAGAACGGTTTGCTGGACGAGACATCGTTTACACAGGCAGCCCTGTTTGCGTTCGAGGTAGCGCTCTTCCGGTTGGTGGAGAGCATGGGGCTGCGTGCGGATTTCCTGGCTGGCCATTCTGTGGGGGAGATCGTGGCGGCACACGTCGCCGGGGTGCTCTCACTCGAGGATGGGTGTGCCCTGGTCGCTGCCCGTGGACGCTTGATGCAGGCGCTGCCGCCCGGGGGCTCAATGGTGGCGGTACAGGCATCAGAGCGGGAAGGACTGAGAGCTTTGGAAGGTATGAGCGATCGAGTCGCTCTGGCGGCCGTCAACGGTCCTCGCTCGATCGTCTTCTCTGGCGATGAGGATGCGGTGCTCGAGTTGGCCGGAGAATGGGAGCGACGCGGGCACAAGACGAGGCGGTTGCGAGTGTCACATGCGTTTCACTCGCCGCGGATGGACGGGATGCTCGAGGAGTTCGGACGTGTAGCCGCGGGTATCTCCTTCGGTGAGCCGCAGATCCCGATCGTGTCCAACGTGACGGGTGCGGCAATTGTCTCTGAGGAATTGTGTACGCCTGAGTATTGGGTGCGCCATGTGCGGGAAACGGTGCGCTTTGCCGATAGCGTGTGGTGGCTGCGCTCGCACGGGGTCGGTATGTTCCTCGAGTTGGGACCCGACGGGGTGCTCAGCGGGATGGTTCAGGAATGCGTGGCGGAGCCGGTAGTTGAGGCCGGCAGGGACGGGCGTGAAGGGTCGACGGTTGCGGCGCGCTCAGTGGGAGTTGGCGATCTCACACGGGGCAGCGCTGTCGGCAGCGGCGAGACGGGTGATCTGAGTGACAGTGAGCCGGAGTCCGACTCCGATGTGGTTGCCGTACCGATATTGCGTAAGGGTTTTGCCGATGTGCAAGCGCTGTTGAATGGGCTCGCTCGGGTATGGGTGCAGGGGGTGGGCGTCGATTGGAACGCAGCGTTCGAGGGCTTGGGTGCCGAGCGCGTCGACCTGCCGACGTATGCATTTCAGCGCGGGCACTACTGGCTGGAGACCGCGACAGGAGTGCCGGTGGGAATCCTGTGGGATGGCGAGGTCTCGGCAGACCATCCGTTCCTGAGCGCGGTGGTCGGACTGGCTGACGGTGAGGGGTGCCTGTTCGTGGGTGGGCTGTCCTTGCGCTCGCCTGTCTGGGTTGCCGATCACGTTGTGATGGGCGCAGTCGTGGTTCCGGGTGCTGCATTCGTCGAGCTCGCGCTGTATGTGGCCGAGCAGCTTGGGTGCGATGTCCTGGAGGAGCTGATCATGGAGTCTCCGCTTGTGCTATCCGAGGGCGGAGGTGTGCAACTCCAGGTCTCTGTGGGGGTGCCTGACGAGGCGGGCAGGCGATCGGTGCGGATCTACTCGCGCCCGGAAGAGGATGTGCCCGGCACGGCCGGCGGCCGTATGTGGACGCGCCACGCCAGTGGTGCGCTGGCTCGTGTCGAGGTGGACTCGCCCGAGCAGCAGGTCTTGCGGGAGCGGGCTGCTCTGCTTGCCGATGGCACGTGGCCGCCGGAGGGCGCCGTCGCCGTCGACGCCGAGGACTTCTACAGCCAGATGGTCGCGATTGGCTTTGACTATGGGCCGGCATTTGTCGGGGTGCAAGCTGTGTGGCAGCGCGGCGACGATCTGTTTGTCGAGTCGTGTTTGCCCGACGGCGAGCGGTCGGGAGCCGTCGACTACGGGATTCACCCAGCGTTGTTCGACGCCGCGATCCAGGCGATAGCTCCGCTGATGAGTGGCGCTGCCCCAGGCGCCCCAGAGGGGGGCGATGTCTTGCGTCTGCCATTTGCGTTCAACGATGTGCAACTGCATCGAGCAGGCGCGTCAGCATTGCGCGTGCAACTTTCATCGGTGGCCGGCGAGGCGATGTCGATGGTGGCAGTCGACGAGAATGGGACACTGGTTGCCTCGATGGGCTCGCTGGTCGGGAGAGCGGTCTCTCGGGAGCAGTTGGAGCGCGTCGGCGACGTGCAGCGAGAGTCGTTGTTCCGTCTGGGCTGGACTCGTCTTCCGACTGCCTCCTCCGGCGCTCCGACCGAGATTGGTGAGTGGGCAGTCTTGAGTTCGCCCGAAGACGGTCTTGGTGGGCGCCTCGGCTCTGTGTCTCCGTACACGTACGGAGATTTTGATTCCTTGTGTGCGGCGGTGGACGAAGGCGTTTGCGCGCCGCGTGTCGTGCTCGTGGATTGCACAACGGAGAGCCCCGAGGGGACCGCTGATGAAGCGTCCGTCGCTGGGATTTCGGAGGCTGCTCACGGGCTTACCCAAAGGGCCCTGGAGATGGTCCGGCGATGGCTCGAGGACGAGCGGTTCTCCCGCGCGCAGCTGGTGTTTGCAACGTGGGGCGCGGTGGCTGTGCACCCGCAGGAGCATGTGTCCGGTCTGTCCCAGACGCCGGTGTGGGGATTGCTACGCTCGGCTCAGTCGGAGCATCCAGGACGGTTTGTGTTGATCGACCTGGACGGAGAAGCCGCTTCCGTCGCAGCGCTCCCCGCTGCCGTGGCGGGCGATGAGTCACAGCTTGCGATACGCGACGGGAGTGTGCTCGTGCCTCGTCTTTCTCGATTGTCCTCACCGGCTCGGGGATCTGGTGCGCAGAGTTCTTTTGAGCTCGATCGCGAGGGTACGGTCCTCATCACCGGCGGGACCGGAGAGCTGGGCGCCGCGGTCGCGAGACACCTGGTTACAGCTCACGGGGTGCGCTCGCTGCTGCTGGCAAGTCGGCACGGTGGTGAGTCTGCGACGGCGAAGGAGCTTGAGGCGGAGTTGGTCGAGATCGGCGCCCAAGTGAGTATCGCGGCCTGCGACGTGTCCGACCGAGAGCAACTGAGCTCGTTGCTCGACTCGATCGCGAAGGAGCGTCCGCTCACCGCCGTGGTACATGCCGCGGGGGTGCTCGAGGACGGTGTGGTCGAGTCACTGACGGCGGAGGGGCTCGACCGCGTGCTCGCTCCGAAGCTCGACGCGGCGCTGCACTTGCACGAGTTGACCTCGGATCTGGAGCTCGCCGCGTTTGTGATGTTCTCTTCCTCCGCGGGAACTCTTGGTGCACCCGGCCAGGCCAACTATTCGGCGGCGAACGCGTTCCTCGACGGCCTCACTTCGCATCGTCGTGCGCAGGGTCTCGTCGGGACATCACTGGCGTGGGGGCTGTGGTCCGGGGCCAGCGGGATCGCCGGCGGCCTCGAGCAGGCGGATCTCACGCGGATCGCGCGCTCTGGTCTGTCTCCGCTGTCTGTCGAGGAGGGCCTTGAGCTGTTCGACGCCGCCATGGCGACGGACGAAGCGCTGATGTTGCCCATGCGCCTTGAGAGGTCCGCGCTGAGCGCTCGCGCAGAGGATGGGTCATTGCCCTCGGTGTTGCGCGGATTGGTCGGGGTGCCCTCGCGACGCGCGAGCAAGGAGACCGGTTCGCTCGCTCGTCGTTTGGCGGGTCTGGAGGAGGACGAGCGCGAGGGCGCGGTGCTGGATGTCGTTCGCGCTGAGGTGGCGAATGTGCTCGGACACCCCTCGGGCGCCACGATAGGGGCTCAGCAGTCGTTCAGCGACCTTGGCTTCGATTCGCTGATGGCGGTGGAGCTGCGCAACCGTCTCGGCAGAGTCACGGGGTTGCGCTTGCCCACTACGCTCGTGTTCGACTACCCGACCTCGGCGGTGCTCGCCGGCTATCTGACTGGTGAGATCGCCGGTACCAAGCTGCCCGGCATCGGGTCGAGAGCGCCCTCTGTATCTGTGGTGTCAGCTGAGGATCCGGTTGCGATCGTAGGTATGAGCTGTCGGTATCCAGGTGGTGTGCGCTCCGCCGAGGACCTATGGAAGCTCGTGATGAGTGGGACTGACGGGATCTCCTCGTTTCCGCAGGATCGCGGATGGGATCTCGAGGGGTTGTACGACCCGGACCCCGACGTTCCGGGCACCTGTTACGCCCGCGAGGGCGGTTTTCTCTACGACGTGGCCGAGTTCGATGCCGCCTTCTTCGGGATCAGGCCGCAGGAGGCGCTCGCGATGGATCCCCATCAGCGACTGCTGCTGGAAGTCTGCTGGGAGGCACTCGAAGACGCGGGGATGGACCCCGTCGCGCTGCGCGGCAGCCAAACGGGAATGTTCACCGGCGTCAGCACGATGGAATTCGGCGCGGGCCTGTGGTCAGCTCCTCAGGGCTTTGAGAGCCTCGCGGGCTACTGGCTGACTGGCAGCTCTGGGAGCGTCGTCTCCGGCAGAGTCTCCTATGCGCTGGGATTGGAGGGCCCGTCCATCTCGGTTGACACGGCCTGCTCGTCTTCGCTCGTGTCGCTGCACCTCGGATGTCAGGCGTTGCGCAACGGTGAGTGTCAGCTCGCTCTCGCGGGGGGCGTATCGGTGATGGGCACACCGGCGCTGTTCGTCCAGTTCAGCGGTCAGCGGGGTCTCGCGAGAGACGGGCGTTGTAAGTCATTCGCGGAGGCGGCGGATGGCGTGGGATGGGGAGAGGGCGTCGGTGTGTTGTTGCTCGAGCGGCTCTCCGACGCACAGAGACAAGGCCATCGCGTGCTGGGGCTGGTACGCGGCAGCGCGATCAACCAGGATGGCGCGAGCAACGGCTTGACCGCGCCCAGCGGCCCCTCACAGCAACGTGTCATCGAGCGGGCGCTGGCGAATGCGGGGCTGTCCATTGGACAGGTCGACGCGGTGGAGGCACACGGTACAGGCACCACGCTCGGCGACCCGATCGAGGCCAACGCGCTGCTTGCCACCTACGGGCGGGAACGCGACTCCGAGCATCCGCTGTGGCTAGGGTCGATCAAGTCCAACATCGGCCACACTGTTGCCGCGGCCGGCGTGGGTGGCGTCATCAAGATGACAATGGCGATGCGTCATGGCGTGCTGCCCAAGACGCTGCACGTCGATCGGCCCTCCAGCAAGGTCGACTGGTTCTCGGGTGCGGTCGAGCTGCTCACCGAGTCGCGGCCGTGGCCCGCACGCGATCAGCCGCGACGAGCGGGCGTGTCCTCCTTCGGGGTCAGTGGCACCAACGCGCACGTGATCCTGGAAGAGGCGCCGGCGGTCGACCGGACCGTTCGTGAGATGAGCATGAGCCGCTATCCAGCGCCCGGGCAAAATGGGAAGAGACGTCTCGATTCAGGGGCGAGCGAGGGGTCGGCGGGCGATCTCCGATCACAAGACGATGGTGTGTTCGAGGGTCGCCCCACACCATGGCTGATATCGGCGAAGAGCCAGACGGGGCTGCACGAGCAGGCGCGGCGTTTGCTCGAGCATGTCGAGGGCGACCCCGATCTAGAGATTGCGGATGTCGGGGCATCGCTGGTGGCTCGGACGGTATTCGAGCATCGCGGCGTGGTGGTGGGGGAGACCAAGGAGGAAGTGCTGGATGAGTTGAGGAGCCTGGCGGCCGGCGAGCCGGGTCCGGCGACGGTGTACGACGTCGCGAAGGCCGGCGAGGATGGATTGGCGTTCCTGTTCACGGGCCAGGGCGCTCAGCATGCGGGTATGGGGCGCGAGCTGTACGCGGCCTTCCCCGAGTTCCGACGGGCGTTCGACGAGGTATGCGCTGGCCTGGACGAGTTCCTGGAGCGTCCCCTGCGAGAGATCCTATGGGCGCAAACGGGCTCACAGGACTCAGAGCTGATCGACCAGACCGCCTTTGCTCAAGCGGGCCTGTTCGCCGTCGAGGTCGCGCTCTTCCGTCTCGTCCAGGGCCTTGGCGTACAACCGGATTTCCTGGTGGGCCACTCGATCGGCGAGTTGACCGCCGCGCACGTCGCGGGTGTCCTCAGTCTGCAGGACGCCTGCGCATTGGTCGCCGCGCGTGGTCGATTGATGCAAGCGCTCCCGGCGGGCGGAGTCATGGTGGCCATCCAAGCTTCAGAGCAGGAGGTGCTGGCGGAGCTCGAGGGACTCGGGCGAAGCGTCGCGATCGCAGCGGTCAACGGACCTTCGGCGGTGGTTCTTTCCGGTGAGGCGGAGGTGCTCGAGTTGGCCGAGGCCTGGGAGGGTCGCGGTCGCAAGATCAAGCGTTTGCAGGTCAGCCACGCCTTTCACAGCCCGCGCATGGACGGCATGCTCGACGAGTTCCTGCGGGTTGCCAAAGGCCTGACCTTCTCAGAGCCACGGATCCCGATCGTCTCCAACCTGACCGGCAAGCCGGTCGATGCCGCGGACATCTGTGACCCTGACTATTGGGTTCGCCATATACGCCACACCGTCCGCTTCGCGGACGCGATCGGCTGGCTCGGAGCTCATGGTGTCGCCAATTTCTTGGAGCTTGGACCCGATGGTGCGCTCAGCGCGATGACCCGTGAATGCCTGGACTCTGCTGCCGAGAACGTCGCGACGGTTGTGCCGGTAATGCGGCGCGAGCGTCCCGAGGCACGGGCGCTGGTCACCGGGCTCGCCAGGTTGTGGGCCGGGGGCGTAGGCGTCGACTGGAGCGCGATGTTCGAGGGATTGGATGCTCGGCGTGTGGCCCTGCCGACCTATGCGTTTCAGCGTCAGCGATATTGGCTTGGGGCCGTAGGGGTCGGTGGGAGCGACATGAGGTCGATCGGCCAAGATCCGGCTGGTCATCCGCTACTGGGCGCGGCTGTGTCGCTTGCCGAGGAGGAAAAGGGCTGGGTGTTCACCGGACGGCTGTCGCTGCGAGAGCAGCCGTGGCTTGCCGACCACGTCGTGCTGGACAAGGTGCTGTTGCCGGGCACCGCGTTCCTCGAGCTCGCGGTGCACGCCGGTGCGCATCTCGGATGCGGTCTTGTGCACGAGCTGACGTTGCAGGCTCCGCTGGTGCTGAACCACGAGGGTGGGGTGCGGTTGCAAGTGGCGGTCGGCGAAGCCGATGACGCGGGGGCTCGCTCACTGGGCATCTATTCACGTGTCGAGGACGCTCGGGCGGATGCGTCGGTGGACGAGGCTGTCTGGGTGTGCCACGCCGTGGGATCGCTCGGAGTTGGCGAGCGTGAGGACGATGAGTACGCCGTCGAGCCGCCAGAGGAAGGGGTCTGGCCGCCGTCCGGCGCCGAGCCATTGACGGTGGAGGATCTCTACGAGCGGCTCGCTGAGAGTGGCCTTGAGTACGGACCGGCCTTCCAGGGATTGACAGGCGCGTGGCGGCGCGGCGATGAGCTGTTTGCGGAGGTCTCGTTGGTCGAGGGAGAGCTGGTGCGGGCCGACTCTTTCGGCCTGCACCCGGCGTTGCTGGATGCCGCCCTGCACGTGCTGGCGCTTGGTGAGCTCGACGGTGAGGATCTCTCTGCCGGTGTGTGGCTGCCATTCTCGTGGAGTGAGGTGCGGTGTGTGCTCGGGGGAGCGCGCGGGTTGCGGGTGTGCGTATCTCCCGTGGGGTCTGAGAGCGTGTCGTTGTCGGTTGCCGATGAGGACGGTCGGCCGGTCGCGTCTGTCGGATCGCTGGCTCTACGCAAGGTCTCACCCGAGCAGCTGCGAGCCAGCGACGGTGTACGAGACGAGTCGCTCTTCACGATTGCCTGGGTCGAGCGCGAGGTCGATTTGGATGTGGAAACGGACGCCGGACGATTTGTGATCGACGCTCATCACGGAGTCCTTGCTCGGACACTGGAGAATGCCGAGGTATTTACAGAGGTTGCATCGCTCGCGGATGCGATCGATCGATTGGGTGAGAGACCAACGTGGGTATTGGCCGACTGCGTGGAGGGCGGGAGCGATCTACCCAGGAGCGTGAATGCGATTGCGCATCGGCTGCTCGGACTATTGAGGGAATGGCTGGCCGAGGAGCGTCTGTCGGAGTCGCGACTTGTGCTGGTGACGCGAGGCGCGGTTGCCGCGGGCGCCGGGGAGAGCGTGGAGGACCTTGCCGGCAGCGCCGTGTGGGGATTGGTGCGTACCGCGCAATCTGAGAATCCAGATCGCTTTGTGCTGGTGGACGTCGATGACGAGGTGTCCTCGTGGAGTGTCCTTGACGGATGTCTTGCCCTGGGCGAGCCTCAGCTGGCGTTGCGGGGAGCGACGGCTCGTGTACCGCGTCTGACTGGGCTGGAGGCGAGTGGATTGCTTGCCATACCGCCCGAGACGCATGCGTGGCGACTGGACATCGAGCAGAAGGGAACCGTCGAGAACCTGGCTCTCCTCGAGAGCGATGACGACGAGACGCCTTTGGGGCATGGGCAGGTCAGGATCGAGGTGCGGGCGGCGGGCTTGAATTTCCGTGACGTGCTCGTGGCGCTCGGGATGTATCCCGGTGAGGCATCGATTGGCGGCGAGGGCGCCGGCGTGATCTTGGAGGTTGGTCCGGGCGTCGAGGATCTGGTCCCCGGAGATCGCGTGATGGGGTTGTTGCAGGGCGCGTTTGCCTCCAGCGCTGTGAGTGACAGACGTTTTCTCGCGCGGATCCCCGACGGTTGGTCCTTCACACGTGCTGCGTCGGTGCCGATTGCCTTCTGCACCGCCTACTACGGACTGGTCGATTTGGGCTCTCTGCGGCGTGGTGAGCGCGTACTGATCCACGCTGCGGCCGGCGGGGTGGGGATGGCAGCCGTGCAGCTCGCGCGTCTGCTTGGCGCCGAGGTGTTCGCAACTGCGAGTCCCGGCAAGTGGGATGCGCTTCGTGCGCTGGGCCTCGACGACGCGCATATCGCCTCGTCGCGGACACTTGATTTCGAGGATCGTTTTTCGCAGGCGACCGACGATAAGGGCGTCGATGTCGTACTCGATTGCCTCGCGGGTGAGTTCGTGGACGCTTCACTGCGACTGCTCGGCAGCGGTGGACGGTTCCTTGAGATGGGCAAGGCCGACATTCGCGAGATAGATGACATCTCGCGGTCTCATCCTGAGATCGACTACCGCGCGTTTGACCTGTTTGAAGCCGGTCCGGATCGCATCCAGGAGATGCTGAGCGATCTGCTGGCGCACTTCGAGCGGGGGGAGCTACAGGGGTTGCCGGTCACCTCTTGGAACATGCGGCGTGCCTCGCAGGCGTTTCGCTTCATGAGCCAAGCCCGGCACATAGGCAAGAACGTGCTGCGCTCGCCCGCCCGGATCGATCGATGCGGGACGGTGCTGATCACGGGTGGCACCGGCCAGCTGGGATCGCTGGTTGCCACTCACCTTGTGCGCGAGCATGGAGTCAAGCACCTCTTGTTGACCAGTCGACATGGCGAGGCCGCGCCAGGTGCCGCTGAGCTGCTAGCTCAGCTCTCAGGGCTGGGTGCGCAGGCAACGGTTGCCGCTTGTGACGTGAGCGATCGTGCTCAGCTACAAAGCCTGCTTTCGGTGATTTCCGCCGAGCATCCGTTGACCGCGGTGATCCATGCCGCCGGGGTGATCGATGATGGTCTGCTTGATTCGCTGACTCCCGAGCGGGTCGATCGTGTGCTTGCCGCGAAGGCTGACGCGGCGTGGTATCTGCATGAGCTGACCAGTGAGATGGAGCTGTCGGCGTTCGTGATGTTCTCCTCGATTGCCGCCACCTTCGGCAGCGCCGGACAGGGGAGCTATGCGGCCGCGAACGCGTTCCTGGATGGTTTGGCCGAGCAGCGTCGCTCGCGTGGCCTTGCCGGAACCTCGATCGCGTGGGGGGCGTGGGAGGCAGCGGGTGGACTGACGAGCGGTCTGGGCCAGACCGATCTTGCACGGTTTGCGCGTGCCGGCATAGCGCCCCTGCCGGCCGAGCAGGGACTTGCGCTGTTCGACCGGGCGCTGAGATCCGGAGACGGTCAGTTGATCGCGGTGCAATTCGAGCGCGCACGGCTGCGGATGCAGGCACAGACGGGAGAGCTGCCGGTGTTGCTCAATGGCCTCGTGAACGCTCCGGGGCGCGCCATGAAGCGCTCAAGCGGACGGGGCTCACTGGTCAAGCGCCTGGAGGGGTTGGAGGGTGAGGAGCGTAAGCGGTTCGTGCTGGAGTTGGTTCGTGGGCAGGTCGCGAGCGTGCTGGGCCATGACGGCGCTGATGCTGTGCAGCCGCGACGTACCTTCAAGCAGCTTGGCTTTGACTCGCTCGCTGGCGTGGAACTGCGCAACCGCCTGG
>DATAXK010000025.1:0-148441 GCA_036266805.1 Solirubrobacteraceae bacterium
ACCCTCGAGAACCTCCGCGTCCGCCTCGCCACACGCTTCGCAGCACTCACCGCCGCGATCGCACTCAACCACCAACTCGGCCGCCCAAGCCGATCCCTCGCCTGCTACACCGCCTGACACCGTGGCACTACTCATCTAGCCGCCCGGCGGCTTCCGGTCGCGGTTGTCCAAGAGCGTGCTTCACTTTGTGCTCGCACGCTCGGTCAAACTATGCCTCGCATGCTTCGAGCACACGCTCGAAGCGCTCTCTGCGCGGATCGTCGGACCCCACGATCCGGTCGAGCCAAGTGCGCACTTCTGCCAAGTCGAGGTCATCGACGCAGACGAGCATCTGCTCGATGTCCAGCCAGTCCTTGGGACGGTTGAAGATCGCCTTGCACACCAGCAGGTGCTCAGGGGCGAGGACTGGGATCTTCGTTTCGCCGAACGGCTCGCTTCTGGTTGCTCGGCGCATTGCATCGTGGAGCGCGTCATACGCGAAGAACAGATCGATCGGCGTATTGCCCCAGCGCAGACGGCACTGGCCGTCACGTTCCACGACCTTTGCATCCACACCGTCGCCGACTCCAAGCCTCGCCATGTCCCGCTCGATATCCGGGTAGGAGCTGGGGGCGACGAACAGGTTGAGATCGACGTCAATCGTCGCACGCGGCTCCGCATAGTAGGCAAGCGCCAGCGCGCCCCCGAACGCGTGCGGAATTCTCGCGCGCGTCAACTGCTCGTGGATCGCCACGATCTTCTCCGGCAGGCTGGGCTCGCTCATGTGGTGCGCGAGGCGATACGCGGGAAGCGTCGGCGCTCACGCGTCCTCGCGCGAGGAAGGTAGTCGCTCAACAACAGCAGGTCGCGCAGCGTCTCTCCGCGTCGCTCGCTCGAGGCCGTGATCCAGGCGGTGGCGGCCTGCAAGTTGTCTGCTGGTTGCCCTCCATCCGCCGAGAGCGCCTGCACGAGCAGGCGGGCCAGCAGTGGCCGCGGCCGCTGGCCATCGGCCAACTGAGTGAGCAGCTCTCCTGCCGAGCGATCAGAACCAGGGGCCGCTACCGGCGCCCCCGCTCGCCGTGCGGCCTGACGCAACTCGCTCGCATCGAGATCCTTCGCAGACCGTGCTTGCGCGCGGGCGATCGTCTCGGGGGTCAATGTCCTGAACGTCGCGAGTGTGCGGCTACGGGGGCCCGCCGCGGTCGTGTGTGACTCGCGTATCTCCCACGAGCCGGCACCGCGATCCAGTACGAAAGCCATAGTGGGTAATCGTACCACTATTTAGTCTGTGCCTGGAGACTTTGCCTCAGCGCTGCCGTCTTCGCTCGGATAGCCTGCCGCGCTATATGCCCACGCGCAGCGCCTTGCTAGGCCTCGGATCGAATGTCGGCGATCGTCGCGGCCACCTACAGGCGGCCGTCGACGCCCTGCCGTCCGTCGGTGTACGGGTGGCGGCAGCCTCCTCGGTGTACGACACCGACCCGGTCGGCGAGGTGCTCGACCAGCCGAGTTTCCTGAATGCGTGCGTGCTCGTGGAGACAGAGCTCGAGCCACTGGAGCTGCTCGACTGCGCTAAGCACTTGGAGGCTGAGCTGGGGCGCGCGAGCGGCGGTGTGCGTCATGGGCCACGAGCGATCGACATCGACATCTTGTTGCTCGGAGAGCTCACACTCGCGCACGAGCGCATAACCCTGCCGCACGAGCAGGTGCTGAACCGTCGCTTTGTGTTGATCCCCGCGCTCGAGCTCGACTTCGAGCTGGCGACGCCGGGGGGTCAACGGCTCTCCGATGCGCTGGCCGTACTGCCAGTTGGCGAAGGCGTTCGTTGGGCCGGGTCGCCTTTGTCGGTGTGAGGACTTGCCGCCACGGCTCGTGCCGGTGCCTCCGGGCGCGATAAAATTTGGCATATGAGCGCGCGCCCTCCCCTCAGACCCAATCCGCCGTTCAGGGCTGGCTACGAGGTTGAGTGGGCGCAGCTGAATCGCGAAGAGGCGGAGCAGCTTCGTGCGAGTAATATGGCGCTGACCCCCGCGCAGCGGCTACGGGTCGGCCAGAAGCTCTCTCAGCAGGCGGTATCCCTACTGGCGGCCTCGATACGCGCGGGTCATGCTTCTAGACACGATGTCTGGCCAACTGGTCTAGTGGATCTTAAGCTTTGTATGACTCGCGGGGTAGCGACGGACCCACGCACCAAGACATAGTCCAATAGATTTGCGCCAGCAAGCTCATTCCTTTAGGGGTGCTCGCTTGGCTGAGTTTCATGGGTGCACGATGACGCTGCGGGTGATCGTCACAACCTCGCCGTGTAGTGGTGTGAGTATGATCTTCACCGTCAGCGCCAGGCGCCGGTGGCGGCGCAGCGCAGCCTTGCTCCTGGCGGTCAGGGGTACGGAGAAGGGCACGGTGCCCGCTTTCAGCGACGAGCGCACCAGCCGCCCGATGCGCACCTGCGCGGGGTGCCCCGCCTTGGCCAGCGAGGCGCCGGTGGCAAACAGGCCGACTTCCAGCCGTCCGCCGGTGCCGGCCTCGGACACCTTGATCGACCCATGTACCGCCGATCCGTGTTGGCTGCCGGCGAGCTTGAGCGCTTTGGATCCTCCTTCCAATGGCGAGCCGTGGCCGGTTTCGCTCGGCGTCGTGGGGGTGGTCGGCGTTGTGGTCGTCGGTGTGGTTGTGGACGGCGTGGTGGGGGTTGTGCCGGTGCTGGCGCCTTCGACGATCACCTTGTACTTGGTGTAGTTACTGGTGCCGTCGTTGAATAGACCTTCGCTTTCGAATTCGTATTCACTGGCGGTAGCGAAGGTGCACGTGCCGCTCCAGCCTGTTTTGGTCGGCGGCGCTTCCACGACTCCCGTGCAGCTTGGCCGCGTCGCGCCCTTCCAGATCACGTCGGTGGGGGCTTGGGAGTCTTTGTCTTCGAAGGAGATCGTGCCGCCCTGGGCGATCGTAAAAGGCGCGACTTCGTTGAACCCCACGTTCCCTTCGGGGCTCCCCTTGGGGTTCCAGCACGGCCAGCCGCTGATGTTGCAGTTCGGGGCGACTTCGAGCTTCACTTCGGATGGCGCGGCAGCGAACGCGGGCAGCACCGCCACCGCCGTCCCTGCCAGTCCAGCGAGGGCGAAGAGCACAAGCATGCGTGGTCTGGACATCGTGCGCGGCCTCATCGGACGACCACGCTTCGCGTGAGGGTCATCGCCGCTCCGTGTTTGGGTGTGAGTACGATCCTGACTGTCAACGTGAGCTTGTGATGAGTCTTGAGTGTGTGCTTTGCCTTCGAGCTCAGCGTCAGTGCGAACGTGAGCTTGCCCGCGTGCAGCGAGGAGCGCACGAGCTTGCCGACAGGAGCTGCTGCTCCTTTGGTGAGCAGCTCGATCTGAAGCCGGCCTTCAGAGCCGGCCGAGGACACGACCAGAGATCCATGCACCACTCCGCCATGTTGAGTGGATACCAGCTCGAGCGACCCAAACAGCGGGCCGGGAGCGGGTTCGGTCTTTGGTTCCCCAGAAGACGGTGAGCTGGAGGTTGTGGCCGTGGGAATGCCGACGGTAGGGGTAGGGGTAGGCGTTGGTGAAGGTTCTTTCGCGGGAGGTTCTTTGGTTGGAGGAGGCATCGTTGTGAAGCTGCCGTCCAAACCTTCGGCAGGGCCTTGATTGTTTTTAGCGACAAGCCGGAAGTGGTATTCGGTGCCGGGGGTCAAGCCTTTGAGCGTGGTAGAGACACTCTGATTGCCTCCGCTCGCCAAGAGAATCGCTTTTTCTGTCTTCTGACCGTAGCCGGTGCCGGTTCCGTATTCGAAGAAGTATTCGGTCGCTTCGCCTCCGGGGTTGATCGTGCCTTTGAGCGTAGCTTCGGTTTCCTTGAGCCCTTCGGCGGCGAGCGTTGTTGCGGTCGGCGCAGTTACCGCATGGGTCGTAAACGTCTGTGTCGTGGCGCCCGTCACGGTATTCCCCCCGTAGGTCGCCACCAGCTGGAACTGGTAGGTCATACCCGGCTGCAGACCCGTCACCGGGACCGACACGGAATGGCTCGTGAAGTCGGCCGCGCTCAGCGTGCTGGCCGATGTCGTGTGTTCGGTTACGCTCCCGCTCCCGTACTCGAAGTGGTATTCGACGGTGTTTCCCTTGGGTTCGATGCTGCCGTTGAGCATCGCTTCCGTCTGGGTTTCGCCGCTCGCGGAAGTTGTTTTGTCCATGGGTGCGCCTGCGACCATGACCTTGTATTTGCGGTAGTTGCTGTAGAGATTCTTGAAAAGTTCTTCGCTTTCGAATTCGTATTCACCGGCGGTAGCGAAGGTGCACGTGCCGCTCCAGCCTGTTTTGATCGGCGGTGCTTCCACGACTCCCGTGCAGCTAGTAGGCCGCAATGCGCTCTTCCAGATCACGTCGGTGGGCGCTTGGGAGTCTTTGTCTTCGAAGAAGATCGTGCCGCCCTGAGCGAGCTTGAACGGTGGCACTTCGCTTTCCGGAACGCTTTTTTCGGGGTTGCCCACGGGGTTCCAACAGGCCCAGTCGGTCGTGAAGCAGTTTTGGGCGACTTCGAGCTTCACTTCCGAGGCAGTGGCCAGCGCCGGCGAGACGGCGGCCCCGAGCACAGCCACTCCGAGCACTGCCGCTACGGATAGATAACGCTTACGCAGCTTCACAACCTCAGCCCACCTCTCGATCGAAGTACCCAGTCGGTCCCGCGTGCTCGCGCAAAAGCAGCCGATGCACGCTCTCACCACCCAGGACTCCGACCCGGCGCGATCCTTCCCGGCGTTCATCGCGCCGCGCCGAACTGCTTCGGTGGAGTCAGGCGGTTCAAGCCCAGGGCTCGCTAGTAGCCGTATTTTTCGGGCGCGGTCGTAGTATTAGTCGGAGTGGTCGTCGTTGTCGTCGTCGTTGTGGGCGTGGTGGGAGTGGTCGTAGGCGCAGGTGTGCTCGCGGGGGTTGAGGTAGTGGGAGTCGAGGGGGAGTTAGGAGTGGTTTCAGCCATCGCCGGCTCCAGAGGCGCGTCGGTCGCAGCTGAGACCACGTGCCACGTGCCGCCGAAGCTATGGATGCTCTCGCCGTTTGCCGCGCCCTTGGCGCTGTCGCCCGAGAAGTGGTAGAGGGGCAGGCCGCCGAGAGTGACCTGGAGCATCCCGTTGCTGCGCCGCAAGATCCTGAGATGGCCGTGCACACCGGACCCGGCCACGAGCTTGGTCTTACTCGAGCGCACGGTTAGCGGCGGCCAGAACTTCAGACATTCGCTGCTCTTGCACAGGAGGTGATGCGTCGTCTCGGGGCTGAGCGCATACAGCGTCCGGCTGTGCGCGTCCACCACGATCTTTTCTTCGAACTTTGCGTTCGTGGTCGATCCGACTGTCGGCGCCGCAGAGCTCGAAGCGAGTGCCATCGCCGCGAACATCGCGACCACGGCCAGGGTCAGCGCGCCCAGGGCCCACCTCAAAGGGCGCCCATATCGACGCGACCGCGCTGTCTGCTGTGACTCTCGATTCAACATGCTGCTCCCTCTGGTGGTGACCCTTATCAACTAAGACGCCGCTAGCTCCACAACCTTCCTGCGCCCATTTGAGGAAGGATCGACGGATAGAGGGGTCATGAGCAGGATCACCCCGAGCAGCGCCTGCGCGTCGCCACGAAATTGTGTCCGGCGCCGTACACCTGCTGCTCCTCAGAGTCGTGCGACTACCAGCCCGGTGGCGAGCAGCACCATCGCCACCGCGCACGCTTGAAGGGCGCGCTCCATCGGTGCCGCCAGGCGCGCGGCGTCAAGCGTCACGATGGAGCCGTCGGAGAGGCGCTGCTCGCCGGTGAGCGAGATGGTGCGCCGGCGCAGCTCGCGCACCGGCGCACTGAGACTCCGCTGAGCGACGAGGAGCATGGCGCACCCAGCCGCCGCCAGCAAGGCCGAGGGACGGAGTTCAAGGGCGTTGACCCAGTACGCCGTCAGGACCGGGAAGACGCCCCACGAGATCGCGAGCCAGAACGTGGTGTGAAAGCGCCTGCCGAACAACTCCAGGTTGTAGGCGAGCACGATGAACACGCCCGCGAGCACGAACGGGATCAGGGTGAGCGAGATCGTCATGGCCCCCGCGACCCCGATGGCCGCCGACCCCGTCAACGAGACCGCCGCCAGCAGGACGAGCGTGCGGTTGGAAAGGTGCGTCCCCAGCGGCCTCCCGTGCAGCTCATCGAGCACGTGCGCACCAATGCCCACTGCCAAAAAGAACGCCAGGAGCGCCGCCGTCAGCCGTCCCGCGTACATATGCGGAGCAAGCGCAGCCCCAATCGCTACGTTGGCCAGATTCCAGGCCGTATAGGGAGGGTGCAGGAGCGTCACGAGGTCCCGCCAGCCCCCCGGGTGCAGGGCGTAGAACGCTGGCCGCTCGAGCGGCGCCACGGACGCCGAGGCACGCGTTGGCCTAGGCAAGCCCGGATTCCTGGATCAGTTGGGAAGCCTGCTGGTCGTTGCCGAGCACCGTCGGGCTGAGTGCCTCGGGCGCGATCTTCGTGAGCGGTGTTGTCTGGGGGTTCGGCTTGATCCCGGGCCTGATCGGATATTCGAAGTCATAGCCGTGGGCGAGGATTTCCTGCGCCGTGGGGCTGAGCAGGAACTTCACGAACTCCTGGGCCTCTTGGGGGTGCTTGCTCGTCTTCAGTACCGCGGCTCCGGAGATGTTCTGTAGCGACCCGACGTTGTGGTTGGGGAAGAAGTAGAGAATGCTGTGCATCCTGCTCGCTCCGACCTCGAGTCGCAGGCGGTACCAGTAGTAGTGGTTGATGATGCCGACTGCCACATCGCCTTTGTTGACCGCGGCGACCACAGACTCATCGGACTGGTAGAGCGCGCCGTTGCGCTTTAGTCCGGACAGCCAGTTGACGGCCGCTTGCTTGCCATAGGTGGCGATGACCGCACCAACGAGTGGCACGAAGTCTGAGTCGGTCGGTGCGAGCGCGACCTTGCCCTTCCATTGGGGTTCGGCGAGTTCCAGCAGCGACTTCGGTAGACGAGCGGCTGCTATCAGCTTGGGGTTGTAGGCCAATGCACTGATACGCAGCGCCATACCCGCCCACTCACCGCGCGCTGACTCGTAACGAGAGGGGACTTGCGCGAGTGTCGCGGGGTCGAGTTTGGCCAGCAGCCCGTGCTCTTCGAGATCCTCGAGCTCTGGGCTGTTCTCGGTGAGATACACGTCGGCGGGAGACGAGCTGCCCTCCTGCAATAGCTGGTCGGCGAGGACGATGCCATCGTTGGTGCGCACTTCGACTTTGATGCGAGTCTGCTTTTCGAACGCCGCCACGAGTTCGGTGCTCACCTGCGGGTGCTGGCCGTTGTAGAGGAGGATCGAGCGGCTGTCTGCAGAGCCTCCGCATCCGGCTAGAGCCAGGAGGAGTGCCAGAACAACAAGGGCGCCCAGCGCATGTCCACGATGATTCATGGTGTTCATCTCGCTTTGGGCTGGGGCGGGAAGACGACGACCGGACCGACCACACCGAGCTCGACAAGTTCACCCACCTTGGGGATCTCCTGGTCGAACGTTCTCGCCTTGAGAATCATCTGCGGGCTGTCTAGTAGCGATAGTGAGAGCACCGTGTCCGGTCCGTAATAGGCATGATCGGTCACCTTGGCCGCGATGCCTGCCGAAGTAGCCCCGTTTGTGCCGTTTGGTGGCATCAGGTGGATCTGCTCGGGGCGAATCATGACCTCGACCGGGCCCTGCAGCCCAGGGTTGACGACGGTGAGCTGCCCCAGCCCGCACTGCACCTGTCCGGAGGTTGCGTGACCTTCAGAGATGATCGCTTCGCCGACGAATTGAGCGACATCACGATCGACGGGGGTCCGGTAGAGGGCGGTCGGCGTAGCGCGCTGGGCGAGTCGGCCCTCACGCAGCACCGCGACCTCGCGGCCCATCGACAGCGCCTCGGCCTGATCGTGCGTGACGAGTAGTGCCGTCGTGCCCTCCTCGCGCAGAGCGTGGAGCACCGCTTCACGCGTATCCGCTCGCAGTGCGGCATCGAGGCCGGAGAACGGCTCGTCGAGCAGCACGATCCGGGGATGTGGAGCGAGCGCCCGGGCGAGCGCAACCCGCCGCTGCTCGCCGCCGGAGAGTTCGTGCGACGGGCGCGGGGCATAGCTCCGGTCGAGTCCGACGAGCTCGAGCACCTCGCCGATGCGGGCTCCCTGCTTGCGCTGCGAGCGGGCCAGACCGAAGCCGACGTTCTCTCCCACGGTGAGATGAGGGAACAGTGCGCCTTCCTGGGCAACGTAGCCGATCGCACGCTTATCGGAGGCCAGGTGCACCCGCCCTGCATCGGCCACTGTCTCGCCGCCGATGGTGACCGTCCCCGAACCGAGCTCGATGAAACCGATGATCGCGCGCAGCAGCGTAGTCTTGCCGCTCCCGGACGCGCCGAGGATCGCCGTCAACGTCCCTGTCGGAACCTCCAGATCGACATCGCGCAGCACGACACGCCCGCGATAGGACTTAGCCAAGCCCACACAGCGAAGCTCAGCCATGCTCAGCCGTGCCCGAGGGCGCGAACCCTGCCGAAGCGTCCCATGAGCACGTAGGCGGCCAGCATCGAGAGCGCGACGAGCATGGCGGCGAACGGCGCGGCCGCCGCGAACGCGACCGTGGAGGCGTTCGCTTGAAACTCGGTGCCTAGTGTGTAGAGGTTCGGGGGCAGCAACACCTGGGCGGTGCCCAAGTCGCCAAGCACAAACGCGAACACGAGGACCCCGGCCGCGGCCATCCCTGGGCGGGCCAGGGGCATCGTGACCCGCGCGAACGCGCGCAGCGGCCCGACGCCCAGCGACCGCGCAGAGTCCTCGAGGGCGGGCTCGATCTGACCGAGCGTGGCACGCATCGCAACAATCGCGAATGGCACGAACAGCATCGCCTCGGCGAGCACGAGCAGCACGATGCTGCCATACAGGCGCGGCGCGTAATGGCTCGCCGCGTACGCCAGCGCGATCGCGGCGACAAGATCGGGCAGCGCGAAGGACAGGTAGGTCGCCCGCTCCAAGAACGTCGAGACTCCCCCCTTGTGGCGCACGACGAGAAAGGCAACCGGGAGCGCAAAGCAGAGCGCGAGGAGCGCGGCGCTGATACCGAGACCGATCGACGTCAGAGTGGCCGGCCACAGGTAGTGGATGTTCGCCGAGGCGCCCGCCAAGCCGGCCTGGCTGCTCTGGGTGAACCAGTAGACGAGCGTGCCCACCGGGACGCCCACGCCGATGCTCGACCCGATCAAGAACCAGGCCAGCACGAACGGCGTGGCGCGGCCAAGGCGGTAGCGCGTGAGGGGCCGCCGGATACCCTGGCTCACGCGGGTGTAGTTCGCGCCCCCTCGCAACCGCGACTCGGCAAACAGCAGCAAGACGCACAGCAGGATCGAGAAGAAAGACAGCGCCGCCGCGCCTGAGGCGCTGAAGCTCAGCTCATACTGGGCGTAGATGTGCACGGTGAAGGTCTGATACTTCAAGGCGACAAACGCATCGAACTCGACGAGGGTGTCCAGCACCACCAGCAGCATGCCGCCGAGCAACGCCGGACGAAGCTGAGGCAGGATCACGCGAAAGAACGTCTGGCGGGCGTTCAGGCCGAGTGAGCGGGCCGTCTCCTCGAGCGCCGGGTCCATCCCGCGCAACGCGACGGCGACGAGCAGGAAGACGATCGGGGAATAGGAGAAGGCGATGATGCCGGCCGCGCCGAGGAACCCCTGCAGCAGGTCCCCGATGCTCGCCCACGCATAGCTCGTCACGAACAGCGGGATCGTCAGCGGCGCGACCGCCAGCAGTGTCCACACCCTCCGGCCGGGCAGATTTGTGCGCTCGATGAACCACGCGCCCGTGACACCGATCAGGCCGGCGAGCGGCGCAGCGACGAGCGCGACGAGGACCGAGTGCAGAAGCAGTGTCCGCGCGGAAGACGCGTCGATCGCCTTGGTCGCCGCGGAAACCCCGCCCTGAAGCCCCTGCACAATCGTGACCGCGACAGGCAGGACGACAACGATCACGACGAGAACGCAGACGAGCAGCAACCCGCGCGGCATGGGACCGAGCAACCGGCCTGCCGAGCGCGCCGGCACAGGCTCCTCGATATGTCTTGCAACGATGACGGAAGTGCTCGACATGGCCCTGAACTCTATGGTCCGCTGGCGGCTGCGCTGCGCGTGGGAGACCTCTCGTCTCCCACGCCTTCTACCACGGGAGGCCTCCTAGAGGTTGCCGTCCCCGTCGCTGGGTCCGCCGTTGTTATCGCCGTCTTTGTCTCCCGCGTTTGGGCCCTGCGGGATACCGGAACTCGATGATTCAGTTTTCGTTTCCGCGGGCGCTTTCGTTTCTTCCGCAGGCGCCGCCGCCTTTGTTTCCGCGGGCGCAGCCGATGATGACGAGGTTGTGGGGCTCGAGGAGCTTGAGCTGCCACAACCGGCTATTCCAAGTGCGACCAGGACGACGCCCAGCGCTACCCATCGGCGTGGTCCTGCGCTTGTGCGCCCGTCAGATGGTTTTGTGAGCATGAGACCTCCGTAGTGGTAGGTAGCGGCCGGCTGCCTTGAAAGCAAGATCAGACAGCTGAACGTTCGCGATACTGATACGTCAACCCCTCAGACCCCACCGCGCCTAAAACCTTCCGCGTCCCCGCCCACTCTCACTGAGGAAAGCTCCGGGCCGATACGCTCTCTTACGGCGGCCTGCAATCGGTTAGTGCTGGACGTTGCCTATTCCGAGGCTGGCAACGCCCAGAACCTTGCAATGAACTCGCGCGCTTTCAGTGCAGCACGTTAAGCGTGTTTTCGCCGTCGTCTACGAAGTAGATGCCCTTGCCTTCCGACGCAATGACGAAGCCAAACAGCGATCCCGCGCCCGTCTTCTTGTCGGCGGTCTGCACGGCTACCTGCTGCCCGGCGGGTGTGATTTCGACCATGTTGCCGTCACCACCGTTGCTCGCGATGATGTTGCCGTTCGGTGCGAGCACCATGCCGAGCGGTTCCTTGAGGTGGCCGCCTTCGGTCAGGACGGTGCCACCTTTTGCGGCCGGGGTATTGCGTGTCATTGCTTCGGATATCGCAAGGATCTTGTTGTCCTCAGTCGAGGCTACATACAGCGTCCCGTTGGAGGCGAGCGCGAGTCCCGTCGGGCCGAGCACGAGGGCTTCTGCTGAGTTAACCCAGGGGATGCCGTTCGCGATCACCGTTTCGCTCAGTACCTTCGGCGGCTGCCCTTCGCCCGATTCCAGGACTATCCGCACGACGTTCGAGTTGTCGATCGTGTGAATGCCCTTCGCGGCGCCGCCGTTGAGCGCGTTGGCGACGAAGAGGGTCGTCTTTGATCCTTCGCTGACGGCGGTCGAGTCCCACGGCCCCTCAATGTTCGGGCCCGAGATCGTGCTCACGGGCTTGCCGCTCGAGTCGAGCACGATCAGACAGCCATACTTTGCGGTCGCTGTCTTGCCGTTGGTGGTCGGCAGGCTGCCCACGACGACGTAGCCACCCGGGAGGGTGTTCAGCGCTGTCGTCAGTCCGACGCCGCCTGGGCACGGACCGGGGAGCGTCTTGGCGTCGATCGTCGCAAACGGCGAGAGCTTCCCGGCGGTAGAGACCTGCACGATCGTCGTGCCGGTTCCTTGACCGTTCTCCTTCGCGCTTTCCTTGGCGTTGAAATTGCTGATCAGCATCTGGCCCGCATGAAGCTTGCCCACGCTGGTGGGCACGATCACGATGCCGTACGGGTTGATATCGCCGTTGGCCGGGACAGTCGAGGCGACGTTGCTGACGTTCGTGAACTTCGCCAGGAACGGGCCAGAGTTTGCGCTCGTGGTCGCAGTATTCGCAGCGGCCGACGTGCTGGAGGAGCTGCTGGTGCTTTTGGAGCTGCCGCAGCCGGCGATAGCGAGTGCTATGCCTGCGAGGGCAAGGATTGACGTTCTAGGCACTGGGGACTACTCCTGTCGTTCGAGATCGGGATGACGGCTTGCAGAGCAGGGGCAAACGCATAGCTGCATCGCGCGCTAGCCCCTATTGACTCCGGCGTTACGGATTCCTTCCCGGCGAGCTTTCCAATCTTTCCGCGCCAGCGTGGCCGTCTGCTCTGAGCGCCCTCGGAACCGCTCGCGCTTTGCGTGCCGCGACGGGTCGAGCGGCTCCGTGCTTGGTGGAGACCCGGACACTTAGGCTCTGTCGATGGTGCAGCCCGATAGCAGCAAGCAGGTGGCCGTGCAGCGACGGACGACACTCGTGTCGATCGCCGCGGCTAGCCTGTTGGTGATCCTCAAGCTCGGAGTGGGCCTGATAGCGGGTAGTCTGGCGTTGATCTCGGCCGGGATCGAGTCAAGCGGAGATGTCCTCGCCGCGATCCTGACGTTCTTCGCTGTGCGACTGGGCCGCCAGCCCGCGGACCCCGAGCACCCCTACGGGCACGGCCGCGCCGAGAATCTTGGGGCGCTTGGCGAGGCCGGCATCCTGCTGGCCGGCGGGCTGGTCGTCGCAGTCGAGGCGATCAGACACCTCACCAGTCCTAGCGGCACGCCCGACACGCACTGGTACGTGTTCGTGGTCATCGCGATCGCGCTGGCGGTGGACCTCACTCGCACCGTCATCTCTTTGCGCACCGCACGGCGCTATGGGAGCCCGGCCCTGCGCGCGAACGGATTTCACTTCGCCGGGGACATGGCAGGCTCGATAGCGGTCCTGATCGGGTTGCTGCTCGTGCGTGCCGGGTTCGCCCGAGGCGACTCGAGCGCCGCGCTCGTCATCGCCGCAATCGTCCTCGCCACCGCGACACGGCTGATCATGGAGAACGCAAACGTGCTGATGGATCGCACGCCGGCCGAGGCCAGGGAGGCAGCCGAGCGCGCACTCGCGCGCCTCGAACCCGACGTCGAACTGGTGCGTCTGCGTCTGCGCGAGTCAGCCGGACGTTATTTTGCGGATGTGATCGTCGCGGTCGCGCCTGGCGCGGCGGTGGTCGAGGCTCACCATGCCGCGAATCTGATCGAGGCGGCGATCGAGACTGAGCTGCCCGGCAGCGATGTCGTCGTACACGTCGAGCCTCGTCGCAGCGGCCTGGACTTCCGCGACCGGGTACTGGCAATCGCGCTGGCTGAGCCGCTGGTCAAGGAAGTACACGACATTACGATCTTCGAGAACGGCGGATCAGCCAGCGTCTCCTTGCATCTGAAGTACCCCGCCGACCTCGCCCTGCAAGAGGCACTCTCTGTCACTGAGCGCATCGAACAAGCGATCCACGCCCGCTCCGACGTCAGCGAGGTACAGACACACCTGGAGCCCCTGGAGCGCCCGCTGAGCACCCGTCCAGCCACCACGAGCACAGACCTCGACGCGAAGCGGGACATCGGGCGCATCGTCCTCGAGCGGACGGGCAAAGAGCCGCGCCGGACAAGCCTGCTTCGCACCGAGGCCGGCCGCGTCATCTTCCTCACGATCGGCGTCGGCGCGGAGACCTCTCTGGTCGATGCTCATCAGCTGGCCAGCGAACTCGAGGAGGAGTTGCGCCTACAGGTCCCCGACATCGCTGACGTCGTCGTCCACACCGCAACCTGAGTCAAGATGATCTTCCCTGGCTTTGATGGAGTTGCGTTCGCAGACGGTGATCATGCCCACGTCTACACACATGCCTCGGGTGGTCATTGCGAGCGCTCTCGGTCGCCCGACGTCTAGCTGCCGTTGGGAGATGGTGCGATCTCGCCGCGGCCGGCTTGTTGCAGGTCGGCCGGCAGGGGCGCGTCGGCGGCGCGGGCGAGGACGGTCAGGCCGATGCGCCAGCGGATGATCGCCGCGCGCTGGGCTGCCTGCGTATTGGGCAGGTCGGTGAGCTCGCCCTCGGCGAGGCCGGCGACGAGCGCGCTCAGGTAGGCGTCCTCGAACACGTAGGTGTTGGCGTAGCCGGCGTTGAGAGCACGCAGCTGGGCGGTTGGCGGATCGACCGCCGCGATGTCGACCGCGTAGGCCGCGAACCGCTGCTCCAGTCGGCCCATGCGCCGGGCGGCCTCGCTGGGTGCGATGCGTCGGTCGTGAAACGCCTCGAGGATCGGGTCGGCCCCATCCAGGAGCTTGTTGACCGCGAGCCTGATCGGCTCGACCTCGCCCATATAGCGCTCGATCGCTGCCCGCCCGGCATGTGGCGTTGTGGCCGCCGACCCGGTTTGGCTGGCGCATCCGCCTAGCGCGACCGCGCACAAACAGCTGGCGGCCAGCGCCCACGGCGGGCTTGTCACGCCCATCGCGCACAAACGACTGGCGGCCAGCGCCCGGGCCCGGCTTGTCGCACCCATGAGCGCAGGGCGCTGATCCAGTCGCGGGGGCTCAGTAGCCGTAGCCGCCGCCGCTCGAGGATTCTCCTGAGGAGCCGCCCGTGCTCGGCGCGGGTGTCGCCGGGGTGCTGCTCGTGCTCGTCGTGGGGGTGCTGGTGGAGCTCGTCGTGACGACGCTCCAAGTGCCTACGTCTTTGATCCCCTGACCCTTGGTTTCACCAGACTGCTGGTCCCCTGTAAACGTGTACAGCGGCGTGCCCTTATAGGTGACCTGCATGGTCCCTTCGGGGCGCTTCACGGTCCCGAGCGAGCCGACTTCACCGCTGGGAGCGCCGCTGGACGGCGCGATGAGAGGGTGCCACACACCAAGACAGGCCGTGCTGGTGCAGATGAACTTGCCGTTCTGCTCGCCGCTGAGGTGATACAGCGTCATCCCCTGGCTGTCGACCAGGATCGTGCCGAGCGAGCTGGAGGCGTTCTTCACGAGGACGGCGCTTGACGAGCTATTGCTTGTCTGCGCGGCGGGTTCTGTGCTGGCGGCCGAGCTAGTCGTGTTGCTGGATGAGCTGCTGCCGCAGGCGGCGATCAGGAGCGACGCGGCGATTGCTGGGAGGGAAAGCTTCAGTAGATTGCGCATGTATTCACTCCTGTGAAGATTCGGCGCCGTGCGGGCGCGTGTAGGTCCTGCTGTCCTAAAAGACTCCGGGCAGGCGCTTTCCTTCCGGCCCTCGCTGCTCGCTCGGGCTGTCCGGAGGTGGGTAAGGCGAGCGCGATCGGCGTTGGCGCTACAGTCGCAGGGCGGGGAGAGCATCCCGGCGCCCTGAGGAGCCGCTCTTTCCGCCACTGCCAATGCGCACCCTGGACCCACAGTCGCTGACGCAACACGTGGATCGGCTCTATCGCGCCGCGTGGGCGCTGTGCGGCTCGCGCGAGGATGCCGAGGACTTGGTGCAAGAGACGTTTACGCGGGTGCTGGCCAGGCCCCGAGTTCTCACCGGCGACGACGATTTGTACTACTTGATGCGTGTGTTGCGCAACACGTTCTTTACGAACCGCCGCACAGCGAGCAGACGACCAGTGACAGTGGCCGCGCTCGAGGACGTCAACCCCGCCGATCCTCGGCGGCTGGGCGAGCCCGAGCAAGCGCTTGAGATGCAGGAGGTGTACTCAACGATTGCCGGGCTTCCGGAGGATCGTCGCCTTGTGTTGGTAGCCGTGGACGTGCTCGGTCTCTCTTATAGGGAAGCCGCACGAGCATTGCGTGTACGCGAGGCAACGATCACGACCAGGCTGTTCCGGGCACGCAAGCAGGTGGCTGAACGGCTCGCGCCCGCCGCGGACGGGGCGCCGGGCCCTGAGTCCGATTCGTCCGCGGCGCGATCTTCAAAGCGAGCCTCTCCCGATCTCGAGGGCTCTCCCACAAACCAGCGTCCACCAAACCAGACGGTCCGCGGGAATGAGACGCGCCCGGCCGGAGTCTTGTCCAGTAGAGGAACGCCATGACAGACATGCCCTCCAACATCGAAGACGACCAACAGCGCATCGCCGAGCTGGTGCGCTCATTCGACGCGCCCGCTCCGCATTCGCTTCACCAGCGGATCGACTCGCTCGTGGCCGGTCATGAGGATCGTCGTCGCGCACGCGGGTATCTCGGGCAGCGGCTCTCTCTCCCGGCTCTCGCCGGCGTGGGAGCGATTGCCGTCGTAGCGGCCATCGTCCTTGCGATCGCGTTTGGCGGTGGCGGTGGCGGTGGCGGCGGCGGTACAGCGGCGCTGACCGTGGGCCAGACGGTTGCGCCGACCTTGCGCGCGGCGACGCTTCCGGCGCCGCGCGAGAGCCTCACTCGCCACGCCCAGCTCGACGCCGCTGTCGACGGTGTGCCGTTCCCGTACTGGGGTGAGCACTTTGGTTGGCACAGCACCGGAGCACGCGCCGATCGGATCGGCGGCCGTGCCGTCACGACAGTCTTCTACGCGAACAGTGACGATCAGCGCGTCGGCTACGCGATCTTCGGCGGGGCTCCGATGCCCAAGACGGGTGGCGTTGTCGCTTGGCGTAGCGGCGTGTCCTACCGGTTGCTCGACGAGCATGGCGTTGCCGTGGTCACGTGGCTGCGCGACGGCCACCTGTGCGTCGTCTCGGGCCGTGGTGTCTCCAGTGCCACGTTGTTGAGGTTGGCCAGCTGGAGCGAGAGCAGCTCGACAGTCACCTGAGCGCGCGGGGGCTTCGGTGTCGGGGCGTTTCGAGAGCTCTGGGGCGAGGGCAGTTCGACAGTCACTTGAGCGCGTGGAGGCTTCGGTGTCGGGGCGTTTCGAGAGCTCTGGGGCGAGGGCAGTTCGACAGCCACCTGAGCGCGCAAGGGGACTTCAGCTCGGGGCTATAGAGCTACACCCGCACGTCGGCGGAAGGTTCGCGGCGTTGTCGGTGTCTATAAGGAGACAAGAGATTCATACGCCCCACCACCCCGACAACATTCGGAGGAACCATGAAGCGACCATACGTCTTCCTGGCCGTGGCACTCGCCGTCACGGCGAGTGCAGTGACGGTTGCGAGCGCTGAGCCGGGCATCCCCAGCGCACGCTCCGCCAGCTCGGCCACCGTCCAACTCCGCCACACCAGTCTTGGCAGCATTCTCGTCAGCAGCTCGGGCCGGACGCTGTATGAGTTCACCAGGGACCGTGCCAACAAAAACAGCTGCGCCGCGATCAGCGGATGCTCGCAAGTGTGGCCCTCGTTGAGGGCGAGCGGTAGGCCCACGGCTGGTTCCGGGGTCAAGGCTTCGCTGCTTTCCACCTCTGGCGGGCAGGTCACCTATGCCGGCCACCCGCTCTATCTCTACAGCCGAGACAGCGGCCCCGGGAAGACCTCCTACGTCGGGGCCAAGCAGTTCGGCGGCGCGTGGTACGCGCTCAACGCTTCAGGGGGCGCGGTGAAGTAACGGGGCGAATAACGGTCCGGCACCGGTGAGCGGGACCGGTGCCGGAACCGTTTCAGTAGCTGTGGCAGCCGCTCCATGATTCCGAGGAGCCGTCTGTGCTCGGTTAGTAGCCGTATTCAGGCGTCGGGCTGGGCGTGGTCGGTTTGGCGGGTGTCGCGGGACTTGTACTGCCCGTAGCGCTCAGCACATGCCAGGTACCGCCAAAGCTGTGGATGCTCTGACCGTTTGCCTCGCCCTTGGCCTGGTCGCCCGAGTAGCGATACAACGGCAGCCCACCGAGCGTGACCTGCAACACGCCATTGCTGCGTCGCAGAATTGCAAGATGGCCTTGCACACCAGGCCCGGCTAGGAGTTTGGTCTTGTTCGAGCGCACGGTCAGCGGTGGCCAAAACTTCAGGCATTCGCTGCTCTTGCACAACAGATGGTGCGTGGTCTCCGGGCTCAGGGCGTAGAGCGTGTGTCCCTGCGCGTCGACGACGATCTGCTCACCGAGCGTCGAGTTCGATGTCGAGCTGACCGTCGCGGCGGTACCGGTTGCAAGCGCCATCGCGGCCAGCGAGCCGGCAAACACCAACGTGGTGGCCATCACTGTCACAAGCAGGCCTGAAGGTCGCCACAGTCGTCTCCGGGACGAGCCCGCTATCTGGTTCTGCCGTGCACTGTTCATCGAGTCTCCTCTGTTGTGAGCGTTGCCTACATTGACGCCTGGGCGCCCACAACCTTCCGTGACTAGACGGAGATCAAGCTGGACGTCGTGCCTTCAGGGCCGGTGGGCGGCGGCGTCGTGGTGCCGTCGGCTCTCAGGATCGCCGTCAGCGCATCTGCCGATTGGGGCCGTGAGATGAAGTAGCCCTGGCCTGTTTGGCAGCCAAGGGCGGTGAGCGCCTCCCGCACGGCTTCGGTCTCGATGCCCTCGGCGACGACAGTAAGACCGAGGTTGCGGGCGAGGTCGATGATCGAGCGTACGATCGCCTCTGAGCGGGTGTCCTCGAGGATGCCTGTGATGAAGGACCTGTCGATCTTGAGCTCGTTTGCCGGAAGCGTCGCCAGGTACTCGATCGAGGCGTTGCCGGTGCCGAAATCGTCAACGGAGACGCCGATGCCTGTGGCCCTCAACGCCGCAAGCACAGCCACTGAGCGTTGCGGGTCGATCATGGCCGCGCTCTCGGTGATCTCCACGATCAGCTTCTCGGGTGCGACTCGGTGTCGAGCAAGGAGCTCGGCGATTTGCTGTGGGAGCGCTACGTCGAGCAGGTTGCGGGCGGACAGGTTGACCGACATCTGCAGCGTGATCCCGAGCTTGCGCCAGGCGACCAGCTGGTCGAGCGCTTGGTCGATCAGATGCAACGTGAGCGGACCGATCGTCGCTGTCTGCTCGATCAGCGGGATGAACTTCGCCGGAGCCAGCAGCCCGTGCGTCGGGTGATGCCAGCGAACCAGCGCCTCGACTCCGGTGACCTCGCCCGTCTGGAGCTCGATCTGCGGTTGATAGTGGAGGATCAGCTCACCGCGGCCAAGCGCCCCGCGAACCTGGCTGAGCAACCTCAGTCGCTCGGCGTCGAAATGGTCGCACTCGGGCGCGTAGACCTCGATGCTGCTGCGACGAGATCTTGCGTGGGCAAGCGCCGCGTCGGCGCGCTGTAGCAACTCGCATGGTGTCTTGGCGTGCTCCCCGATTACCGCGACGCCGACGCTTGCCTCGACGGCGACTTCGATCTCATCGAGCGCTATCGAGGGCTCGAGGCTCCTCTGTATGGCAGCGGCGGCGTCCAACGCGTCGGGAACGCCCTGTCGTCGCTGGGTGGGAGAATGCGACCGATCAAACTGTGATCCTCGGAGTAGACGACCTCGTCGCGCGTGTTCCAGATCTTGATTCGCGCAAGATCCCGCGTGACGGATCGTGCCTGTAGCTGTTCGTCCAGGGTGTGCACCCCAGCTGTGGTCATCCCATAGCGCAGATCGTGCGGCGTGAGACGAGGTTGAATCCCGATACGAGCAATCAGTTGCGCCGACTGGTCGGCATCGGTCAAAGATCGCTCGACGATCTGCTCTTGCAGGACGCGGGCGAGTATCAGCCCCAGTGCAACGATCGGGATGAGGCTCAACAGGGCAACCTGCCGCGTGAGCATCAGATGTCCTATCCACCGTCTCCCTCCGTGGAACGGGCGCTTCTCTCGTCCGCAAGATCCGAATACTCAAGCTGGGAAATCCAAATCCCGACAGACTGTCGGGATGAGCTCCGCGAAATTGGGTCTTTCGAGAAGTCAGCGCGGTCGGATTGCCTGTCTTGCGTTCGAGAGATCGGGCTCGGTGCGACCGAAGGGTCGTACCACCTAACGGGGATGATCTCGATCAAGCGCTCGTCGGTGCGGGGAGCCACTGCGCTGGCAGCGTACCCGCGGGCACTTCGCCAGCCTGCGGCTCGAACCAGCGCGTGAGGCTCAGCGCCCTGTGGGAGGGCGGTCCCTCGATCAACGGTCGTACATCCGCGATCGTCATCAGTAGGCGGATTGAGCTGCCGATCTGCAGGTCGGCAGCGTTGGGCCGATCGCCGCCAAGCACGCCGTCGGCGATCCAAGCGTCGATGTGCTCCAGCTGCGCGGGCAGCGCCGCAAGGTCGGCCTTGGCTTTGGCGTCGTCTGCCTTGTTGCGCTTGGCCATCAGCTTCGCCGTCAGCGGAAGCGCCGGGCGCAGCAATGGGCGTGGGAGCGGCATCTTCGCGTCGCCCGCGTAGCTCTCCATGCATGCGGCGTCGCGCAGCCATGCCGCATCGAGCAGGCGCCGCGGCACGCTCTGCAGCACCTCGTCACCCCAGCGCTCGGCCTCCAACACACGTGCGCGTGCGACAGCGTCCGACAGTGGCGGCAGCAAAGGCGGCTCGGGCGCGAGCGCGTCGAGGCGGCGCATGATCGTGCGCGAGCCCGCCAGGCGCTCGCCGTCGATGCGCAAGCCCGGCACCGTGTTGCCTCCGTAGCGCAATGGACCGATTGCCAGCTGGGTCAGTGGTAGCAAGTCGATGCGCTTGTAGTCGATCGACTTAAGTCGCAGCGCCACCTCGACGGCTGCGCAGGGATGCGATCCGGGTAGTGCATACAGCTTCACGTTCACGTTTCGGAGCATAGGCCCTATGCCCCGGCTCGTGCGTCCTGGCTGGCTCGCCGACCAGGACCGCGGGATGCAGCAGCGGCGCACTAGGCCCCATAATCCTCGGCCATGCTGCTTGTCGTCGACGTCGGCAACACCCAAACCCACTTTGGCACCTTCGAAGGCGCGGAGCTGCTCGAGCATTGGCGCTTTGCCACTGTGCGCGAGTCCACCGCCGACCAGTTGGGCGCGGCCTTGCGCAACCTGTTGGAGCTACGCGGCGTCTCCTTCGAGAATCTCTCGAGCTCGATCGTCTCCTCCACAGTGCCGCACCTGGAGCCAGAATGGACTTCGATGGCCGGGCGCTATCTCGGCCACGAGATGCTCGTCGTCGGTCCGGGTTTGAAGACCGGTATGGCGATCCGCTATGACAATCCGCGCGAGATCGGCGCCGACCGGCTCGTCAACGCCGTCGCCCTGCGCGCCCGCTTCGGCGGCCCGGCCGTATGTGTCGACTTCGGCACCGCCACCACCTTCGACGTCGTCTCCGCCGCCGGCGAGTACATCGGCGGCTCGCTGATGACCGGCATCGAGATCTCCCTGGAGGCGCTCACCGAGCGTGGCGCCCGCCTGCCCAAGGTCGAGCTGGCGCCGCCGAAGACGGTCATCGCCAAGAACACGATCGACGCGATTCGCTCGGGCGTCGTCTACGGGTATGCCGGCGCCATCGACGCGATCCTGCGTCGCCTGTTCGACGAGCTTGGCGCCCACGCGGATGTGATCGCGACAGGTGGCCTGTCGAGCCTGGTGGTGCCCTTCACCGAGGAGATCGACGAGGTGGACGATCTCCTGACACTCACGGGGCTGCGTCTCATCCACGAAATGAACGTGGAGTGACAGCACGCCGATCGGGTCGCGAGCGAGATGCACGCGGGTGGGCTGGCGGCTCGATCGGCAGTGGGCGGCGCACGAATATCGCGGGTACGACCCGATCCCCCACATAATGGGTCGATGGCAATGCAAGCCCGTCTGACCGACCCCTGGCAGCTCGGTCCTCTGAACGTTCCTAACCGTGTGATGCTCGCGCCGTTGGCAGGCATCGGCAACTGGTTCGTGCGCCTGCAGGCCAAGCGTCACGGTGCCGGCATGGCGGTCTCGGAGATGCTCTCCTCGCATGCCATCTTTCACGGCAACGAGCGCACGTGTGTGGAGATGCTGCGCATCGACCCACGAGAGCGGGAGTACGAGGGCCCGGTCTCGATCCAGCTGTTCGGGCAGGATCCGGCCGTCATGCGCGTAGCCGCCAGGGAGGTCGCCAGAGCCGGCGCCGATGCGATCGACCTGAACATGGGCTGCCCGGTGCCGAAGGTCTGCAAGACCGGAGCGGGTGCCGCGCTGCTCGACGACCCTGACGTCGCGGTCGCCGTCGCACGTGCCGCACGCGAAGGCAGCGGTCTGCCGGTCACCGTCAAGCTGCGCTCCGGTCGACGCCAGGGAGATACAAGCGGCTTCGAGCTTGCTCACCGTCTCGTGCGCGAGGCGGGAGTGGCGGCGATCGCCTTCCATCCGCGCTCCGCCGCGGTCCACCACAAAGGAGTCCCCGACTACGCTCTGGCTGCCTGTCTCGTGCGGGAGCTGGACGTGCCGGTGATCCTCACCGGCGGCCTGCACGACACGCGCTCCACGCTCAGCGCCTTCGAGCAGACCGGTGCCAGTGCGGTGATGCTCGCGCGCGGCTCGCTCGGCAACCCCTGGCTGTTTGAGCAATTGCTCGAACAGCGTGAGGATGCGCCCACGCGCGCCGAGGTCCTGGTCGAGCTCGACTGGACGATCGACCGTGCGGTCGAGCACCTCGGCTCGCCGCGAGCCACCCGCTACCTGCGCAAGTTCTACCCGTGGTACGTTGCTCGCCTGGGTCTCGAAAAGGCCCACGCCAAGGCTTTGGGAGAGTCCCTGCAAAGAGCCGCCACCTTGGATGACGCTCGCTATACTGCTGCGCTCGCTGCCCACCCGACGGCGGCAGTCCCTGCCTGAAACGCAGGGATTTTCTCATTCCAAGCCAACCCTTGCGGAGTTAGTTCCCGCCCACCCACATGCCGAAGGACGTCATCCTCACTCCCGAAGGGCTGGAGAAGCTCCAAGAGGAGCTCGAGTTGCTCTCGACCGCCAAGCGCCGCGAGGTTGCTCAGCGGATCAAGGAGGCACGCGAGTTCGGTGACATCACCGAGAACTCCGAGTACGACGACGCCAAGAACGAGCAGGCGATGCTGGAGAGCAGGATCGCCACCCTGCAGGAGAAGCTGCGCATGGCAAGCGTGATCGACTCCAAGGAGATCTCAACCGACGTCGTCGGCGTCGGCTCGATCGTGCACGTCAAGGACGAGAAGACCGGCAAGTCGGTCAAGTACACGATCGTCGGCTCCGCCGAGGCAAACCCGCAGGAGGCCAAGCTCTCCAACGAGTCGCCGGTCGGTCGCGCCCTGATCGGGCACAAGCGCAACGAGGTCGTCGCCGTGCAGGTTCCGCGCGGGCCGGCCCGCAAGCTCAAGATCACAAAGATCGACGTCGGCCTCAAATAGTCTCTCGCGTTGTGAGCGAGAGCGATGAGGAACAGGGCGGGACACACGGTCTGTCCGAGCTGATTGCCGAGCGCCGTGCGAAGGCGCGGCGCTTGCGTGCGGACGGGGCCGAGATTGCCCCATACGCCTTCCCTGCTGTAGAGCCGATCTCGGATATCCGCGGCGCCTACGAGCACCTGGAAGTCGGCCAGGAGACGGAGGATCCCCACCGCGTCGCCGGGCGCATCGCCGCACGCCGCGGTGCCGGCAAGGCCGCCTTTCTCGATCTCGTCGATCGCAGCGGCAAGATCCAGCTGCACGCCCGCGCCGATGTGCTCGGTGCGGACAAGCTCAAGCAACTGCTCTCGCTCGACCTCGGCGACCTGCTCGGCGTCGATGGGGCGCCTTTGCGCAGTCGCCACGGTGAGCTGACCCTGCGTGTAGACAGCTTCCAAATTCTCGGCAAGGCACTGCGCCCGCCGCCTGACAAGCACGCGGGCTTGACCGACCTCGAGACGCGCCATCGCCGTCGCGAGCTGGATCTGATCGCAAACGAGGACACTCGCAAGCTGTTTGCCGATCGCGCTCGCATTGTCTCGGCTGTGCGTGCGTACTTGGATGCAGATGGCTTCCTGGAGGTCGAGACGCCTGTGCTTCAGCCGCTCTATGGCGGAGCCATGGCGCGGCCGTTCACGACCCACCACAACGCGCTCGACCGCGAGCTGTATTTGCGCGTCGCCACGGAGCTGTACCTCAAGCGTTTGATCGTGGGCGGCCTGGAGCGTGTGTATGAGCTCGGGAAGAACTTCCGCAATGAGGGCCTCTCGACCAAGCACAACCCGGAGTTCACGGTGGTCGAGTGGTACGAGGCCTACGCCGACTACGGCGACGAGGCGGCACGCTTGGAGGCGATGGTGGCGGGCGCCGCCGCCGCGGTCGGCTACGAGGGTCCGCTGGACTTCTCCACCTCGTGGAAGCGGGTGACATTCGCCGACGCCGTGCTGGCCGCGACCGCGCGTGGGGAGATGGACCTCGATCGTGCCGCGGGCGCACCCCCGCGCGTCGTGGGAGTGTCGGGAGTGGACATCCGCGCCAACCGCGACCGCGACTCGCTCGTGGCCGAGATCCAGCGGTGCGGCTGTGCGATCCCGGTTGAGGGCCGCGGCTGGCCGCAGTTGGTGGACGACCTGCTGTCCACCTACGTCGAGCCCACCTTGATCCAGCCCACGTTCATCCTCGACTACCCGATCGAGCTGTCGCCGCTGGCGCGCGCGCATCGCTCCGAGGAGGGTCTGGCCGAGCGTTGGGAGGCGTTCGCCGGCGGCATGGAGATCGCCAATGCGTTCTCCGAGCTGACCGACCCCGACGAGCAGCGCGAGCGCTTCGAGGCCCAAAACAGGCTGGCGCTGGCGGGTGACGAGGAGACCCAGCCTCACGACGAGCTGTTCCTGGAAGCGCTCGAGCAGGGAATGCCCCCGACAGGAGGCGTCGGCGTGGGCATCGACCGGCTCGTGATGTTGCTCACGGGACAGACCTCGATCCGCGAGGTGGTGCTGTTCCCGGCGATGCGCAACTAGCGCTTGCCTGGCGGTCTTTTAGTACATGCACATCCAACGTCGCAAGGGCGGTGACGGGAGCCCGGATACCCGGTTGGTAGACTGCCTGAAAGGCGCCACAGGATCGTAAGCGCGAGGCTTGCGCTCCGCACAGGAAGGACGTACCCCATGTTCGAGCGATTCACAGAACGGGCCCGGCAGGTCGTCGTTCTCGCGCAGGAGGAGGCGCGTACGCTCAAGCACAACTACATCGGCACGGAGCACATCCTGCTCGGCTTGCTACGCGAGGAGGAGGGCTTGGCAGCGCGTGTGCTCGAGTCCCTCGACATCACCGTCGAGCGGGTGCGTGCCCAGGTAGTTCGCATCGTCGGCTCCGGTGAGGAGGTCACCTCCGGGCAGATCCCGTTTACTCCGCGTGCCAAGAAGGTCTTGGAGCTCGCCCTGCGCGAGGCATTGTCGCTGGGTCACAACTACATCGGCACAGAGCACATCTTGCTTGGCTTGGTACGCGAGAACGAGGGCGTCGCCGCCCGCATCCTGCTCGACTTCGACGCCGACTCCGAGAAGATCCGCAACGAGGTCATCCGCATGCTTTCCGGCCCGGGCGGCCGTCGTCAAGGCGCCGGCGCCGGCGCGGGCTCGGGCTCCGGTCCAGGCGAGGGCAAGAAGTCCTCGAAGCTGCTCGACCAGTTCGGGCGCAACTTGACCAAGCTGGCCGCCGACGGCAAGCTCGACCCCGTCGTCGGGCGTGAGACCGAGATCGAGCGGATCATGCAGATCCTCTCGCGCCGCACCAAGAACAACCCAGTCCTGATCGGCGAGCCCGGCGTGGGCAAGACCGCCGTGGTCGAGGGCCTCGCCCAGCGCATAACCAACTCCGACGTGCCCGAGCTGCTCAAGAACAAGCAGATCTACACGCTTGACTTGGCCGCCCTGGTCGCGGGCTCGAAGTACCGCGGCGAGTTCGAGGAGCGTCTGAAGAAGGTGATGAAGGAGATCACCCAGCGCGGGGACATCATCCTGTTCATCGACGAGCTCCACAACCTTGTCGGCGCGGGCGCCGCCGAGGGTGCGATCGATGCCGCCTCGATCCTCAAGCCCGCGCTTGCGCGCGGCGAGCTGCAGACGATCGGTGCAACCACGCTCGACGAGTACCGCAAGTACCTCGAGCGCGACTCCGCGCTCGAGCGCCGCTTCCAGCAGATCCGCGTGGAGGAGCCCACGATCGAGCAGTCGGTGGAGATCCTCAAGGGACTGCGCGACCGCTACGAGCAGCACCACAAGGTGCAGATCACCGACGAGGCGCTACAGGCCGCCGCCGACCTGGCCTCGCGCTACATCTCCGACCGCTTCCTGCCCGACAAGGCGATCGACCTGATCGACGAGGCAGCTTCGCGCATGCGCATCAAGTCGATGACCTCCCCGCCCGCCAACCGCGAGTTCGAAGAGGAGATCGAGTCCACGCGCCGCGAGAAGGAGGCGGCGATCGAGGCCCAAGAATTCGAGAAGGCGGCTGCCTTGCGCGACGAGGAGCGCAAGCTGGCCGGCAAGAAGCGCGAGCTCGAGGAAGAGTGGGAGTCGGGCGAGTCCGTCGAGCGCCCGGCGATCGGTGAGGAGGAGATCGCCGACATCGTCTCCATGTGGACCGGCATCCCCGTCTTCAAGCTGACCGAGGCCGAGACCCAGAAGCTGATGCGGATGGAGGAGGAACTGCACAAGCGCGTGATCGGCCAGCACCCCGCGGTCGAGGTCATCTCGAAGGCGATCCGTCGCTCGCGTGCGGGCCTGAAGGACCCCAAAAGGCCAACCGGCTCGTTCATCTTCCTCGGCCCCTCGGGCGTCGGCAAGACCGAGCTTGCGCGCACCTTGGCCGAGTTCCTGTTCGGCGACGACGAAGCGATGATCCGCATCGACATGTCCGAGTACATGGAGAAGCACGCCGTCTCGCGCCTGGTCGGCTCGCCTCCGGGCTACATCGGCTACGACGAGGGCGGCCAGCTGACCGAGGCCGTGCGGCGCAAGCCCTACTCCGTGCTGCTCTTGGACGAGATCGAGAAGGCCCACCCCGACGTGTTCAACATCCTGCTGCAGATCCTCGAGGACGGTCGCTTGACCGACGCCCAGGGTCGCACGGTGGACTTCCGCCACGCGATCGTGATCATGACCTCGAACATCGGGGCCGCTGAGATCGCGCGCAACACGCCGCTTGGCTTCGCCGTATCCGACGACGAGACCGGGATCACCTACGACGACATGAAGAACCGCATCATGGGCGAGCTGAAGAAGGTGTTCCGGCCGGAGTTCCTCAACAGGATCGACGACGTGATCGTCTTCCACAAGCTGCAAAAGGAGGAGATCCGCCAGATCGTGGAGCTGCTGTTGGTGCGCATCCGCGAGTCGATGGCCGAACGCGAGCTGCAGCTCGAGCTGACCGATCCCGCCAAGGACCTGCTCGTGGACAAGGGCTGGGATCCGGCGATGGGCGCCCGTCCGCTGCGCCGCGCGATCCAGCGCTACATCGAGGATCCCCTGGCCGACTTCGTGTTGCGCGAACAGCTGATGCCAGGCGCCACAGTCGTGGTGGACCCAGCCCCGGAGGGCGACGACAGCGAGGTGCGCCTCACGATCGTCAAGCCCAAGAAGGCGAAGACCCCCGTGGGAGTTGGGGCCGGCGGCGGCGATCCCGAGTCCGGCTCAGAGCTGCCGGCAGGCGAGGAAGCGCATCACGACGACGACGAGCATCCGGTCGAGCCGTAGGCTGTCGAGAAGGTTCCGCTGAGTACCAGCCAGCAGGTGACAGTCGCGCCGATGGGCGTCGAGGACTGGCCTGCGGTAGCGCGCATCTTTGAGCAGGGCATAGCCACCGGCAACGCCACGTTCGAGCGGGCGGCACCGAGCTGGGAGCAATGGTCGGCGGCACGCTGCCCAGAGCCGCGCTTGGTTGCACGCGACCACGAGTCGGGCGTGATCGGCTGGGCGGCCCTCACCCCGGCTTCGGCGCGGCCCGTGTACAGCGGCGTGGGCTCGGTCAGCATCTATGTCGATCCTGAAGGCTGGGGCAGGGGTGTCGGGCGTGCCTTGCTCGAAGCGCTGGTCAGGGCGTCTGAGCACGCTGGCTTCTGGACCTTGCAGGCGGGGATCTTTCCTGAGAACGAGGCGTCCATCGCGCTGCACGTGAGTTGCGGCTTCCGTTTGGTGGGCACGCAAGCACGGCTGGGTCAGATGCCCGACGGTCGCTGGCGCGACGTGGTGCTCTACGAGCGTCGTAGTGAGCTGGTCGGTCGCGCCTGAGCTGGTCCTGGCTTGGTGGTCTTCGGAATCGGCGATGCCCCGCGCGCGCGGGGCATCGCAATTTGATGGATCGTAGGCGTGGGTGCTCTGGCCTTCTCAAGTCGATGCCGGGGCAAAAGAACCGTCGGGGGCGATGCGTAACCTGGGCCGATGGCTCGAGCTCAAACGATCCACATCTGCTCACAGTGCGGGCTCTCCTCCGCCCAATGGCATGGGCAGTGCCCGGGGTGTGGAGCGTGGAACACGCTGGTGGAGGAGCGCTCGGTGGGTGGTGGGGATCATCGTCGAAACGGCACGGCCCCCCCGCGCGCGGGGGCTGCCGGTGCACCGCTGGTAGCGCTCTCGCAGGTGGCGGCGACTCGGCTGGAGCGTGTGCAGACGGGCATTGGAGAGCTTGACCGAGTGCTTGGGGGTGGGCTCGTGCCCGGCTCGCTGGTGCTACTCGGCGGCTCGCCGGGGATCGGTAAGTCGACGCTCACCAACATGGCGTTGGGCAACATCGCCGGGGCCGGACACAAGACGCTGTATGTGAGCGGCGAGGAGTCCGCCGAGCAGGTGCGTCTGCGCGCCGAGCGGTTGCAGCCCAGTGCGCTCGAGGTGCCGGTGCTCGCCGAGACAGACCTCGACGCGGTGCTCGACACGATCTCCACCCATGCTCCAAGTGTTTGTGTGATCGATTCAGTGCAAACGCTGCGCTGCGCCGAGCTCTCCGGCGCGCCAGGCTCGGTTGGGCAGGTGCGCGAGGTAGCCGCGCGCATCATGGACCTGGCCAAGGCGCGCTCTATCGCGGTGATACTCGTCGGGCATGTCACCAAGGACGGCGCGCTCGCCGGGCCACGCGTGCTAGAGCACCTGGTCGATTGCGTGCTGCAGTTCGAGGGCGAGCGCGAGCGCCCCTATCGCGAGCTACGCGCGCTGAAGAACCGCTTCGGCTCGACTAACGAGGCCGGCCTGTTCGAGATGCGCCAGGGTGGGCTTGTCGAGGTACTCGATGCCTCCGCCCGCTTCGTCGCGGAGGCCACGCGCGCTCCGGGCAGCGTCGTGCTCGCGGCGATGGAGGGCTCCCGGCCTCTGCTTGTCGAGGTACAAGCGCTTGTGGCTCCTTCTGAGCTCGAGCAGCCGCGGCGCGTGGTGTCGGGGCTCGACCGCAACCGGCTCGCGCTCGTGCTCGCGATCCTCGGTCGTCATGGCGGGGTTGGCGTCGCCGGCCACGACGTGTTCGTCAACGTCGTCGGCGGTGTGCGCGTCGACGAGCCCGGGGTGGACCTGGCGATCGCCTTGGCCGTTGCCTCGGCGGCCAAGGGGGTGGCGCTCAGTGGGCCGATGCGGTCTGCCGCGCGCGCCGCCAACGGTCCCGCCTCCTCGCCGGAGCCCGAGGTAGGACCGAATTCTCCGTGCGCATGTTTCGGCGAGCTGGGCTTGACCGGCGAGCTGCGTTGGGTCGGGCACCCCGAGCGACGCTTGGCCGAGGCCGCCAGACACGGCCTCTCAGGCGTGCACGCGCCTGCCGGCAGCGGCGATGGGGCCCGCGAGGCCTCGACGCTGCGCGAGTCGCTGGCGGCGGCATTTCCCACCGTCGCGCGTCGGCCTGCACGGGCGGCGTGAGAGGTCTCCTGGGAGGTTTTCGCCTCAGCCGCGTGTGAGCGGGCCAATTCGCGCCCGTGGAACACACTGGGGGCGCGATAAAAAAAGCCTAAATGCCGTAGAATGTCCAGTTGTGGCCTCACGATCCGGCGAAGAATTCGACACGGACGCGCGACCCGAGCCCGGTTTGGTCAGGGCCCTCGAGATGGTCGCTCCGGGCACGGCGCTGCGGGAGGGGATCGAGAGCATTCTGCACGCCCGTACGGGCGGTTTGATCGTGATCGGTGATCCGGAGGAGCTCAGCTTCCTCTTCTCGGGCGGCATCAAGCTCGACATCGACTACACCCCGGCCTTTCTCTACCAGGTGGCCAAGATGGACGGCGCGATCATCGTCAGCACCAATGCCACCAAGATCGCGATGGCCAACGTGCAGCTGATGCCGGATCCCACGATCCTCTCGCACGAGACGGGCACACGCCACCGCACCGCGGAGCGCGTCTCCAAGCAGACGGACGCGCTCGTGATCGCCATCTCGCAGCGGCGTGAGGTGGTCTCGCTCTACGTGGACGGGGCCAAGTACATCCTCGAAGACATCACGGTCGTGCTCTCCAAGGCCAACCAGGCACTGGCCACGCTCGACAAGTATCGCCAGCGCCTCGATCAGGTCTCCACGCGGCTCACGGCACTCGAGTTCGAGGGGGGCGTGACGCTGCACGACGTGCTCACGGTGCTGCAGCGCTCTGAGCTCGTTACGCGCATGGCGGTGGAGATCGAGCGCTATATCGTCGAGCTTGGCAGCGAGGGTCGTCTGATCGAGATGCAATTGGAGGAGACGATCCTCGGCACGACTGCCGAGAAGGCGGCGCTCGTGCAGGACTACCTGGCCGACTACGGCGACGAGGCGTTTGCCTCGGCGCTCGACCAGATCGGTCGCCTGGCTCACCAGGATCTGCTCGACTTCGGTCGCATTGCCGAGCTGCTCGGCTATGACCGCAAGCTAAATACGCTCGACTATCCGGTCTCGCCGCGAGGCCACCGCATCCTCGGCCGCATCCCGCGCCTGCCGAAGCTGGTGGTCACGCAGATCGTCGCCGAGTTTGGCGGTCTGGATGAGCTCTTGGCGGCGACCGACGCCGAGCTCGAGGCGGTCGAGGGAGTGGGGGAGATACGGGCGAAGGACATTCGCGAGGGCCTCCGTCGGCTGCAGGAGATCAACCTCGTGGATCGCTACCTACAGACTTAACGCAAGCAAGGATCGCAACCCCAAAGACTTGACCCATAGCCGGTCCGTGGCCGGCCCCGACACAAAGGCCGGTCCCCATTGCCGGCGCAACGAAGGAGGACATCATTCCCGTATCAACAGTTGATGAGACATCGTTCATCGAAGAGCTCGAGGCGACCCGCGAGGTCGAGTGCATCGAGTTCGAGCTCGGCGACCACGTCGTGTATCCCCATCATGGCGCTGGCAAGGTTCTGAGCAAGGAGGACATGGAGGTGCTCGGCACCACGCGCGAGTATCTGACGATCAAGATTCTCCACAACGACATGACCGTCAAGGTCCCTACCGAGAATGCGGCCCTGGCGGGCTTGCGTCGCGTGATCGACGAGGAGACGGTCAAGAAGGTCCTGGATGTGCTCACCGCCGAAGTGTCAGAGATGCCGAAGAACTGGAACAGGCGCTTCAAGCACAATCGCGACAAGATCAAGACAGGCGATATCTACGAGCTGGCCGAGGTTGTCCGTAACCTTTCGCTGCGTGAGAGCGAAAAGGGACTGTCTACCGGCGAGAAGCAGATGTACACGCGCGCCAAGAAGATTCTCGCCTCAGAGCTGATGTATGCGCTCGACAAGGACGAGGACGAGGCAGAGTCCTACCTGGACGAGCTGCTCGCGAGTTCCGCGTCGAGCCAGATGGCCGTAGCCGGCAAGTAACGCCGCTTGACCGTCGCGCTGATCGTCGCCGCCGGACTTGGCGAGCGTCTTGGAGCATCACGTCCCAAGGCGCTCGTCGAGCTCGCGGGGCGGCCACTGTTGCAGTGGAGTGTCGATGTGCTGGCCTCAGTGCCAGCAATCGAGAGAATCGTGGTGGCGCTGCCCACGGGCACTGATGCTCCCGCAGGAACGCAGGGTGTGCAGGGAGGCGTGACGCGCTCGGAGTCGGTCCTGCGCGCTCTTGAAGTGGCTGGGCCAGGCGACCCGGTGCTCGTGCACGACGCTGCGCGGCCGCTGGTTACAGCCGAGTTGATCGAGGCTGTACTCGCTGCTGTCGAAGGCGAGGGTGTGGAGGCGGCGATCGCCGCCACACCCGTCACCGACACGGTCAAGCAGGCCGATAGCGAGGGTAGGGTGATGCGAACGCTCGACCGAGCCGGGTTGTGGGCGGTACAGACTCCACAGGTGTTTCGTCGTGGCGCTCTCGAGCGCGCTTTGGATGTTCCCGACGATGTCCTTGCCCAAGCCACCGACGACGCGTGGTTGGTGGAGCGAGCCGGAGGGCAAGTCGTGATCGTGCAGGCGCCAAAGGACAACCTGAAGGTGACCGCTGCGCTCGACCTCGACCTCGCTGAGCTGTTGCTGGCACGACGCCTCACGTAGCGAACACGCAGCTCATGAACGCTACCCTGGCGTGGGCCGCGTTCCCCGACCCCAATCAACTACCGAAATGCTCACCGACTACCACCTACACCTACGCCCCGACGAGCTCGACGCCACCCCCGCCGAGTACTTCACCCAGGCCAATGTCAAGCGCTATCGCGATGCGGCTGATGAGCGCGACATCTCCGAGCTGGGCGTGTCAGAGCACATCTACCGCTTCGAGCAGGCGCTCGACGTCTGGCAGCACCCGCTTTGGCGAGAATTCGCGCGTGACGATATCGACGAGTATTGTCGCTTCGTGCGCGAGGAGACCGACCTGCGCCTGGGCATCGAGGCCGATTTCATTCCTGGCGCCGAGGACCGCGTCGCCAACCTGCTGGAAGCGCGCGACTTCGACTACGTCGTCGGTTCGGTGCACTTTCTGCGCGACCACGCCCTGGACATGGACGACTACAGCGTGTGGGGAACCGGGCGAAATGCCGAGGACATCTGGCGTGCCTACTTTCTCGCGCTCGGCGAGGCCGCGCGCAGTGGCCTGTTCGACATCCTTGCGCACCCCGACCTGGTCAAGGTATGGGGTCGAGATCGTCCCTTGCCTGAGGGTGACCTGCGCCGCTACTACGAGCTTGCGCTTGACGGGATCGCCGAGTCGGGAGTGGCGATCGAGGTTTCCACGGCTGGGCTACGCAAGCGCGTCCAGGAGATCTACCCGGCGCTCGCCCTGCTTCAGATGTGTGTGGAAGCGGGCGCACCCGTGGCGCTGTCGAGCGACGCCCATCGTCCCGAGGACGTCGGTGCTGACTACGCTCGCGCGCTCGAGCTGCTGGAGGGCGTCGGTGTCGGCGAGCTGTGCGTATTCGAACGCCGCGAGCGGCGTCTGGAGCCGATCACCCGTGTGGGTATTCCCCATGCGGGAGGGCAGGCAAGCGGTGCTGGTGTGATGTGAGCGCCGCGGTTTGCTCACTCTGCTCGCCCGCGCATGACATGGCTGCCGTCGAGGTGCACGTCACGTGACTCTTACCGGCGTCGGATATGACTCCCACCGGCTGAGCGGCGGCCGCCCGCTGATTCTCGGCGGGGTGGAGATTCCCAGCGAGCTTGGTCTCGATGGCCATTCCGACGCGGACGTGCTCACCCACGCGGTGATCGATGCACTGTTGGGCGCAGCCGGTCTCGGTGACATCGGCGAACACTTCCCCGACAGCGACGAGCGTTATCGCGACGCCGACTCGATCGAGTTGCTCGAGAGGGTGATCCCGCGTGTCGTTGCGCAGGGGTTGGAGCTCGTCAACGTGGACAGCACTGTTGTGATGGAGCGCCCCAAGCTTGGTCCGTACCGTGAGGCGATTCGGGAGCGCCTGGCCGGCGTCCTCGGCCTTGCGCCCGGACGCGTCAACGTGAAGGCGACCACGGGCGAGGGGATCGGGTTCGTCGGACGCGGTGAGGGTGTCGCGGCGCTTGCGGTCGTGAGTCTGGATTTCGCCGACTGAAGATCAGAGGTCGAGCAGGAAGCGCAGGGAGCGGGCAATCTGGAACATGACCTCGTCGCTCACCGCTCCAGGAGAGCCGACGTGTTGTCGAAGCGATGATCTGAGGTTCGGTGGCGCTACTGTTGCTCGGCCATGCGAGAGATCCAGCTACACGATACGCGCGCCGGGGAGCGGGTGCCGCTGCGTCCGCGCGACCCCGGCCGAGTGGGTATCTACGCGTGTGGGCCGACCGTCTACTCGCGCATTCACATAGGCAACGCGCGTCCGTTCGTCGTGTTCAGCGTGCTCAAGCGGTTTCTGCAACACGAGGGCTACGAGGTGACCTTCGTCACGAACGTCACCGACGTCAACGACAAGATCTACGACGCCGCGCAAGCGCAGGGCCGTCCCAGCATCGAGTTGGCGATGGAGATGACCGCCAACTACGTCGCCGACACAGACGCGCTGGGCCTTGGGCGCCCCGATCGTGAGCCGCTTGCGTCGCAGACGATGGTCGCGATTGTCTCCTACATTCGCGACCTGATCGACTCCGGCCACGCGTACGAGAGTGGCGGCGACGTGTTCTTCAGGGTCCGCTCCGACGTTGGTTACGGCTCACTCTCGCACCGTCGCGTAGAGGATCTCGACCAAGGCGAAGGCGTGGAGGGTACTGAGCGCAAGCAGGACTCGCTCGACTTTGCCCTGTGGAAGGCGCGTAAGCCCGACGAGGACGCTTGGTGGCCCTCGCCGTGGGGTGACGGCCGCCCCGGCTGGCACATCGAGTGCTCGGCGATGGCCGAGAAGGCCCTCGGTGTCGGCTTTGACATTCACGGTGGCGGCTCGGACCTGCTGTTCCCTCACCACGAGAACGAGGCGGCACAGACGCGCTCCGCGCGCGGCGCCGAGCTCGCGCGAATATGGATGCACAACGGGATGATCCAGCTCACCGGCGAGAAGATGGCCAAGTCAGTCGGCAACATCGCGCTGCTGCACGAGGTGATCGAGCGCTACGGCCGCGACGCAGTCGTGATGTACCTGATCTCCGGTCACTACCGCCAGCCGCTGGCCTTCGGCGAGGCGGAGCTGGAGCAGGCTCGCACGAATGTAGGTCGAATTCGGGAGGCGGGTCGTAGGCTCGGCTCCGGCGCAACCGTCTATCGCGGTCCCGGGGATGAGGAGCACCTGCGCTCGTTTCGCGACGGCTTCTTCCATTCGCTGGCCAACGACTTCAGTACACCGGGGGCCCTGGCCCAGTTGTACGAGTGGATCCGGGGTGCAGGTCACCTTGGGGTGGAAGGCGACGCCGACCTTGGCGAGATGCTGGGCGTGATCGGTCTCGACGGGTTGCTCGCACCGGTAGCCGAGGCTCCCGCCGAGGTGCACGATCTCGCCCTGCGGCGCGAGCGGGCGAGAGCCGGGCGTGATTTCGCGATGGCCGACAAGCTCCGCGAGGAGATCGCCGAGTCTGGCTGGGAGGTGAGGGATGGCCCCTCGGGCCCCGAGCTGTTGCCGCTGACGCGCTTGTGATCCTCTACGGGCGCAACCCGGTGCGTGAGGCGCTGTGCGGACGACGTGCTCGTGGCGTTGTTCAGGTGTGGGCGACCGCGAACGCCGCGCACGAGCCCTGGCTGGCGGGTGCCAGCACGAAGGTGTGCAGCGCGGATGAGCTGGAGCGTCTGTGTGGCTCCTCCGCTCACCAGGGCGTCTGCGCCGAGGTAGGCGGTTATCCATATGTCGCCGCGCACGAGCTGCTGGCCGTCGACTCCCCCCTGATCGTGGCGCTCGATCAAGTTCAGGACCCGCGGAACCTCGGCTCGATCTGTCGCACCGCCGAGTGCGCCGGTGCCACTGGCGTCGTCATCCCAGAGCGTCGCGCGGCTGAGGTGACTCCGGCTGCTTGCAAGGCCTCGGCGGGGGCGGTCGAGCACATTCGCATCGCACGGGTCCGCAACATCGCCGACTTCCTCGGCGACGCGCGCGACGCCGGCTGCTGGTCCTATGGCGCGAGCGCCCCGGTTCTTGCTTCTGAGGACTCCGGTGGGCGTCGAGGGGGTAAGGCAGCTGTCGGGGCCAGCTCTGGCGTGAGCTCCGCGACGGTGCTCTACACAGAGCCCGACTACAGCGGAGGCGTCGTCTTGGTGCTCGGCAGCGAGGGCAGCGGCCTGCGTCCACGCGTGGCCGGTGTATGCGACCAGCTCGTATCGCTACCCCTGCGAGGACGCATGGAGTCGCTTGGGGTAGCCGCCGCCGCCGCGGCGCTCGTGTACGGAATCTTGCATGACCGCGAAGTGCGCCTTGACAAGGCTCCATAACTGTGCGAAGCTGCCGCCCATAACGCTCAACCTAAGGTTGACTTCATAGCTTTGGCGCCAGGGGAGGAGTGCGCCACTGAGCATGTTTTGGCTGGAATAAGCCAAGAAAGGATCTGCTCGTGGCACGTACCTTCCATAACACTCAATCTGAAGTCAAGGTTGATGACGGTTTCTTGATCGCCCTTGCGAAGCAGGGCGATCGCATGGCCTATGACCGCCTCGTGCGCCGCTACCACGGCTTCGTCAGGTTGAAGGCTTCTTCGTACTTCCTCGCGGGGGGAGACTCCGAAGACCTGATCCAAGAGGGCCTTGTCGGCCTATACAAGGCGATCCGCGACTACCGCACCGACCGTGAGTCGAGCTTTCGCAACTTCGCCGAGCTCTGCATAACGCGTCAGATCATCACCGCCGTGAAGACGGCCACGCGCAACAAGCACACGCCGTTGAACCAGTACGTCTCGTTCTCCTCGACCCCAGCCGCGTCAGGCGAGGACGTGCCGACGCTCGACCAGACGATCGCCGGCCCGTCGGTCAACGACCCGGTCAACCGCGTGATCTCCTCCGAGGAGCTGCGCTCGCTCGTCGGCTGTCTCTCCACGGCTCTTTCGGAGTTGGAGAGTCGCGTGCTCTCGCTCTACCTGGACGGTTGCTCCTACGAGCAGGTCGGCGAACGCCTGGGTTGCGACACCAAGACGGTCGACAACGCCCTGCAGCGCGTCAAGCGCAAGGTCGGCGCGCACCTGCGCACGCGCCTGGTGGCTTCTTAGCTCGGCCTATAAGGGCCGGGCTTGCGCCGCGGCTTGCCCCCAGGGAAAGCCAGGCGCAGGATCGTGCGCTGAACGTTGCCGAGCTGCTTGCTGAAGGGCCCGGTGTTGTAGGGCAGCCCATAGCGGTGGCATACGTCTCGCACGCGCGGTGCGATCTCCGCGTAGCGGCTGGAAGGCATGTCGGGATACAGATGGTGCTCGACCTGGAAGCTCAGGTTGCCCGCCAGGAAGTGAAACAGCGGTCCGCCTTCGATATTTGCCGAACCGAGCAGCTGGCGCACGTACCAGCCACCGCGTGTCTCCTCAGCTACCTCAGCTTGGTTGAACGTATACGTCTGGTCGGGGAAGTGCCCGCAGAAGATGATCGAGTAGGCCCAAACGTTGCGAACGATGTTCGCGGTGAAGTCGGCGGTTAGTGTTGACTTGTACGCTCCTCCCGCGGCTGCGCCGGCTCCTCGGTGGGTGGTTACGCGAGTCCTGGCTGCCTCAACCGCGCCAGCTATCGCGGCGGATAGCAGTGGGAAGGCGATGTAGTCCTTGACGGCCTGCCTGCGTGCCTTCACGCCGATCGCCTTCAGCTCCTCGAGCAGCTGCTCCTTGGACTTCTCACCGGCTTTGATCGCGTCGAAGTTGAGGTCGTGAAAGGCCACGCCCCACTCGAAGAACCCCATCAGCAGCAGGTTGTAGAAGGGCTGCAGCAGGTACACGGGGTGCCATTTCTGGTGGGGGTCGATACGCATAATCTCGTAGCCCAGATCGCGATCCTTGCCGCGGATGTTGGTGAACGTGTGGTGCTCGTAGTTGTGCGAGTGTCGCCAAGCGTCGGCCGGCGAGGCCGTATCCCAGTCCCAGCTCTGGGAGTTGATGTCGGGGTCGTTCATCCAGTCCCACTGCCCGTGCATCACGTTGTGGCCGATCTCCATGTTCTCGAGGATCTTGGCGATCGACAGCGAGGCTGTGCCGGCGAACCACAGCGGCTTGTAGCGCGAGCCGAGCAGCATCGCGCGCGCCGCCAGAACCAGCTGGCGGTGCAGCTTGATCGTGGAGCGTATGTAGCGCGAGTCGCGATCGCCGAGGTCTGCGCGCACTTCGTCGTGGATCGCGTCGAACTCGCGGCCCAGTTGCTCCAGCTGCTCGGGTGTAAGGCGCGCGAGCGGGCTCTCGGGCTCAGCGGGATCGGCTGCTGACCTCTGGGGAGGGGGCGCGTTCCCGGTTGGGGGAGGCGTCGCACTTCCCGCTGGGGCTGCCGTCGCGCTCCCTGCCGGGGCTGGCGTTGCACCTCCGGCCGGTACCGGCGTGGGGACGTTGGGCGGGATGAATGGCTTCTCGGCGTGAATCGTTGACATGGCGCTCCTTCGGTAGGTCGTGTCTTCTGTCGGTTAGAGGTCGATCTCGACCGCGCCCTCGGGCGCATTGATGCAGGTGCGCAGAATCTCCCCAGGCTGACCGTGCACGAGCCCCGTGCGCAGATCGCGCACCTGCCCAGAACGCAGCTTCCCCACGCATGTATGGCAAATCCCCATACGACACCCAAACGGCAGGTTCGCGCCCGCCTTCTCCCCGGCCACGAGAATCGGCTGCTCGCCGTCGCTGCAAGCTTCAAGATCGCTCTTGCGAAAGCGGATCCTGCCACCCGATCCGCGCTGCCCCTCGCCAACTGTCGTGCTTGGCTGGAAGCGCTCGATGTGCAGCTGCTCGTGCACGCCGGCTTCGCTCCACCGCTGCTCCATCCCCTCGGTCAGCCCCGCGGGCCCACAAACAAACGCCTCGCGCTCCCGCCAGTCCTCACAGAGAGCGTCGAGTTGCCCAGGTGTCACGCGACCCTGCTCGCCCGTCAGTCGCAGATGCAGTCGGTAGCTCGGATGGCGGGCGTCGAGCTCGCCCAGCTCGCGCGCAAAGATCACCCCGTCGGCGGAGCGTGCGCAATGTACGTGAACGACGTCCTCGATCGCTTCGGTGGCGGCAAGGCTCCGCAACATGCTCATGATCGGGGTGATGCCGCTGCCGGCGCTGATGAACAGCAGCCGAGTGGGCAGGGGCTCGGGCAGCACGAAGGTGCCTTCCACGCCGCCTAGTCGCACGATCGTCCCCGGACGCACCCGCCCGAATAGAAAGGGCGAGACCTTGCCCCCTTCGACCAGCTTCGGCGTGATCGAGATGAATCCGTCCGGGCGCCTTGGCACGGAGGTGAGCGAGTAGGCGCGCCAGTGGTGAACCCCATCCACCTCGATCCCAAGGCGCAGATACTGCCCTGGCCGATGGCCCTCCCATTCCCAGCCGGGCTTGATCGTGACGGTCACGGCGCTCGGCGTCTCGCGCTCGATCCGTTCGATCCGCCCGCGTAGCTCTCGCGTCGACCACAGGGGATTGACCAGCTCCAGATAGTCGTCTGGCAGCAGCGGCGAGGTGAACGAGCGCACGAGCGCCAGGGCCCGGCGGCGCCCAGCGGGCACGCGCGGGGGCGCGCCGCGCTCAGCCATGGAGACACACAAGGGGAGAGGCCCCGCGACGCATCAAGGGAGAAGGGCCGCAAGGAAGGGGCTGGGAGCGGGTTTTGAAGAGCAAGCTCATCTGACCTGGATCAATGATACCTCAAATGAGGTTACATGCGAGATGGTATCCTGGATCGAGGTGGCGACATCGCGAACCGATACGGCTGACATACCCAGGAGGGGCCATCACGACTCCTCTTTAGAGGATGTCGAGGCGTCTGCAGAGGATGGACTGACGATCGAGCAGCTCGCCGCCGAGGTGGGAATGTCGGTGCGCAACATCCGCAACCACCAGTCGCGGGGCCTGTTGCCGGCGCCCGAGGTACGCGCACGTGTCGGCTACTACGACGCCGAGCATGTTGCCCGTCTGCGCTTGATCCTCGACCTGCAAGCCGATGGCTTCAACCTGGCGGCAATCGAGCGCCTGATGACTTCCTCTGGTGGCGTCGCCTCGCGGCTGCTGGGCTTGCGCAACGCAATGACCACGCCTTATGCGACCGAGTCGCCAGAGGTCGTGACCGCGGAGGACTTGGAAAAACGCTTCGGCGAGGTCGACGCCAAGAGTGTCGAGCGCATCCGCAAGCTGAAGCTGTTGATCCCCCTGGGCGACGATCGCTTCGAAGTGCCGAGCCCCGCGCTGATGAAAGCGGCCGAAGAAGTGACCGCCTTGGGTATCCCTCTACCGGCCGCGTTGGCTTTGGTCGAGCGGGTCTCGCGCGACTGCGAATCTATCTCCAAGGCCTTTGTCAGGCTGTTTCTGGGCGAGCTGTGGGAGCCCTTCGAGCAGGCCGGTCAGCCCGACGAGCGCTGGGAGGAGATGATCGCTGCGACCGACGCGCTGCGCCCAATCGCCTCGGAGGCGCTGCTGGCGATCTTCAAGCAGCGCATGACAACCCAGGTCGAGCGAGCCTTCGGCAAGGTGCTCGAGCAGCAGACCAAGCGCGCAAGATAGCGTCGCGCTCGGGACACACATAAATATTTCGCAAAGAAATCGGCGCATCAAACGCGGCGTGCGTGTGTTAGCGACGGCGGAACCTGTAAATCGCAGCCGTCGCAAGGGAGGCGTCGATGCGTTCACGCATGCTCATTCCGGCCGTCACGGCCGTCATATCGCTGTTCGCGCTCACACCGTCGGGCGCCTTCGCACACAAGCGCCCGAGTCCAAGCGGCCGCTGCATCGTGAGTATGCAGGTGGCCCCACGTCAGATCACGGCGGGCGATCCGGTGGTCATCTTCGGAGCACTCCGCTGTGTCAACCGGGCGAGCGCCGCCGGTCAGCGGGTCGTCCTCTACCACCATCTCACGGACTTGCCCGGATTCACCCCTGTGCAGAGCGCCACCACCGACGCTCACGGCTTCTATGAGTTCGGCCGCGCCGACGGCGTGGTCGAAACCAACCGTTCGTTCTTCGTACGCGCGCACGGCGCCCGCAGCGCCACCAAGCGAATCAGGGTTGCCGCGCAGGTGACGCTCAGCGGCTCAGTCGAAGGCGCCTTGCTCACCGGATACCCCAATCGCGTCACCTTCACCGGGGTGGTCTCGCCGGCGGACGTGGGTGCGCGGGTCATCTTGCAGCGCCAGAACGCCCTCACCGGCAACCAGTGGCGGCGCATCGACTCGGGCATCGTGGACTCGACGGGCGACTTCACGATTACGCACACGTTCGTCGTCGCCGGCGACGCCAACCTCAGGGTGCTCGTCCGCTCGCAGGGACGCAACGTGCCAAGCGAATCCAACATCCTCGCCGACACGGTCTCCCAGGCCCAAAATCCCGAACTGACGATTCAGGCATCCGCCGATCCGATCTCATCCGGGGAAGCGGTCACGATCAGCGGCAAGCTGACCGCGGGCGCGAACCGCTCGCTGACGCTGATGGCTCATACGGCGCGTCAGCCTGGTTTCGTCGCTGTGGCACAGACGACCAGCAACTCCGCGGGCGAATACGGTTTCCCGGCGCAGTCGCCGGCCAACAGCACCTTCTACAGGGTGGATGCCGGTCAGCTCGTATGCCCGCCGAATGCGTTGTGCCCGGCTATCGCATTCAAGCCGGTCTCCTCGGCTGTCCTCTACGAGGGCGTCAAGGACGTGCTCACCGCTCAGGCCTCGCCGACCACGGTTCAGGCGGGCGAGAGCGTCACGTTCTCGGGCACGGTCTCTCCCGACCAAACCGGTCACGTCATCTACCTCGAACGCCAGAACGCACGCGGACCCGGATTCCACGTGGTTCAGCTGTCGTTCGTGGGAGCCGGCTCCAACTACACGATCGTGCACCGTTTCTATGACGCCGGTACCAAGCTGCTGCGTGTCTACATCCCCGGCGGCCCCGACAACCAGGGTGCCGCCAGTCCATCATTCACGATCCAGGTCAACCCGGCGCTTGCGTCAACCCTGGTGCCCGAAGCACCGGAAAACACGACGGTCCCACCCGAAGGTCAGTCCTGATCCACGGGCCTTGTGGCCGGCAGGGGTCGGCCGGCCGCAAAAGTCCGTCGTTTGCGCTACGCGCGCTCGCTCAGGCGCTCGAGATCGGTACGCCCAGGTCTCGAGCCCAAGATCCGTCCCGGCTCGCGAAGGACGCGCTCGTCATCTGACTTGTCTCGCTCGTCACTGAGGTCTGCGATCTGGGCGTTGCAGCTGGGGCAGCAATCGCCGGCTGCCCACACGAGCAAGGCGTCAGTCCAGCAGTGGCAGTGCGGGCAACGCACACGCTGGTTCATCCCTGGCCAATCCCCATTACATATAGGCGCATACCCGGATGATTCCTACTCCAAACCGTCCACGCTTCAGCTGTCCCCCTACGCCTGCGTGGCGGGCCCTGAAAGGGGGACGGTCCCCAAGACGGAGGATTCGCGAACGGCTGGGATGTGGATCCTGTCTTCGGCAGGTGCGGCATATGCCTCTCGGCCGGCGGGCATAGCGGGTCTGCTCTCAACAGGCTCTCGCATGTGTGCTGTGCGCGCTCGCGGGTCACGGGCCCTATCGAGTCGGCCGATAGCCGAGGTGTGCCGACATCTGCTCCGCGCAAGCCACGACCAGTGGCGCCAGCTGCTCGAGCAGCTGCGCTCGCGAGAAGCTTGACTTGCTCGTTGCCACATCGACCGCGGCGATGACCTCCGAGGACTTCGACATGACGGGCGCCGCCACACATCTTTGGCCGTCGACATGCACCTGGTCGGCTATGGCGATCCCCTTTTGGCGGATGCTGTGGAGCTCGGCTATCAATTTTTCCCTTGCCGCCAGCGCATCGGCAGAGTCAGGGCGCTTCGCGCCGGCGTCAATCGCCTCGCACTGCTCCTGATGGGATACGTGCGCTAGCAGCATCCTGCCCATCGCAGTGCGGCTTGCCGGCAGACGCGAACCACGGCCGATTCTCTGCGCGACTTCGCTCTCTCCCTGCCAGGAGCTCCTGGCCCGGTGGATGTAGACGATGTCCTTGCCGTGCAGCAACGCGAGACTGGACGTGCACATGCTGCGGTCACGCAGTTCGGCCAGATACTCCTGAGGTAGCTTGCCCAATGTCGTCGAGTTCACCGCCGAGCGCCCCGGATCGCCTGCGCGCATCCCCAGTCTGTACTTGCGCCTGGGACCTTGCTCCAAGTAGTCGAGGGCAACCAGCGTCGAGGCATAGCGGTGGGTTGTCGGACGACTCATTTCCAGCGTCTCGGCCAGTTCGGCGATCCCCATCCACGTTCGCTCCGGCGTGAAGGCGGTGAGGATCGCCAAGCCGCGCTCCAAAGATTGCGAGTAGCGACCCTCATGAGAATTGGGCAGATGCAAGATGCCTCCGCGTATAGGGGACATGGTCGTCATCGAACGGGCCTTCCTTACACGCGCCTCTACTACATGCCGGTCTCGCCCCACCACAGGGACTACGAACGAACACAATGGTGCTCAAATGGAACGATTTGGACTAGTCAGCCCTGAAACTTTCAGCGCTGAAAAGGAGCCAGGGCGCATCTGGAGCACTACCCGGGCTCGGCCGGCAGTCCTTCCAGTCGCTCGCGCACACCCTGCAGCCATTCGATCCTCGCGTTCCAAAAGCCAAGCTCCGCGTCGCGCGAGACGACGCGCACCATCCTGTCCCACTCCGAGCCCTCCACGCCATCGGCTTCGGAGGCGCGCTTCAGATCCTGCACGCGCCCCAAACACACAAGCTCTTGGCCATGGATCAACTCGATCATGCGTGGCGCGTCGCGCGGACGACAAAGCGCGATCCTGAAATGCAGGTCGTCGCGCAACGGTGGCTCCGCGGTCGTCGACAGCAGCCAATCTTCAAAGGACTCCACTCCCTTTTTGGTGGCCTCGTAGATCGCGCGGCGACCCGATGTCCCATTGCGAAGCGGGTCACCGTTCTCGTCGACCTTGCGCACCAGGCCTTCGTTCTCGAGCTTCTCGAGCGCCCAGTAGGGATAGGAGTCCGCCAGATCCGCGAATCGCAGCTGTCGGCGCACACCCGAGGCGATCCTATAGGCGTAGCTTGGCTGCTCGATTACCAGCCCGAGTACGGCATGCTTAGCAGACACCGGTCTGCGACCCACCTTCCAACCAATGAACTTCGTACAAGAAGATGACGATAGTCGAAGGATGCGCAGGTTTGGCGGATTGTGCGCTTCGGGGTGTCTGAAACCGGCGGTTCTCTAGAGGCTCAGGTCCGTGCTGGACGAGCAAGAACGGCGTTTCTGGGGTCCAGTGCTCAGGATTGTCCGCGTCACGAATGTGTCGTGTATTCGTCATCGCGTATTCGCGAGTCGGAAACAATCGTGCACGTTGTGATTGGCGCTGTGCTTGGGAAAGACCGCATGCGACTATTTCCACTCGTTTGAGAATCCGATTTGGCTGGCTTTGAGCGACGGCGCTCAAGTTGAGTCTCGCGAGCGCCGATTCGGGGATATGGCACACGAGGTCTCCAAACGAGGTGGGTGGCTAACGCCCGAGCAAGCACGTGAGGGGCATCGATGGATACGGCTTACCGTGCTTGCGGCGGTGCTCCAGGCGTGGATGATGATTGCCGTCGTGGCGCTACTCGTCCCCCATTTGACGGCTCTGTTCCTGGCGCTTGGAGTGGCTTACTCGCTAGCTGCGCCACTGTTGTTCCGCTATCTGGACCGCGATATCGAGCGACGGGTGATCACGGGCCGCGCCGCCGACGGTCTCGCCCGTTTTGCGCGGACCGCCAATTTGCCGTCGTCTTCAGGCCTCGGCGTCCCGCCTCGCTAGAGGGTTCGTGGGCGCATCTTCAGGCCTCACCATTCACGGACGACTTGTGATGGTGGCGGTATCTCGTTCTCTTCGAGCGCAGGCGATTCGCGCGAAAGCCGGAGACGGGATTCGAACCCGTGACCCCCTGTTTACAAGACAGGTGCTCTGGCCAGCTGAGCTACTCCGGCGGGAAGGATCGAGCGTAGCGACCATGGGGCTGTAACGCTGTCCGCGCAAGCGGGTACCCAATGCATGGAGTCAAGGGCGGCCACAGACCAGCGCGAGCAGGACGTCAAGCGCGCTCGGCGCCCCACCGGGATTCGTCTGGCGCCCGTACAGAGCATCGGGCGATCAGATCGTACAGAGGCCTCCGAGGATCTCCGGGGCGCTTCACGCATCGAGTCGGGCGAGCTGCACGCGTTTCGCGAGCACGCGCTCGCCCATGGCGTCAACCCGGTGCTCTACTGGCTTGTGCGAGCGATCTTGGTCCCCTTCTTCCTGCTCTACTTTCGTATCGCCCGCCTCGGACGCGAGCACATCCCCAGCTCCGGCCCAGTATTGCTCGCGGCCAACCACCGTAGCTTTCTCGATCCGTTCGTGATCGGCGCGTTGACGCGGCGGCCGGTCTACTACATGGCCAAGCGTGAGCTGTTCGAGCGTCGCTGGCAGGCCTGGCTGCTCAACGGCCTTGGAGCTTTTCCGGTCGATCGCGGTCGCGGTGACGAACAGGCGATGGCCACCGCTCGCGCGATTCTCGCGCGCGGCGACTGTGTCGTGATCTTCCCGGAGGGGACCCGCGTACGTCGTGGTCCGCTCGCCCATCCCCACAGGGGAGTCGGACGGCTTGCTCTGCAAACTGGGGCTCCCGTCATACCCGTGGCGGTGTTTGGCACCGAGGACGTGCGTCGAGGCTGGCGCATACGTCCCCGCAAGGTCAGCCTCCGTTGCGGGCGGCCGCTTCGCTTCCCGCAGGTCGAGCGACCAACGCCGGCGATGGCCCTGGGCGTGGCGGAGCGTATCTGGGCCTGTGTCAGCCTGCAGTGGGAGTGGCTTGGTGGCGCCAGGGCGATCCCCGACGCGGAGATTCCCTCGAGGGGCTCTGGGCGCCACGCGCGTGCCGCCTGAGGACTTGGGTGAAAGCGTCGGAGGGTAGGGTGCGATGAGTGGCTCCCCAACAACAGAAGTCCAAGGCGCTACTCGACGCCGAGTTCTCCGAGCTGTATCGAGCTCATCTGCGCGACGTCTACAGCTACTCCTACTATCGGGTCGGCAACCACCACGACGCCGAGGACCTCACCGAGCAGACCTTCCTGCAGGCCTACCGTCATTTCGAGCGCGCCCAGCGCGAGTCCCACGGGAGGCCGCTGCGCCCATGGTTGATCCGTATAGCCCACAATCTTGCCGCCAATCTCTATCGCGATCGTTCGCGTCGTCCCTCCTCCTCGATCGACGAGGGCTCGGAGCTTGCGAGCCTGCACACGACCGAGGACCTGGTCGAGGGACGCGACGAGCTCAGCCGGGTGCTCGACGGGGTGAAGCGCCTGCCCGACGACAGACGCGAGGCCTTGATCATGCGCTTCGCGCTTGGCATGGACAATCGCGAGATCGCGCGTGCCATGGGTCGCTCCGATGGAGCCACCAAGGTGCTCATCCATCGGGCGATAAAGCAGCTGGAGGAGCTCGTCGGCAAGTCGAGCACGGAGCAATCGGATGAGTGAAGCGCTGCCAAGCTTCGAGGGGCTGCTCCACGAGGCGCTGTCCCCGATAGACCCGCCGGAGGATCTCGTGCGCCGCCTGGAGGGTGCGCTCACAAGCCTCACGGCGAGCGCCGCCGAGGAGCTCGAGGCGTGGGAGCTCTCGGCGATGCGCGACCCACGCAATTGGGTTCGCCCGGCGACGGCTGTCGTCGTTGGGGGAGGAGCTGGTGTCGCGCTCGTACTGCTGCGCGCCCGGCACCGTCCACGTCCGGACGCGAGCGGCTTGCGCGGCGTCCGCCGTGCGGCTGGGCGGGCCGCCGGCGAACTTGGCGAGCAGACTCGGCGCCTGCTGGGCTAGCGCTTTTCATCCCAGGTCAGTCAGCTCTCGAGCGGGTTCGGCCGCACTCTCCCGCGTCTGTGTTTTACGCTGTTAGCGCACAAGTCGTAAGGGATTTGCTTGCAATTTCGTGGCACAGCGATCACAGTGTCTGGACTCGGAATCATTCCGACTGTCAGGCATATGGAATCGATTGACGACAAAGCACCTAGTCATGTGACGCCGACGTCAGCCGGATCTCTCGCGGATGCCCCATCCGTTGCCGTCACGTCGGGGGCCTTTCCGGAGATGCCGTCGAGCGCGTACGCTCGACTACCCGACGATGCCCTCATGGTGCTCGTGAGGCGCGACGACCCGAACGCGTTCGAAGTGCTCTACGACCGGCACGTGCGCGCAGCTCTGGCGTTGGCGACACAGATGTGTCGCAGACGTGCGATCGCCGAGGAGGTGGTCCAGGAGGCGTTCTTGTCGTTCTGGCGCAGTCGCGGGCATTTCGACCGCACGCGAGGAAACGTCAGAGCTTGGGTGCTTGGGATTGTGCGCAACCGCGCGATCGACGTCTTGCGTCAGAGCGTCGCGCACGATCTTGCCGATGCCAATCGGCAAGTCGAGGATCTGCTCGAGGCGCGCGAGCGTACCGACTATGAGGCGGGGCGGCGCGAGGGCGCGCGCGAATTGCTCGCGGCGCTCGGCGGCCTCCCCCCAGAGCAGAGCTGTGTCATCACGCTCGCCTATTACGGCGGCTACACACACACCGAGATCGCGCGCATGCTCGACATTCCGATCGGCACGATCAAGGGCCGTATGCGCCTCGGCTTGCGCAAGATGGCGGTGGCCGGAGCCGGCTTGCGCTGACCCCCGCAAAGCAGGCGCATGGCTCCTGCTCACCCCGCTGCTAGCGTCTGCGCCGCATGGCCACCTGCTACCGCCACCCCTCGCGCGAGACCGGAGTCGCGTGCTCCTCTTGCGGGCGCCCGATCTGCCCCGATTGCATGACCCCGACCGCCGTTGGGATGCGCTGCCCGGAGTGCTCCAAACAGGGGACGCGCGTCATGACGATGCGCAACATGGCCACCAGGCCGCGGGTCACGTTCGCGCTGATCGCGATCAACGTGATCGTGTTCCTCAGCGAGCAGGGCCAACTGACGATCTCGGGTAGCTCGATCCATGGGCCGGTCATCGAAGAAGGCATCCTCGCCCGCATGCTCACCGGCGTCAATGGCCAGGGATTGCTCGTTACCCGCTTCCCGATCTCAGGCGAACACCAGTACTGGCGGCTTCTCACGAGCGGCTTCCTGCACGAGAACCTGCTGCACATCGGCTTCAACATGTACCTGCTCTACCTGCTTGGCATGATGCTCGAGCCGGCGCTCGGGTCGGTCAAGTTCGCCGCCGTCTACTTCACCTCTTTGCTGGCCGGCTCGTTTGGGGCGCTGTTTGCCACCGGCGCACCGAGCCTGGGTGCCTCCGGCGCGATCTTCGGGCTGATGGGCGCAGCTGTGATCGAGCTCAGGTCTCGCCGCATGAGTGTCATGGAGTCGGGCATCGGCGGGCTGATCATCATCAATCTGATCTTCTCCTTCACGTTCTCCAACATCTCCGTTGGCGCTCACATAGGGGGGCTGATCGGTGGCACGCTCGCCGGCTTGGCAATCCGAACCGCCGACGACCGCCACCGCTCTTGGCTCGGTCTCGCGGCCTGCCTGGCGCTCTCGGTGGCATCGGTCTTTGCTGCCGTCGCCGTATCGGCCTCCACGGCGGCCGGTATCGCCTGAAGTAGGGGAGGAACCCTCCCGTGAGAACGACCGTGGTGGCGAGCAGTGCGGGAAGCGCGTTGTGTGGAGGTCTCCGTGTGGCGAGCAGTGTGCGGGCGCGTCGTGTTGAGCTCTCCGTGCGAATCCTGGGTTATCGCCCGCCCGCGGGCGTATCCTCGTTTGCACAATGCTTCTCTCGAGCTCTGAGATCGACGCCAACCTCGCCGCCGGCGAGTGGCAGCGCGACGGACAGGCGATCGCACGCGAATGGGCGTTTGAGGATTTTGCCCAGGCGATCGCCTTCGTCAATCGCGTGGCCGAGGCCGCCGAGGCGGCCAACCACCATCCCGACATCCATTTGCACGGCTGGAACAAGGTCCGTCTCGAGCTCTCGACTCACTCCGAGGGCGGTCTCACGCAGGCCGACTTCGACATGGCGTCGCGCATCGACGAGCTCGCCTGACGGCGTGTGAGTCATCGGCGATCTCATCTGAGCCGTATCCAAAGCCGACCAGCGCCCCTGCTACGGTTGTGCCGTCGGTTACCGATGAACGAAGAAGAAAAACCTCCTCGAAGTAGATCGGCCCGGACGGGCGCCGATCGGGCGTGAACGGGCTCAAGCTCATACTCGCGGTCGTCCTGATCGCGATCAACGCGTTCTTCGTTGCCGCCGAGTACGCGCTCGTGCGCTCCAAGCGAGCGCGCCTGGAGCTCATGCGCGAGGAAGGCTCACGTGGCGCGGCACTCGCCCTGAGCCAGCTCGATCGCATCAACGAATACATCTCCGCCGTCCAGATCGGCGTCACGATGACCTCGATCGCGATCGGTGCGCTCGCCACGCCCGCGCTCGCCGACATTCTTAAGGGGGCTTTCGGCAGCACGCCGAGCCATGACGTCGCGGTCGTCATATCGGTGGTCCTCGCATTCGCGCTGATCGCCGCCGCGCAGCTGATCGCGGGGGAGATGGTGCCGAAGCTCTACGCGATCGACCGCGCCGAGACGATCGCCCGCCGCATCGCACGTCCGCTGCAAGCGTTCAGCGTTCTATTTCACCCGGTGATAATCGCCCTGACGGCGGTCTCGGGTCGTATCCTGCGCCTGCTCGGCGTTGAGATGAGCGCACAGCAAGCAGGCGGCTCCCCCGACGAGCTCAAGCGTCTGATCGCCGAGTCCTACGCCGGCGGCCAACTCGACCCCGGCGAGGCGGGCATGCTCACCGGTGTGTTCCATCTGCACGAGCAGGAGGCGCGCCAGGTGATGACTCCGATTCCGGCGGTCGTCACAGTCGACATCTCCCAAGACGCCCAAACCGCGCTGGAGCTGTGCATCTCCAGCGGCCACACTCGACTGGTTGTGATCGAGGGTGACGATCGCGATCATGTGCGTGGGCTTGTGCACTCCTCCGCGCTTGCCAAGCGGCTGATGCACGACGGTCCTCATGCTTCGATCGAGCCGATCATGCTCGAGGCGCCGATCGTGCCCGAGACCAAGCCGCTGGACGATCTGCTCGCCGACCTACAACGCCAGCGCACCTCGATGGCCGTTGTCGTCGACGAGTACGGGCGCGTCGTCGGGATCGTTACGATCGAGGACATCATCGAGGAGGTCGTCGGCGAGATCGCCGACGAGACCGACTCCGCCGCGGGCGAGGTTCGTCGGCTCTCCGGTGGCGACCTGTTCGTGCGCGGTCACGTCTCGATTGCCGATCTGCTCGACTACGGGGTCGAGCTGCCGGTGGACAGCGACGCCTACAACTCGGTTGGAGGTTTCGTGTTCGCCGAGATCGGACGGTTGCCTCGTCGCGGCGACACGATCAGCTCCGGGGACTTCTCTATCAGGGTCGAGTCGGTCAACCACAACCGCGTGGAGGCGGTGCGCATCCGGCCGCGTCGCGCGGTGCCCACGAGCGAGGGCAGCCCGCGCGAGCCCGCCCGGCGCGAGGCCCCGCCTACTGTCGGGCCGTAAGCCACGGTTACCGGACGTCTTTCAGGATTGTCTGGGCAGATGTTCACGGATCGTGGACGCCCTGTATGGCTCGTCTTGAACGATCCTTCCAACACCCCCCTTTTGCGAACACGCAGATAAAGGTTAGGTACCTAAATAATCACTCGTGTCCAAAGAAGGGGTATCGAACGTGCAGGTCCTTTTGAAAGGCCTTCCAAGTGGTGCGGCCTCGCATGCCGCCGGTCGCAGCGAGAGCGAGCCCAAAGACACGTCCGGCCCGCCGGGGGGAGCGGGCCGGAGCGTGTGCACTGGGAGGAGGCGGGTCTGCGTTGCGATCTTGTGTCGCGTCACAAGTATCCCCCTGCTGATGAAGCTCTCCTAAAAGTCTGGTGAGCTTAAATAAAGGGGATATATACTTTGCAAACCCAGTTTTTCCGGTTCGCTGATCGCTAGCTTCTCGGCCTCGTAAACCCATTGGCCCCGGACGGCCGTAACCGCCCGGGGCCGCACACCGAAAGGACGAGGCCCTTCCGATGCCAGACCATCGTATTCAGCAAGCGCAGGAGGTCGAGGACAACGTAGGCGATGAGAGCAGGGACGGGAACGTCTTGGGCTTGATTGTGGACTCCGGCTGGCCGTGGACCGTGGACGAGATCGCGTGCGAACTCGGCACGCTGCTAGGCGCTCGGGACTCTGTGGCCCGGCTCTCGGGAGCGGGACTTGTGCATCGCTTCGGCGAGTTCGTGTTTCCGACCCGGACGGCTCTGCGCGCGGAGCAGATAGGAGCCGGGACCGCTTGATCGACGCTCAGGGGGCGGTGCCGTGCCGTCGCGGTGCCGCCTTCGGAGCCTTACCGCTCGTGCTTGCATTCTTGGGTGCCGGTTGCTCGGCGTCCGGCTTCACGCGCAGGACGGCGCGGAGCGCATCCTCGAAGGGCAGTGGGATCGACAACTTGCCGTTGCGGGTTGGGCCGCGCTCTTCAGCCACAGCTACCAGTCCCGGCGTATCGACAGACAGCGGACACGTTCATCATCAAAGGTATAGAAGATGCTGGCCCCTTGGGCTCCACTCGATGTTGGGGCGTGGAAGACCATCGGAGCCACCCAGACCAACGGCATCTTTGTCTGTATGCCGAACTCCGGGTCGAGAGCAAGGACTTTCTCGACGTATCGCAGCGCCTCACCCATCCGATGGACGTTGCTGTCGATAGCAGCCGCCTCTTCATCGAATCGGGTCTCATAGACGACGCTTCGACCTATCTCATCCGTCATGTAGCTGCGAGCCCAAACTCCTCGGCAAGGTGCTCGGCGTGGGCCTGCTCCTCGGCGCTAAGATCCCGGCGCTTCCCCCAGAATGCTGCCTCATACGGGATCGGGCTTTTAGGCCCTGTGTGCTCCCAAGCAAAGATCCAGCCAGGGAACTCGTGGGCAACATCAACGAGTTGCTTGCCAGTGAAATCTCTATATCGGTCGATCAGTGAATCGACGTACTCAAGCTCTTGCGACGTAAACAGGTCAGTGTTTGCAGGCTTGACTGGGACCGGAATCTTCTGTTTGTCGTATCCGGTCTTCCATTCGAGACGTCCTTGCGTTTCGAGGTCGCGGGTAATCATCAGCTCGTCTACCGGAGCTGGCCCCAGCTCGTCGGCCCAGTAGGTCGCACCCGTGATCGGCTTGCCGAAGCGAAAGTAGGCTCCGAAGTCAGCCAAAAAGAGGAGCTTGGCAACCCTGATGCGCCCAAGTCCAGGGTGCTGAGCCTCGTGTGTCTTGTCCGCGATGTAGAGGAATAGCTCCTCTAGCTTAGTCTTGTCGGAGTGGTCCATCCGAACTCTCCTATCAGGCCCATCCGGGCCATGTCTAGCTAGTTTATCGACCGTTCGGACGGCTCGTGGTCTTCATATTGCCTCGCGGTAGCGCAGTCGCTTCCCCTCGGACTGGATGAGAGCCCGTACGGTGCGCTGCCCGTCGCTTAGATGGCGCGTGCTGTAGCGGTAGTCGAACTCATCCAAGTAGCGGGGTAGCTGAGCCTCGCTGACATGGTGGTAGACGCCGGTGATCCCTCGCTTGAGGTTGGCAAAATAGCCCTCGACGGTGTTTGTATGCACGTCGCCTCTGACGTATTCGTCCTTGCTGTGATCGACCGTCTGGTGGCTTGAGAAACGCTTATCTAGCCCTTGGTAGGACCGGAACTGGTCGGTCATGATCCGCGCGGAGCGGTCTACATGACGTAGTACCGCGCCCTGTAGCTCGCTGGCCGTCACGTTTGCGGCTCGGAACGAGCGGGATGCCCCATCGCGCTGTACGAGAGTCACGACGGCTGTCTTGTTCGGCGCGCCCCGGCCGCGCTTGCCGCCTTTGGTCTTCCCGCCGATGTAGGTCTCGTCTACCTCAACTACGCCCGTCATTGCGCGCTGAAAGTCGGGATCGGCCATCGCGTGGCGGATGCGGTGGAACATGAACCAAGCTGTCTTGTAGGTCACGCCGAGACTGCGGTGTAGCTGGTGGGCGCTCATACCCTTCTTGGACGAGCAGAGCAGGTAGAACGCGAGCAGCCACTTGTTCAGCGGGACGTGGGTGCCCTCGAAGATCGTGCCGACCGTGACCGTGAACTGCTTACGGCACGCCGGACACTTCCAGAGACGGCGCTTCGTCGCCTTGCTGTTCAGACGGTACGGAGCGCGGTCGGTCGTGCAGTGCGGGCAGACCGCACCGTTAGGCCAGCGCACGCCCTCCAAGAACTCCGCAGCGGCCGTCGGGTCGGAGAAGTGGGCCGCGAGACTCGCAATATTGAGATCGTCCATGCACAAACCCTACCAACTAGCTCTGGGTTTGTCAAAGATATAATCCCCTAAATAAATTCTCACCAGATCAGTAGGCGAGGAACCCCCGCTTGGTCTTGCGTCCCAGGGCGCCCTCGTCGATCAGTTGATCCACACGCGGCGGGATCTGCTCGCCGATCGTCTCGCCGATCGCCTTCGAAACATCGAGACCCACGAGGTCCAACAGGGCGAAGGGTCCCATCGGATGGCCGGCTCCGAGCTTCATGCAGGTATCGATGTCCTTGGGATCCATGCCGGTCTCTTCGAGCAGTCGCACCGCGTTGAACAGGTAAGGGAACAGCAGCCTGTTGACGACGAACCCGGGCACGTCGGGAATCTCGACGGCGGTCTTCTCGAAGGTCTCGCACAGCGCCAGGGCGCGGCTGCGAGTCTCCCGCGAGGCGGCCTTCGGGAATATGAGCTCCACAAGCTTCATGCGTGTCACCGGGTTGAACACGTGCAGGCCAACGAACCGCTCTGGGCGGCCGGAGGCCTCCGCGAGACGCTCCACCGACAGGGAGGATGTCGTCGAGGCAAGCACGGCCTGCTCGTCGAGCAGGCCGTTCAGCTCGCCCAGCAAGCCGGCCTTTATGTCGTGGTCCTCGACAACCGCCTCGACTACGAACGACGACTGCGCCAGCGCGGCGACGTCGGTGACGATCTGCACATGCTGAGGATCGACCTCCGCTTCCAAGCGGCTGAGGGTCTTCTCTACGGTGGCGCGTGCGCGTTCGGCTGAGCTGTCTGAGCGTGCAAGCAGCAGCACGGGTCCGTGGTGGGCGGCAGTAGCGGCCAGCCCGCAGGCAATGGCTCCGCTGCCGACTATGGCTAGGCGTTCGTTCAAGGCGTTGCTCCTCTGGGCCGTTTGGTTGACTGACCAGTCAATCTAAGGGTGTCGAGCGGTACAGTAGAGGACCGAGGGCATCGCTGCACACTCTTATCAGTCGAGCAAAGGACTTCAAAATGAGGCAAGCAGAGGGCCGCGAGGTCGTCATCGTCGAGGCCGTTCGCACACCGATCGGTCGCGGACACCTGGAGAAGGGCTACTACAAGGACACCCACCCCAACGCGCTGCTCGCAAAGGTCTATACCGAGGTGATCGACCGCGCCGGCATCGAGCCCGCCGTCGTGGAAGACGTTGTCGCCGGCTGTGTGCAGCAATTCGGCGAGCAGGGCCTCAACGTCGCCCGCAACGCATGGCTACAGGCCGGCTTGCCGATCGAGACGCCTGCCACGACTGTCGATCGCCAGTGCGGCTCGGCGCAGCAGGCGGTCAACTTCTCCGCGGCGCTGATTGCCGCGGGCGTGCACGACGCGATGATTGGCGGTGGTGTCGAGCACATGGGCCACTTCCCGTTCTCCGCGGCGATGAAGACCCAGCAGGAGTTCGGCTTCGCCTTCACCCCGGAGCTGATGGCCAAGCACAACATCGTCGGTCAGGGCCTCGGCGCCGAGATGATCGCCGACGAGTGGGAGATACCGCGCTCCGAGCTCGACGAGCTGGCCGTGCGCTCGCACAAACTGGCTCACCGGGCCACCGAGGAGGGCCGCTTCGAGCGCGAGATCGTGCCGTTCGCGGTCAACGGCGACACCTACGTCGCCGATCAGGGCATCCGTCCCGACACCAACCTCGAGGCGCTCTCGCAGCTCAAACCGGCGTTCAAGCCCGACGGCAAGATCACAGCCGGCAACAGCTCCCAGATCTCAGACGGCGCCGCCGCGGTGCTGCTGATGAGCGCCGAGAAGGCTAAAGACCTTGGTCTGACCGCTCGCGCTCGCATCGTCGATCAGACCACCGTGGGCTGCGACCCGGTGAAGATGCTCGAGGGACCGATCCCCGCCACGCGCAAGATCCTCGAGCGTAACGGCATGAAGATCGACGACATCGACCTGATCGAGATCAACGAGGCGTTCGCGCCGGTCGTGGCGGCCTGGAAGCGCGAGCTTTCCCCCGACATGGACCGCGTCAACGTCAACGGCGGCGCGATGGCGCTCGGCCACCCGCTCGGCTCGACCGGGGCACGCTTGATCACGACACTGCTGCACGAGCTGGAGCGCTCCGACAAGGAGATCGGCTTCGTGACGATGTGTTGCGGCGGCGGGTTGGGTACGGGCACGCTGATTCAGCGCGTCTGAGCTAGCCCTTTGGTCCCGCGCCGGTCCAGTCAACCGCGACCGGCGTGAGGTCCAGCAGCGCCTGCCAGGTGGCTGCTTCGGTGTGACCGCTAGGCGCGATCCCGTGCGCGCTCTGGAACTGCTCGAGGTTCGTCGTGGTCGCCGCGTTGAAGATGCCGGTCGTTTCCTGGGTGGGGATCGCGGCGGCGAGGTGCTCCTGCATCCACAGGACAGGGTCGCCTTTGCTGCCTTCGCCCAGTTCCGACCAAGAGGGATTAGGGGTGACGCCAGCCAGGGGAGCGAGCGGGGTTGCCAGCGCCGTCCACAGGCTTGCCGGCGTTTCCTGGAAGTCCCAGAAGGACGTGCCGGTCGCTCCGTAGAGAGGGGCCTCCTCGCGGAAGCGCACCAGTTCTTCGGTTGAAGGTTTGGAGTAGGTCTGTCCGAGCGGGAAGATGGGCCGGCCATAGACGCGGTTTGAGATGTATGTGTTCGCATACACCGTGTCCACCGAGTTGCCGATGTCCTTCCAGTACATCTGCGGCGCGTTGAACTGGGCGCCATTCGGGCCGAGGAAGACGGAGTAGGGGAATGAGGTGTGGTCGTATACGTATGGAAAGGAGGCGAGCCCAAGCGGATAGGCCGCACCGACCTTGGCGCGCAGGTCGGCGATGTATGTCTGGGCGGCCCCGTAGTGGCCTTCGTACTCGGACTCGGCGTCGATCACCAGGCAATCGGCCCCGCTGGCCACCGCGCGTGCCCCGAGTTCTGCCTCGCCCACTGGATTGGTGCCGTAGACGTACTGCCAGGCGCACACCTTCAGTCCGTTCGCGTGCAGTTGCGCCACCAGTTCAGGGCTGAACTGGCTCCAGTAGTTGGAGGACCCGTCGGAACTCTTGATGTAGAGCGTGGTCACGTCCGCGGCGTGAGCCTGAGCGACGATCGACGCGAGGTTGCCGCCGTCCGACTGGCTCACATACCAAATCCACATACCCTGCCCATCGAACGCGGTGCCGCTGGGAGTGGACGCGGGTGGGGCCACCGTCGGTTTGGGTGGCGTCGGTGGGTGCAGCGCATAGGACACGACCTGCAGCGGCCCGAAGGAGTTGGTGTGGCGGCCGTGGCTGATCAGGATCATGATGCGACCGGAGTGGGCGCTGTTCGGCACGTGTACCACCATCCCGAGCGTCGAGTTGGCCAGGTGGGCCGTGGGCGAGTTGCTGGCGATGCGCGCGTTCCAGCTGTGGGGAAAGGCGACGACCATGCCGGTACGCAAGCCTTTGCCCTTGATGAGCAGCTCGCCGCCCACGGACACCTGGCGCGGGTTGGTCGAACAGTGGATCGCTGGCACGCATATCGCGCTCGAGAGCGTGAAGGGGTTTACGCGCTTCGCGGTCGTCTTCTTCTTGGCGGGCTTTGGCAAGCTGCCGCCTGTCGCTTTGGCTGGCGGTGTGGATGCCTTCGCGGAGCCTCCGCTGTTTGCCGGCGTGCCCTCGCCAGCTGGGGCGCTGGTCCCGCCGGCGCCTTGCGAGGCACCTGCCGCGGGCGCAAGTTGGCCGAGTGTCGCGCAGATCGCGCAGAGCACCGCGAGCGCCGTCCCGCGCGTGAAATAAGTCGAACCTCTGTCCACTGCCCTTGCCACGAACCATCCCTTCTGGCGCGCCCACCGCGCCCCAGTTTCTCGCCGCTCGTCCCCGAGGCACGAGCGGCAGCCTGAAATCCGCCGCCAGCGTCGCACGACGTTAGCGGTTCTGACCCCACAAACCGCTGGTAGACAGAGAAGTTGCGTCCCTATTGTCGGTCGGCTTGGCCCAGGTGCCATGGGAGCGCTCGTGTCGGCTAGCAGAACCGGGGGGCCTTGGGTCTGGTGTGGCGGATCTCACTCTCCGTGCCGTTCGGCGGTAGCTCGAGTGTCCAGCCCCGATGTGCCACCCGCGCAGACGCTCCGCGCTTGACCTAAAGCGGTCTTTTCCGCTTGACAGAGGAGGATTTTTCCTATAGAACCGATGACTGCGTTGTTCCGATAGAAACAACATGCCGTATCCGTGGATTGACCATAGATAGACACGATGGATGCGGCCGGTCAGGTACGACTCCGGGTCGAGTTGGCCTGGAACGACGCTTCTGAAGTATCAACCAAACCAGGAGGATTAGGATGACTAGAATGGGCAAACCCCATGTGGGAGGACGGGCCATGGCTCCGCTCCTCGCGCTGGCCGCCGTGTCGCTTGCCGTACTTGGGTTTGCGGCTCCCGCGCTCGCCGGCAAACCGACAGGACGCTACGCGAACTTCAGCCAGTGTCCGTTGAAAGTGACCGGCGTCAATTTCTGCATCTTTGGGCAGACAAGCAGCGGTGAATTCAAGATCAAGAAAACACAAGTTCCGATTACGAAAACTATCACGCTGCAGGGCGGCATCATAGTCCCCGAATCAGGCGGGGAAACATTCGTCAACGCGGCGAACGGCGAAACATTGTCGAAAACACCAGAGAACGTGCCTGGCGGTCTGCTGAAAATCATTGCCCCCAAAGGATGGCCCGAAATTCTCCAGGTCATCTTCAACGAATTCATCAGCAAAGGCATCACTGGCGTGAACGCCTCGACCGAACTGGTTGGGAACGTCACGATCAGCAGGGGTAGCCTCCTCGCCGGTCTGCCGGATGCACTGGGGCTGCCAGTGCGAGTTCATCTGGAAAACTCGTTCCTGGGCAGCGGCTGCTACGTCGGTTCCAAAGCTCACCCGGTGAATCTCGAATTGACCACCGGCGCGACGAGCCCGCCTTTACCAAACGAATCGATCAAAGGAAGCCTCGGCGAACCGGAATTCATCGAAGAAGATGGCGAAGATGCCCTTCTCGTACTGCGGAAAAACTCGCTCGTGAACAACACGTTTTCGGCGCCGGAAGCCGAAGGATGTGGTTCGCAGTACTTCTTTGGCCTATTCACGGGACTCATCGATGACGCTGTGGATGCCGAGCTCGGGCTGCCGTCCGCGTCGGGCAACAACACAGCCATCCTCGATGGCACGCTCGAAAATGCGTCGGCTACCGCTGTGAAAAGGAGTGAATAATTAAAGATTAAGAACTAGCGCTTTATGTCGTAACCGGCGGTCCCGTCAGGCGTTTTGGCGGGACCGCCCTGTCGTTGTGATTTGGCCCAGGATGTGAGCCCTGGGCTCGGGCTGACCGGAGTGCTGGGCTTGGGTAGACCAGCTCTGGACTTGGGTGGCCCAGGCGTTCCCCGCGCGTTACCCAGGCGTTTGCGCTCAGTCCTCGTGCGCGCCCCAGCGAAATCCGACTGCCGATGGCGCCGGCGCGAGTGGGCTGGCCGGCAGTCCCGCCGGAGGAATCGGCAAGTTGTAGGCGCTCGGCGCCACGTCGTTCGGCGCGTCGGCATGAAACAGCGACGCCAGATACTGGATCTGCCCACGCCCAACGCCAAGCTCGAACTGCCCCCCGCCATAGTTGCCGATTCCGTGCGCGGAGCAGTAGTCGAACGCGTCGAGCAGATTCCTCAATCCGCCGAGCCGCGACGGCTTGATGTTGACCATGCGCGGTGGGTAGCGCAACGCCTGGATGTCGGCAACCGAGTGAATTGGAGCATCCCAGGAGAAGCGCTCGCGATGGGTCTCCAGTACCGCGTCGGTCTCAGGCGTAAGCGCGGGGTCCTCGATCCATGCGCCAGGGAACGCCTCGACCACGCGCTTGTAGAGCAGGGGGTCTGCTGGCTGGTCGACGATCGAGCCGGAATAGTAGGCCTTGAAATCGACCGACTCCACCGCACCGGTAGCGACGAGTGCGACGATCAACTGCTCATTCCATGAGCTTGTCGGATCGAGCTTGAAACGTAGCGATGGATAGGTTCGCAGGCGTTCGCGCAGTGGATCGATGCTGGGTGGCTCGCCAAGGCGCAGCGAGACGACAAAGCGCACCGGCTTCGCTGTGCGACCCAACGCCTCGTGTAGCGTCGTGCCGGCCTGACGCAGTGCCAGATCGAGCGCCGCCGATTCATATGCCCACACGCGATAGCGCCACGAGACCTCACGTTGAGGCTCCCGCGGAAAGAGATCGAGCGTCGCCAGATGCTCCGAGAAGGAGCCGATCGTCCAGTCGCCCTGCAGCGATAGCCGCGGTCCCGCGGCCTGCAAGATCTCGTGGTCGACTGCGTCGTAGGTCACGTCCTCGCCGACCCCCTCCTGGCCGGCCCCCACGATATGGATCACCGTGCTCTTGCGCTCGAACTCGCTCGACACGAGTGCCTGCTGTGGCTCGAAGGCATACCCCTCGATCCGCAGCGGCAAGCTCGCCAAGCGCTCCCAGGTATTCCTCTGCTCAGGCACAGCGGCTCAGCTTAGAAGGTCCAGAAAACACCCCCGTAAACTGTAGTCGTGGCAAGTAATACCAAGGGTCCGCGGGGACGTTCGCGCAAGCCGCGTCCGAGCGTGTCTACGACGGGCGACGGCGCCAAGTCGGCTTCGCGCGAGCGGTCCACCTCGCCAGTCGGGCAGGCTGCCTCGCGGGTTGGGCAAGCCAGGTCCTCTCGCCGCGGGCGCGCGTCACGTACGGCGCCGCGCCCGCCGGTCTCGCCTCACAGAACGTTTGGCGAGCGCCCGCAAGCGCCCTGGCATCCGCTGCCGCTCTCAGAGTTGCTCATCCTGGCCGGGGGGATCGCGTTCGTGATAGCCGTTACGCGACTGCGCCACGGTCCCGCGGCGGGTGGCCCGCTGCTGCTGGCCGGCATCGCCGCCGTCGCCCTCGGCACGATCGAGGTGACCTGGCGCGAGCATTCGAGCGGATACCGCTCGCACACGCTGCTCTTGGCGCTGCTCCCAGTCATCGTGCTGCATTCGGCCGTCGTCCTGGGCTATACGTTTCTCGCGAAAGCCTCTCAGCTCTTGAACGTGGCGATGTTCGCTGTCGACATAGCCGTCTTCGTGCTCCTGTTCAGGCTGTTGCGCACGCGCTTCCTGGACGCTCGTGCACGCGCGATGACCCGGGTCTAGCCGGACCCTTGGTCTAGCCGACGCTCAGCGAAGGCAGCGGCAGCTCGCCCTCGTTGCCGGCCTCGCCGCGCGTCTCGCCGGTGAAACCAAGGCGCTCCAGTCGCGCGATCTCGCGCTCGCCTTCTCTTCGTGCCGGATGGTCGCGGGGAAGCTCGGCGATCAGGCCTACGATGCGATTGCGCAGCTGTAGGGCGAAGTGTGGGGTGGAGGCGCCCATCAGCTCGCGCACGTCCTCCACGCTCACCTCTCCGGTGCGCTCTCTGATCAGGCGTTGTGGGTGCTCGGCTTGGCTCATGGTGTGGATTCGCTGCTCTGTGTCGATTCGCTGGGTGTCGGTTCGCTCGAGGGCGTCGCCGGTGAAGAGAAGCTCGCTTCGGGTGCCGTTCGGGAGGATATCTCCAGCAGCGTGTCCAAGCGCGCCTGGGTGGTGGCGGAGATCGCGGTTTCATCCCCGATCAGCCAGCCCCGGTTGTAGACGCCGTGTACCGGGCCCGAGGAAGGCGAGCCCGGCTGCAGATCGCTCAGGTAGCCACTCAGCTCGCTTGGCAGCGTCTCGGTATTTTCAAGTAGCAGCAGCGGGCCGTAGTCGCCGCGTGCGGACAGCGGCGCCGCGGCGGGCGCGTCCAGTGGTCGCGAGCTGTTCGCGAACACGAGTCCGTGGCCGGGTTCCAGGACGCCCCAGCCGAAGGCGCCCTTGCTGAAGCGCGCCACGGCGATTGCGTTTGCCGCTGGAGTCGGACCGTCGATGCGCGTCACCTGCCCGAAGTGTCGGAGCTCTCGGACCACGCGCTGGCTTACGACCGTGCGTGGTCCGACGACGTAGATCGAGGCTCCGGCGAGTCTCCTCAGCTCGGCCGCGGTGGTACGGGGAATCCCCGAACGCAGCACGAACAGGATCGGCGCACCCGTCTGAGCAGACAACCCCGCGGCCGGCATCGTCATCGCGGGCGAACCGTTTGCGGCAGTCACGATCAGCTCGTGCGGCGAGTGCCCCTCCAGCAAGCTCGAGAGCCGCTCGATTGCGACCGCCTGAGCGGCCGGTTCGGCTCCAGCGATCGACCGTATTGTATAGCCGCCCGGCGTGGCCGCGTTGCCGATCTCGAGCACCTGGGCGCGCCCGGCGGGCCCGCTTGGCGATGGTCCGAGCGAATCGGTCCCGGTTGGTTTCATGGCGTGTAGCGCCATGTCGCTTGCCTGCGGCAACGTGGTGCCTTCGCTGTACAGAATCGGCGCTCGCAGTGGCGTGCCCGCAAATACAGACGACGCAAGTGCCCCCGGCCAGTCGTTGTCGTCCACCATCACCACCATCGGCGGTCGAGTCGCCGGGGTGAGGCCCGGGTATGCGGCCAGCGCAATCGCGGCGGCGTCCACGACCGGAGTAGACCCACCCAGACGGGTGGTGTTGATCGTATTCACGCCTACCGCGGCGTGCGCACCGAGTGCCGGAACCGTCGCCGTCGGGCGTTCCGTGGCATGCGGGGAGAACGCCTTGCCGCATCCGGCGAGAGCCGTACAAGACAGGACCACGATGGCCGCGGCACGTAGAGGGGCGAAACGCATATCCGCCACGCTACCCGCCTTCCCCGACGGCAGTGGAGTCGGCCCGGCCTTTTGCGGGTCGGCCCGCACGAAGAGCAACAACCGCTTTGAGGTCCTGAGAATCAGCTCCCCGGAGGGCTTGACAAATGCCCCTCAACTGCAATTTGACGCCCAAAATCCCCCTATTTGCGGGCAAAATGCCCACATCGGGTGCAACCGTCATTGCACTCTGATAGCCTGCCGCCCCGAACGCCGAATCCTTGGTCAGAAGCCAAGGAACGGGGGACCCAAGTTGTTGGGGCGAATCCCGCGGTAGATCCGTGAGAAGCGCAGGCTCTTTCAGCGCTAGCCCGTCAGCTAACCCCGCAGGCCGACGAAAGAGGTTGCTTTGCGATTGCGAGCCGCGGGCTCAACGCTATTCAGCATGCTGTTCCTGGCTGTCGCCCCTGTATCGGCGCTTGCCGCGACAGGCGGTGTCTCGGTGGGAGGCGCCGCGGCGACTGTGACTCCGCCCGCCGCGGTTGGCGGGACCGCTCCGACGACCACCACTCCGGCTGTCAAGAAGCCGCACGCGCCCGTCACCTCGAAATCGACGAGTCTCCTTTACAGGGGCGCGGTCTACGAGCAGACTGCCACCGGCCAGGTCGTTCCCTACGTTGCTCCCCAGTCGCCGAGCGAAGTGACCTCCTCGACCGGTGGAAGCGTGGTGGGTGTTGCCGCCGACACCAAGCCCGAGCTGCTCGTTCCCGGTAGCACTGCTCGCGTCGTGGATGGTCTTGCCGCCGCCCCGATGTCCGCGCCACCCGCCGTCCAAGAGATCATCTGGGCCGGCGATCAGATCATCGGTCTGCCCTACATCTACGGCGGCGGTCACGCCTCTTTCATCTCGCCCGGCTATGACTGCTCGGGCACCGTCTCCTACGCACTTCACGGCGCCAACCTGATCACGACGCCGATGGACTCGACCGAATTCATGGGCTGGGAATCCGGCGGTATCGGCACGTGGGTGACGATCTTCGCCAACGGCGGTCACGCCTACATGACGGTCGCCGGCCTGCGCTTGGACACGAGCCCCGTCGACGATCCGTCCGACCAAGAGGGCCCACGTTGGCGTCCGTTGCGGCCCGCCAACCCGGGCTTCACGGTTCGCCACCCCACCGGTTTGTAGCCCCAGTCGGCTACGCTGATAGCCTCACTTCCCCGCCCTACAGGAGGATCATATGGCCGGTTTGACCGGGCGCATGTCAACCGTCGTGAAGGCCAAGGTATCCAAGCTCTTGGATCGCGCCGAAGACCCCGCCGAGACGCTCGACTACAGCTATCAAAAGCAGGTCGAACAGCTGCAGAACGTCAAGAAGGGCATCGCCGACGTGGTGACTGCCAAGAAGCGTCTGCAGCTGCAGGAGACTTCGCTGCAGCAGCAGGTCGTCAAGCTCGACACGCAGGCCCGCCAAGCGGTCTCCTCAGGTAAGGAAGATCTCGCGCGCGTAGCGCTGGAACGCAAGAACATCGCCCAGACGGAGCTGCAGGGGCTCGACACGCAAGTGACCGAACTGGAAGACCAGCAGCAGAAGCTGACCGACTCCGAGCAGAAGCTGCGCGCCAAGATCGAATCCTTCCGTACCAAGAAGGAGGTCATCAAGGCCCAGTACTCCGCCGCCGAAGCGCAGGTGAAGATCTCCGAAGCGGCCACCGGTGTCGGCGAGCAGATGGCCGACGTGGGGCTCGCCATGCAGCGCGCCGTGGACAAGACCGAAAACATGAAGGCCCGTGCGGATGCGGTGCAGGAGCTCGAAGCGGCGGGCACGTTCGACGACGTCACCGCGCTGGGCCCAGGCGAAGACGACATCGACCGCCAGCTCAAATCGCTCTCCAGCAAGTCCGCTGTCGACGATGACCTGGCGAAGCTCAAGGGTGAGCTGGGCGCGGGAAACGCAGGCGCCGGTGCGGGTCAGCTGCCGGCGGGTGCCGAGGACGAGCCGGTCGAGGGTGAACCTGCCGTGGCGGACGCCGCCGCGGCCGATCCAAGCAGGGAGCAGTCGGCATGATCGTGCGCATCTCAGGCGAGGACCAATACCGGCTCGACGACGGCCTGCATGACCAGCTCGACCAACTCGCCGGTGCCGCGCACACGGCGGTTGACGCCGACGACGAGGGCGCCTTCTCGCGCTCGCTCGCTGAGCTGCTCGCGTTCGTGCGTGCCAACGGTACGCGTGTGGACGACGAGGAGATCGAGACCTCCGACGTGATCCTGCCGCCCAGCGATACGACGCTCGCCGAGGCCCGCTCTGAGTTCACAGGCGAGGGCCTGATCCCAGACTGACGCTCCGCCTTGCCGGGGATGGCGTAGTCGCCAGATCAGTCATGCCCATCGCGCGCGCGGGGGGCATCGCTCAAATCGGGATACCCCACAGAGGGAACCAACGCTCGAGCTCCGGCTCGATCGGCAGTTCCGAGGCCATCTGCGCCTTCAGTTGCAGCTCGCGCTCTGTGGAGCGTTCGCTGGCCTGGGTCGAGCTCGAGGAGCCGCCGCTCGAGGCCGGCACGAACGGATACCAAAAGCCGCGCTTGTAGTTGTAGATAAAATAGACAGGCCGGCTCTTGGCGTCCTTGAAGGCGAACACGGCGCACAACAGTCGCTCGCCATGCCCGGCCGTCTCGATCGAGCTGGACACGGCGTTGATGCCGACAGCCAGGTCTTCTATCGAGCTGCCATTTAGCACCATCCAGCGATAGCCGAAGCTGTCGTCCTCTGTGTGGACCTTGGTGCCGCTCTCCCCACCGGTAGCCACGACGACTTCTTCCATTTCCTTGATGACCCCTTCGAACTCGCTTGTCTGCAGCGCCTGGAACACGATCGCCGCGGCGCCGGCGGGCTCGATGTTGTGCTCTGTCTGCAGCGCGATGTAGGCGGTGGAGATCGCAAACAGGCGGTCGGGGGCCGGCCCCTTGACCTCGTGGCGGCCCGTCAGGATGTCTTTCAGGCCCACGGTCAGGCAGCGCTCTGCAGCTGAGACTCAAGCCGGCTGAGCGCGTCCAGGCGCTTCTCGAGCGAGGGATGGTCGGAGAAGAGGTTCATCAGCGACTGCTTGGTGCGCGCGGGCACGATGAAGAAGGCGCTCATGCCTTCGGCCTGGCGCAGGTCCTGGCTGGGAATGCGTTCGATCGTGCCGCTGATCTTCACAAGCGCCGAGGCCAGCGCGCTCGGACGGCCCGTGAGCACCGCCGAGCCACGGTCGGCCGCGAACTCGCGGTAGCGCGAGAGCGCCTGCAGCAGCAGGAAGGAGATCGCGTAGACAAGCACCGACGCGACCAGCACGAGCAGCGCGCCCTCCTCCTCTTCCTGGTTGCGACCGTAGCCGCCGCCAAAGCCGCCACCGAAGAACAGCGAGAACTGGGCGATCAGCGCCGCCAACGTCGCGAAGAAGCTGGCCAGCGTCATCACCATCACGTCACGGTTGATCACATGCGTCAGCTCGTGGCCGATCACGCCTTCGAGCTCGGCTGTGTCGAGCATCCGCAGGATGCCGCTTGTCGCGCACACGGTTGCCTTCTTCTGCGAGCGACCCATCGCGAAGGCGTTGGGCATGGGTGTATCCATCACGCACACGCGTGGCTTGGGCAGGTCCGCCTGCACGCACAGCCGCTCGATGATCCCGTGCAGCTCCGGCTGTTCCTCGGGAGTGACCTCTTTGGCTCCAAGCGTCGAGAGCGCGATCTTGTCCGAGGTGAAGAACTGCATCCCCAGCATGACCAGCGCGATCACGACGATGAAGCCGGCGGCGGCGCCGGCCGCGATCAGGGCGCCGACGAACACCACGTAGACGAGTCCGAGCAGGAACATCGTGAACAGCATGCGTGCCTGCAGGCCGCCGTCTTTGCCGAACTCTGAGCTTCGCTTTGCCATCTGGGTTGATTGTAGAGTCCGCCGGGCGCCGGTGTCGCCGTCCGCCAGACAGTCCTGTTTGCGCTGTGGCGAATCGCCCCGCGCCGTTGCGTATGTTTGCGCTGCGGCGAATTGCACGCGCCGCGGCGAATCGTCACGCGCCGTTGCGTAGAGTCCCGTGTAATGCACGCCCTCGAGGAGCGACACAAGCCGTGAAGCCGGAAGTTCTCATCTTCGGCATCTCGATCAAGACGTTCGGCGTCACGTTCGCGATCTGCTTCCTGGTCTGCGGCGCGATCGTCGCGCGTCGCCTGCGCGAGCTCGGCAAGCCGGTGGACTGGGCGTATGAGATCGTGTTCGCCGCTCTTATCGGGGGTTTGCTCGGAGCGCGCGGCTACTTCATCGTGCAGAACTACGGCGAAGTCAAGAACGACCTGTTCGGACACATCTTCTCCGGGTCTGGTTTGGTCTGGTATGGCGGCGCGATCGGCGGCGCGATCGCCGTGGTGGCTTGGATGCGCTGGCGCGACATGCTCAACCTGGCCGCCGTCGATATGTGCGCAACCGTGCTGGCGCTCGGCTATGGGATTGGGCGGATCGGCTGTCAGGTCTCCGGCGACGGCGACTACGGCATCCGCTCGAAACTGCCCTGGGCAATGGGCTATCCGCATGGCACGGTGCCAACGCCGCCGGGTGTGACCGTGCAGCCGACGCCGATCTACGAGACCGTCTCGATGTGCCTGCTCGCCTATGTCCTGTGGCAGTTGCGCGATCGTGTGCGGCCAGGAGTCATCTTTGGGCTGTACTTGGTGCTCAGCGGTTTGGAGCGGCTGCTGGTGGAGTTCGTGCGGCGCAACAAAGAGATCTTCGCGGGCTTGACCGCGCCGCAGTTGGAGAGCATCGTGCTGATGGCAATCGGCGTGGTTCTGCTCTGGGTGTTGACTCGTAGTGGGGGCTGGGCGGCACCGGGCAGGGGCCGTGGTGTCTCCGTTTCGGGTCGCCCCCCGCGTGCGCGCGCGAGCACGGCTTGAACGAAGCCTGGATTAACGAAGCCTGGGGTTAGTGCGAGCGTTACGAACGCCTGAGTTAGCGAGCACCCGCGCGTGCGGGGGGCCATGCCTTTTTGCACTCCATCGCCAGCTTGTGTGTCGCGCGCCGAGTTCCGTCCCCTGCGAGCCGCCATAATCCAACGCATGGCGACGGGAACTTCTCTTTCGCACGTCTTCCCACTGGGCAGCCGCCTCAACGAGCGCGGCCGGGTCGAGGTGGGGGGGTGCGACACGATCGAGCTTGCGCGGGAATTCGGCACGCCGGCGTATGTCGTCGCCGAAGACGATCTACGAGCGCGGGCGCGGGCGTTCGTGCAGGCGGGGTCCGCGGCCGGCCACGAGGACTTCCACGTGGTGTTCGCCTCCAAGGCGTTCCCGTGCACGGCGGTGCTGAGCCTGTTCGCCGAAGAGGGCCTGTGGTGCGACGTGGCCTCCGGTGGCGAGCTGCATCTTGCTTTGAACGCGGGATTCCCGCCCGAGCGGATTCTGATGCACGGCAACGCCAAGTCTGAGGCCGAGTTGCGCATGGGTTTGGAGCACGGGATCGGTCTGATCGTGATCGACAACTTCGACGAGATCGATCGACTCGAGCGACTCATCAATTCTTTCCAGCCGGCGCATGCGCCGGCTGGCCGGGCCGTGCATGCACGGCCCGGGACAACGCCGCATGCGGCGTTGTCTTCTCGCATAAGAGAAGGGGATGGGCAGCCCATCCTCATAAGGGCTACACCCGACGTCCGAGGAGACACCCACGAGAAGATCTCCACGGGTCAGGCCGACTCGAAGTTCGGCTTCTCGATGGCCGACATCCCTCTAGCGATCGAGCGCGTGCGGGCGGTTGCGGGTCTGGAGCTGCGGGGCATCCATGCCCACATCGGCTCGCAGCTGCTCGAGTTGGAGCCCTACCGTCGCGAGGCCGAGGCGCTCGCGAAGATCGGCGACGGGGTGGGCGGATTCTCCACCTACGATCTCGGTGGCGGACTCGGCGTCGCATATGCGGAGACCCAGCATCCACCCGATATCGAGGAATGGGTGGGGGCGGTTCTCGGTGCCGCGCACGAGGCCGGGATCGATCCCGGCAAGCGCGTGCTGGTCGAGCCGGGGCGCGCGCTCACGGCAAATGCGGGTGTCACCCTCTACACGGTGGAGAGCGTCAAGCGCAACGTCTCCACCTGGGTGGCGGTCGACGGCGGCATGTCCGACAACCTGCGCCCGATGCTCTACGGCGCCGCCTACGAAGCGCACGTCGTCGATCGCCTCTCCGATCCCGCGAGCGCCATCGGCTGCGTGCTGGCCGGCAAGCACTGCGAGTCCGGCGACGTTATCGTGCGCGAGGCACTGCTCGAGGACCCAAGGCCTGGAGACGTGATCGTGACGCCCGCCACCGGCGCCTACGGGTTTGCGATGGCCAGCAACTACAACGGCGTGCCGCGGCCGCCGGTCGTGTTCTGCAAGGACGGCGAGGCCCGTATCGTGGTCAGGCGCGAGCGCTTCGAGGATCTCACGGCCCGCGATGTCCTCTGAGCGCTCAGCGATGACCTCCGTGCGCCCAGCCCCGTCACCAGAGCGCGCCGGGGCCGAAGCTGTGCCCTTCAATGTCGGTCTGCTCGGCTTCGGCACTGTTGGTTCGGCTTTCGCCGCGCTGCTGGGGGAGCGCGCCCCTCACATCGAGCGGCTCACCAGACGCCTGCCGGTACTGGGCGAGGCGCTCACCACCAGCAAAGGGGACTTCGCCCAGGTTCTCGCGTCCTCCGACTTGATCGTCGAGTTGATCGGCGGGATCGAACCCGCGCGTGAGTACGTGCTCACGTCGCTACAGGCGGGTAAGCACGTCGTCACAGCCAACAAGCAGCTGCTCTCTCAGCACGGCGAGGAGCTGTTCGACACGGCGCGGGCGAGTGGAGTGCAGCTGCGCTTCGAGGCTGCCGTGGCAGGCGTCGTCCCGGTCATCCGCGTGCTGTGCGAGTCGCTCGCCGGTGCGCACGTCGAGCGTATCCACGGGATCGTCAACGGCACGACCAACTTCATCTTGAGTGAGATGACCCGTGGCTCCTCCTACGAGCAGGCACTTGCCGAGGCTCAACGGCAGGGCTACGCCGAGGCCGACCCAAGCGACGACGTGAGCGGACGCGACGCCGCGGCCAAGATGGCGATCCTCGCGCGGCTCGCGTTCGGCACGCCGGTCCACATCGACCAGGTTCCCTACGAGGGCATCGAGCAGCTGCAAACAGACGATCTGCAGTACGCGCGTGAGCTGGGGCTCGGCCTCAAGCTGATCGGTACCGCTGAGCGCCGCGACGGTGGGCTGTCGGTGCGTGTGCACCCTGCCTTCCTCTACTCCGGTCACCCGCTGGCTTCGGTCAACGGCCCCTTCAACGCGGTCACGGTCGAGTCAGACGCGATCACCGAGATCACGATGTCCGGACCGGGGGCCGGGGGACGCCAGACGGCGAGCGCCGTGCTGGGCGACCTCGTCAGCGCGATGCTCCCGCTGGGCGCGCCCTCCGCGCCACTCGATCCGCTGCCGCTCGTGCGGGATGTCGAGAGTGGCTTCTACATTCACATGGAGGTTGCCGACACACCTGGCACGCTCGCTTCGATCGCCCAGTTGCTCGGGGAGCAGGGAGCCTCGATCAAGTCTGTTGCCCAGCATGGCCTGGGCGAGCACGCCCGCCTCGTGATGGTCATCCATCCGCTGTCTGAATCGCGCGTGCGCGAGGCCCTGAAACGCATCGCCGCGCTCGACTTCCTACGCTCAACACCCCGCGCCATTCGCGTTATCGAAGAGGAGTTCATGTGAGCAACACGATTTCTATGGGCAAGAGCCACGTGCCGCTGATCGAGCGCTATCGCGATCGTCTGCCCTTCGCCGAGGACGATCCGATCGTCAGCCTGCAGGAGGGTTCCACGCCGCTGTTGCGCGCGCCCGTGCTCTCGGAGATGGTGGGCGCCAGCGTGCGCCTCAAGCTCGAGGGAGCCAATCCCACGGGCTCGTTCAAGGACCGCGGCATGACCTGTGCGGTCTCCGCGGCCGTACGCGATGGCGCCAAGGCCGTGATTTGTGCCTCCACGGGCAACACCGCCGGGAGCGCCGCTGCCTACGCCGCGCGCGCGGGCATCACCTGCGCGGTGATCGTTCCCGAGGGCAAGATCGCCGAAGGCAAGATGGCCCAGACGTTGATGCACGGCGCGCGCGTGATCTCGCTCGCCGGCAACTTCGACCAGGCGCTGAAACTCGTGCGCGAGCTGGTCGAGAAGGACCCGATCGTACTCGTCAACTCCGTCAACGAATTCCGCGTCGAAGGCCAGAAGACGGCGGCTTTCGAGATTCACGAGGATCTCGACGGGCAGCTGGAGGCGCTCTGCATCCCGGTCGGCAACGCCGGCAACATCACTTCCTACTGGCGCGGCTTCCGCGAGATGGGAGCGACCCCGAGGCTGTTCGGCTTCCAGGCCGAGGGCGCTTCGCCGCTGGTGCGCGGCACGGCGTTCGAGCACCCTGAAACTGTCGCAAGCGCGATCCGCATCGGTCACCCGGTCCGGGGCGAGGATGCGCTCCTCGCGGTGAGCGAGTCCGGTGGCGCGATCCGCGCCGTCTCAGACCACGAGATCCTCGCCGCCTACCGGCTCTTGGCCTCCAAGGAAGGCATGTTCTGCGAGCCCGCGTCGGCGGCGTCGGTCGCCGGCCTGCTCAAGTACGGCACCGACGGCGCAGAGCAGGTCGTGTGCGTGCTCACCGGCCGCGGCATCAAGGACCCGCAGACCGCGATCGAACACAACGGCGGCGCCGTGATCCCCTGCCAGCCTGACATCGGCGCGATCGAAGAGGCGGTCCTGAGTTGATCGCCGCGAGCGCCCGCGTGCCCCGGCCGCTCGCGGGCCGCACCGGGGCCGCGGACGAGCACGCGGGGGAGCGCCGCGGATGATTCGCAGGCGGGTCGTGCGCGTGCCCGCGTCCTCCGCCAACCTCGGCCCGGGCTTTGACTGCTTCGCCGCCGCGCTCGGCTTGCACCTGGAGCTGGAGGTCGCGGAGACCGGCAGCTTCGCCGTCGAGACCGACCTCGACGTTCCGCGTGGCAAAGACAACCTCTGCGTGCGCGCCTTCGAGAGTCTGCACTCAGCCGACGATTTCACCTTCCGTATCCGCTCGGAGATCCCGCTGACGGGCGGTCTCGGCTCGAGCGCCTCGGCGATCGTGGCTGGCCTGCTCGCCGCCGACCACCTGTTCGAGCTGGACGTGGACCTGCTGGCGTGCGCGACCGCGATGGAGGGCCATCCAGACAACGTCGCGGCGGCGCTCTACGGCGGCTTTGTCATTTGCGCCGACGGCCGAGCGGTGCGTTTCGAGCCGCCCACGGGCCTGGAGGCGCTCGCGGTCGTGCCCGAGCAGGCTGTGCGTACCAGCGAGGCGCGCGGTGCGCTGCCTGAGCAGGTTCCGATCGAGCAGGCGGTCTTCAACGTGGCCCACGGTGCGCTACTCACTCTGGGACTCGCGCGCGGCGACTGGGACCTGGTGGCCCGTGGTCTGCACGACAGCCTGCACGAGCAGCGGCGCTCGCACCTGTTCCCGCGCTCATATGAGCTCGCCCAGCGTGCACGCGACTTCGGTGCGCTGGGTGCCACGATCTCCGGCGCCGGACCCACTGTTTTGTTGTGGTGCTTCTACGAGCACACAGGCGCCGTTGTGGAGGCGCTGCGAGGAGAGATCGAGGGCTGGGCAACGCTATTGCGTGCCCCGTTCGAGGCTCAGGGCGCCTATGTGGGGGAGCTATAGGAGCGCGAGGCGCTCGCGGGCGCCGGCCATGCCCGGCAGGCGCTCGAGGACTTCGTCGGCGACCGCCAAGTAGTCGGCGCCGAGATCGGGGCGGTGGTCGAGGATCGACGTGGCCCGCTCGGCCGACTCCGCGTAGGCGATCGAACCGCGTATCGGGGTCTCGAAGACCTTCTCGCCGAAGCGCTCTTGCAGCGACGCCTTCGCCTCGCGGGAGTGCACCGTGCGCATATCGGCCAAGTTCAGCAATATCCCAAGCAACGCGAGCTCGTCGTTGAGGCTGTCGCGCGCAACCTCGATCACCTCCATCGCCTGCTCCACTCCCTGCAACGCGAAGTACTGTGCCTCGGCCGTCACCAGCGCGTAGTCGGCCGCCACAAGCGCGTTTACGGTCAGCAGCCCCAGCGAGGGCGGGCAATCGACAAGCACCACTTCGTACTCGTCTGGCAGCTTCGCAAGCGCTCGCCTCAAGGTCATCTCACGCCCGATCCTGCCGCCGAGCATCAACTCGGCCTCGGCCAGATTCAAGCTGGCTGGGATCACTTCCTCGTGGATTGCCTCGGTGGCGGGGCAGGTCCCGGTGAGTACATCGGCAATCGTCGGATCGCTGTCCGGCGGCAAGTCGAAGTAGTCCGACAGGTTGCCCTGCGGGTCGAGATCGATCGCCAACGTCTTCACCTCGATCCGGCGCAACACGTCGGTGAGCGTGCGCACCGTCGTCGTCTTGCCGGTGCCGCCCTTCTGCGAGAGCACAGCGATTGTCTGGGCCATGGGGCCGATGGTACGTGGAATGGGCGTTGGCGGGACTCAGGGCCTACAGTCGCCGCTCAGGCTCAGGGTCCCGGGCGGGGGCAGAGCTCGATCACGGACGACCCGGCGCTCAGGCCCGCGCCAGCAACGGCGGACGCTGCGTACGCTCGCCCGGCACGCTCACGAACGTGAGTCGATAGCGGCCGACCAGGATCTCGTCACCGTCGTTCAAGGGTCGCCACTCGACGCGCTCGCCGTTGACGAAAACACCGTTGAGGCTACGGTCGTCGAGCACTCTCACGCCATCGGCCTGGCGCACGACGAGCGCGTGGCGGCGGGAGACGGTCGGATCGTCGAAGCGCACGTCGGCGGCGAGGCTGCGCCCGATGCGTGTCCACTCGCGCGTGAGTGCGACCGTCCTCGACTCCTCGCCATCGTCATACAGCAGGTACTCGCCCGGCTCGATCAGATCTTCGCGGGCGCGGGCGATCCACTCCTGTGGCTCATGGACGTGTGGTTGCGCATGAGCCTCAACGGGACTGACGGCCGCGTTGAACAGCGAAGCCCTGACGAAGTCGTGCCCGCCACAGTCCGGACAGTCGCGCAGTGCGTCCAACGACGTGAGGGTCAATACGTATCCGCATCCCTGGCAGCGGAACGATCCGGTACCAGCCATCGTGCCCGAAATATGCGACTCCATATTGCGCTACCCCTTCCTCTCGTTCCCGGAGGGTTTGGGAACTTTCTACAGGGTGGAATCCGGCGAAATCATAACGAAGCTGTCAAGTGAGCTTGTAAGGAGCAGGTGAACGAGGTGCTCCATCGTTGCCTGCACTTAGTCGCTGATCCCAGCATACCCCTCCGATTCGGCAGTCAAACGAATGCCGCCGAAAGATCAATGAAGAGTGCAGGATCCAGCACGACCCTGGCGAAAGTAGGCCCCATGGCCTCGCCCCACGTAGACGTCGAGCAGCTCGAGCGCTTCCTCTTGCGCCGGGGCGTCGGCTCGCTCACCGCCGACCGCCACCGTTGCGCCGACTGCGAGCGCACGCCGCTCGTGGGCGAGCGCATACATGTGTACGAGCAGGCAAAAGGCATCGTCTGCGAGCTATGCCGCCAGCTGCGTCGTGGAGCGCCGCTTCAGAGCGAGATCGTCCGCCACAGCGAGCTCGGCCATACGGTGCGGCTGACCGCTCGCGCCGCCTGAAAGACGGCTTCGGCGCGCGAATCTCGATGCATGCACCGCAGAGGGGGGTGTGAGCGCCGCGTCCAAGGCGCAAAACCGCCCCGCCAGTCATTAGACTGCCGCGCCGTGGACCCTCTCACCGTCTCGATCGTGATCAGCGCCCCGCGCGAGCAGGTGTTCGACTACCTGCAGGACATCGCCAACCACCCGGAGTTCACCGATCACTATCTGGTCGACTGGCACCTCACGCGTGAGGATTCGGTCGGTCGTGGCGCGGGCGCTCGTTTCCGCGTGAAGGCTCCAGGCAACCGCTTCAGCTGGGCCGACTCGACGTTCAGCGAGATCTCCCGCCCCCACCGTATCGTCGAGGTGGGTCGCACCGGCAAGACCAATCGGGTGCGCACACTCGGCGTCTACGAGCTCGCTCCCGCCGCCGGTGGAGCCACGCGCGTGCAGTTCACGCTGGAGACCGAGACGCACGTGCTGTCCGACCGGATCATGGAGGCGCTTGGCGGGCGTGCATGGCTGAAGCGCAAGAACGAGAAGGCCATGCGCCGCCTGCGCGCGATCCTCGAGCGGGGCGAAGGCCGCGGAGAGCGCATCACCGTCGCCGGCGGATAAACTGCCCGCTCGCATGACTCCCCGCCCAGCCAACAGCCTCTTCCGTGCTCGCCTGCGCACCCTCGTCCGTCGGCCCTCCTCGATGCCTGCACGCTCGTTGGGCAAGCTCGCGCCGCTGGCGGTTCTGTTGGTGTCGATGCTGGCGCTCAGCGCTTGCTCTGACAACTCTCATACCCGCGTAACGACCGGAACCTACGCCGGCGAGTCCGGCCAGAACGCTCCATACCTGAACGTTGGCCCGCTGATCTACGAGGTTCAGCTCTCGCGCGAGCTCAACCCCTACGACACGGAAGACTCCACCTACTTGAGCGGCCTGACACCCGCCCAGCGAAAGCTTGCCCCAGGCGAAGAGTGGTTTGCGGTCTTCCTGCAGGTCTACAACGAAAGCTCGGCCCCTCATGTGGCCACCACGAACATCTCGATCAGCGATACCCAGGAAAACGTGTACACGCCGATCGCCCCGGCCCTGACTAACGAATTCGCCTACCGGGGCGGGCTCATCCCTCCCAAAGGCCGCATTCCGGCGCTCGACACGACTGCTGCCAATGGGCCGACGCAGGGCGCCCTGGTGCTGTTCAAGATCAAGATCGTCTCGCTCGACAACCGCCCGATCGAGATCAAGTTCGTGGATCCGCTCAACCCGGCGGAGACGGCCTCCGCCGAGCTCGACGTTTAGGGTGGGCTGTCTCCGGATGCTCCCGACGGTTGGGGTTCTGTAGTCCCGAAGTTGCGTCCCGTTGAGCCTAGTCTTTTTGGGCTACGGAGTAGCCGTCTCAGCGCAAGCCGGCTTCGAGCACCTGTTTGGCCAGCGGCGCGGCCGTTTCCCCGCCGGCGCCGTCTTTCACGAGCAACACCCCGACGGCGATCCTTGGGTGTATGGCCGGCGCGAACGCGGCAAACCAGGCGTCGGTGTTCTGTGGATCGTCGTTTCCGGTAGAGCAGTCTTCGTCCGCCTCCTTTTCGCTTTCTTTTTCGTTTTCTCCGCTCGTCTGGGGTTCGCCGCCTTCAGATCTGTGTTCGCTTTTGCTGGGGCAGGCCGGCACGCCCAGTTCGGCGGTACCGGTCTTGCCGGCTACGACAACTCCGGGAATGGCGGCCGCGGTACCTGTCCCTTCGCGCACCACTCCGATCATCAAGTGCCGCACGGTGCGCGCGGTGGCGGCGCTCATTACGCGCACGGGCATGGAAGGTAGCGCTTCGAACGTGGGGGTAGGGCGCCTGCCGCCGTCGCCCACGGTCGCCGCGATCCTCACCATCTGTAGCGCCGATGCCTGTACTTGTCCCTGCCCGATCGATGTCGATCCGAGGTCCAGTTCGCCCTGGATCTGGCTTGCCTGTGGCAGCGTGCTTTCGACCGCACCGGGGAGCCCGGGCGAATGGTTGAAACCAAAGCGCTCAGCTGTCGCCACGAGCCGATTGGCGCCGACCTTCACCCCAAGCGGGGCGAACACCGAGTTGCACGACACCGCGAAGGCAAGCGCCAAGCTGCCACCGCAGTCCTCGCCGTTGGCGTTTTCCAGCTTTACTCCGTCCAGCGTCGCCGACGTGGCGTAGGGGAACACGCTTTTCAGGCTCGCCACTTTGGCTTCCAAGGCGGCAGTGACGGTCACCATCTTGAAGGTCGAGCCCGGCGGCTGCAGATCGTCGATGCCGAGGCCCGCCACCGCGAGTATCTCCCCGCTCGCGGGATCCATCGCCACGACCCCGCCAAGCTGTCCGCCAAGCGCTTCCGCGGCAACGCGCTGCAGGGTTGGGGAGATCGTGGTGTGTACAGCTGGGCTTGGCTTCGGCGGCACGCTCGCAAGCACGTGTTCGCCCGCAAGCAGCTGTCCGCCTGGCGTCCCGCGTAGTTGACTGTCGAGCGCCAGCTCCAGGCCACTGGTGCCGACGATCGCCGCGTCCGGTACGCCGTGAGCTTCCAATTCGCTCACGCGAGCGCTGGGCACGGGCCCGACCTCTCCGACGACCCCCGCGGCCGCCGCGCCGAGCGGCGAGTCGCGCGCGCCGGCCGCGGTTGCCGGCCCGTCGGCCAGCACCGAGCCGTCGCGCGCCAGCAGCGTGGCGCGCGAGGGCATCGTCATGCGCCTGCTCAGCGACTCGCCCGCCGGCAGCCCGGGAAAGACGAGCGAGTGCGACCAGATCACACGCGGGCCGCCGGCGCCGTCTTCGACGTTCAGGAGCAGTCTCTCTTTGAGCTTCCCCCAGATTCGCGTGTTCACAAGCATCGGCACCGAGATCGCTCCATGCGCGCCTTCGCGGGCGGAACCCACAACGGCCAAGCTGGTCTCGGTCGCCGTACGCGCGGCCGCACGGTAGGCGCCGGCGAACGTGCTCGCGGGGATGCGTCGCCGCGAGGCTTCGTCGACGTCTTCGTACATGGACGCGTAGTCGCTGTGCGTCCAAGCGTGAGCGAACCGCTCGGCCAGCCCCAGCTGAGGCGAGCCGCCATGACCGGAGCCGACGACCGCGCCTACGAGAAATGCGATCGCGGCAAGGGCGATCACCGGCGTCGCTCGTCGCGCCCGCAGCCGGCGGTCGTGGGAGGTGTTCACAGCTCGGGACGGTAGAACATGAGCATGACGCGGCTCGACTGGATCATCGTGGGATTCGCCGTCCTGCTTGGGCTGTTCGGGTTTCGACGGGGCTTCATCGTTGCTGTGCTCTCCTTCGGCGGCTTCGCCCTTGGTTCATTCATCGGAACGCGGCTGGGTCCTCTACTGCTCTCCCAGGGTTCTGCTTCGCCGTATGCACCGGCATTCGGGCTGGTTGGCGCGCTGCTCGCGGGCGCGATCCTGGCCACTGGCTTCGAGGGGGTGGGCTTCAGGCTGCGTCGCACGCTCGTCCTGCCTGGGCTGGGCATGCTCGACGGCGTGCTCGGCGCCCTGCTCAGCGCGGCGCTCGGTTTGGCGATCGCTTGGATCCTCGCCGCGGTGGTGGTGCAGACGGCGGGCACGACCCAGCTGCGCGCCGACATCCAGCGCTCACAGATCTTGCGCGAGCTCGATCAACTGCTGCCGCCCAGCGGGCCGATCTTGAACGTGCTCGCAAGCCTCGATCCGCTGCCGTCGATCGCCGGTCCGGTTCCAGAGGCCGCGCCGCCGTCGCGCGCGATCGACCGGGAGCCGGGAGTACGTATCGCCGCGCGCGGCGTCGTGCGTGTGCTCGGCACTGCCTGCGGCTTGGCGATCGAGGGGTCTGGCTGGGTGGCGCGGCCTGGCGTAGTGGTCACCAACGCGCATGTGGTCGCGGGCGAGCACGACACGACCGTCGAGGTTGGGGGAGACGAACCGGAGCTCTCGGCCTACGCGATCGCCTTCGACCCCACCGACGACATCGCGATCCTGCGTGTGCCTGGCCTCGACCTGCCGTCGCTTGCGCTCGTCCCCAATCCAGCCCCGGGCAGCGCGGGTGCGATCTTGGGCTACCCGGAGGACGGCCCGTTCGACCCGCAACCCGGGCGCATCGGCACGACACAGAAGATCATCACCGACGACGCCTACGGCCGCGGCCCGGTCTCGCGACTGCTGACGCCGCTGCGCGGCCTGGTGCGCCCGGGCAACTCAGGCGGTCCGCTGGTCAATCGTCAAGGACGTGTGCTGACCACGGTATTCGCGAGCACCACGGGCGGTGGCCCCGCCGGTGGCTATGGCGTTGCCAACGCGACTGTCGCCCAGGTGCTGGCGGGGGCGGGCCACATGGTGGGCACGGGGGAATGCAGCTCCGGCTGAGTCAGGCGGTGGAGGGGCGAGTCCGGGGACGTGTACGCGGCGCCCTTCGCTCCTGTGCGGGCTTGGAGGGCGTGGCCCGCGGCTCGGCGTCGCTCACGCTCTGTCGCTCCGCCGCGACGGCGTTTCTCTTATCCGCGGGGGTTTGGAACAGCGGCTCGGCGGCGGCTATGCGGCGGACGAGCTCCATGCGCACGCGCTCCAGCTCCTCGACGCTCAGCAGGCGCGGACCGGCATGCCTGGATGGTTTGCTGGGCGCGGGAATCAAGCCCGGATGGCTGGACTGGATCTCTGAAAGGGTTTGCTCGAGCGCTGCGATCTGAGCGCGCAGCTCGCGTCGGCGCTCACCGGCTTGGGTCGCCTCATCGGAGGCCGGCTCGGCCGTGACGTACAGGGCGGCGGCCACCTCGCGCGGGTCGACGCCGGTGCGGCGCGCCTGGCGTGCGGCGTCCGCGGCTATCTGGCCGACGGCGGAAGGTTCCTGAGCGACGCTTGCCACGAACGTGCCGGTGCCCTGGCGGCTGTCGATCAACCCCTCCTGCTCCAAACGCTGGTAGACGGAGCGGGCGGTGTTGGCGTTGATCCCGAGCATCTCGGCAAGCTCACGCAGGCCGGGCAGCCGCCGTCCGGGCGCCAGCCGCCCGTCGCCGATCCGAGCGCGCAATGCCCATGCGAGCTGAACGCCGATTGGGATCTCTCCCGCGCGGTCGATCGTCAGGTCTTCGAGCTCGAGCTGAGCCGCCGGTGGCTGCCCTGAAACAAGGGGCTCTGACGCAAGCGTTTCAGTTGCCGCTTCTGACGCGTACGAGTCTGGGTGGTCGCGTCTTGCCATGCGCTCAATTCTAGACGCTCACGGGCAAGAAACATATTGTGCTAGTTAATTAGTACACTAGCGCTATGGAAGGGTTGGGGTCTGGGGAAGTGGCCGGCGGTGACGCGTTGAGTGGTGCGCCAGGCGTAGGGCCGAACGGCGCGCTGAGCGATAGGCCCAGCGGCGCGCTGAGCGACGAGGCGAACCCGACGGGTACAGGTCTTTTGCGACGAGCATTGCTCCCGGCTCGCAACGTGCTCGAGGAAGTGGGGGACATGATGATGCTCACGGGCCGCACTGTCGTGGCTATCGTGAGGCCGCCTTATCCATATGGTGGCGAGTTCGTCTGGCAGTTCCTGTTCGCGTTGCGGATCTGCTGGCTGCCGTTGCTGCTGTCGACCTTCGCCCTCTCCTACGGCGCTGCGGGTCTGCAGGCGGCGAACTTCCTGCAGGTACTGGGCTCGGTCGATCGCTTGGGCGGCTTCTTCGTGTTGATCGTCGTGCGCGAAATCGGCCCGCTGATCACGGCAACGATGCTTGCCGGGGCGGCCGGCACCGCGATCACCGCGGACCTGGGCGCGCGCAAGATCCGGGAGGAGCTCGACGCCCTCCAGGTGTTGGGCGTCGATCCCGTCAAGAATCTCGTGGTGCCGCGGTTCCTGGCGCTGATGCTCGTGACGGGCCTGTTCAATGTCTACGCGATCCTGTTCGGCATCTTCGGTGGGGTGCTTGCCACCATCGTCCACGGTGCGCCGCTGGGGCCTTTCTGGGCGACCTTCTTCAACAACACCTCGACTACTGACCTATGGGGCTCGACCCTGAAGACGGCCGTGTTCGGGGCGATCATCGCGATCATTTGCTGTTACAAGGGCATGACCGCCTCAGGCGGCGCCGAGGGCGTGGGACGCGCCGTCAACCAGGCCGTCGTGGCGTCCTTTCTCGCGTTCGGATCGTTCAACTACGCCTTCACGCAGCTATTGCTCGCGACACACCCCAACCTGATCGCGATCAAATGAACCGCGGTTACACCCAAAAGGGGTCATGCCCCCGTGGGGGGCATGGGTTTGAGGAGTCGTGCGAGGAGGGGGCATGCCCCAAGGAGCACGGGTTTGGGCAGGAAGGGAGGATCAGATGAACGAAGCTCTCATAGGCGCGCGCGAGTGGCTTGCCTCGGCGGGGGAGATCGCCAGCTTCACAGGTCGGATCGTGCGCGACGTATGGACGCTGCGTGTGCTGCGCTTCTTCGGCGAGGGGGTGCGTCAGGCGGGTCTCATGATCGTGTCTTCGACGGCGGTCCTGTGGATCATGATCTTCATCATCGGCCTTGGTCCGTGCGGCATCCAGGGCGCCTACTTCGCCACGGCTCAGGGCGCGCCAAGCATCGCGGGGGCTTTTGCTGCCTGGTGCGATCTGCGCGAGGCAATTCCCTATGCGTTCGGCTACATGATGGCGGCAAAGGTCGGTACAGGTATCGTCGCCGAGCTCGGTGCGATGCGCATCAACGATGAGATCGACGCGCTGGAAGTGATGGGTGTCGATTCGATGGTGTTCCTTTGCGCCACGCGCTTGCTGGCGGCCTGGATGGTGCTGCCGTTCATGTACATCGCCGGAATCGGGATGGGCTACCTGGCCTCCTACATCGCGGTCGTCAAGCAGGTGGGAGCCGTTACCTCGGGCGGCTACCTGCTGATCTTCTGGCAGTACCAGAACCCGGTGGATTACCTCTACAGCGTGATCAAGGCGATGTCGATGGCCACGGCTGTCGTGCTCGTGTCCTGTTACTACGGCTACAACGCCTCAGGCGGGCCGGTGGGGGTGGGCAGGGCTACGGCCAAGTCGATGGTGCTCAACCTGGTGCTCGTCACGATGGTCGGGATGCTCGGCACCGAGGTCTTCTGGGGTACCAGCCCGCGCACGCCGATCGGCGGTTGAGCGCGCACGGGCACCGGGTCGGGTGCCCCGGGTGGGTGGAGCGCGACGGGGGGTCGCTCATACGTCGCTTCACCCACCCGCTACGCTGGGCGCCATGTCAAAGACGCTTGTGATCGCGGAGAAGCCCTCGGTGGGGCGCGACCTGGCGCGGGTGCTGCCGGGGCCGTTCGCCAAGCAGGAGGGGTATCTCGACGGGCCCGACTATGTGATCACGTGGGCGGTGGGGCATCTCGTGCAGCTTGCCGATCCCGACGAATACGACGCCAAGTACAAGCGCTGGCGGATGCCGGACCTGCCGATCGTGCCCTCCAAGTTCAAGCTGGTCGTGCGCGACGAGCGCTCGCGCAAGCAGATGTCGGTGGTCACCAGCCAGCTCGGGCGCGACGACGTCGAGCAAATCGTCAACGCCTGCGACGCCGGGCGCGAGGGCGAGCTGATCTTCGCCTATCTGTACGAGAAGGCCAAAGCCAAGAAGCCGGTGCAGCGCCTGTGGCTGAACTCGATGACCACTGCCGCGATGAAGAGCGCCTTCGAGTCGCTGCGGCCCGCCGAGGACTACGCCCTGCTCGAGCAGGCCGCCCGCTCGCGCTCGGAGGCCGACTGGATCGTCGGCATGAACGCCACCCGCGCCGCCACGATCCGCCTTAAATCGTCCTTCGACGGAGCCGTCTCGCTGGGGCGCGTGCAAACGCCGACGCTTGCGATCGTGGCGCGCCGCGAGGAGGAGATCAAGGCGTTCGTGCCCGAGCCCTATTGGCTGGTGGACGCACGCTTCGACGCGGGAATTGCCGCCGGCGCAGATGCGGGGGGCGATTTGGAGGGGGGCGACGGGAGCGCTGAGGACGGATCCAGCCGGGGTGGAGCTGAAGGTTCGCGTGTCTACGCAGGACGCTTTCATGCGGGGGCGAAGCCGCGCCTGGCCACCGAGAAGGAGGCGCTTGCGATCGTCGCGGCCTGCGAGGGCAGGCAGGGCACGATCACAAAGCTCGACAAGAAGGAGCAGCGCGAGCGCGCGCCGATGCTGTACGACCTTACGACGCTGCAACGCGAGGCCAACACGCGCTACGGCTTCTCCGCGCGACGCACGCTCGCCGCGGCACAGCGGCTGTACGAGGAGCACAAGGCGCTGACTTATCCGCGTACCAACTCGCGCTACCTGACGACCGACATGGTCGAGGAGATAAAGCCGACCGCGGAGTTGGTGGGGGGGCAGAAGGAATATGCCAAGGCCGCCGCATACGTCACGGCTTTGGACGTCTTGCCGCTTGCACGCGTGGTCAACGACGAGAAGGTCACCGACCACCACGCGATCATCCCGACGAAGGCCGAGCATGGCGTCGATCGCATGGGCGACGACGACAAGCGCGTCTACGACATGGTCGTGCGGCGCTTCCTGGCCGTGTTCCATCCCGAGGCGGTATTCGAGAACACGCGTGTGGAGACGACCGTCACGCCCGAGGACGGGCAGAGTGGAGCGGCCGGCGAGCAGGGCGGAAAGAGCGTGTCCGACAAGGGCGAGGGCGGATACGTCTTCAGGACGCGCGGCAAGCTGCTGCTCGTCCCCGGCTGGCGCGGCGTCTATGGCGAGGTTCCTTCCGAGGCGAAGTCCGCCGCCGAGGAAGACGAGGGCGCCGACCAGCAGCTGCCCAAGCTGAACGACGGCGAAGACGTGCAGACGCTCGAGATCGCGAGCGAGCGCAAGGAAACCAAGCCGCCGCGGCGCTACAGCGACGCGTCGCTGCTCGGCGCGATGGAGACCGCCGGCAAGCTGGTCGAGGACGACGAGCTGCGCGAGGCGATGAAGGAGTCGGGGATCGGCACGCCGGCGACGCGCGCGGCGATCATCGAGCGGCTGATCCAGGTGGGCTACATCGAACGCGACGCACGTGCGCTCGTGGCCACCGAGAAGGGACTCAACGTGGTCAGGCTGCTCGGCGAGCACGCCCTCACCTCACCGGACATGACCGGCCAGTGGGAGCACCGCCTCGACAAGATCGAGCGCGGCGAGGACTCGCGCGAGAAGTTCATGGGCGACATCGCCGGCTTCGCGGAGCTGACCGTCAAAGAGCTCGACGAGAAACTGAAGGACGTGCGCATCCCACGCGCCAACCTCGGTCCCTGCCCGATCTGCGGGCACGACATCAAAGAGAACCGCAAGGGCTACTCCTGCTGGGCGCGCGACGATCCAGGCTGTGGCTTTGTGATCTGGAAGGGCAAGTCCGGCAAGCAGCTGCCCGTGGCGGTAGCCAAGGAGCTGGTCCATAGCGGCTACACGGCCAAGGCCGTGACGGGCTTCAAGGCGCGCAGCGGGCGCAACTTCCGCGCACGCCTGGCCCTCAGCCAGAACGAGGAAGGCAAGTGGCGCGTCGAGTTCGACGAGGAGTGGGCCCGCGAGGGCGCCAAGCCGCCCGAGGCCGAGGTCGAGGCGGGCCAGGAGGGGGCCGGCGGGGGCGCGGCCGGACAGGACACGGCAGGCCAGGAGGATGCGGTAGCCGCAAGCGCGGCCTGAGGGCCGTGAGCCACAACGGTTTTTGCAGATGCCCCGCGCGCGCGGGGGGCCATCGCGGTTTTTTGCAAGTGTGAGCGAGCGTGCTGAACGGGCTCGTCGGGACGGTGCGCCAGGATGGCTGAATGTCGATTGCGCTCGTAACCGGACCCGCCAACGCCGGCAAGGCGCACGTCCTGTTGGAAGCGGTGCGCGGATACGTGGCGCGGGGGCAGGAGCCGCTGCTGGTGGTGCCGACCGAGGCGGACCAGGATCGCTACCGGCGCGAGCTGGCCGAGGAGGGATTGACGCTCGGCGTCCGGGTCGAGCGTTTCGACGGCCTGCTGGCGGAGGTGCTGGCCAGGGTCGGAGGGGCGCGCGCGCCGCTTGGCGAGATGGCGCGCGCGCATCTGCTGGCACGGCTGGCAGGCGCCCGCCCGGGCATGGCCGGGGAGCTGGCGACCCTGGTTGCCGCCCTCGAGACCCAGCGTGTGACTCCGGCCAGGCTGCGTGGCGCGCTGCGCGCGTCGAGATCCGAGGGGAAGGAGTCCGGCGAGCAAGTACCTGCCGGGGGAGTGCCTGCCGGGGGAGTGCCTGGCGGAGGAGTGCCTGGCGAGGGAGTGCATGGCGAAGAAGTGCATGGCGGGGGAATGCCTGGCGAGCGAGGGTCCGGCGAGCAGGCGCCGCTGGAGGGTCTCTGCACGGTCTTCGAGCGCTACCAACAGACGCTCGCGCAAATGCGGCGCGTCGATCGCGAGCTGCGCGCGACGAGGGCATTGGATGGGCTGCGCCGCAAGCCCGCGTCGTGGGGTGCGGTCCCGGTGCTGCTCTACGGCTTCGACGACTTCACCGAGCTGCAGATCGACACGATCGTGACGCTCGGCGGCGTGGTGGACGCTCCCGTGATGGTCTCGCTGGCATACGAGCCGGGGCGTGTCGCCTTCCTCGGCCGCGCCGCCACTTTCCAGCGGCTCGCGCCGCTCGCCGACGCCTATACCGAGTTGTCGGCGCGTGCCGACCATTACGCTCCGTCCTCGCGCGAGGCGCTGCACCACCTGGAGCGCTCGCTGTTCGGCGACGACCCGCAACGGGTGGAGCCCGGGGAGGCGGTGAGGCTGCTCGAAGGCGGCAGCCCACGAGCGGAGCTGGAGCTCGTCGCCGGCGAGGTCAGGGCGCTGCTCGACGGCGGCGTGCCGGCGGAGGAGATCGCGATCGTGCACCGCTCTCCCGAGACGATCGCCGGCCTGCTCGGAGAAGTGCTGGAGGATTTCGAGATCCCCTACGCGCAGCATCGCCGCACGCTGTTCGCCGACACCGCGCTCGGTCGCGGCCTGCTGGGAATGCTGCGCTGCGCCACCGAAGTCGGCGAGCTGGGCGATCTGCTGGCCTGGCTGGGAGCGCCTGGCGTGCTCGAGCACCCGGAGCTGCTCGATCGCTTCGAGCTCAGCGCACGCCGGCGGGGAGCGCTCGACGGCGCTCGCGCCCGCGCTCTGTGGGAGGCCGAGAACTGGCCGCTCGAGCGCATCGATCGCCTACGCGAAGCGGCAGCCGCCGGCACGCGCACGCTGCTCGACCTGCTCGCCGAGGAACTGCAGCGCCTCGGCGGCGCCGCCAGCGCCAGTGCTGCCGGCGCCGCCAACACCAACTCCAGTACCAGTGCCGCCAGCGCTAGCGCCCCCACCGCCAGCGCCGCGGTGCCGCCAAGTGAAGACGAGCCCGACGAAGACCAGCCAGACGAGGCGCGCGTGCTTGCAGGCGCGCGCGCCGCGCTCGAGGAGTTGCGCGAGCTGGCGCGCGCCGCGCCACAGCTGGCACCGAGCGCAGGCGAGCTGATCGGGCTGTTGGAGCGGCTGGAGCTCGAGGCAGGGGAGCAGCTCGAGCCGGGGCGGGTCGTGGTACTCGCCCCCCTGTCACTGAGGGCACGACGCGTGAGAATGGTATTTGCCTGTGGGCTGCAGGAGGGCGTCTTTCCGACGACCGCCACGCCCAACCCCCTCCTCCAAGAGCACCAGCGTCGCGAGCTGGCGCGGGGTTCGGGGTTGGTGTTGCGTGGCGAGCCAGACACGCTGGCGGCTGAGCGCTACTTGCTCTATGCCCTGACCTCGCGCCCGCTCGAGCGCCTCACGCTCAGCTGGCACAGCGCCGACGAAGAGGGCACGCCGGTCGCTCGTTCGCTGTTCGTCGACGACGTCTGCGACCTGTTCACCGCGGCGCTGAGCGAGCGCACCGTACGTCGCGTCGCCGGCGCGGCCGGCTGGCCTGGTCCTGGAAGACCGGCCGGGGCTATGGCAAGGCGCGCCGCCGCGATCTCCGCGGCCGCCGTCTCTCCCAGCGCACCGGCCGCCCCGATCGCGCCGCTGCGAGACGAGCGCGTGCTGGCGGAGATGCGCGAGCGCGTGCTGTGGTCCGCTTCGGCGCTTGAGAGCTGGACCGCCTGTCCCGTGAAGTGGTTCGTGGAGCGCCTGCTGCGCGCCGCTGACATCGAGCCCGACCCCGAGCCATTGGCGCGCGGCGGATTGGCCCACGCGGCGTTGAAGGACACGCTGGAGCGCCTGCGCGAGCGCACGGGCTCGGCACGCTTGACCCCGGCGAGCGTCGGTCTCGCCAAGCGCCTGCTGGCAGAGGCTCTGCTCGAGTTGGAACCCAGCCACCCGCTGTCGGTCGCCCCAGCTCGTCTGCCCGGGGCGCGTCGGCGCTTGCGGGTGGACCTAGAACGCTACTTGGAGTACGCCGCCGAGCAGTCCAGCCCGCTGGAGCCGACATACCTGGAGTTGGAGTTCGGCTTCGGCGAGCACCCGCGCGAGCAGTCAGATGCGGAGGTCAGCTCGCGCACTGGTGAATCGCGCACTGGTGAGGAGGGCGCGCCGGCCGTTGGTGACGAAGGAGCGCCGGCCGCCGGCGCAGAGCGCGCGACGCGCACGCTACCTGCGCTCGAGCTGGGCGAGGGCGTGCTCTTGCGCGGTCGCATCGACCGTGTGGACGTCGGCTCGGCGGGAGAGGCGCTGGTCTACGACTACAAGGGCCTGGGCGCCCCGCCGGCGGCAAAGTGGCTTGCCGACGGCTCCTTCCAGGTGGCGCTCTACATGCGCGCCGTCGAGACCCTGCTCGACCACGGCGTGCTCGGTGGCTTCTATCAGCCGTTGGCAGGCAGGGACATCCGCGCGCGCGGTGTGCTCGACGGCGATGGCACGCTGGATATCGACTGCGTTCGCACCGATCGCCTCGATCACGACGCGATGCGCGAGCTGCTCGACGAGTGCCTGGCCGCTGCCTTGCGCGCCGCCGGCGAGGCGCGCGCGGGAGCGCTCGAGCCACGGCCGGCCAGCTGCGCCTACAACGGCGGATGCTCATATCCGACCATCTGTCGCTGCGAGCGATGAGTCCCCGACAGGGCAGGAACGAGACGGCGCTCGCGAGCGGTCTGCTCGTTCAACAGCAGCTGACGCTCGACTACGAGCAGCCCGCAAGCCCATCGCCGGCGCGGCGAGCGCTCACCGACGAGCAGGAGCGCGCGGCCGCCAACCGCCACGGCTCGCTGCTGCTCGCCGCCGGCGCCGGCAGCGGCAAGACCTCGGTGCTGGTCGAGCGCTTCGTGCGCGCCGTGCGCGAGGATGGCGTCGCCCCCGGGCGGATCCTCGCGATCACTTTCACCGAGCGCGCGGCGGGCGAGTTGCGCCAGCGGGTGCGCTCGCGCATGCTGGAGCTGGGCGAGCGCGAGGCCGCCCGCGAGACCGAGGCCGCGAATGTGTGCACCTTCCACAGCTTCTGTGCGCGGCTGCTGCGCATCCATCCGCTCCAGGCGGGTGTGGAACCGGGCTTCGAGATCCTCGAGGAGGGGATCGCCACGAGGCTGCGCATACTTGCCTTCGGCGATGCGCTGGGCGACTTCCTGGCCGGTGAGCGCCAGCGGGCGGTCGATCTCGTGGCCGCCTACGGCGCCGACCCCCTGAGCACAATGGTGCTGGGCGCCTACGCGCAGCTGCGCAGTCAGGGACAGGCACGTCCACGCCTGCCCACAGAGCCTCGCCAGAGGAGCCTGAACCTCTCGGACGCCGATGTCGACGCGCTCGTCGCCTGCGAGCTGACGGACGAGTTGCTCGAGCGCTTCGGGGTCCGCTACGGCGAGCGCAAGCGTGCGCGCGCCGCACTCGACTTCGACGACCTCGAGCTGAGCGCGCGCGCGCTGCTGCAAGCGCACGCGGACGTGCGCGAATCCTGGGCGGAGCGCTTCCAGCTGTTGATGGTGGACGAGCTCCAGGACTCGAACCCGCGCCAGCTGCAGGTGCTGGCCGCGCTCGATCGCGACAATCTGTTCACCGTCGGCGACGAGCTGCAGTCGATCTATGGCTTTCGCCATGCCGACGTCGGCCTCTTTCGCGAGCGTCGCGAACGGCTGGCACGCGACGCCGCCAGCCTCGAGCTGACTCGCAACTTTCGCAGCCTGCCCCCGATCCTCGGCTCGGTCAAGCGAATCTTCTCCGAGCGGATGGGCGAGCGCTTCACAGCGCTAACTCCCGCGCGCTCTGTGCGTGAAGGCTCCTGGCCGGTAGACGAGCCGCTCGTCGAGCTGCTGCTCTGCGACAAGCGCGGCTGGGAGCAGCTTCCAGGCGACGAGGATCTTGCGGGCCTGGCGCAAGCCACGCCGTGGCGCCAGGCCGAAGCGGCTCTGCTGGCCGAGCGCATCGCGGGGCTGATCGCGAGCGGCGGTGCTCGAGCAGGGGAGGTTGTGGTGCTGTTGCGCGCGCTGGGCGACATGCCCGTGTACGAGAGCGCGTTGCGCCGCCGCGGCCTGCCCACGCTCGCCGGGGTCGGCGGCTTCTGGAGCCATCAACAGATCGGCGATCTGCTCGCATGGCTGCGAGCGCTGGCAAACCCGCTCGACGAGCTGGCGCTGTACGCCACGCTCGCATCGCCGCTCGTGGGTCTCTCGAGCGATGCGCTCGTGCTGCTCGCGCGCGTCGTTCGGGAGCGCGGTCACGGGCGCGGCGTGTGGCAGGCGATGCTCGAGTACTCGGCGGAGCTGGATGCCCTGCTGCCGCCCGCGGACCGCGAGCGGGTCGTTGCCTTCCGCGAACTGTTTGCGGCCGAGCGCGCGGCCGCTCGGCCGCACCCGGCCTCCGAGCTGTTGCGTCGTGTCATCCGCGCCAGCGGCTACGACGCCCACGTGCTCTCGCTCGGCTGGGGCGAGCGGCGGCTTGCCAATGTGCACAAGCTGATAGGCATGGCGCGCCGTTTCGAGGCGCGGGAGGGCCGCGACCTGCGCGCCTTCCTCGATCACGTCGCGCACCTCGAAGCCGCGCTGGCCGGTCGCGAGGCCGAAGCGCCGGTCGACGCCCCCCAATCGCGGGGGCCAGACGCGCGGCCGGAAGCGGTACGCCTGATGAGCATTCACGCGGCCAAGGGACTCGAGTTCCCGGTCGTGTGCGTCGCCGACCTGGGCCGCGAAGTCAACCTGCGCGTGCCAGACCTCTTGTTCGACGAGCCCAGCGGGCGCCTGGGCCTGCGCCTGCGGCGGCTGGGCGACCCGGAGGCGGTCAGCGCGCTCGCCTACGAGCAACTGCGCGACGAGCGTCGCGTTGCGCAGGAAGAGGAGGAGGACCGTGTCCTGTACGTCGCCTGCACGCGAGCGGAGAACAGGCTGCTGCTGAGCGGCGCCGTGGCGTTCGAGCGCTGGCCGGCCATCAGGCCCGGCGTCGCTCCGATCGCATGGATGGCACCGGCGCTCGTGCCCGACGTGCCCACGCTTACCGCCTCCGGTCATCCACCGGCGGAGGCTCTGACGGTGGATCTCGGCGGCGGATTGACGGTACGTTGCATGTTTCGCTCCTCAGGCGCTGTTGCATGAGAGCAGGCGCCGAAGGGCCGAGGGCTTCGCTGTTACGGAAAGACCTCACCGTTGTGCCGCCTGACGCGTCCGCTCGTGCGCGCTTGTGCTCGTGCGGGTAAACCCGCACCATGAGTGAGCGGTCCGCCACATTGGAATCCGACGGTTGAAGGGGTAGCCTCAAAAGTCGAGCAGCACAAAGTGTTGCAATTGAGCGAGGCCGAAGAGGAGCTCATGGCAAGCGGAAAGTCAGCGGCTACGGTAATTCAGGTGCCGTCTGCCTTGCCCGACCTCGAGCTGTTTGCCCGCATGCGCGGCGACGGCGACCAGCATGCTCGTGAGCTGCTCGTCGAGCGCTACCTGCCGCTCGCACGCCGCCTGGCACGCCGCTACCAGCACACCGACGAGCCGATCGAGGATCTGATCCAGGTCGCCTCGATCGGATTGCTGAAGGCGGTGGACCGTTTCGATTGCTCGCGCGAGGTGATGTTCTCCAGCTACGCGGTGCCCACCATCCTGGGCGAGCTCAAGCGCCATTTTCGCGATCGCACGTGGTCGGTGCGAGTCCCGCGCGACCTGCAGGAGTTGGCGTTGCGAGTCGATCAGACGGTCACGCGACTGTCGCTTGGTCAGCGTCACTCCCCGTCGGTCGGGGAGGTCGCGCGAGCGGTCGAAGCCTCCGAGGAGCAGGTGCTCGAGGCGCTCGAGGCGATGGGCGCCTACAGAGCGGGCTCACTCGATGCGCCACGCTCTGGGCGGGACGAGGAGACCGAGACGGTTGCCGAGGGCCTCGGCTCAGATGACGATGGCTTCGCCAGGGCGGAGGAGCGGGCGACTTTGGAGCCGCTGATGGGTCAGATCGGCGAGCGCGAGCGCGTCGTGCTGAAGCTTCGCTTCGGCGACGACCTCACGCAGGCGGAGATCGGCGAGCGGATAGGCGTCTCCCAGATGCAGGTCTCGCGTTTGATCCGCCAAGCTTTGAGCCGCTTGCGTGCGGGCGCCGATGCCTCTGCCCAATAGGGATCCGGGTCGCTTGCTACCGACTGCGGGATGAGCGCGCACGCAGTGCGATGACCAGTTGCGAGCCCTCGCCGCACGCCCCAGGCTCCACGGATACGCGCTCGGCGATGCACTCGAGCACGTTGCCCACGACCGGCAGCATCGCGTCTTGGACGAGGCCGCCCGCGCCATCGTCCTTGAGGCCGAGCACACGCAGCTCGGCCTCGTGCTCGCCGACTTGGATGCTGAACGTCACGGTGGCGTCGCTCGAGTGCGCGAAGGCGTGCGCCGACAGCGCATCGCACACGAGCTGCGTGTCGTCGAGCCGGTCGAGCGGCCAGTTGGCGCGGGCGAGCATCATCGACACCACCCGCGACAGCACGGGACCGACGAATGGCCCGTGGGCGAGGCGCACACGCGCAAAGTTGCCGTCGGCCGGCTCGACTTCGTCGGGGAGCGACTCCATCACGGTAGATCGATCCAAGGAGACGGTGCCCAGCGAATCGACCGGGTCTGCTTGCTCAACCGGCTCGATCGCCATGTCCGTGGCCGCCTGCCTGCCTGTCGTGGGCCCATTGGGTATGCCCTTCGGGGTGCGCCGGCAAGGGTGTGCCCGGCAGGTTGTTCATGCTCGTTTGCGAGTCGGCCAGCGAGAACGTCATTCGCACCTCCGTGTGCTCGACGTCGTCGTGGCCCAGTTGCACGCTGTCGGCCAGCGCCGCGATCAGCGATAGCCCGAGGCCGAGCCCCGGGCTATCCGGGCGTGGCCCGATACCGCGTCCCCAATCGCGCACGAGCACCGTGAGGGTGTCCTCGTGCTTGCTCGCGACCACTTCCATCGGCCCATAGTGGCCATCCGGATAGGCGTGCACGACGACGTTTGCGCACGCCTCGGTAACCGCGAGGCGGATATCCGAGAGCTTGGCCTCGGGTACCGCGAAGGCCTCGGCGAGGCCGCCGAGGGCATACCGAACAACCGCAATATTCTCAGCTTGCGCCGTTAGCGCAAGCTCCATGTCCGGCGTCATTGCCTCTCCTGGCGCTTGCCGTACCTAGCGTGCCTTGCCGTCTCGCTCATAATGATCCCCGTCGAGGACGGATTTCACACGTCCAATACCGCTCCAGGGGCGATCTCGATGCTACGCTTTCTAGCTCCGCCTCAGGTGCCGACCCCCCATGTCCGCGAGCGCGCCGTAGCCCAAAGGGGCCGCGTCGCCTCAAGGCAGCACTCATATGACTTCGCAAACATTGCCATCACAGGCCGCTGGACTCTACGACCCCCGCTATGAGCATGACGCCTGCGGGGTCGGCATGGTTGCGCGCCTGGACAACGTCCCTACGCACGAGGTGGTTACACGCGCGCTGACCGCCTTGGAGAATCTCGAGCATCGTGGTGCCTCCGGGGCCGACCCGCTGACCGGCGACGGTGCCGGGATCCTGATGCAGATGCCCGACGAGCTGCTACGCGCGGTGGCGGGCTTCGAGTTGCCCCCGCTTGGCGCCTACGGGGTCTTCATGTGCTTCCTACCCACTGAGGACTTGGCGCGCGCGGAGGTCGAGGCTTTGCTCGAGCAGACCGTAGACAACGAGGGCCAGAGGGTGTTGGGTTGGCGCGACGTACCTGTCTGCCCCGAGCACACCGGTGCAACCGCCGCGGCCTGCCGCCCCGTGATCCGCCAGCTCTTCGTCGGCGCGGGCTCTTCCCCGACGCCGGGCGTGGCGGGGAAGGGGGAGGTGGGCGCCAAGGGCCTGGACCAGGACGCCTTCGAGCGCAAGCTGTACGTGATCCGGCGTGTCTGCGAACAGGCCGTGGCCGCCTGGCCGCCGGAGCGGCGCAAGGGCTTCTATGTCACCTCCGGCTCCTCGCGCACGATCAACTACAAGGGCATGCTCATCAGCTACCAGCTCGGCGCTTTCTATCCCGACCTGCGCGACGAGCGCTGTAAGAGCGCACTGGGGCTCGTGCACTCGCGCTTCTCGACGAACACCTTCCCCAGCTGGGAGCTTGCCCATCCCTACCGCGTGATCTGCCACAACGGCGAGATCAACACGGTGATGGGCAACGTCAACTGGATGCGCGCGCGCGAGTCCGAGCTTTCGAGCGAGCTGTTTGGCCAGGATCTGGCCAAGATCCTACCGGTCGTCACACAGGGCAACTCCGACTCGGCCACGTTCGACAACGTGCTCGAGCTGCTGCTGCTGGCCGGGCGCTCGCTGCCCCACGCGGTGATGATGATGATCCCCGAGGCCTACCGGGCTCGCGCCGACCTCTCTGAGGAGCTGAAGGGTTTCTACGCCTTCCACTCATGCCTGATGGAGCCGTGGGACGGCCCCGCGGCGGTTGCCTTCACCGACGGTCGCGTAGTGGGAGCGACGCTCGACCGCAACGGCCTGCGCCCTGGGCGCTGGGTCCTGACCAAGGACGGCCATGTCGTGCTCGGCTCGGAGGCGGGCCTGCTCGACGTGCCCGCCGAGCAGGTTCTACGCCTCGGCCGGCTCCAGCCGGGCAAGCTGTTTCTCGTCGACCTCGAGCAGGGCTGTGTGGTGGACGACGGGGATGTCAAGCACCGCATCGCCACGCAGAAGCCATACGGCGAGTGGTACGCGCGCAACGCGGTGCGCTTTGCCGAGATCGCGCCCGCAGAGCAGGTGACGCTCTCCGACCAGCCTCTGCGCCGTCGTCAGCGCGCCTTCGGCTACTCCCAGGAGGACCTGCGCGTACTGCTCGAGCCGATGGCGCGCGACGCACAGGAGCCGCTCGGATCGATGGGCAACGATCTCTCGCTGGCCGTGCTCTCCGACCAGGCGCCGCCGCTGTTCTCGTACTTCAAGCAGCTGTTCGCGCAGGTCACGAATCCGCCGATCGATCCGATTCGTGAGGAAATCGTGATGAGCCTCTCGACCAGCCTCGGCACTGAGCGCAACCTGTTCGACGAGACCCCCGAGCACGCCCACAAGCTGGAGCTGGACCAGCCGATCCTGCTCAATCGCGAGCTCGAGACGCTGCGCCACATCTCAACCGACGTTTTCTCTTCGCGTACGCTCGACATCACCTGGAAGGTCGCCGAGGGGCCCGAGGGCCTGGCGGAAGCGCTTGCGCGGGTCTGTGAGCAGGCACATGAGGCAATCGCCGAAGGCGTCAACATCATCATCCTCTCCGACCGTCTGCTCGGTCCGGCGCGTGCAGCGATTCCCTCGTTGCTTGCGGTCTCCTCGGTCCATCACCATCTGGTGCGCGAGGGCACGCGTCTGCGCGCCGGCATCGTGCTCGAGTCCGGCGAGCCGCGCGAGGTCCACCACTTCGCCACACTGATCGGCTACGGCGCCAGCGCGATCAATCCCTATGTAATGCTCGAGACGCTTGACGAACTCGTTGTGCAGGGGCGCATCGTTCGTGCTGAGAACGGCTCCAGCGTTCCGCTCTCTCCCGAGCAGGCTGCGCAAAACACGATCAAGGCGATCGGCAAGGGGCTGCTCAAGACGATCTCCAAGATGGGGATCTCCACGATCCAGTCCTATCGCGGCGCGCAGATCTTCGAGGCTGTCGGCCTGGAGCCAGGCTTGATCGAGCGCCACTTCACCGGCACCGCCTCGCGCATCGGCGGCATCGGCCTGGACGTGTTGGCCGTCGAGGCGCTGGAGCGCCATGCGCGCGCATATCCCGCGCCGCGCGACGATCTGCTGCCGGTCGGCGGCGTCTACGCATGGCGTCGCGACGGCGAGCACCACATGTGGAACCCCGAGACGATCGCGCTCGTCCAGCACGCGGTGCGCTCGGCAAACGGCAACGTCGCCGCGGCCTTGCGGGGCGACGCCGACGCGCACGCCGAGGTGCGCGACTCGCCCGCTTTCCAGAAGTACCGCGAGTACGCGGCCGCCGTCAACGAGGACGCCGCGCGCAAGGCCACTTTGCGTGGCCTGCTGCGGATTGGGCCGGAGCGCGACGGGAGGCCAGCTGGGACCGGCGAGGCCGGCACAAGCGCGATCCCGCTATCCGAGGTCGAGCCCGCCAGGGAGATCGTCAGGCGCTTTTGCACCGGCGCCATGAGCCTCGGCTCGATCTCCCGCGAGGCGCACGAGACGCTTGCGATCGCGATGAACCGCCTCGGCGGGCGCTCCAACACCGGCGAGGGCGGGGAGGACCCGGCGCGCTTCACGCCCGACGCCAACGGCGACCGGCGCCGCTCGGCGATCAAGCAGGTCGCCTCGGGGCGCTTTGGCGTGACGATCCACTACCTGGTCAACGCCGACGAGCTGCAGATCAAGATGGCCCAGGGTGCCAAGCCCGGTGAGGGCGGCCAGCTGCCCGGCCACAAGGTGGACGCCTACATCGGCTCGATCCGCCACACCACCCCCGGTGTCGGCCTGATCTCACCGCCGCCCCACCACGACATCTACTCGATCGAGGATCTCAAGCAGCTGATCTACGACCTGCGCTGCTCCAACCCCGAGGCCCAGGTGTCCGTCAAGCTCGTCTCCGAGGTCGGTGTCGGCACCGTCGCCGCCGGCGTCTCCAAGGCCAACGCCGATCGCGTGCTGATCGCCGGCCATGACGGTGGCACGGGCGCCTCGCCGCTGTCCTCGATCCAAGCGGCCGGCATCCCCTGGGAGATAGGTCTGGCTGAGACTCAGCAAACGCTGCTGCTCAACGATCTGCGCTCGCGTATCGTCGTACAGACCGACGGCCAGCTGAAGACCGGCCGCGACGTCGTGATCGCCGCGATGCTCGGTGCCGACGAGATGGGCTTCTCCACCGGGCCGCTGATCGCGACCGGCTGCATCATGATGCGCGCCTGCCACCTGAACACGTGTCCGGTCGGCATCGCCACGCAGGACCCGGAGCTGCGCAAGCGCTTCACAGGCACACCTGAGCACGTCGTCAACTTCTTCTTCTTCGTGGCCGAGGAAGTCCGCGAGATCCTTGCCTCGTTGGGTTTGCGCACTTTGGACGAGGCGATCGGGCGCGTCGACTTGCTTGGTGCTGAGACCGCGATCGAGCACTGGAAGGCGCGCGGCGTGGATCTCACGCATATCCTCGCTCACGTCGAGTTGCCCGAGGGAGCGGCGCGCCATCGCGTCGAGCCGCCTCCGCGCGTGCTTGACGACGCGCTCGACTGGGAGCTGGTGGAGCGTTCGCGTGCGGTCATCGACGCGCCTGTGCCAGTCGCGAATGGGCACGACGACGGCGAGGCTCAGGACATGGCCGTACAGGCGATCGCCCGCGATGGCTCAAGGCGCGCGCGAGTAGAGATCGAGCTGCCGATTCGCAACGTCAATCGCTGCGTTGGCGGCATCCTCTCCAGCCATATCGCGCGTGCGCGTGGAGCCGAGGGGCTGCCGCCCGATTCGATCGTCGTTCGCTTCAAGGGCTCCGCCGGGCAGAGCTTCGGCGGCTGGCTTGCGCCCGGCGTCACCTTCGAGCTCGAGGGCGACACGAACGACTACACCGGCAAGGGACTCTCCGGCGGTGTCGTCTCGGTGCGCCCGTCGCGCGAGCTGGGCGAGCACTTCGTCGCCCAGGAGAACGTGATCGTCGGCAACACGGTGCTCTACGGTGCCACATCCGGCCGAGCTTTCTTCAGGGGCCTCGCCGGCGAGCGCTTTGCCGTGCGCAACTCGGGCGCGTGGGCGGTCGTCGAGGGTGTCGGCGATCACGGTTGCGAGTACATGACCGGCGGTCGCGTCGTCGTGCTCGGGCCCACCGGCCGCAACTTCGCCGCCGGCATGAGCGGTGGGGTCGCCTACGTGCTCGACGAGTACGGCGACTTCCCCGCCCGCTGCAACATGGGCATGGTGGGCTTCGACGAGATATCGGCGGCCGACGCGATCGAGCTGCGCGCGATGATCGAGGAGCACGCGCGGCACACCGACTCGCCGGTGGCGCGCGATGTGCTCGCGCGCTTCGAGCAGTTGCTTGCGAATGGCTCGCTCGTGAAGGTGATGCCCCACGACTACAAGCGCGTCTTGAGCGAACTGGCGGAGGTTGAGGCTCTGCAAGCCTCGGGCAACGGCAGCGTGCCTCTGGCGTCGCTCGGCGCGGTCGCTGCTCCACGCGCGGCGGCCGAGCCCGAGGAGGAGCGGATCTGATGGGCAAGCTTGGCGGTTTCCTGCAAATAGAGCGTCACGGGATGACCTATCGCGATCCCAACGAGCGAGCGCATGACTATCAGGAGTTCGTCGTAGAGCGTCCCGTGCAGGAGTTGCGCGACCAGGGTGCGCGCTGCATGGAATGCGGCGTGCCCTTCTGCCACAACGGCTGTCCGCTGGGCAATCTGATCCCCGACTGGAACGACCTCGTGTATCGCGATCGCTGGCAGGAGGCGATCGCCCAACTGCACGCCACCAACAACTTCCCCGACTTCACCGGACGCCTGTGCCCGGCACCGTGCGAGGCCTCCTGTGTGCTCGAGATTCGCGAGGGCGACTCGGTCACGATCAAGCAGATCGAGCTTGCGATCGTCGATCGGGCCTTCGCGGAAGGCTGGATCAGGCCTGAGCCGCCCAAGGCCAAGTACGAGACCGGCCAGTCGGTCGCGGTCGTCGGCTCGGGCCCCGCCGGTATGGCCGCCGCACAGCAGTTGCGCCGCATCGGCCACAACGTCACACTGTTCGAGCGCGACGAGGCCGCGGGCGGGCTTGTGCGTTTCGGCGTGCCCGACTTCAAGATCGAGAAGCGCGTCGTGCAGCGGCGCGTCGAGCAGTTGATCGCCGAGGGCGTCGACCTGCGCTGTGGCGTGGATGTCGGCAGCGACGTCACGGTGGCCGAGCTGCGTGAGCGCTTCGACGCGGTCGTGCTTGCGACCGGCTCGCGCGTTCCCCGCGACCTGCCTGTGCCAGGGCGCGAGCTTCACGGCGTTCACTTCGCGATGGACTACCTCTACCAGCGCAATCGCTTTGTGGCGAGCGAGTACGGCCCCGAGCCGACTGTGCCCCAGCCGCCCGCCGGCGAGCCGATCAGCGCGGCCGGCAAGCACGTCGTCGTGATCGGCGGCGGCGACACGGGCGCCGACTGTGTCGGCAATTCGCTGCGCGAGGGCGCCCTTTCGATCGTCCAGCTCGAGCTTCTGCCCGAGCCCCCCGAGCACCGCCCGGACGAGCGCACGCCGTGGCCCGAGTGGCCGCTGAAGTATCGCCTCTCCTACGCGATGGAGGAGGCCAAGACGGCGGCTGTGGGCGAGCAGGACTATTCGGTCACCACGGCCCGCTTCACCGGCGACGAGCACGGTAACGTCGCCGCGTTGCACATTGCCGCGGCCGAGGCGGCGCCGCCGTTCGGGTCGGTGCCCGGCACCGAACGCGAACTGCCGGCGCAGCTCGTGCTGCTGGCGATGGGCTTTCTGCATCCCGAGCAGCCGCTGCTGGATCAGCTCGGCGTGGAGAAGGATCGGCGTGGCAACGTCAAGGCGCTCAAGCCCTACACGACCTCGGTGGACGGCGTCTTCGCCGCGGGTGACGCGCGCCGCGGGCAGTCGTTGATCGTGTGGGCGATCAACGAGGGACGCCAGTGCGCGCGGATGGTCGATCGCTATCTGTCCGGTCTGCGGGTCGAGGCGGCCGGCGGTGCCGCCTCCAACGGCGCGACGCCCGAAGACGGCGGTATTGCCGGTCACGGCGAGGCCGACGAAGGCCCCGAGGGACCGCCGCGGCACGTCGGGCCGGGCGTGCCCGCCGAATGATCTTCCAGCCGCGGCGCTAGACTGGCTGCGTGGCCAGCAGCCCGGAGAACGGACGCCTCGCTTTGAGCAACGGCAATATCGCCGCAAGCGGCCTGCCGCGAGCCTGCATCATCGGCGCCGGTTCCTCCGGCATCGCCGCGGCCAAGGCGCTGCTCGACCGCGGCATCCCCTTCGACTGCTTCGAGAAGTCAGACCAGGTCGGGGGCAATTGGGTCTTTGGCAACCGCAATGGTATGTCCGCCGCCTACCGCGACCTATTCATCAACGTCTCGCGCGAGCGCATGGCCTACGCCGACTTCCCGATGCCGAGCAGCTATCCGGACTTTCCCCACCACACCCACATCAAGGAGTACTTCGACAACTACGTCGACCACTTCGGGCTGCGCGAGCAGATCGCGTTTGAGACGTCGGTGGAGAGCGCACGCAAGCGCGAGGACGGAAAGTGGGAAACAGTGCTTAGCAACGGCCAGACGCGCTTTTATGATGCGCTACTGGTCGCCAACGGACACCATTGGGATCCGCGCTGGCCAGAACCGGCTTTCCCCGGGACGGACACGTTCGAGGGCAAGCAGCTGCACGCGCACTCATATGTGGACAATTCGATCTTCGCGGGCAAGGATGTCGTGATCCTCGGCATGGGCAACTCGGCGATGGACATCGCGGTGGAGTCCTCCTATGTGGCCGCCAACACCTACCTAGCAGCGCGCAAAGGGGCTTGGATCATCCCCAAGTACGTGTTCGGCAAGCCCGTCGACCAGCTGCCCAACAATCCCCGCATCCCGTTTGCGATTCGCCAGCGCATGATCCACCAGACGATCAAGACGTTGACCGGACCGCCCGAGCGCTACGGCTTGCCCAAGCCAGACCATAAGTTCGGCGAGGCTCATCCCACCGTCTCCGGGCGCATCCTCGATCGCATCGCCCACGGCACGATTGCGCCCAAGCCGAACATCGCCTCGCTCGACGGAGGTGGCGTGCACTTTACCGACGGTAGCGAGGTCCACGCCGACGTCGTCGTGTACTGCACCGGCTACAAGATCAGCTTCCCGTTCTTCGACAAGGACTTTTTGGCGGCGCCGGACAACCACATCGAGCTGTTTCGCCGCGTCTTTCATCCTGGTATCGAGGGTCTGTTCTTCATTGGGCTCCTGCAGCCGCTCGGCGCGATCATGCCGCTGGCCGAGGCCCAGTCGGCCTGGGTCGGCGACTACCTGCGCGGCGAGTACGCGCTGCCCGCCCCGGCGCGGGTGCGCCGCGACGTCGCCTCCGACCAGGCAGCCATGCACAAGCGCTACATCGCCTCCAAGCGCCACACGATCCAGGTCGACTTCGACGACTACCTGTACGCGCTCGAAGCCGAGCGGCGTGCCGGCGCCGAGCGCGCGCGAGCGCGTGGGTTTGCCGTGCCGTTGGCGGCACACGCCTCCTCTCTGGCCTAGCGCCAAAAGCTCCCTCTCTTCCCAGGACCGCCGTTCGCTCGGAGGGCTCTCGCACGTTCCTGTGCGACAGAGGGGGTTGACTTTTGGACAGGCCTTGGTATAAGGTACCCATGTGGTCGTTCCGCATCGGGCGTCTACTAAACATAAGCGTCGGGTTTTGGGTCGGTCTCTGTGGTCGACGCTAACCGGTTCAAGCAGGGCCCTTTGTTCTCACGTTGTTGGGCGTCAGTCCAGGGGCGTTTTGTTTTGCCCGCGGTCCCGCGGGTTTCGTGTGGATCGCTCTTTTGGGGAGGGGATGGGTTAGATGATCGCTCGTCGTTTGAAGCTGCCGGTGATGGTCCTTGGGTGTGTGCTGGCTGGTGCGGTGGGGTTGATGGTGGCACCCGCTTTGGCGCTGGCTGCTCCGATAACTCCGGTGTTGTATGCCGTGTCGCAACGTACCCCGGAAACCGTGACGGTGCTCGGTGTGTTGAATCTCGAAAGCGAAACCGAAGGCGGTAGCGAAGGCGGCATTTACGAATTTCTCTATAAAGAATCGGCGAGTGGGGAATGCGAAGGAGCGGATCATTCGCTGCCGGTTCTGTGGTCTGGATCGCAGGCCCAATTTCCTGAAGGGACGCTCTCGGGTTTGAAACCGGGCAAGACCTACGCGGTGTGTCTACGTGTGGAAAACAGCACCGCGGAAACGGCTGTCAGTAAACCATTCACGGTTACGACGGCGATCGCTCCTGAAGTGCCGACGGGCGAGGAAGCCAAACCAATTGCCGCGAGAAGCGCGACGTTGCACGGCGTGTTGAACCCCGGTGCCGAACGCACTGTGGAACCCGGCAACTATGAATTCGTGTACAGCCGCTCCTCGAGCGAATGCCAGGGTCCGGAAGAAAAGACGACTTCGCCTGTCACGGGCAGCGGCGCAAAGGGCGAGACCGTGGAAGCACCGGTAGCAGAACTGCTCTCGCATACTCAGTACACGTTCTGTTTGCGTGAGAGCAACGAAGCGTCGCCAACCGAATCGGTGTTGGGGGCGCCCGTGACGTTCACGACGCCGGCGGGGGCGCCGCGGATAGAAGCAGAGTTCACGAGCGAAGTAGCTTCGACCAGCGCGACGCTGCACGCAACGATCAACCCAGAAGGCGCCGAAACCTCATACGTTTTCGAATCCGCTCCCGTTGGCGGTACGTTCGCTCCTGTGGTGGAAGCCGGGGGCGAGGGTGATATCCCGGAAGGAGCGGCCGGTGTGCCGGTGAGCGTGCATGTGCAGAAGGGCTTGGTTCCTGGCGCCACCTATGAGTTCCGTGTGGTCACGAGCAACTCGGTGGGAAGTGTGACCGGTGGGACGGTCACCTTCACAAACCAGCATGCGACGACCGAACTCGCGCTTCCCGATGGTCGCCAGTATGAAATGGTCTCCCCGCTGCAGAAGGAGGGTGCGCTGTTCTTGCCTATTCGCGAAGGCATCATCCAGGCCGCGGCTGACGGGAACGCTTTCACCGACGAGAGCGCCTTCGAGCCGATCGAAGACGGTGCTGCCGGCGCTTATGGTTTCCATGAGGCCGATTTCTTTGGTCGTGGTCCCGGTGGGTGGGTATCCAAGACGATCACGCCGCCTCACCCTGCAAGGGGCGCGGTGCCACTATACGGGGGGCAGGAATATCGGTTTTTCTCGGAAGACCTCTCCGAGGCTATTTTGCAGCCGTTTGGTCCCACGACTCCGCTCGCGCCCGGTGTGAGCGAATCGACACCCTATATCCACACCGATTATCTAAATGGCGATCAGGGTGAACTATGCGGTACGGATTGCTTTCAACCGCTGGTGACCGAAGCCAACGTGCCGGCCGGCACAAAGTACGGGGAAGAAGAAAGCGAACCCTGTAAGAACCGTAGGCCCATCTGTGGTCCAGAAGTTGTTGCGACGAGCCCAGACTTGAGCCACGTTCTGATCAGCTCGGATGTCGCGCTGACAGCCGGCTCCGGTGGGGGACGGTATGAGTGGGTAGGCGGCAAGTTGACATTCATCACCACCGGGCGCGTGGATGCGATCTCCGACAACGGGTCGCTCGTCATCGATGGGTCCTATGAAGGGATGGAAGGGTTGCTGTTGCACGACGCCGCGACGGGCGAAACGATTCGCCTCGACGTGCCGCAGGGTAGCGGTCTGTCGCCGGTACCACCCGGACAGGCGTCGTTCCAAGCAGCGAGCGCCGATGTCTCGAGGGTCTTCTTCACCAGCGAACAGCCGTTGGTCGGGGGTGTGAGCGAACCGGCTCTCTATGAATACAACCTGAACGCTCCGGCGGGTAGCCGCCTGACCGATATCAGCGCCGATGAGAACTCCGGCGAAGCGGCTGGTGTGAGCTCGGTGCTGGGGACGAGCAATGACGGCTCATATGTGTATTTCGCGGCGAGCGGGGTGCTCGCACAGGGCGCCACTCCCGCGAAATGCGACAGCGAAACGCCCGTATGCATGAATCTGTACGTGCATCACGACGGGACAACCACGTTCGTCGCGGGACTCGGTGAAGAAGACTATCCGGACTGGATCGTCAACCGGGGCGATCGCGTGACCGCGCGCGTGTCACCTAACGGGCAGTGGCTAGCGTTCATGTCAAACCGCGATCTGACGGGTTATGACACCGATGACGCCGTCAGTGATCATCCCGATGAGGAGGTCTACCTATATGGTGCCTCCGCCGGCAAGCTCGTCTGCGCTTCGTGCGATCCGACCGGCTCACGCCCTGTGGGAGTGGAATACGGCGAAAGCGAATCCAGGCTAGTAGACGGCCTCAATGTCTTTCCCGATAACACGTGGATCGCGGCGAACGTGCCGCCATGGACGGACTTCGAAAGCTCTAAAGCGAGCTATCAGTCACGGTATCTGTCCGATAGCGGCCGCTTGTTCTTCGACAGCGGCGATGCACTTGTTTCGCAGGATGTGAACGGCACACAGGATGTGTATCAGTACGAGCCGCACGGTGTGGGTAGTTGTACGTCTGGCACTTTGACGTTCAGTGAACGCTCGGATGGTTGTGTCGATTTGGTCTCCTCGGGGGAATCCGCTGAAGAATCGACGTTCCTCGACGCGAGTGAAACGGGTGGGGACGTGTTCTTCCTGACGTCCTCAAAACTCGTCGGACAGGACACCGACAATGCGTATGACATCTACGATGCGCGTGAATGCGGTAGCCCGTCGCGGTGCTTGGCGCCCGAGTCGGTGAGTCCGCCGCCGTGTGACACGGGCGATTCCTGTAAGCCGGCGTCCACGCCGCAACCGGCGATCTTCGGGTCGCCTTCCAGCGCGACGTTCTCAGGCGCGGGGAACGTCACGCCGCCAATTGGGACGCCCGCGGTCAAAACGAAGGCGTTGACGCGCGCGCAACAGTTGACGCGGGCGTTGAAAGCGTGTCGTGAGAAGAAGAGGGGCAAGCGGCGAAATACGTGCGAACGTCAGGCTCGCGCGCGGTACGGCGCAAAGAAAGCGCGTAAGGCCAATGCAATCAAGAGGAGCGGACGATGAGCGTGGGTATGATCAAGAGAAGCCTCATTGGCGTTGTCGCGCTCGCACTTGTCAGCCTGTGCGTGCAGGTCTCATCGGCGCTAGCTGTTCAACCGTGGTGGAAGCTGCAGGTCGATAGTGCCCCCGCGATCCTGCAGCCCGGTCAGGGACGAGACGAGGTTCAGGAATTGACGGTCACGGCAACCGGTGGCAGTTTTATTTTGGGAAACGAAACGAATTCGTACGTGTCTCATGAATTTGCCTGGGATGCTACGCACCAGGAATTGCAGGAAGGCCTTGAAGATATGTTCGGTAGGGGCGACGTGGAAGTTCCGAGTGGGCAGGGCAACGTTGCGGGTAGCGATCCTTACCGGATCATATGGAAAGATCGCTACATCGAACGGTTGGAATTCGGGGGCGGGAGCTTGTCTGGAGGTGCGACGATCAAGCAAGTCAGTCGGGGTCGCAGCGAAGCGACGCTGATCTTGACGGCGGCAAATATGGGCGATAGGGATCTGACGGGGCCCGTGAAGTTGACCGCGAAACTACCGGCGGGCATGACCGCGGTGCAGATCACCGGGTCAGGGGGGTTCGGCAACGTCAACCCGATTGAATGCGATGCGGAAACGCTGAGCTGCACATACACGGGTATCACGGCTCCCTACGAGCAGGTCGAGTTGGTCATCCAGGTGAGCTTGAATCCGGGGGCGCATTCGGGTGAAGCGGTTGAACTGTCGGCGAGTGGCGGTAACGCTCCGCCTGCCAAGAGGACGCGTGCGATGACCGTCGGGAGCGTGGCGCCGTCGTTTGGTGTCGAGAACTATGAATTGGCTCCAGAAGAAGAAGGCGGCTCGCCCGCGACGCAGGCCGGTTCACACCCATTCCAGCTCACGACAACGGTGACGCTCAACGGGGGCCCACTCGAAAACTATTACAACTCCAAATATCAGCCACAACAGGTCGAAATGCCCAAGGATCTCGTGTTCAAGATCCCTCCGGGCTTGATCGGCAACCCGACGCCGTTCCCGCAATGCACGGTCGCGCAATTCGACCAATCGAACCGCGAGGTAGACGAATGTCCAAACGACACGGCGATAGGTGTCGCGTCGGTCACGATCGTATTCGAAGCGGTTGTCGCGACCTTTCCCGTGCCGCTCTTCAATCTGACGCCGTCTGCCGGTGAGCCCGCACGCTTTGGCTTCGACGTGCTGAACAACCCAGTGTTCCTGGATACATCGGTACGCACGGGTGGTGATTATGGCGTGACGGTGAAGGTCACGAACATAACCCAACAGGTCGCGTTTGTGGGTAGTCGAGTGACGTTCTGGGGCGTGCCGGGCGATCCGCGCCACGACGAGCAGCGTGGCTGGAGCTGCCTCGCCGATGGGCATGAGCAGCTAGAATCCGCAGGTAGGTTCGCGCCGTGCACTGCCGTGGGTCAGCGTTTGCCGCCGCCGTTGTTGGAGTTGCCGACCTCGTGCACGGGACCGTTGCAGACCACGCTGGAAGCCGATTCGTGGCAGAGCGAGGGTAGTTTCTCGTCCGTTGGTCCCAATACGCCGTTGCCGAGCCTCGATGGTTGTAACAAGCTGCCGTTCAACCCCTCTATCAGTGTCGCACCGGACGGGCAGGCTGGTAGTACTCCCACGGGGTTGACGGTGGGTATCCATCTTCCTCAGGAAGTGAGTTTGGATGGGGAAGGGTTGGGTGAGGCCGTTGTGAGGAACACGACTGTCGCGTTGCCCGAAGGAGTCGTGTTGAACCCCTCTGCCGCCGATGGCCTGTCCTCTTGCTCTGAAGGCGAGGCTGGGCTCTCCGAAGATCGTGCGGTGTCGTGTCCCGATGCGTCGAAGGTTGGGACGGTGAAGATCAAGAGTCCATTGCTGCCGAATGCGCTTGAAGGCGCGGTTTATTTGGCAGCACAAGACGCCAACCCGTTCGGGAGCTTGGTCGCGCTGTATGTGGTTGCTGAAGATCCTGTGTCTGGGACGTTGGTCAAGGTTGCTGGCGAAGTCGTGTTGAATCAGCAGACCGGCCAGTTGGTCTCGACGTTCAAGAACACTCCCCAACTCCCGTTTGAAAACTTTGAACTGCATTTCTTTGGTGGGGAACGAGCACCACTGGCGACCCCCAGCGCTTGTGGGGCGTATACGACGAACGCGTCGATAGAACCATGGTCTGGTAATCGGACGGCTGAACCGTCTTCGACGTTCGATGTGATCTCCGGCCCCAACGGCAGTCCCTGCTCCAACCCGCTGCCGTTCGGTCCGTCTTTGACGGCTGGCACGACGAGTATTCAGGCTGGTGGGTTCAGCCCGTTTACGATGACGATGAGCCGCACCGACGGCCAACAGAACCTGAAGGTAGTGCAACTGCACATGCCTTCGGGCCTATTGGGTTTGGTGTCCTCGGTCGATCCGTGTGGGGAACCACAAGCCGACGCGGGTACATGTACTGCCGCGAGCCTGATCGGGCATACGACCGTCAGCGTTGGTATTGGTGGGGACCCGTATAGCGTGACCGGCGGGGAAGTGTTCATCACCGGACCGTATGAGGGTGCCCCCTACGGACTGTCGATCGTGGTGCCGGCGGTAGCCGGCCCATACAACCTCGGGAAGGTCGTGGTACGAGCGAAGATCGAAGTGGATCCGTTGACGGCGAATTTGACGGTTACGACCGATAGCAGTGGTCCGTATGCGATCCCGACGATCATCGATGGCATCCCGTTGCAGATCCAACACGTGAACGTCACGATCGACAGGCCAGGATTCATTTTCAACCCAACCGATTGTGCGCCGTTGGCGGTCAGTGGGAGCCTAACGAGCGATCATGGCGCCGTATCCACCTTGAACGTGCCGTTCCAGGTCACCAACTGTGCGACCCTCGGCTTCAAACCGAAGTTGACGGTCGCTACTTCGGGGAAGACGTCGCGTAAGAACGGGACGAGTCTTTTGATCAAGATCGCTTATCCCAAGGGAGCGATCGGCAAAGAAGCATGGTTCAAGGGCGCGAAGTTCGATTTCCCAAAACAGCTTCCCGCTCGCCTGACGACGCTGCAGAAGGCTTGTCCGGCGGCAACGTTCAATAGTAATCCCGCCGCTTGTCCCGCGGCGTCGAAAGTTGGGACGGCCATCGTGCATACCTCTGTGCTACCAGGAGTGCTCAACGGCGTTGTGTATTTCGTGTCGTATGGTGGTTTGAAGTTCCCTGAAGCGGTGATCGTGCTGCAGGGCGATAACGTCACCGTCGATCTGCACGCCGAAACGTTCATCAGCGAAAAGACCGGTGTGACGAGCGCGACGCTTAGGAGCATTCCCGGTGTTCCTTTCGAAAGCGTCGAAGTCAACCTCCCGGCTGGTCCGAACTCCGAGTTCGCCGCCAACGGGAACCTATGCACAGCCAAACTGGTGATGCCCAACGCGTTTACCGCACAAAACGGGCTGTCCATACACCAAAACACCCCCGTTACGACCACCAACTGTCCAAAGCACAAGACGACGAAGAAAGTCAAGAAGAAGCCCAAACACAAGAAGACCAAACACAAGTAGAGAGGCCATCGCCGCCGGAAGAGGCTCCAGGTCGCTAGCGTTAGCCATGTGACACAAGCATTCTGCCGCCACAACCGTTTCGTCCAGCGTTGCCCGATCTGTCGCGACACCATACCCGGACAGAAGCTCAAGCCCAAGCGGCAAGGTGGCGGCAGCGCTCGGACCAACGGTGGGATGGGGGCGGCGTCGCGTGGCGGGGCGAGCGCCGTGCGCGCAACCGGGCGCACCTACGCGCGTCGCACCCAGGAAGTGCGGGTGCATCGCGAGGCGCGCTCCGAGGACGACGGCTATCGCTGTGAGCTTGTTCCGGGACTTCACTCATCCGAGGACGCGCTGCGGCTGGTGCGGGAGATCGGGTTCGCAAGCGGGAGACTGCTCACGCTCACCGCCGCGCCGCCCGACCTATACGCGGAGGCGCGCGATTGCGGGGACGTCGAGCAGACGACCTGGATGTGCTTCCTGGCCGCCTATCTGTCGCCCTTGCAAGGCGCACAGCCCTTTGTCGGCATCCGCCAGGCACTGCTCTCGAGTTGGGCATCGGGCACGATCCCCGACATCGCGGAGGTTCCGCTCGGACCGCGCAGCTCCCACGACCCTGCCCGCGGTGGTGAGACCCTGGTCGCGTACCGACGCTTCGCCGAGAACGCCGGCTCGCAGCAGCTGGCCTTTACGGGCGAGCCCGAGTGGACTCCGCAGCGACGCTTCGCGCGGCTGTTCGAGCGCCTGGCGCTACCCGGCTTCGGACGCATGGGCCGCTACGACCTGCTGGTCACGCTGGGGCGCCTCGGCCTCTACGAGCTGCGCGCCGACTCGCTGCAGCTCGTCACACGCTCCGCGCAGGCATCCGATCTCACGCCGCAGGCCGTCAAGCGCGTCTTCGCGATCGGCGATCCGCTGATCATCGAACGGCGCGCTCAAGTGCTCGCGGAGGCCGCCGCGATCCCGATCGAAGCGCTCGATCTGGCGCTTTACAACTGGAGCGTGGTGGACCCGACGCGAGAACGCGCGACGCTCGGCTTCGCGCTCGACATGAGCGATGAGCACGGGCTCGAGCAAGCTGAAGCGGCGCTCGAAGTCTGATCGAAAAGTTACGTCCACACCGGCCCCTAAAGTGCCGGTTATGCCGCTCTGCTTCATCGAGCCACACGACGCGATACGCGTAATCGCGGATTCCGTCGGCCGCGAGGCCCGCCGGCAGCTCGTCGGAGAGGTCGTGCGCGCATGGGTCGACGATCTCCCCGACCAGGAGCTCACGTTCCACTACGAGCGCGCGATCGCCGGCTTGGATCAGGACGACCTACACCTACTGGCCGCCTGGCACGCCTCGCTCGAGGTCGGCCATCCCGTGCCCAACACCGACTTCCTCGTCGGCGTCTTTCCGAGCCTCGGCGAGAATCGCCGCGAGGCGCTGAAGATCGCCGCCGGCTTCAAAGGCGAGGAAGCCTTCCAAGCCGGTGTCGCCGAGGAACAGGCGCTCGACACCGTGTTGCCGCACCTGTCCCGCGCCCGCGCCATCGAGCTGGCCGAGGAGTGCATCCAGCTGTATCAGTGGGACCGCCTCGGCTCCTACAACTAGGACGTCCTATGGGCGGCGCGATACGGCGTCCTCGGACCCTTGTGTGCAGAGCACACTGCGGGTCCTGCGTCCTTGTCTCGCTTGCCCCTAGAACGTCCTAGTCGCTAGAGTCATGGATATGCATGAGGAAACGACGGTCACCGTCGATGACGTGATGGACGCCTTGTCCAACGTGATCGACCCCGAGCTTGGCCTGGACTTCGTGGAGCTGGGGTTGATCTACGGCGTGGAGGTCTCAGGGGGGGACGTGCAGGTCACGTTCACGCTCACGACACCCGGCTGCCCGATCGGGCCTCAGGTGACCGAGCAGATCGAAGAGTTCGTGGGCGAGCTCGACGGCGTCGCCACCGTCGAATCGGAGATGGTCTTCACGCCCCCGTGGTCGCCTGAGAAGATGTCGGAGGACGCAAAGTTCGCCCTGGGCTACTAGCGCCGTTGGGCGGCGCGATACTGCGTCCTCAGTCGCTCATGTGCTAGCGCACACTACGCTCCTTGCGTCCTTGTCTCGCTTGCCCAACGGCGCTAGTAGCGGCCCGTCGGGGTGCAGTCTTCTTGCTGTTTTCGCGGGCCAGCTCGACCAGTTCCGCCAGCTCCGCTTTGATGCTCTCGCCGAGCGAGTCGATGTCCGGCAGTGCGTCGAAGTCGCCCAGCAGGCCGAAGTTCATCTCGCCCGCGTAGGACATGATTGCCACCGCGAGCGCGTGGTTTTCGGGCAGAAAGGCCACCGGGAACACGCGCTCCATGCGCCGCCCGAGCACATACAGCGGGAACTGGGGCCCTGGCACGTTCGTCACGATCAGGTTGAACAGGCGCGTGGAGAAGTTCAGGCGCGAGGCCTGCGCCAGGATCGTGGGCGGCGCGAAGTTCTGCGCGCCGGCGATCACCTCCGCGCCGAGGGCCTGCTTTGACTCCTTCAGGCCGTCCATCGCGTGGCTGACGAAGCGCAGGCGCTGCAGCGGGTCGGCGATGTACACGGGCAAGGGGCCCCGCATCACGACGATCCGGTTGCCGCCCTCGTGACGCTCGCCCACGGTGCGCACCGAGACCGGCACGAGCGCTCTCATCTCCTTGCCCTCCGTGCGCACCCCGCGCTCAATCAAGAACGAGCGCAGAGCACCCGTCACGACGGCCAGGACCACGTCGTTGACCGTGCCACCAAAGGCGTTCTTGACGAGCTTGAAGTCATCCAGCTGTGCCGCGATCCCGACAAAGCGCCGGTGCGGCCCGATCTCTACGTTCAAAGGTGTGTCGGGCGCCGGGTTCAGTCCGGCCCAAACGATCTCGCCGACGCCCTCCGCGGCCTCGCGCGCTCGCTCGAGCGTGCGCTCGGGATGGGTGAGCGCATGTACCGCCCCGCTCACCATCTCCACGCCCGCGCGTACCGCGCTGCGTACGCCCACCGCGACGAGCTCGGTCGCGTCCGGTTCCGGCTTCGGTTTCCACGCTCTGCCCGAATGACGCAAGGGCTCTGGCTCCGGTGCGAGGTCGAACAGGACCGTCGCGAGATCGACGCCCGCGATCCCGTCGATCAGCGAATGATGGGTCTTGGATATCAGCGCGAAGCGGTCGCGGGCAGGGGCGCCATGGCCGTCCATCCTTGGATCGAGGCCCTCGATCAGCCACATCTCCCATAGGGGCTTGGAGCGGTCGAGCGCCTGCGAGAAGATGCGCGCCGTCAGGTTGCGCAACTGCTCCCAACTGCCCGGGGCCGGCAGCGCCGTGTGGCGCACGTGGAACTCGAGGTTGAAGCCCGGGTCGTCGACCCACACCGGACGGCCGCTGTCGAGCGCCGTATAGGCCAGCTTGTGGCGGTAGCGAGGCACGAGATGCAGACGCTTGCGGATCTGCTCGAGGAACTCCTCCATCGCCGGCGGCGGGCCCTCCAGCAACGTGAGCCCGCCCACGTGCATGTGCGAGTTGCGCCCCTCCTGGTGCAGGAAGGAGGCGTCCACCGCTGTGAGCCTGTCGAGGTGTTGCTGCGCCATTAGCCAAGAGTACCCATCGCGTGCGCGCGGACGGTCTCGGACGCAGACCATCTGCGAAGCGTGGCCCGCTGGCGCCTCTACAATGGGATGCGATGTCTACGGAAACGGCCACAACGCCGAACACGGTCGAGAAGCTCCTGCTGGCCGCGCCGCGCGGATATTGCGCCGGCGTCGATCGTGCCGTGCAAACGGTCGAACGCGCGCTCGACCTGCACGGGCCGCCCGTTTACGTGCGCAAGCAGATCGTTCATAACAAGCACGTGGTCGAGTTGCTGACCGCGCGTGGCGCCGTATTCGTCGAGGACGTCTCGGAAGTGCCGGAGGGGGCGCTCACGGTCTTCTCCGCCCACGGTGTCTCGCCGCAAGTGCGCAGCGACGCACAGGCACGCGGGCTCGAGACGATCGACGCCACCTGCCCGCTTGTGACGAAGGTCCATCGCGAGGCGGTCCACTTTGCGCAGGACGGCTACACGATCGTGCTCGTCGGTCACGCCGGCCACGAGGAGGTGCAGGGGACGATGGGGGAGGCTCCAGAGCACATCGTGCTCGTCGAGAGCGAGCGGGACGTGGACGAGCTTGTCGTCGAGGACCCCGAGCGCGTCGCCTACATCACGCAGACCACGCTCTCGGTGGATGAAACGACGGCGATCGTCAAGCGACTGCACGAGCGTTTCCCGGCGATTGCCGGTCCGCGCACCGACGACATCTGCTACGCAACCACCAACCGTCAGGCCGCCGTCAAGCAGATGGCGGGCGACTGCGACCTGATGCTCGTGATCGGCTCGCGCAACTCATCCAATTCCGTGCGTCTGGTGGAGGTCGCCCACGATTGTGGCACCGAGGCCTACCTGATCGATCACGCCGGCGAGGTGCGCGAGGAGTGGCTTGCCGGCAAGCGCGTCGTCGGCGTCAGCTCGGGCGCCAGCGCCCCAGACGATCTGGTTCAGGATCTGCTCGACTTCTTCCGTGCGCGCGGCGTCGAGGACATATCCGAATTCCACGTGGTTCGTGAGGATGTGCGTTTTATGCTGCCGAAGCCGATCCGCGAGGCAGTCGCCGCGGCGTCTTGACGCGCACGCTTGTAGTTTCAGATCTGCATCTCGGCGCGGGCTCAGGCGCCGACGTTTTGCGCCGTTCCGGGCCCCGCGCCGCGCTGATCGACGCGCTCCAGGACATCGATCGACTTGTCTTGCTTGGGGACGTGCTCGAGCTGCGCCACGGCCCGCGCCGCGACGCGCTTGCCGCCGCGCGGCCGTTCTTCGAGGAGCTCGGACGGACGTTTGCCGGGCGTGAGATCGTGGTTGTCCCCGGCAACCACGACCATGCGCTCCTGGAGTCTTGGGCGCGGAGCCGTGACGAAGCGCCGGAGCTCCTACCGCTTGGTCTGGAGCAGCGCTTTAGCGCCGAGGAAGCTTCCTCCATGCTCGCCGCACTTGCCGTGTGGGCCGAGCCGGCACGCTTGAGCGCCGCCTATCCCGGTCTGTGGCTGGGGCCCGACGTGTACGCCACTCATGGCCATTACCTCGATTGTCACCTGTCGATCCCAACGATGGAGAGACTTGGCATCGGCATGACCGCGCGTGTGCAGAGCCGGCCGACTGACGCGTTTGCCACGGTTGCGGACTACGAGGCCGTCACTGCGCCTGTGTTCGCGTGGATCGACGCAGTCGCGCGCCAGGCCCCGACGGGGTCCACGCTCAACGGGCAGTCCACCGTGCGCGTCTGGCGCGCGCTTGCGGGCAAGGGACGAAATACCCGGACGGGCACAGGCGGCAATGGCTTCGATTGGCGCGCTCGCGCGCTGGTCGGTGCCTTCCCGTTTGCGGTCGCGGCTCTCAACAGGGCGGGCATCGGCTCCTTTCAAGCCGACATCTCGACGGCGGAGCTACGTCGCGCGGGCTTGCGTGCGATGGGGGAGGTGGCCGCTCGCCTCGGTCTCGGCGACGCACACGTGATCTTCGGTCACACACACCGCGCCGGGCCGTTGCCGGGAGATGTGGACGCGGAGTGGCGTGGGCCCGCGGGTGCGCGTCTGCTCAACGCCGGCTGCTGGACCTATGACTCGTATTTCGTCACCGACACGCCCGGTGAGAGCCCCTATTGGCCGGGGGGTAGCGTGCTCGTGGAGGATGAAGGCCCGCCCCAGTTGCGACGGCTGCTCGACGATCGCTCGAAGGTCGAACTGGCCGCCGTGCGCGACTGAGCGCGGGGAGCAGGGCGCAGCCGCGCCGCCGGCTCGTAAGACATATCCCGAGCCGGCGGCGGCCGCATTCGTCAGTCGGCGACGAGGCCTGCCGCGAAGGCACCCACGGGCAGCGGCGTGGGTGAGCTGGGCAGTTCGGCGAGGCTTCCACCGTTTACCGCGAACGACGCGATGACGTTGGCTTTGCTTCCATCTACCAGCAGCGTCCTGCCGTCGGGGGACAGACGGGCGTCGACGGCGCCCGCTCCGGCCGAGCCGAACGGTGTGCTGCCGAGCAAGACCAGTGAGCCATCGGGATTGATCGAGTAGCTCGAGATCGAGCCTGACGCGGTGTTCACCGTGAACAGGAACTGTCCGTCGTGGCTGATCTCCACCCAGCAGGGTGCTGTCTGAAGGTCGGCGAATGGGGATGCGCCGATCGGAGCCAGCTGACCCGTGCTGCCGCTCGCCAAGAAGACCGAGACGTTTCCGTTGCCTGCCCCGCCGTGGGCGTTGCTGACAAACAGCTGTGAGGGATTGCTCGGCCTGAACTCCGCGCCGAACGGTCCTGCTCCCTGCGCCGCTATGGGCGAGCCCGGAGCGGCGACGAGCAAGCCATCATGAAGAACGTGAAAGCTCGCGATCGTCGAGGTGTTATCCAGGTCGACGACGAGTCTCCGGCCCTTCGGGTCGATCAACACGTCATCCGGACCCGAGCCGGCCGGCAACGAGACGGTCGAGCCTGACAGCGGGTTCAGCGATCCGTTCGGGGCAAGCGTGAATCCGGTGATGTTCGGCGCGCCCGCGCCGGCGTTGGCGACGTACACGAGATTGCCGGAGACCGCGATGCTGAGCGGTTCGCCGCCACCGGAGGGCACGGGAGCGCCAACCGGCTGGGGTACACCGTTGAAACCAACTCGCAGCACCGATATCTGGTTGCTACCGGCGTCTGCCGCGAGCAGGTAGTGCCCGTCGCTTGAGAGCTGAATCGCGCCCTGCGAGGGCAAGCCGGCGCCGAGCCCCGCGCCGCCGACAGGAAACGGAGAGCCGGAGATTGGAGTAAGCGACCCGTCGGCGTGCCGGTCAAAGCCAGCCACGGTGTTCGATACCGCGGTGTTGTCGTTGACGTAGGCGTGACCGACGACCGGGGATTCATGGTGGCCAAATTCGCGCCCTTCGTGGGCGGCCGCGGATGTCGCCGTGGCGCCGGCCAGGGCCAGCACAAGCGGGATGACGAGATGAGGCAGCTTCATAGGTAAACCTCCTGGACTGGGCGGGGATCATTCCCCGACCACGGGCACGATGCCTGGGGCTCCTAACGTCCCTCTTGCACGAAGATGAACATTCCGTGAATCGTTTGCGCCGCTGCCCGAGCGAGTCAGGCGATCGCGGAGGGCTCTGCGATCGGGAGCGTGAACGCGAAGCGCGCACCTCCCTCGGGCCGGTTCTCCGCCCAGATACGACCGCCCTGCGCCTCCACGAAGCCTCGCGCTATGGCGAGCCCCAGCCCAGCGCCGCCGCTCGCGCGAGTACGCGAGGCATCGTCGCGCCAGAAACGCTCGAACATGCGTTGCTGGGCTTCCTTGCTGAGCCCGACGCCCGTGTCCTCGACCGATACCTCCAACTCACGATTGCGCCGTCTCGCCCTGACGAGCACCGAGCCGTCTGAAGGAGTGTGCCGCAGCGCGTTGGTCACGAGGTTCAAGAGCACACGTTGCACATGCTCAGGAGCGCAGCGAACGTCGGGCAAGGCGTCGTCGAGCTGACTCTCGAGGTGTACCTGCCGCGCTCGCGCGTCGGCCTCCAGGCCGCTCACGCAGTGAGAGACGAGCTGTGGGAGCTGGGCCTCACGGAGCTCGAGCGTGAGCGCTCCCGCATCGATGCGCGCGAGCTCGAACAGATCGTCGATCAGGCTTGCGAGTGTACGCGTCTGCTGGTGTAGCGCTGGCAGGTACTCGTCGATCGAAGCAAGACCATCCTCGACCGCTTCGAGCATCGCCTGAATCGAGGCTACCGGCGTACGCAGATCGTGACTCGCCCAGGCGACGAGCTGGCGACGCGCATCGAAGAGCGCCTCGATGTTTCCCGCCATCGCGTTGAAAGCCTCGCCGACGTGCGCGAGCTCGCGCGGCCCCTCAGTCGGAGCGCGAGCCTTCAGCTCCCCGCCGGAGAGCTCGTCGGCCGCCACCTCCAGTCCACGGATACGCCGCGCGATCTGCGCTCCGAGCAGCAACGCCGCGGCGAGCGCCGTCGAGGCCGAGGCTGCCGCCACGGCCAGGATCTTCACGTCGTCGTGCATATGGAACATCACAAGACCACCCAGGATCACCGCCGCCAGCGGCAAGCCCACCGCCAGCAGCGCAAGTCCCACGAGCTGCATGCGCACCGTCGGCAGCAGACGCAGGGCCAGGGCCAGCGCCACGCCCGCGACGAGCGTGCTCGAGGACACGATGAGCGCGAAAGCGATCACGGCGTGAACCTGTAGCCGACGCCGAAGACCGTCTCGAGGTGACGTGGACGCGAAGCATCCTCCTCGATCTTCTTGCGCAAGCGGCGAACATGGACCGTCACCGTCCCCGTATCGAGGGCGGTCGTATATCCCCACACACGGTCCATCAGCTGATCGCGTGAGAACACCTGTCGCGGATTCGACACAAAGAACAGGAGCAGGTCCAGCTCCTTCAACGTTAGCTTGAGCGGCTCGCCGCCCTTGTGAGCCTCACGTGCCATCGGATCGATCACGACATCGCCAAAAGCGATCGTCTGCGCTCTGCCGACGATCGGCTGGACCGTGCGACGCATCAGCTTGCGAACTCGAACCGCAAGCTCCCTGGGCGAGAAAGGCTTGGTCAGATAGTCGTCAGCCCCGAGCTCCAAACCAACGATCCGATCGGCCTCCTCGCCGAGCGCCGTCAGCATCATGATCGGCACCTCCGAGCGCGAGCGGATCCAGCGGCACAGCTCGAGCCCGCTCACCCCCGGCAGCATCACGTCCAAAACGACCAGCGACGGCCACTCACGTTCCAAAAGGCTCCGTGCCTCATCGCCGGTGGCGGCCTCGAGTGTCCTGTGCCCGTCGCGCTCGAGGTAGCGCACGACCACGTCGCGCACGATCGGCTCGTCATCGACGACAAGGACGGTAGACACACCGAAATTGTCGGCGGCAGAGATTACGCACACCTTAAATCGAGCGTGCGACGCGCTCCTACCGTACGCGCCACTCTCCCCAGGTCGATCGACAAGCCGAGGGACTCAAGCGACTCCTGGCGTGAAGCAAGTCGCCAGGCACTCAACTCCTGAGCCGACCTCGAGGCTGAGCATCCCCTGAGTATGGTGCTCGTGCTCGACCAGCTTGTATGCACCCGGGCTCTGGACGCTCAGCATCATCTCCTCGGTTGGCGCTCTCTTGCTGGTACCCGTGCCGACCGTCACCGTGCCCGATCCGTCGAGTACGGCCCAAACACTGCCGGCTTCGTAGGGGCCCGACCACGCGCCAGCTTGCTCCTCGGTTTGAGGCAGCAGTTGGGCATCGGCCGCGTCCTCCGGGCGCAGCGGCTCGAGTGGCTCGCGCTCTACGCCGAGTAGCTCTTGTATGGCCAGCTCGGTCTCTACGTAGGCACCCTCGCCGTAGTGGTAGTCGAAAAGGCGCGCATGCCCGTCGAACAGATAGCGCGCGGGCCAACCGCGGTTCTCGTACTCCTGCCAGACCTCGAACTCGCTGTCGATCAGCACCGGATGGGTTATTTCCAGGCGCTCGACGGCATTGCGCACGGCCTGCTCGGGATGGGACGGCGCAAAGCCGGGACAGTGAACGCCGATCACACGCAAGCCGTCGGCGGCGTAGCGCTCGTGCCATGCCCTCACGTATGGGAGCGTCCTGATCGAGTTGGGTCGGCAGAAGTCCCAGAACTCGACCAGCATCGGCTGCCCGCGCTTGAGGATGCTCGCCTGCGCCCCGTTCGTGTTGACCCACGGCAGTTTCGTGGGAAACAACGGTGCGGCGATGGTGTCGACTGGGGCGCGCAACGCGGACGTGAGCTTCGCTGCCGGGCCGCGGGGTCCGGACGGCTGGTCAGCCTATGGAGCCGACCATCTCCAACTGAATCAAGCGGTTGAGCTCGACCGCGTACTCCATCGGCAGCTCCTTCGTCACCGGCTCGATGAAGCCGTTGACGATCATCGCCGCGGCCTCGTCCTCGGTGAAGCCGCGCGAGCCCATATAGAAGAGCTGGTCGTCAGAGATGCGCCCCACCGTTGCCTCGTGCGCGACCGCCACGTTGGGGTTCTGAATCTGAATGTCAGGCCAAGTGTCAGAGCGCGATTCGCCGTCCATCATCAGGCCGTCGCACTGCACGCGGGCCTTTGAGCCAGCGCTGTTGTGGCCCATCTTGACGAGGCCCCTGTAGCCCATGATCCCGCCGTCCTTGGAGATCGACTTGGCGAGAATATTCGAGGTGGTGTTGGGGGCCAGGTGCACGACCTTGGCGCCCGTGTCCTTGTGCACGCCCTTGCCGGCGACGCCCACGTTGAGATGGTCGGCGCGGGCGCCCTCGCCCATCAGGTAGGAGCCGGGGTAGAGCATCACGTACTTGGCGCCCATCGAGCCACCGACCCACTCGACTGTGCCCTCGGCGTCGACGACGGCGCGCTTGGTGTTGAGGTTGTAGACGTCCTTGGACCAGTTCTGCACAGTCGTGTAACGGGCCTTGGCGCCCTCGTGCACGAAGATCTCAACGACGGCGGAGTGCATCGAGTTGACGCTGTATGTCTGGGCGGTGCAACCCTCGATGTAGTTCACGTCCGAGCCCTCGTCGGCGATGATCAAGGTGTGCTCGAAGGTACCCTCGCCGGCGCCCTCCATGCGGAAGTAGGCCTGCAATGGCAGGTCCACCTTCACGCCCTTGGGCACGTACAGGAACGACCCGCCCGACCACACCGCGCCATGTAGCGCCGAGAACTTGTTGTCCTGTGGGGGCACGCACTTGTTCATAAAATACTTCTGCACGAGATCGGGATACTCGGTGATCGCGGTGTCCATCGAGCAGAACAGGATCCCGAGCTTGGCGTACTCTTCCTTCAGGCCCTCATACACGGGCTCCTGGCGCCACACGCCCACCACGCCGGCGAGGTGCTCGCGCTCGGCCTGGGGGATGCCGAGGTCCTCATAGGTCTGCTTCATCTCCTCGGGCACGTCGTCCCAGCTTTTGAAGCGCCCAGCGGTGGGGGGGGAGTAGAGCACCAGCTCGTCCAGGTTCAGGCCGCTGAGGTCCGGGCCCCACGTCGGCACCGGCTTGCGTTCGTAGATCTCAAGCGACTTGACACGCTTCTCGGCCATCCAGTCGGGCTCGCCCTTGACCTTGGAGAGCTCCCGCACCACCTCGCGCGAGATGCCTTTGCGCGCCAGCAGTTGCCCCTGCTCGTCCTCGACGATCGGGCTGGGCTTTGCGATCTTCGTCTGGTCTAGCGTCGCCATGGGGCTCCCTTTGTGAATCCTGTGCTCTGGACTAGGAATTGTATCGATGTCGGGGCTCGTGCCCGGAGGTCTGCGGCAAATTCTCTCGGTGGTGAGGACTTCTTACGCGCTCGTGAACGGGGAGGGTGGGCTCGTCAATCAAATCGATCCCACGGGCCAGCTGTTGTCGCCGGTGACGGCGCCCTTGACCACCTTCAACCCGAGCAGTGCGCACTTGCGTCGCGTGGCCGACACTGGAATGCCAAGCAGGTCGATCGCCCAGTCGGCGTCGAGCTTGCCGACCTCCTCCAGATCCATGCCCATCAGCTCCTCGGATGCGATCGACGCCGAGGCTTGGGAGATCGCGCAGCCGTGGCCGTGGAAGCGCAGGTCCTCGATCTTTCCATCCTTGACACGGATGTGTACGCCCAGCTCGTCGCCGCACAGCGGGTTGTGCTCGAGGCCCTCCATGTCGTGCGGGTCCAGCTCGCCGAAGTTGCGCGGGCGCTTGTAGTGATCGAGTATGTAATCGCGGTAGAGGTCGTCCATAAAGGGTGGTGTCTTTGTGGGTTGATGTTTTTGGATGGAAGGTCGTGCCGGTCGATGGTCGGTGGCAGTCGATGAAGTCCGTGATCGTTTGATCTACCTCGCGCGTGCCGCTTGGTCTTCTAGAGGCCGAACACCTTTATGCCCGCGATCAACGCGTCGATCAGGGCGTCCACGTCGCTTGGTTCGTTGTAGACGCCCACACTGGCGCGCGCGGTCGCTCCGACGCCCAGGCAGCGCATCAGCGGTTGCGCGCAGTGGTGCCCGGCGCGAATGCACACGCCCCCGCGGTTGGCCAGCTCGGCGATGTCGTGGGCGTGCATGCCCTCGATCGTGAACGACACGAGGCCGCCGCGATTCACGGCCTCGGGCGGCCCGACGAAGCGCAGGCCCGGCACCTCTCCCAGACGATCGAGCATGTATCCGGTCAGCTCGCGCTCGTGCGCGCGGACCTGCTCCATCCCGAGCGCCGACAGATAGTCGACGGCCGCCCCCAGCCCCACTGCCTCGGCGATCGGTGGCGTGCCCGCCTCGAACTTGTAGGGCAGCTCGTTCCAGGTGGCGTCGTCGAAGTCCACCGAGGCGATCATGTCGCCGCCGGTCAGGAACGGCTGCATCTCATCCAGGATCTCCGCGCGACCGTGCAACACGCCGATGCCGGTCGGCCCAAGCGCCTTGTGGCCGGTCCACGCGTAGAAGTCGGCGCCGAGCGCGTTGAGGTCCACCGGCATGTGCGGCACCGCCTGGGCGCCATCCACCAACGAAGTCGCGCCCGCGGCGCGGATGCGGGCGGTCATGTCCGCGACAGGCACGATCGTGCCGAGCACGTTCGAGACATGCGTGAACGCCACCAGCTTCACGTCGCCCCTCGCCAGCTCCCGGTCGAGCTGCTCGAGCGATAGCTCTCCACGCTCGTCCACCTCCAGGTAGCGCAGCTCGGCGCCGCGCTCGCGGCACAGCACCTGCCAGGGCACGATGTTCGCGTGGTGCTCCATCTGGGTGATGAGCACCGCGTCGCCGGGTCCCACGTTGGCGCGGCCCCACGCGTAGGCAACGAGGTTGATTGCCTCGGTCACGTTCTTGGTGAAGATCGTCGTCTTCGGCTCCCAGTCGACGAATGCGGCGACCTTCTTGCGTGCGCCGTCGTAGGCGGCGTCGGCCTCCTGGGCGAGCGCGTACACGCCGCGGTGCACGTTCGCGTTGCGCTCGCGGTAGTAGGCGTTGATCGCCTCGATGACGGCCGTCGGCTTCTGCGAGGTGGCGCCCGAGTCGAGGTAGATAAGTGGGCGCCCGTCGAACTCGCGCGCGAGGATCGGGAAGTCGTTTCGCACGTCGAGTGCGATGCCGCCCGGCCCAGCATTCGCCTCAAGCCCCGTCGAGAGATGGGCCGCGTCGCCACCATGCATGTCGATGGCGGTCGCCGAAGGCTGCTGAGGGGTATATGTACTTTTTGTGTCAACTACCATAGTAACTACAATATGTAGCTATTATCGTATGTCGAGCAAAAACGGACATCACATCTCCGCGCCGGGCCGCTCTCTACCTGGCGGTCGCATAGGCCTCGATGTCGTCCTTCGCGCGCGCCAGCTTGCTCGCGACCTTGGTGCGCACGAGCTCTTCCAGCGGCTCATCTTCGAGCTGGCCGAGCACCGGCTCGAAAAAGCCCTCGACGAGCAACCGTACGGCCGAGGGACGATCGAGGCCGCGGCTGGCCATGTAGAAGATCGACGCCTCATCCAGTTCGCCCACCGTCCCGCCATGTGAGGCCGATACGTCGTCGGCGGAGACGAGCACGGAGGGGATCGCGTCCAAGCGCGCCTTGGGGGAGAGCATCAGCGTGTGAATCTGCAGGTAGGTGTGCGTCTTCTGCGCGCCTGGGTCGATCTGGATCAAGCCCTCGAAGCTCGCTCGGCTCTGACCTGTGGCGGCGCCGCGCCAGTGCACGTCCCCGCCGGAGGGTCCGGTCTCGTGCAGGTCCACAGCGAATGTGTCCAGATGCTCCTGGGCCTCCGTGAAGAACAGGCCGCGGAACGCCATGTCGCCGCCCGGCTCCATCACCGCAAGCTCGAAGTGGTGGCGCACCAGATGGCCGCCTAGCAGTGCGGGCAGCCAGTGGCAGTAGGCGTCGCGGCCCACGCCCACGAAGCGGGTGGAGGAGTCGAATACGTCGCCACTGCCCCAATCCTGCACCTGCGCCAGGCGGCAACGAGCGCCATCCTGCAGGTACATCTCAAACGCGCCCGCGTGCAGCGATTGCTTGCCGTGTGCCCTTTGGGTGTGCCCTTCGGGGCGGCCGACTCCGTCCTCGGAGTCCCGAGTGGCGTCTTCAGCGACGTCCGGTTCCGCGAAATCGGCAGCAAGGTCGTGCTCGTGTACGCGGAACTCGCTCGAGCGTCCGCCGATCACGAGCGTGCGGCCGTACTGCGCCACGCCGGGGCCCGAGATCGCGTACACGATCTCAAAGGGGTCCTCCACGATCACGCCCTCGGGCACATGCAGGAACGCGCCGCCGGTCCAGAAGGCCGCGTTGGCGGCCTCCAGCTTGTGGCGGTCGATCGTCAGACGCTTGGAGTACCACCGCGCGAACAGCTCGCCGTGTAGCTCGGCAGCCTGCTCCAGCGAGCAGAGGATCACGCCCTGCTCGGCAAGTCGCCGGTCGAGCTCCACGTGCACCACCGAGGCGTCTAGCTGCACGATCCGTCCTGCGCGGGGGCGCTCAGGGATGGCGCTCGTCACGAACTCTGGCACGTTCCCGTCATGTGGGTTTGGTGTCGTCTCGCGCGGCACCAGCAGTCCCTCGTCGAGCTCGGCGAAGCTCGTCGTCCAGAAGCCAGAGCGGCGCCACACCGGCAGTTCGCTGTCCTCGAAGGCACGCAACGCCGCCTCGCGCAGCTGTGCAAGCGTGCGACCGTCACCATCGCCGGCACCTGCCAGCGCGTGGTAGAGCGACGCCTCGCGATGGCGCCCAGGCTTGACGACGACGCCCTCGCCGGCGCCGGTCACATCGTCGGAGACTTCCACGCCCGCCGTCGCCGAGCCATTGGCCGCGCTCATGCCGCCAGCTCTCCCGACTCGCCGAATTCCTGGCGGATCTGGTCGTAGCCCTCGCGCTCCAGGCGCTCCACCAGCTCGACTCCACCCTCCAGCACGATGCGTCCATCCATCAGGATGTGCACGAACTGAGGCTTGACGTAGTGCAGGATGCGCTGGTAGTGGGTGATGATCAGCGCCCCAAGTCCCTGTTCGTCGTGCAGCTTCTGCACGCCCTCGGCGACGGTGCGCAGCGCATCGATGTCAAGGCCCGAGTCGGTCTCGTCGAGAATCGCGACGTCGGGCGAGAGCATCGCCATCTGCAGGATCTCCGCGCGCTTCTTCTCGCCGCCGGAGAAGCCATCGTTGAGGTGGCGGGAGGTGAAGGCTCTGTCCACGTCGAGCAGCTCGATCGCGCGCTGCAGCTGCACGCCGAACTCCTTCACGCGGATTGGCTCCTCCCTTTTCGCATTGATCGCCATGCGCAGGAAGTTGGCCACCGACACCCCTGGAATCGACACGGGGTATTGGAAGGCCAGAAACAACCCGGCCTTGGCGCGCTCGTGTGACTCGGCCTCGGTGATGTCCTCGCCCTTGAACACGATCTTGCCCTCGGTCACCTCGTAGGAGGGGTGGCCGAGCATTGTGTTGGCAAGCGTCGACTTGCCTGAGCCGTTGGGTCCCATCAGGGCGTGAACCTCGCCCTTGTCGATGCTCAGGTTGACGCCCTTGAGGATCTCGCGATCCTCGGTGCGCACGTGCAGGTTGATGATTTCGAGGTCGGCCATGGTTCCTTTGCTCTGAGCGGGGACGGGGACGGGAACTGAAAAGCGTCAGGCGGGGATCGACGGAAGTGGGGTGGAGGCGGTCATCGGTGCGGTGGGGAGTAGCGTGGAGGATGCATTGGCGGCGCCGTTGGGCCCGGCCGTGAGGATCTGTGCTTCGTTGCCTGCAAGGAGGTCGGCGAGGGTCGTTTCGCGCAGCGTACGTACGATCGAGAAGCGAACGCGCGTCCACAGCAGCTTGGTGGGGCAGACGTGGTCCGGGTCGGACTCGCGTGAGCACACCACACGTCCGTCCGAGGTTTGAGAGATGCACTCGATCGGGGCGATCGACCCCTCCAGTGCCTCGACAACCTCGGCCATGGTGATCTGCTCGGCGCCGCGCGCCAACATGTAGCCGCCCCGTGAGCCTCTGCGACTGTCGATCAGGCCCGCCTTGCGCAAACGCGCGACGAGATGCTCCAGGTAGGCAAGCGGCATACCATCGTGCTCGGCGATCTCCGCCAACGGTACAACCGACTCCACGCCGTCAGGAGCGTTGCCGGCTCGGCGAGCCAGCTCCACCATCACGCGCACGCCATACTCGGCCTTGGTTGAGAACATCATCGTCTGAATACCTACCTGACAGCTAGGGTATCAGCCTCGAGTTGACGCCCGCCGGGTCGGCCAATGGGGCGGCATGGCGAACGAGGGATTGCGTGATGTCAGGCGCCCGCAAGCAGTCGAAGATCGTGGGCGAGGCTTTCGGGGGTTATCTGTTCGAGGCCGAAGCCGACGCGCTCGGTGCCTTTGCGGTCGATCAAAAGCACCGTGCTCCCCGCTTCGGAGGCGTACTTGCCGGCGCTCACCGGAGGGATCGCATAGGCCTTCCAGATCGGTTGCAGTTCTCGCGGGGTCCCGGTCAGATATTCGACGTGTCCGCTCAACGAGGTTTCATCCAGGAAGCGGTTCACACTTGCGCGTGTATCGGTCTGTGGGTCGGTGCTGACGAAGACCGTCGCGACCCCCCGCGTGCCTTCGACTTCGTCGAGCGCGCCACGTACCTGGTCGGCGACCAGTACGCACGTGCGACACCTGGAGAAGAGAAAGGCCAGCAGCACCACCTTTCCGCGGTATGCGCCCAGCGACACGCGTTGGCCACGCTGGTTTGTCAGCGTGAAATCGCGTGCCTGCACGCCTGGGGGAAACGCGGCGCCGTCGAAGTCGCCGTTGGGCGTGCTCGAGCTCGTACGGGAGCCGCCGTGACCGCCGCTCAGCACGATCGCCAGTATCAGCGCGACCGCCAGGATGGCGCAGACTAGGGGCAGCAAGAGGCGAGCTTGGTGGCGCACGGCACGCAAGGGTAGGGGAGATGAGCACGAGTCGACGACCCATTCAAATCTCGAGTGTCGGGCGCTATACTTTCTGAAGTTCCATGAATTCCGACCGCAATTCAGGAGATTTCAGATGAGCCCGTCGAGTGCGGATCTGCTGCGCCAGGTGAAGAGCGAGATCCAGGAGGTAGATCCCTCCGAGGTCAAGGAGCTGCTGCAGGAGGGTGTCGCGATTATCGACGTGCGCGAGACCGAGGAGCTTGCCGCTGGCGTCCTGCCCGGGGCCAAGCACGTGCCGCGCTCTTATCTGGAGACGCGCATCGAGGGGATCGTGCCCGACCGCTCGGCCCACGTGATCCTCTACTGCGCCTCGGGCAACCGCTCCGCCTACGGGGCCCGCACGCTGGAACAGGACTTGGGCTACGAGCACGTCGAGTCGATGACCGGTGGCATCACCCTGTGGAAGGACCGCGGCTACGAGGTGGACGTACCGCGCACGCTCTCGCCTGAGCAGCGCGACCGCTATTCGCGGCACCTGTTGATTCCCGAGATCGGCACCGATGGCCAGCAGAAGCTGCTCGACGCGAAGGTCCTGCTGCTCGGCGCCGGTGGTCTCGGTTCGCCCACGGCTCTGTATCTCGCGGCGGCGGGCGTAGGCACGCTCGGGATCGTCGACGACGACGTCGTGGACCTCTCCAACCTCCAACGCCAGGTGATCCACTCGACCCAACGCATCGGCATCCCCAAGGTCGATTCCGCCGAGGAGACGATCCACGGGCTGAACCCCGACGTGAAGGTCATCAAGTACCCGGTGCGCCTGGATGCCTCCAACGTCATGGAGATCATCGAGGGCTACGACGTGATCGTCGACGGCGTAGACAATTTTCCCACGCGCTACCTGCTCAACGACGCCACGGTGCGTCTGAAGATCCCTGTCGTGTCCGCCTCGATTCTCGGCTTCGACGGCCAGCTGTCCGTCTTCAAGCCGTATGAGGGGCCTTGCTACCGCTGCCTGTTCCGTGAGCCGCCGCCGGCCGAGTTGGCTCCCTCCTGTGGCGCCAATGGTGTGCTCGGCGTACTTCCCGGCACGATGGGCCTGTTGCAGGCAACCGAGGTGGTCAAGCTGATCCTCGGCATCGGCGACCCCGCGATCGGGCGCCTGTTGCTCTACGACGCGCTGGCAGCCACGCTCACCGAGGTCAAGGTTCACCGCGACCCAGACTGCCCGATCTGTTCGCGCCCACCAGATGAGATATCCGACGAGGAGATGGGCGTGTTCCCGGACTACGAGGCGTTCTGCGCGGCAGCCGGGTAGGCTCCTCAACCACGATGGCCAAGATCAAGATCCCACCGGTATTGCGCCCCTCCGTGGGCGGCGAGCGCGAGGTGAGCGCTTCGGGCGAGAACGTCGGCGAGATCCTGCGTGACCTGGCCGACTCGCATCCGGCCACGGCCGACCAGCTGTTCTCGGCGGACGGCGAGCTAAACCGCTACGTCAACGTGTACCTCAACGACGAGGACGTGCGTGTGTTGGATGGGCTCGACACCACCGTCGCCGAGAGCGACACGGTTGTGATCCTGCCGGCGATGGCCGGCGGGCGCTGAACGTCCAATAGCACCTAGCGCTTTGTGAGGGGAAGCGACCCGGCCGCCTTCATTTTCCCCTTGCTCTAAAGCAGGTCCTGTGCCTATGCAGCGACGGTCTCTGATGCGGGCGCGACCGCCAGACCTGCCGCCGGCACGTGGCTCATCGCGTGCTCGGCCAGCGCGGTGATCGTGAGGCTTGGGTTGACGCCCACGTTGGCGGGGACCGCTGAGCCGTCGCACACGAGCAGGTTCTCGTAGCCGAAGACGTGCTGATGGGCGTCTACCACGCCGTGATCGGCGTCGGCGGCGATCACGGCTCCGCCGAGGATGTGGGCGGTGGTTGGGATGTTCAGGGCGGCCTCGGTGAACGAGCTCTGCGCGATGCCGCCGGTGCGCTCGGCAAACCATTCGGCTGCCTTGTTGGCGACCGGTATGAACGTGGGGATCGGACGCTCAGGGTCCTGTTCGGTTGACAGCCATAGCGTTTTGAACGGGCCCTGTTTGGGGCGCAGCGCGATCGCGTTGTCGAGCGTCTGCATCACGAGGATGATGATCGTGCGCCGTGACCAGTTCTTGGGCCGCACCACCTGCACGAAGCGCTTGGGGTGGCGAATGATCTGGCCGAGCAGCTTCAGCGGGCGCGTCGCGCGCGTGCCATCGCCCGTCAGCAACGTGTTCAAGCGGCTCATCGAGTCGCCGTCGTTGCCATAGGTGACGGTCTCGATGTGCGTGTGCGCGTCGGGATAGATGCTTGAGGTGATCGCCACTCGTTTGATCAGGTCCTCCGGATAGTCCTCGGGCACCGTCACGGCGAGGATCGCCTCGCTGTTGGTGCGCACGAGCTCGCCGAGTCGCGTGGAGATGCGCGGTAGCGAGCCGCCAACGCGGCAGCGTTGCAGGAGCGTGTTCGTGCCGAGCGGACCGGCCGAGACGACCACGCCGCGTGCTCGCTGCAGCTTGCGTTCACGGCGCACCCAGGCTCCCGAGCGGATGCTTTCCACCTCATAGCCGTCGCTGCCGTCGCCGGTTCCTAGCGGGCGAATGTCGATCACCGTGCGTTCGGGGGAAACGCGTGCGCCGCGCTTTTCCGCCAGGTAGAGATAGTTCTTCACGAGCGTGTTCTTCGAGCCGTGGGGGCAGCCGACCATGCAACGACCACACAGTCGACAGCCGGTGCGGTCGGGGCCCTCGCCGCCGAAGAAGGGATCGGGCACACGCTTGCCGGCCTCGTCCTCCGCGCCGAAGAACACGCCGACGGGCGTCTTTTTGTAGGTGTCAGAAACACCCAGCTCCTCGCCAAGTTCGCGCAACAGCTGGTCAGCCGGGTCGTCGTGGGGGTTCATTGTCACCCCAAGCATCCGCTGTGCCTCCTCATAGTGAGGAGCAAGCTCCGCCTCCCAGTTGGCGATCTCCGACCACTGTGGATCCTCGAAGAACGGTGTTGGCGGTACGTACAGCGTGTTGGCATAGCCGAGGCTGCCGCCACCGACGCCACAGCCACTGACGACCGACACGTCTTTGAACGTAGTCAGGCGGAAGATGCCCTTCCAGCCGATCTTCGGGCGCCAGAAGTAGCGCTTGTAGTCAGCCGTGGACTCTGGAAACTCGTGGTCGGCAAAGCGCCGTCCGCACTCGAGCACGCCGACGCGATAGCCCTTCTCCGACAGACGTAGCGCCGAGACGCTGCCGCCGAAGCCCGAGCCGATCACCAACCAGTCGTAGTCGAAGTCCCCTGCCATCTCCGCTACCAGCATATTGGTTATCTGGCCAGTTCAGCGTCGGAGCGGGGGCCTGCTCGACGGTTCGCTTCGCCCGTGGCGATCTGGCTCGGCCAGCCGGGAGATCGTGCTGCGTCGCCCGTCCGTCCGCGTTTCACTCAGCCGAGCGATTCGGCGCGACGCTCAGACGGCGCTATATTCCGTGAAGTAATGGCTGCGGAGCGGGTCCAGAACAAGCCGTGCGGAGGTCGCTATGGCGACATCATTCAGTCGATCGGCAACACGCCGCTGGTGGAGCTGCCGCGGCTCTCGCCCAAGCCGGGCGTGCGCATCTGGGCAAAGCTCGAGTCGCGCAATCCGACGGGCTCGGTCAAGGACCGCGTCGCGCGCGCGCTGATCGAGGACGCCGAGAGCCAGGGCGCGATCCTCCCAGGGCAGACGATCCTGGAGCCGACTTCAGGCAACACGGGCATCTCGCTGGGCATGATCTGCTCGCGCAAGGGCTACCGACTGAAGGTGGTGATGCCCGAGAACGTCACTCCCGAGCGCACCCAGCTGCTGAAGATGTACGGGGCGGAGATCGTCTACTCGGAGGGCTCCAAGGGCTCCAACGGCGCGGTCGAGAAGGCGCTCGACATGGCCGAGAAAGACTCCTCCTACTACATGCCCTACCAGTACGGCAACATGGCCAACCCGAACGCCCACTACAACGGCACGGCGCTCGAGATTCTGGAGGAGCTGGACGAGGTGTCCGCATTCGTCGCCGGGCTTGGCACAGGTGGCACGTTGATGGGCAACGGGCGCCGTTTGAAGGAGACCTTCGGCGACGCCTGCAAGATCGTTGCCGCCGAGCCAATGCAGGGCGAGCCTGTACAAGGCCTGCGCTCGCTAGATGACGGCTTCATCCCGCCGATCATCGACCTCTCCATCTTGGACCGCAAGATCTTCGTGACCAACACCGACGCGATCATGTGGACACGCAAGCTGCTCGACGAGGAGAGCGTCTTCGCGGGCGTCTCCAGCGGCGCGATCGCGCGTGTCGCGGTGCGCATCGCCGGTGAGCTGGATGAGGGCAACGTCGTCTTCGTCGTCGCCGACGACGGCTGGAAGTATTTGTCGAGCGGCATCTACACGCTGCCGGTCGAGGAGATCGAGAACCTCGATTCCACCGTTTGGTGGTGAGCCGCCAGGTGCGGGATTGTCCGATTTGGGATGGTCCACGCGCGCGCGGGGGAGAAGGCTGACAGAGATGGATATCTCCCCGGAGCTACTTGAGCAGATTCTCGCGCACGCGCGGGAGGAGGCGCCCAACGAGTGTTGCGGAGTGGTGGCGGTAGCTCTGGCCTCAGACGACAGGCCTGCGCAGGCGATGCGCGTGCGCGCCGCGCGCAACATCCACGCGAGCCCCAAGCGCTTCGAGATCGATGGCAAAGACGTGATTCAGGCGATCAACGAGTTCGACGAGGCCGGCTGGGACATCGGCGCGATCTATCACTCACACACGCACACGGCCCCTTATCCGTCGCAGACCGACATCAACTTCGCGGCAAGCTGGCCGGGCGTCGAGTGGATCATCGTTGGGCTGGCTGATTCGCAAACGCCAGAGATCCGCTCCTATCTGATCGAGGAAGGCAGCGTCCGTGAGGTGGAAATCGGGCAAATCGCGGTCTAGCGACCGCGTCCATCTCGTCAAGGTTGCCTATGCGCGCAATCTGGCCGAGGCTGAACTGATCCAGGGTCTCTTGCGCCAGGAGCAGATACCGAGCATGCTCAAGCGCAACGGGGGCGCCGACGTGCCTGACTTCATCGCGGCAGGCGGACGCGATGTGCTCGTGCCTGTCTCCCAAGCGGATCGCGCACGGGAGCTACTCGCTTAGCGATTCCTATTGCTGTTCGGGCCGGCACATGTGCCGGCCCGCCGGACGGTGCATGCACCGTCCGGGACCGCGCCGCATGCGGCGCGGTCTTCCTGATTTGGACCTGTGGGACGAGTGCTAGACGAGAACCGGCTGGCCGAGCGGCTGCCCGGCTTCGCGCGTGATGCTCTCGATCTCTTCGGCGGCCCGTTCGAACTCGCCGTCGGAGAGAACCGGCGTGCCCTCGAAGGGCAGTTCGCGCTGGAGCTCCAGCCAAGAGCTGCAAACGCCGTACTCGTCCTTGACCTTGACGGTCACCGGACGGGGAATCCTGTAGGTGCGCAGCAACAGTACATGCAGGGGATGGCGGCGCTTCCATTCAAGACGCTTCTCGGCGTAGTCGGGTGTCCACACGTAGAAGGGCGAGAGCGCATCGACGCAGCGGGGATCTGAGATCGTGAAATGGCCGGCCACTTCGGCCCAGGCTCTGATGCGCACCCGCTCGGGCTGCTGGATGCCGCCTTCGACGCTGAAGGCGTTCACGGACGGCTCGCCGTCGTTCCACACGCCTTCCTCCAGCGCCCGGCGCAGCTCCGGCTGATGAGACTCGCGCACGAGGTCGTTGCGCTGGTGGTCGAACGTGGGATACAGGAAAAAGCGGTCGTGATCGAGCTTGAAGTGCTTTTCGGGCTCGCGAATACCGCCCTTGCGCAGGGTGATCAGCTGCTCGCCTTCGGCGAGGGCGCGGACGGTGACCGCCCATTCCTTGAGAGCAATTGGCATTTTGAAAAGACCTGACTACGAGGGATCGTCTGAGAACCGTGCTACTCCATCCGCGCCGCCTACAAGGCCTTGGCACGGGGCGTCGCTGCCGTTAAAGATACGAAATCCGAGCGAAAATCCCAAATCCCCTGCAAATCGAGGGTTTTTTTTGGCACACCGCGGTTACGAGAGCTTCACAGGACCGCATTCTGGATATGCGGATCGAGTGAGTCAGGCAAGTCTCCGTCCGGCCAGTCCCTCGGCGGCCTCGATGATGGATGCGTAATCGTCCGACCCGTGCCCACGACCCATCGTCGCCGCCAGCAGGTCACGCGCATGGGCCGCCGCTGGGAAGGGGATTCCCGCCGCCTGCGCTTCCTCCAGGCACAGCCGCACGTCCTTGAGCAGGTGCTCGGTCTTGAACAGCGTCGAATAGTCATGTGCGCGCATGGCTCCAGACTTCATCTGCATCTGCGCCGAGGCGCCCGAGCCACTCTGGGTCACCGCCACGAGCGCGTCCAAGTCAACCCCGGTCGCCTCGGCAAGCAGCAGCGCCTCAGCCACCGCGGCGGCGTTTGCGGCCCCGAGGGAGTTGTTGATCAGCTTGAGCATCTCGCCCTGGCCAAGCTCTCCTACGTGCACGACCAACTCGCCCATCGTCTCGAGCAGCGGCTTCACACGCTCGAACTCCTCGACCTCGCCACCGACCATGATCGTCAACGTCCCTGCCTGCGCGCGCGGCGAGGAGCCGGTCACGGGCGCGTCGATCATGCCGATCCCACGCTCCTTCAAGCGGCCGGCGATGCGGCGCGTGTCCGTTGGGGCGATCGTCGACATGTCCACACAGAGCAGACCGTCTTTGGCGCCGTCAGCCACACCGTTCCCGCCGCACAGCACGCTCTCGACCTGGGCGCCGTCGACGACCATGCTTACGACGATGTCGCTGGTCGCCGCCACTTCCGCCGCCGTCTCCACGGCCGTGGCGTTGTGCTCATCGGCCCAGCGTTGGGCCTTGCCCTCGGTATGCGTCCAGACCGTCAACGGATAGCCTGCGTTGGCCACGTTCGCGGCCATCCGCGAGCCCATGATGCCTAGGCCGAGAAAGCCAATTCGCTCAGTCACGCCTTCACTTTCCAGGCTTGTCAGAGTGGTAGTCAAGTCGTCTGGTTGGCCGGATTTGAGCGTCGTCTAGGTCGACTGGTCGATGGGATCGTGGCGCTCGGGTGGAGCTCCATATCCGCCGCCTCCTGGTGTTTCGATGCGAAGTCGCTCACCGGCATGAAGCCTACCCGTCGTCTTCGCCGGCAACACCTGTGGCTCGCCACGTGTGCCTTTCAGGGTATCCAGCCCGATCAGGCTGTCGCGACCCGGCTTGCCCGACCCGCCGCCGTTTGCGCCGGGGGGCGCGTGACGGCGGCGCTCGCCGATCAGCGAGAAGGTCATGTCGCTGAGCGCCTCGAGCTCACGTACGACGCCATCGCCGCCCCTGTGCTTGCCCGCTCCACCCGAGCCACGGCGCAGCGCATACTCGCTCACGAGTAGCGGAAGTTCACGCTCGAGCGCCTCGATCGGCGTGTTCAGCGTGTTGCTCATCGCCACGTGCACGCCGCTGGGTCCGTCTTGATCCTCGCAAGCGCCCTGCCCGCCGCCAAGTGTCTCGTAGTAGCTGAAGTTCGCGTTGCCGAGCGTCAGGTTGTTCATCGTCCCCTGACCCAGGGCTCTGCCGAAAGCGGCGAGCACGAGGTCGGCCACGCGCGAAGAGCTCTCCACGTTGCCGGCGGCCACGGCGGGCAGGGGCTCCGCGGAGTCGGCTGCCGGCTTGGCGTTCAACAGCGATCCCTCCGGTACGACCACCTCCACGGGACGGTAAGCGCCGGCCGAGGGTGGAATGTCGGGATCGGTGAGCACACGCACCGCAAACCAGCAGGCAGACAGCGTGACCGCGAGCGGGCAGTTGAGGTTGCCGGGGTGACGCCAGGCCGAGCCGCTGAAGTCGAGCGTCAGCCGTTCGCCGGCGACCGTCGCCTTCAAGCACAGCGGCAGATCGCCCTCGGGCGCCTCCAACACGTCGTGGGCTTCGCGTACCCCGTCTGGCAGTGCCGCGATGCACGCCCGCGTACGCCGCTCCGCGTAGTCGAGCACCTCCTCCATCGCCGTGGCGAGTCGCTTCGCCCCCACGCGCTCGGCCAATTCGAAGAGACGCTGGGCGCCGATGCGGTTGGCGGCCAGCTGCGCCCGCAGGTCTGCTCTGCGCTCCTGTGGCTGGCGCATCCGCGCCACAAGCTCATTGATCGTCGCCTCGCTCAGCTCGCGGGGATGGATCACGACGCCCTCTTCCTCGAGCGTGCGGCTGTCGGCCGGCATCGACCCAGGTACCAGCCCGCCCACGTCGGCGTGGTGGGCGCGGCTGGCGGCGAAGCCGATCAGGGGGCCTCTCAGTGGAGGCTCCTCAGAAGGAGGCTCTGGAGGGCTTTGCTGGAGGGCGTCTGCTGGGGTGTCGGGTGCTCTCAGAGAGCGATGCCCCCCGCGTGCGCGGGGGGCATCGGCAAAAATAGGAGTCACAACCGTGATGTCCGGCAAGTGCGTGCCGCCTGCGAAGGGATCGTTCAAAACCCAGGACACGCCGGGTCGCTGCTCGCGCTCGAGTACCGCAAGCACCGCGGCGGGCATCGAGCCGAGGTGCACGGGAATGTGCTCGGCCTGCATCACCATCTCGCCATGACAGTCGAACAAAGCGGTCGATGCGTCGCGACGCTCCTTGATGTTGGCCGAGTGCGCGGAGCGAACGAGTGCGCCACCCATCTCCTCGCAGGTCGCCCTGAGCGCCCCGACGATTATCTGCAGCTCGATCGGGTCGAGTGAGCTCACGCGCGCTCCTTGGAGCTTCGTTGCTGTCCGCCGCGTCCTCCAGAGCTTCGTGTCTGCCTGTCGCGGCCCGACTCCAGCGGCGAGCTTTTCAGCACGATCGTCCCGTGCTCATCCACTGCTCCGCTCCAGCCGGGCGGCACAAGCAGCGTGGACTCCGGCATCGCACATAGCGCCGGTCCGTGCACGCGCAAACCATGTGGTAGCTCGCCTTGCCACAGCTCTGCCTCCAGCCACTCCCCGTCGAATGCCACCAGCCTGCTCCCGCGTACCAATTGCTCATCGTCGGCAATGCTCAGCCGCAGTGGGGGCCGCGCCCCGGTCACCGATGCGCGCACATTCACCAGCTCCACCTCGGCCTTCTCGTCGCGGTAGCCATAGCGCTGCTCGTGCGCGGCTTCAAAGGCTTCGCGCAAGCGCAGGGCATCGCACAACGCGTGGGAGTCGACCCTAGGAGTGTCGGTGACGGGAACGACATCTCCTCCAAACCAATCCCTGGGGTCGATCTCCTCGTCAACTGTCAGCTCAAATGACTGCCCCAGGTATCGCAGCTCATAGCGCAGCACAATGCGCTCTACCGACTCGTGGAGCTCACCCGACGCACGTGCGATCAGTGCATCCAGTGTCTCGGCGATGTTCTCGCCGGTAAAGCTCGCGCCACTGAGCATGACCGTGCTCGACGCATCGCGCCGCGGCGCCGCGGCGGCCAGGCCGAGTGCGCTCAGCACGCCGCAAGCGCGTGGGCACAGCACGCGCTCGATCCCCAGCTCATCGGCCATCGAGGCGGCGTGCAGCGGCCCCGCGCCTCCGAACGGCATCAGCGCAAAGCGGCGCGGGTCGATCCCACGCTCCACGGTCATCACCGCCAACGCCCGCCTCATCTCCGTCTCGGCGACCCGCACGATCCCCTCGGCACAGGCGAGCGGATCGAGCCTCAACTCGTCTGCCAGAGCTCCCACGGCGCGCTCGGCTGCCGTCCGATCGAGACACACGCCGCCGGCTAGCGGCGCGTCGTCGAGCAGCCTGCCCAGCAGCAGGTTGGCGTCTGTCACCGTGGCGCTCGTCCCGCCAAGCCCGTAGCAAGCGGGCCCAGGATTGGCCCCAGCCGACTCCGGGCCGACGCGCAGCGCCCCGCCCGGGTCGCGCCAGGCGATCGAGCCGCCGCCCGCACCAACCGTGTGGATGTCAAGCGCCGGCAGCGCAATCGGGCGACCGCCCACGCTACGCTGCGCCGTCTCGGCCACTCGTCCTTCCTCGATTACGCACACATCGCACGATGTGCCACCCATGTCGAAGCACAGCACGTCAGGCTCGCTTGTGCCTTTCAGGGTGCCGGCCGCCTGGCTGAGCAGCAGTGCCCCGCCGACGCCGCCGGCAGGGCCGGAGAGCACCGTCAGCGCCGCGTGAGCGGCGGCTCTTCGCGCATCGGTGAGCCCGCCCGAGGACTGCATCACCTTGACCTCTGGCAAGCGCTGCTCGGCGGCACGCTCGCCAAGTTTGCGCAGGTAGGAGGAAAGCAGGGGGGAGAGCGCCGCGTCGACCTCGGTGGTGCTTGCACGCTCGTACTCCCTGAAAGTGCCAACAAGCTCGTGCGAGAGCGACAGGTGCACTCCGGGCAGGCATGAGGAGATCAGCTCGCCGAGCTTGCGCTCATGCTCGGGATGGGCGTAGGAGTGCAGCAGCACGACCGCCACGGCTTCGGGCTGGCTGCCCGCAAGCCGCTCCAGCAGCGTCTCGGTGGCCTCGACGTCGAGCTCGCGCAGTGGCCCGTTGGTCCCCATTCGCTCGGGAGCACCGAAGCGCAGTTGCGGCGGCACGAGCGGTCGTGGCCCCGCCTCGCACAGGCGATACAGGCTAGGGCGAGCCTGGCGGCCAAGCTCGACGATGTCTGTGAACCCTTCGGTCGCGATCAGCGCCGTGCGCGCCGGTGGGTGGGCTTCCGCTTCAAGCAGAGCGTTCGTCGCAACGGTCATGCCGTGAGCGAAATGCCGTATCTGACCAGGCTCGGCGCCCGCGCGGGCGAGTACCGCCGCTATGGCGGCCATCACGCCTTGCTCCTGCGCGGCGGGCGTGCTCGGTGCCTTGGCGGTATGGAGCGTCCCGTTGTCGTCCACCAGCACCGCATCGGTGAACGTCCCACCCACATCTACCCCGAGCAGCATCGCCCGAGAAGGCTACTTAGAACGTCTTTCAAGATGAGCGGCACGCCCGGATCCGGGTGGTGGGCCCTTCAGAAGCGTTCTTATGCCGCTGCGAGACGCTCGCTGTGCTCGGTGTCGGCCAGGTGCTGGTGCGAGGGGCAGTATCCGTTGTGCGGCAACGGTACGCGCTGGCAGGTCGAGCCCTTGCGCGTAGTGGCACGGCAGGTGGGTGGCTCGTCGGTCACGGCCGCGTGTGCCTCCAACGGGTTCTCGGCGAGGAAGCGCTGGGCAAGCCCGATATAGCGGCAAACGGTCTGTAGTACGCGCTCCTGGGCGCTCATCGGGAAATAGGTCCTGATGTCATAGAACAGGGTGCGGGCCGGCTTGGCGAAGTAATGTCGGTCGGTAGCAAGTCGCTCGACGGCCGACTCACAAGCGTCAAGTACGTGCTTGTGGTTGGAGGTGGTCCCGGCATCGGGTCTAGACTCCGCGATGTACGGTGCCAACTCCCGGTATATGGCTCGGCTGAACTGATACATAGTTCTGCTCTCTTCAACACCGGTCTATGCCAAAAGGACCGGACTTATTGAGTATCCAAGCCATTCCTAAGCGGCACAGAAGTAATTGATTAAGCTCGGGTTAGCTTTTCGCCCATTGCGCGTTTTTGGAGGATTTCTCACCCCATTTTGCGGAGTATCGGCAGTTGGGTCGTGGCGCCGCTAGCGCCAATCCTGCCAGTCGAGCTCCAGCCCGCCGCCGCTCTGCACAACCACGTGCTTGCCGTCGAGCCGTGTATCGCACTCCAAGTAGTCGCTGCGTGTGTGGGTGCCGCGACTCTCCTCGCGCATCAACGCCGAACGCGCGATCAGACGTGCGAGCGGGTGCGGACTATCGAGCAGTTCCGTCAATCCCTCGGCCGAGCGATCGATTCCCGCGTGTTGCCACAACGCCGATCTGACGTCTTGCCGATCGTTGGGAGAACCACCCGACAGCCAATCCGCGGTTGCGGCCGACTCCGGGGCTGAAGCGCCGGTGTCGATCGCGGCTTGGCTGAGCCCTGTGAGCGCGGCGTCGAGTGCGGGCTCGTCGAGCGCCGTCAGCGCCGCCCGGCGACCGAACACGAAGCACTCGCTCAAAGAGTTCGACGCCAGCCGGTTGGCTCCGTGTAGCCCGGTGCAGGCCGTCTCGCCGACCGCATACAGCCCAGCTATGGCTGAGCGCGCATGCAGATCGGTCACGATCCCTCCAATCGTGTAGTGCGCGGCCGGCGCCACCGGCACCAATTCGCGCGTCGGATCGAGCCCGGCCTCGCGCAACGCGCCGACCACGTTGGGAAAGAGGCCTGGATCGATCGCGCGCATGTCGAGGCTGACCGAGCGCGCACCGCTCTCGCGCAAACGGCTTTGGATCTCGCGCGAGACCTCGTCGCGTGGCGCCAACTCGTCGACGAAGCGCTGCCCGTCGCCATCCAGCAGCGTGGCTCCCTCGCCGCGGATCGCCTCGGTGATCAAAAAGCCTTCTCTGCCCTCTACGCCAATCACAGCGGTGGGATGGAACTGCACGAACTCGAGGTCGGCCAGGGTCGCTCCGGCGGCGTGCGCAAGCAAAAGCCCTTGGCCGATCGAGCCGGGCGGGTTGGTCGTGCGCGCCCAAAGGGCGGCGGCGCCGCCGGTGCTCAGCAACGTGGCCCGGGCCGTAACGACGCGTCCGAGTGCGCGACGATCGTCCGGATCAGCGCTTGCCTGGCAAACGACGCCTGTGCAGCGCCCGTTCTCGCACAGCAACCGGCTCACGCGCGCCCCCTCGATCACGCGCACGCGCGGGTGTCCCACGACCAGCGCCGAGAGCTCGCGCAACAGCCGCCTTCCGGTTGCGCTACCGCCGGCGTGGACGATCCGACGTACCGAATGTCCGCCCTCCAGCCCGAGCGCCAAGCGCCCGTGGCGGTCCGCGTCGAAGTGAAAGCCGAGCCGCTCGAGATCGCGCACGCGCTCGGGCGCCTCGTTGACGAGCACCTCGGCGGCTGAGCCGCGTACCGCTCCGCGTCCAGCCCGCTCGGTATCGCTCAGGTGCAGCTCGAAGCTATCGTCGGTCGCGAGCACCGCCGCGAGCCCGCCTTGTGCCCAGTAGCTGGCCGTTTGCGCGAGCGGCATCGCCGACAGCAGCGCGACCGCGGCGCCCTCGTTGGCCGCGCACAGCGCCGCGTAAAGCCCCGCCGCACCGGCTCCGACCACCGCTACGTCGACGTCGCCGTGTCGTGCGCTCGCCGAGGCGGCAGAACTCATCCGGCGAGCTTTACCAGCGCCGCCGCTAGTACCCCCAGTGACAGCACCACAACGAGCAGCAACGCCACCACAAGCGTCTTCCATTTCGGCTGTGCCGCCAAGCGCGTGCGCGCGGCGGCCCCGCAGCGCAGGCACCAATTCTGATCGGATCTCAACGGGGCCTGGCAGAGCGGGCAGAGATCGTGCGGCAAAGCTGCGACCTGGGCGACAGCCGGCGCCTGAGCGCTCACGAACTCGCGTCCTCACGCGGCGGCCGCAAAATCTGCGTCGGTTCGTCCTCCTGCGTTCGCTCAGGGGTTTTCGGCGCCGAAGCAGGCCGGGGCTCGGCCGGTTTGGCCTCGACCGGCGAGGAAGAGGTTTTGACGGTGGCCGGGGGGGTGGCGGTTGGGTTGGCAGCGACCGGCGGGGCTGTCGGCTTTAGTGGAGGTACTGAGGGCTCAGCTGAAGCTGGAGCCGGTGTTGAGAGTGGGGCCGGAGTGGAAGTCGAGGCCAGCATGGTCGTGCTGGGCGGGGTGGCGGTCGGCGCCTGCGCGACAGTGGGCGCCGCTTGTACCTGGGGAGTGACCGGCGCGGTGGAGATCGGGCGGTCCGCATTGGCGTCGAACGCCAGTCCGCAGCCAGGGCAGAAGCGGTCGTCGCTGCCGTGAATCGCGGCACAGCGTGGGCACGCAGCGATCCCGACTTCACGCAGCACCGTCACCGGCCGGTGCTCGTGCAAGCCGTCTTCGAGCCCGCGCAGCTCGGTGTCGATCTCACGCAGCGTGGCAAGCTTGGCGAGCACCAGCGGGTCGTTGCGCTGGCCAAAGCGGTGCAGATCGAATACGAGTCCACCGAGATCGCGATAGGCGAGCTCGCGCGCCTTGCGCAAGAAACGGGCGCGACGACGCATGCGCCCGCGCTCTCCGAAACCAGGCGACGGCGGCGCCTGCTCGACGGGGGGCTCGGCCTCCGGTGTCTGCTGCTCGGAGTTCTGAGCAGCGTGATTCGTGGCCGCCGAAGACTGCTCAGCGGTTGATGCGGCGCTTCTGGCTTGGTCGGCGGTCGACGTGACGCCCTGGGCTTGCTCAGGGGTCGACGTGACGCCCTGGACCCGGTCAGCGGTCGATGCACCGCCTTGAGAAGCACCCGGCATTTGCTCGGGGGCCTGCGCTGTCCGCGCGGCGGTCTGTGGTCCCCGAGCAGCTGCCTGCGGCGTCTGCTCGACTTCGTCCGCTCCTGCCACGTCTCCCATGCTATCCGGCCTCCGCGACGAGTGAGCTCCATGCCGCTGTCACCTGCTCGGCCATGTGTCGTGCCGAGAAGCGCTCCGCATGCGCGCGACCCGCTACCCGAGAGTCATCGGCGGCCAGGTGGGGTGCCAGTGCAGCCCCCCAGAGCTCGAGCTCGAACGGTGCGCAAAGCGTTCCAACCACATCTTCGAGCGCCTGCGCATATATGCCGACGGGCGTAGCCAGCACGGGCACGTCGCATGCCAGCGCCTCTAGCACCGCCAGCCCGAATCCCTCTCGCTCCGAGGGCACGATCACCGCGTTCGCCGCGTTCACGTACAGCGGCACGCGCTCGGGGTCCACGCCGCCGAGCGTGAGCAGCTGCGCTTTGGTCGCCTTGGCAAGCGCCTGAGCCCGGTCATAGCGCTTCTCAGGGCGGTTGGGGTCGGCCGGGAACAGCAGGTAGGGCGTTTGTGCTTCCAAATCGAGCATGCCCCGCGCGCGTGGGCGGGGCATCGCTTTGAAACGCTCCATGTCTACGCCGCAAGGCAACACTTGCGCGCGGGCACGGGCCTTGCGACCGGGGATCTCCTCCACGAGCGCTCGCGAGACCGCTGCCAGCAGGTCAACACTGGGAAGCACGGTACGCGTGGCCAGCCGCGTACGCGGGTGATGTAGGTCGGTGCCGTGCACGGTCAGCGCACGTCCACGCGCCTTCACCGCCAAAGCCGCCCAGGCCGTCAAACCGAAGTGAGCGTGCACCACGTCGAAGCGCTCGCCCGCATAGTGCGTGCGCAGGTCGCGTGTCGCGCGAGCCAGAGCGCTGGCGCCGGGCGCGAACTCGTACAGCTCGACCTGCCACTCGCCCAACTCACGCAACGCGTCCACCTGATCGCGCACGAAGCGGCCGCGCTCGGGATGCCGCCCGTCGGGACGCATATTCGACAGCACGAGCGCACGCAGGCCCCCTGCTTGTGAGTCCACCGGTCTCGCGATCTGCTCTGGCACAGGCCCCGACGGTAGCGCTCTGGAATGATGGTCGCGTGACGAGCATCGTCAGCGACCCGCGGGCCCGGCCGATCGGTGTGTTCGACTCCGGCGTGGGCGGGCTCACCGTTCTGCACGAGCTGCTTGTGCAGCTGCCGTGTGAGGACTTCGTCTACCTGGGAGACACGGCGCGCTTCCCCTATGGCGAACGCTCGCCCGAGGAGCTGGCGCGCTTCGCCTCGGAGATAGCCGAGGAGCTCTTGCATCGCCACGCAAAGCTGCTCGTGATCGCCTGCAACTCCGCCACCGCGGCCGCCCTGCCGATCCTCGAGCGGCGCATGATGGAGACCACGCTCGGGATTGACGTACTTGGAGTGGTACGCCCAGAGGCCTCACAAGCCGTCGCCGTCACACGCAGCGGGCGCATCGGGCTGCTCGCCACGCCGACGACCGTCGCCAGCGGCAGCTACGAGCGCGCGGTCGGCGCGATCGACGCGCACGTCACGCTGCACGCGGTCGCCTGTCCGACGCTCGCCTCGATCATCCAGGCCGGGCGGCAGTTCGACGAAAGCGCGGTCGAGCAGGTGCGCGAGGCTTGTGCCCCGCTACGCGAAGCTGAGGTCGACACCGTCATCCTCGGCTGCACGCATTACCCGCTCATCAGCCCGATGCTCCAGCGGATGCTCGGTCCCGATGTGCGGCTGGTCAGCTCCGGCGGCGCGCTTGCCCGTCAAGTCGAGCACGCGCTGTCCACGCGCGACCTGCGCAATCCCCGCACGCGGGGTGAGGGTGATTATCGCTTTCTCTGCACAGGCGACGTTCCCGCCTTCAAGGATCTCGGCACGCGTTTTCTGCAGATGCCGCTTGGCGACGTCGAGCACGTCGAGCTGCACGGCGTCGGAGCGTTGGCGTGAACGGAGAGCGCCAGCCGGCCGAAGTGGAGGGGCGGGCCACCGCGGGATCCACGGAGGAGAACGGCCACGAGGTTGAGCGTCCCACTCGCAAACGCAGCTATGGCCGTACCGCGGGCCAGCTACGGCCCGTGGAGATCGAGCCCGGGTTCGTGCGTACCGCCACCGGCTCCGCGCTGATCTCGATGGGCGAGACGCGCGTTATCTGCACAGCCTCCGCGCAAGAGGGCGTGCCGCGCTGGATGGTCGGCAAGGGGCGTGGCTGGCTGACGGCCGAGTACGGCATGCTGCCCGCCTCCACCGGTGATCGCAAGGCTCGCGACATCTCCAAGGGCCGCCTCGACGGACGCTCGGTCGAGATCCAGCGCCTGATCGGCCGTTCGCTGCGTGTCATCATCGATCTGAACGCGCTCGGCGAACGCACCATCTACCTGGACTGCGACGTACTGCAAGCCGACGGAGGGACCCGCTGCGCCTCGATCACCGGCGCCTACGTCGCGCTAGCGCTTGCCTGTCAGCGACTGCAGAGCAAGGAGCGCATCGAGCACTCGCCACTCACCGGCTCGATCGCCGCCGTCTCCTGCGGGATCGTGGGGGGCTCTGCGTTGCTCGATCTCGACTACGGCGAGGACTCGAACGCGGAGGTCGATGCCAACGTCGTCATGACAGGCGAAGGCGGCCTGGTCGAGGTGCAGGCGACCGCCGAGCGCACGCCGCTCTCTCGCGCCTCGCTCGACGAACTGTTGGCGCTCGCCGCCGATGGGATCGAGCAGCTGCGCGTGGCCCAAGATCAGGCCCTGAGCAGCGCGTGAGCGGCCAGTCGCGAGACGACGAGCCGACAGTGTCACCAGCTCCCACGAAGCTGCTGCTGTCCACCCGCAACGAGCACAAGCGCCGCGAGTTCGCGCGGTTGCTCAGCGGCATCGAGGTCGACGCGCTACCCGACGAGGTCGGCTTGCCGCCGGAGGACGGCGATACCTTCGCGGAGAACGCGCTCGGCAAGGCGCGAGCCGCCGCGGCCGCCACCGGCAGGGTCAGCATTGCCGATGACTCCGGCATCGAAGCCCAGGCGCTCGGCGGAGCGCCTGGGGTGCGCTCGGCCCGCTATGCGGGGGAGAACGCCAGCGACGAGCAAAATCTTGCCAAGCTCTTGCGTGAGGCGCCTGCCGGCAGTCCGCTCGCCTACGTGTGCGCGCTTGCCTACGTGGATCCCGTGCGCGAGCTCGAGCGTGTGTTCGAGGGGCGTTGTACAGGCCGGCTGGCCGAGCATCCGCGCGGCGAGCGCGGCTTTGGCTACGACCCGGCGTTCTTGCCGGACGACGAGCCAGGCGATGTGACGATGGCCGAGCTGAGCGACGAGCGCAAGGACGCCATCAGCCACCGTGGGCGCGCTCTGCGTGCGCTGCGGCAGTGGCTCACAACAAGTTGATCGCCGCTGAGGCAATCACCACCGTGAGGTCTGGTCGAGTGGCTCAGAGCAGGTTGATCGCCGGAGAGGCACCACCGCCGTGAGGTCTGGCCGAGCGGCTCAGAACAAGTTGATCGCCGCGGAAGCCGCCACCGCCACGCTCAGCGCCGCATAGCCGGTGTAGTCGGACAGCAGCAGCAACACCGCCGTCAGCAGTGCCACCAACACGGTCACGATCCAAGAGACGCGGGCGAGGTCCATCTCTCCACGTATTCTTACGTGTCGTGCCCCCGACTGCTCGTCCATCCGCTCCAAGCTCCAGTCTCGGGGATGGCTTGCCTGCCTCAGGAGATGGGCCTGGCAATTTCGGAGACAGGCTCGCCGCACTGGTCGCGCGGCGCGAGTCGCAGATAGTGCTGGGCCTCGACCCCGATCTGATGGGCCTGTGGCCGGCCGCCGTCGAGCGCGTTCGCGACGACGAGGACGTCTTGCCGGTGCAACGGGCCGCGATGGCGATGCTGAATCACTGCCGTGCGCTGATCGACGCGGTCGGCCATGCCTGCGTGGCGGTCAAGCCGCAACTGGCTCGCTTCGAGGTGTTGGGCGATGTTGGCTGGACGCTGCTCGCGGCGGTGGTACGTCATGCCCAAGCGGAGGGTCTGCTTGTGATAGCCGACGGCAAGCGTGGCGACATAGACGTGAGTGCCGGCGCCTACGCACGGGCGCTGTTGGGAGCGAGCGATACGCCGTTCGGCAGTGTCGAAGGCCTGGGTGTCGATCTCGTGACAGTCAATCCGCTGATGGGCTCGGACGCGCTCGCACCGTTCATCTCCACCGCGCGAGCGGCGGCAGCCCTCAACGGCAACGCGGCCGGCGTGCTGGTGCTGGTACGCACCTCGAACCCCGGCGCCGCCGACGTCGAGGATCTAAAGCTCGCCGGTGGCGAGCGTGTCTGGGAGCGGATCGCGATGCTCGTCGAGGAGCTGGGAGGCGATGGCGTCGGCGCGTCGGGCATCAGCGACGTGGGGGCGGTCGTCGGGGCCACGGTGCCTGAGCACCTGACGCGCGCCCGCGAGCTGATGCCTCACGCCGTATTCCTGCTGCCAGGCGTCGGCGCGCAGGGCGGGCGCGTCGAGGATCTGGCTCCGGCCTTCGCGCCCGGTCGTGCCGCGGGCTTGGTCAGCGCTTCCCGCTCGATCGTGGATGCCTATCGCAACACCGGAGGCGACCCGGCCGACGCGGCGCGCGGCGAGGCTGAGCGTTTGCGCGAGCTGGCCTGGACGCTTTCGGGGGATTGACGACTCAGCTTGGGAAGCTCGGCCTGACGGGCGCAGTCGTCCGACTGACGCGAACTGCAGTGCCAAGGCAGGGCCCGCTGCACAGGAATTTATTCAGGTTTTCTGCTTTGTCCCAGCCTGTCCGCTAGCCTCTGGAGGGCGTGTGAGCGACCATCCGGTTGTTTTCGCGCAAGAAGGCGGATGAAGAGCATCAGATGATCATCACGGTCACGCTCAACGCGGCTATCGACAAGTCGCTGTCGGTGCCCAACTTCCGTCTCGGACGGCGCCACCGCACCGTCGAGCAGCGCACGATGGCCGGCGGCAAGGGCGTCAACATCGCGCGTGCCCTGAAGGCGCTCGGGCAGCCGGTAATCGCGACCGGTCTGGCTGGCGGCGCGACCGGCACGCACGTCGTCGAGCAGCTCACCGAGGAGGCGATCCTCAACGACTTCGTGCGCATCCGCGACGAGTCGCGCACAAACACCTCGGTGCTCGATCCAACCAGCGGCGAGCAAACGGAGGTCAACGAACGCGGTCCCGCCGTCTCAGAGCAGGAGGTCGAGCTGTTTCGCGACAAGCTGCTCTACCTCGCACGTGGCGCCGCAATCGTGGTCCTCGCCGGATCGCTGCCGCGAGGCGTCTCCTCGGAGATCTATGCCGAGTTGATCCGCGACCTGCAGAAAGTTGGCGTCACCACGGTGATCGACACCGACGGCGACGCTCTGCTGCACGCGGTGCGCGCCGAGCCCGATGTCGTCTCCCCGAACATCCTCGAGGCCGAGGAGCTGGTCGGCCACGAGTTTGCCTCCGAGGAGGAAAGGCTGCTCGCGGTGCGCGAGATCGTCGCGCTGGGACCGCACGAGGCGATCATGACGATGGGCGATGGTTGCGTCGCAGACGTGCTCGTGGACGGGAAATCTTGCTTGCGTCGTGCCCAGACCGCGCCACGCGAGCCGGTCGCCAAGCGCGGCTCGGGCGACGCCTTCCTTGCCGGCTACGTGGCCGCTCGCTACGAGGGTCGCGCGCCCGACCAGTGCCTGCGCTTCGGCGTCGCGTGTGGGGCGGAGTCCACAGGACGGCTCGGCGCCGGCCTGATCGACCCCAAGGAAGCTCGGCGGCTGCTTGGCGAGGTCGAGGTTGGGGCCGTGGAGTTGCCGGTCGAAGTGAGCTGAGAGTGTTACTTATCGGTCTTGGAAGGGTGTCCAAGCGTTACTTCGACGAGCCACACACGGCGTTTCGCGTCATCGATTAGAAACCAAACTCGGCCGGCGCCGGTGATCTCGTACTGCCACTGCTCGAGAGCCTTTCCGTCATGTCCTTTGCTCGCAAGCTCACCCTTGAGCCGGTGATGACGGTCGGGGTTTACGCGACTTCTTGGATCGGCGGTAAGTCGTGCGTGCATCTCGGCGCAGTTTCCGGCTGCGATATTGCACAGCTTGGTCCAATGCTCGGCTGCCTTCCTGTTAGCGAAGCGCAGATCCCACTCAGATCCGACCGGTGGGCGAGCGACGCGATCTCCGCGCCCACTCACCGCGGCGAGGGTACGAGTTCATCGAATACCTCGCCCGCGTGGTCGATCTGCAGAGCCGCGAGCGTGTCCGGGCTCGACCAAGCGTAGGCCGTTTTACGCCATTCGTCGAGTAGTAGGCCGAGGCGATCGAAAGAACCGAGTGATCCGCACGCCTCGGCGACCTCTACGAACTCCTTGGTGAACTCTTCAAGATCACCGTCAGGCAGGAGCCGCAACCATGGCATCGCTTCTGGCAAGCCCTTTGCCATATCCGCCAAGTGTCGTGCGACCATGCGCGCGAGCACGCTCGAAGCAACGCCCACCGCATCCCGAACGGTCTCCTCACGATCGGCTCTAACTAGCAGGAGGTCGTGCCCGTCTCTGCGACGCAGCAGAACATCTTGTCGATCGACCTCGTCCAACACCTCGCCAGATTTGCGTAGCAAGTCGGAGAAGTTGCGCTCAAGTGCGACGCTAGCCATAGGCGCATTATACAACACTACTTCTGAGTGGTCGGCAACGTGGATCGACCACCGGTCAAAGCGAGGCCGTGGGCTATCCGCCGGCGACATCTCGGCGCAGGAACACCAGATACCCGGCGATCAGCGCCGGCACCGCATACAGCGCGCAGACCCACAGCGAATGCGTGACCGGCGCCCAGTCGGTCGGGGTGCGCAGCAGACCGTGCCAACCCTGGAACTGTTCGGTGAGCAAATAGGGCTTGATGCCTTCCAGGCCCGGTATGCCGGCCACGATGTACAGCAGGATCACGAAGCCGATCGTGCCGACCACGGCCGCCGTGCTGTTGCGCGTCGCCGTGGAAAGCAATACCCCGATGCTGGCCACCGCGAACAGCGGGATCAGGTAGCAGCCATTGGCGGCGAACACGAGCAGCAGCCCTTCGGCGGCCGAGACGACGCTTCCGGAGAGGGTGACGATCGGGTGAAAGCCCCACGAGGCGACGCCGGCGATGGTGGCCACCGCGGCTGAAAGGAAGACGGCGAGGGCGCCGTAGCTCAGCGCGACGAGCGCCTTGGCCGCGAACACCTGGCCGCGATCGACCGAGCGCGTGAGGATCGTCTTCAGCGTGCCGTTGCCGTCCTCGGCCGCCACGATGTCGCCGGCCACCAGCGCCGCGATCAGCGGCAGCATGAAGTAAGCCTGGAACTCGAGCATCAGCACAGGGGTTGCCAAGCCAGACTGTGTGATCTGAGTGGCGATGATGCTTTCGCCGCCGTGGCCGTGATGCTGGTGCAGGTTCTGCACGACCACGAAGATCAGCGGTAGCAGCACAGCCAGGCCGAGGCCGAGGTAGGTTCGCTTCTGGGAGACGAGCTTGCGCAGCTCCCAGCGATAGATGACGAGCGTGGAAGGACGACGCACGCGGGCTGTCGCGGCCGGCGTGGGGAAGGGAGGGGAGGCGGCGACGCTGCTCATGGCCGGCCCACGATTCCGCGTGAGAGCACTCGAATCTCAGCCCCAGCGCCAGGACCGTCGTCATGCCCATCTGACGGCGTCTTCCCGCCCGCGCCGTCGCCATTCTCGGTCAGCCGGAAGAACAGGTCCTCGAGCGTTGCCAGTTCCGGTGTGAGCGCGAGGATGCCGACGCCGGCCTGTCCGAGCGCCAGCGAAAGCGCTCCCACGCGCTCCTCGTCGGCCTGGAAGCTCAGACCGTCCTCACCGGCCACCGCATGCCGCACCCCGGGCTGCTCGCGCACGACGCCGAGCGCGCGTGCGTCGTCGGTCGTGCGCAGCCTGTAGCCCGCTCCACCCTGGCGGCGCAGATCGGCCAGCGCGCCCTCGTAGACCACTTTTCCGCGGTCGACGATCGCCACGCGATCGCACAGTTCCTGCACCTCCGGCAGCTGGTGGCTCGAGAGCAGGACCGTTATGCCTTCCCCGGCAAGGCGACGGATCAACGAGCGCATGTCGCGCATCCCGGCTGGGTCGAGGCCCGTGGCGGGCTCGTCGAGGATCAACAGGCGCGGGCGCCGCAACAGTGCCGCCGCGATTCCCAAGCGCTGGCGCATGCCGTGCGAGTAGCCGCCCACCTTGTGCTTGCCGCGTGGCTCGAGCTCGACCACCTCGAGCACCTGCTCGACGCGCTCGTTTGCATCGTCGCCGTCCAGCGCCGCGAGCAGCTGGAGGTTCTTGCGGCCGGTCATGTACGGGTAGAAGCGCGGCGCCTCGACAAAGCCGGCGACGCCCTCCAGTGCTCGTGCGCCCTCGCGCATCGGGTCACGTCCGAACAGCTCGACCACTCCGGCGCTCGGGGTGATCAGACCGAGCGCCATGCGCAGCGTCGTCGTCTTGCCCGCGCCGTTGGGCCCGAGAAACCCGTACACGTCGCCTGCCTGGACGTTCAGGTCGATGCGGTCGACCGCCAGAACGTCGTTGTAGCGCTTCAGCAGGCCGCGCGCCTTGACGGGCTGAGCCGCGGCGTCGGTCACCTAGATGCCTCGCGCGAAGGCCTCTATCGATGCCGGTGTGACCGAGCCGCCGAGCAGATAGCGCACGCCCGCACGCTCGAAGGTCACCAGCGTCCCGAGCTGGGTTGGCAGCTCGCTGGCACTCGTGCCGTTGATGTTCACCTTCGGCAGGTCTTCGAGCTCGGAGGACGTCGATTCTTTCGCGCCTGCCTTGACCGGGCTTTCGAGCAGCACGATCGCGCTGAGACCCTTGCCGCTCGTGCTTACGTGCGGCTTTTCGACTGTCGAGGGGGATCCGGGGGCGCCCGAGTCGTGCTTTGTCGGGAGCGTGACTTCCTCGACCTTTGCGTTTGCCGGCGGGGTGAAGTCGAGTATCGAGCTTTCGACGGGACCGTAGGAGATTTCGGTGGCAGCCAGTTCGATCACCGGGGCAGAGCTGTTGGTGGAGTAGACGGCCGCGCGCAGTGGTACTCCGGTCGCGGCATCCCAAGAGAGCTCGGCACCGCCGATCAAGCCGCCGTTTTCACGGGGTGAGACTTTCACGGTGTAGGCGGCCTGTCCCGCGATGTCGGTTGGTGTTGCGGGGGAGATGTTGGCGTGCTTGCCGGCGTTAGCGAGGCTTTCTTCGATTTCGCCGACCGTGGGTGTACCGTGGGGGTTCGCGCCGGTCGAAGAACGAGAGCCGTTCCCCAAGGAATCGTCCGAGCTGGCTTCCCCGGGGGCACCGCTCGAGCACGTCGGGGGGCACGCCGATCCGGGCGCTGGGGGGCTTGTGGCACCGGAGACGTCTTCTTGTCGCGGCGTGTAGTGGTAGAGCGTGTTCGTGGACGCGTCGTACAGCTCGGCTGTCTTGCCGTCCCACAGGATCTGTGTGTCGCCTTGTTCGGATTGCAGTTCCAGGCGGGCCTGTCCGTTCGAGCCGATCCAGAGGCGGCCCGAAGCTCCTGTGAGCAGCGGACTCGAGCTGATGTGTCCCGCTTCGCCGCCGCTGTTTGCGAGGTTGGCGCCTTCGAGCAGGTGGTTGGTGAACTGGATGCGCGCGCTTACGCCGTCGACCTTTGGCGCCGACAGGGCGTCGTGGACGGCGTCGGCGAGGGGCTTGGGCGGCGGCGTCGGTCCCGTGCCGACGGCCAAGGCCAGTGCGGTCACGCCGATTCCCACGGCCACCACCACGCCGCACAGCAGCAGCAGGCGGGAAAGGGGGAGGCGGCGCAGGATGTTCACGTAGGCACGTCCAGTTGTTCGAGACTCGAGACCTGTCTTCAGCGTAGCGCCCAACCTAGGGCTTCCCTAAAGGCTTGTGAAGAGAGCTCTCATCCAACTCTGGCCGCGGTTGCGATGAGGAGCACTCCGAGCCGGATGCTCATGTATCGTGCCGACCCGATGATCTACGCAGTCATTGCTTTCTGGGTCCTGGTCGGCCTCGGCGTGTTCTTCGTCGCCATGCGGCGAGGCGGGTCGAGTGGCGAGGGTGAGGCCCAAAACACCGAATCGAAGGCGAGCCAGCGAGCCGTTTACCTGGTCGTCGCGCTCGCGTTCGCGTTCGGGCTGATCGTGCCCGTGATCGTGCTCACCGACAACGGCAACAACAAGGCCAGCGAAGCGGTCGGCGGGGTCAAGCTGAACGCTCAGGAGCAGCACGGTCGCGTGCTCTTCTCCGACTCCTGTGCTTTCTGTCATACGCTCTCTGGGGCCAACTCCGTGGGCCGCACCGGGCCCAACCTCGACGTCAGGCTTGGCTCGGAGATCCCGACCGAAGCCGGTCGCAGGGCGCTGGTGCTGAACGCGATCGCCGAAGGTCGCGCACGCGGCAACGGCAACATGCCGGCACAGCTGTATCAGGGCAAGGAAGCCGAATCGGTAGCGGACTTCGTCGCGGCCGTCGCCGGGCATTAGAAGTCCCCCTGGCATCACCTGACATCAGAAGCTTCTCGCAAAATAGGGAGCTTAATTCCAGTGGCTCCTCCAGCCGCCGGAGCCGCTGTTAGCATCGCCGCCGATGCCACGAGCTTCCGAGGCCCGTGCTTGGTGGGCCGACGTCGAGGATGTGCGCGAGCGGATCGAGCGCCGTAGGGATGGAGAGCGGCGCGCGGCCACTGTCGCCGGCAGGAATGCTGGCCCCGCAATGCGCCGTGGCGTGCGCGAAATCCGACCGGGCCAGCGCTTGATGCTCGTCGAGCGAGCGGCGCCGCCGCCGCGCGACTCGCGCCGGCGTCCGCGGCTTCCCGCGGCGCAACGAGTGGGTCCGCGCCCAGACATGATCGCCGCCTGGGCGGTTGCGCTTGGCTTCCTGCTGGTGGCCGTGGCGATTCTGAGCGCGCACTAGGGCTTTTTCTGGACGGCGCGATACTGCGTCCTCAGTCGCTCGCGTGCTTAGCACGCCACGCTCCTTGCGTCCTTGTCTCGCTTGCCAGAAAAAGCCCTAGTTGCTGATGGGGCCTCTTTAGCCAACCGTCCAAGGCGGGGCGTGTGCCCATCCACTACGCTGCGCCACTGATGGCCGAGATCGAGCAGCCAAAAAGCCGCGAGGACGTAAAGGCGCTCGTCGCCGAGCGCGACATCCGCTTCATCCGCTTTTGGTTCACCGACATCCTCGGTCAGCTCAAGTCATTCTCGATCAACGTCGAGGAGCTCGACGACGCCTTCGAGGCCGGCATGGGCTTCGACGGTTCCTCGATCACCGGCTTCAACGCGATCGAGGAGTCCGACATGCTCGCGCTGCCCGATCCCAGCACCTTCGCCGTGCTGCCTTGGCGTCCTGAAGAGCAAGGCGTGGGGAGGATGTTCTGCGACGTGCTCACGCCCGAGCGCACGCCCTACGAGGGCGACCCCCGGCATGTGTTGCGCCGTGCGCTGCAGCGCGCGCAGGGGATGGGCTTTGACACCTTCAACGTCGGTCCAGAGCTCGAGTACTTCTTGTTCCGCGACAGCAAATCCACGGAGGTGCTCGACGAAGGCGGCTACTTCGACCTGACGACGCTCGATGCCGGCACCGACGTGCGCCGCGAGACCGTGCTCGCGCTCGAGCAGCTCGGCATTCACGTCGAGTACACCCATCACGAGGTCGGCCCCTCCCAGCACGAGATCGATATGCGCTACGCGCCCGCGCTGAAGATGGCCGACGACTGCATGACCTACCGCATCAC
>DATAXK010000043.1:0-9509 GCA_036266805.1 Solirubrobacteraceae bacterium
GTCCTCGGTATCAGGGACAGGGGCGAGTGCCGCGATCCCCGACCACGGCACACCTGGTCTACGCGCGGGCCCGCTCAACGTCAGGATTTTGCGGATGCGCGCGCCCGACCTCCTCGTCGTCCTCCGCGATGGGCAGGAACCGGCCGATGAAGAAGTCGTAGGTGAAGGCGCCGATCGCGCCGCCTATCAACGGCCCAATGATCGGCACCCAGAAATAGACGGCGCCCGTCTTGGTTTCCCATGCGGTACTCCACCCAGCGATCCACTCGAACAAACGGGGGCCGAAGTCTCGCGCCGGATTGATCGCCCAGCCTGAGTTCGAGCCGAACGCTTCACCGATGGCAATGATCAGGACCCCGATGAGGAAGGGCGCCATGTTCGCCTTCGGAGCCGTATTGCGGTCGTCGATGAGGGCAAAAATGAGGCCGACGAGGATGGCAGTCAAGATGATCTGATCCCGAAGGCCTCCGAGCACGGAGACGCCGTTGGTCAGTGTGGAGAAGACTCCCTGAGATTTGAAGGTCTTGTGGGGATCAAATCGATGAAAGGCCTCCTGGTAGTTGAAATACATGAGTGCCGCAGCAACGAAGGCGCCCGCGATCTGGGCGCCCCAGAACGGCAGCACCTTCTTCCAGGCAAAGCCTCGGCGCAACGCGAGCGCCAGGGTGACCGCCGGGTTGAGGTGGGCGCCGCTGATCCCGCCGGCCACGTAGATGGCGAGCGCCACTCCGAAACCCCATGCAAAGGGGATGACCGTGTAGTCGCCAAACGATCCCCCATACAGCACCACTTGAGCCACGACGCCGATCCCGAAGATGAGGATCACGAACGTGCCCAGGAACTCCGCCGACAGCTCTCCCGCCAACGTCTTGCGTTTCATCTCGCCGCCCCTCGTCGGGTGGACTCAGCATTCGCGGGTGCGACGCGGCGTGGCACCGGAGGGCTGCGCTGATAGCGCAGCCTCGCGCGACGTCGTCGCAGTGGCGTGTCGTGTATGCGCCCGCGCCCGCGCACGGCTGTTTGGCTCCTTTCGCGTGTATGTCGCCTACGAAAGGAGCTATTAGCTCGCGTGCGAGCGGTTTGAGACCGCGACGTTTCTGCGGTCCCGCCAGAGCTCCATCTGACTCGCGCAATCCTATCGAAGTCAACCATCCGTCGCTGGGCTACCGGGCCCTCTCGCCGGGCGGTTGCCTTTGTCGGTCACCCGTGATTTGCCCTTTAGCGCGAGTCGCCGCCGCCATTTGTCGATGCCGCCGCGCTTACTCGCGGCGTTATAGAGCGCCATCTCCCCGAGGTCCTTGAACTCGCGTGGCGACGGCCACTCGGCGCGACCGCGGCAGACGCGGCGCAGCTCGCGGTCGATCGATTGCTCTGTCCAACGGGTCCTGTCGGGGACCTGACGGGCGGTCACGCCGAACTGGCGCTGCCAGTGCTCGGAGCCCCCGTATCTGTACACCGCGGCGAGCGCGGGAATGAGGCCCGCACCGCGAAACTCGCCCTGGGTGGGCCATCGCCCGAGGGCATGGATGAGCGGGGAGATGGCGTCCGTGATCGCCGCGTCGGTCCAGAGGCGAGGACGCGCTCGTGCGCGAGGTGCCACGACCCGAGGGGTTCCGGCGACTCCGAACTCCACCTGCCAGCGCTCGGTCTGTCCACGCCGATGGATGGCAGCGAGCAGACGCGTCTCGCCCACGGCCTCGAATTCGGCCCGCGTCGGCCACCGATCACGTCCGGACAGCAGGATGCCCAAGCGTTCCCGTATCCGCGTCTCAGCCCAGTAGACAGGTGGCCCGCCGCGGCGCCTGATGTAACGGACGCCCATGCGTCGCGCCCAGATCTCGGGGCCGCCACTCCTGCTGGCCGCGTCGTACAGGCCTCTCTGGCCGGCGGCAACAAACTCGAGGTGTCGCGGCCACTCCACCCGATCGCCCAGGAACGTGGCGAGCTCGCGTGCAACGCGGTGATCCGTCCAGTTGGACGTCGGGCGCGCGCGCATCGATCGGGGCGCAGCGACTCCCATTTCCTCGGCCCAGCGACGAGCGCCACCGTGGAAGCGAAGTACCTCATAGAGCCCGCCGTGCCCGGCCCGCTGGAACTCACGGTGCGTTGGCCAGGCGCTGCGGTCGCCGAGAAAATCCGTCAATGCGACGCGGATGGTCGCGTCGCTCCAGCGGCGAACCCCACCCTGTCGGCGATCACCCCCGGCCACGCTCATCTCGCTTGCCCACCATTCAGCGCCGTGAATGCGCGCGACGGCGTCGCGTAGGCCCTTGGCTCCCGCGGAGATGAACTCGTCGTACGTCGGCCACGTTGTGCGGTCCTTGAGGAGCGGGCTGAGCGCGGCGCGTATCGACTCCTCGGTCCATCTCCTGCGGCTGACCGGGGCGGCGACAGGATCTTCCACAGCAGGACCGCGTGGTCGACGAGTCCCGTCACTATGCAGCCGGCGCGGCGATCGTTGAGACGTCCGACGGCGCTGAGGTGTCGACACGGAGGTGAGCAGGCCTTCAGTCCTGCGATCCCGATGGAGCCAGAGCGCGCCCGAGCAGGGCACCAGCGACTACGTCCGACGGGAAGTGGACACCGAGATACAGCCGCGAGAACACGGTCGCAGCCGCGATGATCCGCAGCAGCGCAGTGGGGAGGAGCCCGTCGAAGCTCGACATCGCGGCGACAGCAGCCGCGGTGTGGGAGCTGGGGAAGCTCCGCGGAGAGGGGGTCGGGGCCAGTGCGGGGAGGTCGAGCAGCTGAGGTCGGTCGCGCGGAGCCACCCGCTTGATCGCCTGCGATGACAACTCGACCAGTGCGACGCGCGAACCTGCGTCGAGCCACCGGGCACGTCGGCGGTGATCAAATACGGCCCCGGCCAACGCACCGAGGAGCCAGGCGTCGCTGTGATCTGTCACGCGCGAGAGCAGCACGAGTGGGCGTTGCAGGGCCGGGGGGTGGGGGAGGTTGCGCACCCACCGGACTCCGGCCGTATCAAGCCGTCGGGCATGCGCACGCATCAGCGCTGCTGCCTTGATCCCAAATCGTCGACGCGGCGGCGGAGCTCTTTCTGCGCCGCCCGCAGCAATGCGCGCGTCTCCGAACGGCGCGCGGGCCAGGATGTGGGCTGGTCGGGGTTGCGCTGGGGCGACGCATCACCGGGCGGTGTAGCGAAGTTGTCCCACGCGAAGGCGAAGCGTTCCTCGGGGGTATTGATCGCGGTTCCACCGCGGTCGAATCCGGCAAGCACCATCGGACATTGCGGGCGCCACGCCCCGACGGTGACCTCGACGTCGGGCTCGCGCTCAAGTCGTCCGACGAGCTGGCGGAGCCGTTGATCCGACAGGGCTTCCAGGGCGCGAGAGAGCGTGCGCACATCCCCGCTCAACGCGTCGTCGCTGCCGACCGCATGTTCTGCGCGGTCGCTACGCACCCCACACACGAGCGAGGGTTCGATCATGTGGCGCACGGCACCCACTCCTCCCGGTCCACCGCGCGCGCGGGCCCGTCGGAGGTCATGCTGCCCAACCCGTGCCGCGATTGGTTCGCTAGCGCGATCAGACGTCAATGCAGCACCTCCGCGTCGTGACAGCCAAGACGTAGAGGCCATCAGCGGCTGCGCCGCGGTCCGAGCGAGCCTCATCGCTCAGCGGCAAACTCTACAGCGTGGGTAGTTCGCTGCCGCACCGCTCATGGGCGCGGCGGTCGACGGACGTTGCCCAGCCACCTCGGATGTTGCACCGTCCCGTTGGTGAGATCACCGCCGATTTGGGCCATGACCGGCGGCATGATCGAGCGCGCTTCGTCTGAGTCGACCGCGACCAAGACGTCATCGGAGATGGCGACATCGGTGTCGTTGATGTCGGCGCTCCAGATCAGGATCAGATCATGCACGCCGTACATCCCCACGACCTCCGCGACGTAGAGCAGACGGTCTGCGGACACCGTCAACCCCGTTTCTTCGCCGACCTCCCGCGTGAGCGCTTCGTGGATCGATTCACCGTCTCTCACCCGGCCTCCCGGCAAGAGGACGTGCTCGACCCCTTGGCGACGCTCGCGTGAGACCACCACCTTTCCATCGCGCAGCATCAGCGCACGCACGTTGACTCTCATCGGCTGCGCTCCGGTTCGGCAGCCGACTCGGTCGGCGGCGGCCATCCCGCCGTCATGAACATCGCGCGGCGCCACGCGTCGCGCTCCGGTCCCACGGTCTCGTGCCTGTATCTGTGGTCGTGTTTGCGTACGTGTTCTGACAGATCAGCGAGCACTCGGGTCGCCGCCTCGCGTTGCACGCGGCTAAGGAGTTGGCGCTCCTCGCGGGTCTGCGACCGGTGCCATACGAGCTCGAAGTGGGCGAAGCACAGGCCGGGGGAAGCTTCGAATTTCTCGCGCATCGCTGGGTTGGTCGCGAGCTCGTCGAGGAGATACTGTGCGTTGGCCCGTAGGCGCTCGTCACGGTTAGCGCACGCCGGACACGGCGCCCGCGCAAACGCGTCCTGGTCGCTGAGCGCGTCGAGGTCGGTGACGATCCCGGTGAAGGTGTCGGCGAACATGGTGCTGATCGCGAGCGTGGATCCCATCGCCTCGGTGTCGATCCGGCTCAGCATGGTGATGTGTTCAGCGCAGAAGCCGCACGCCGCCCGGACTGAGTCGATCGCTTCGCCTTGATCGGCGCCCTCATCGAAGAAGTGCCAGATGTATTCGCGGTCGGCCTTGTGAGCGACGCGGCAGAGCGGGCAGATTCCGCTGCGCAATCCCTGCCGCAGCCAGGTCGTCAACACTGCCGCGGGAGCCGTTCGTCCGTGGTCCCGATCACGTCTGAGCTCGCCCGAGCGGTGGTCCGCTCTCGATCGCAGGTGCAGTCTCACCAGGGCAGCCTCCAGTCTCGGGTTCACCGAACATAGAGGCCATCAGCAGACGCGGTTCCCACGCCAGCAGCGTGGTAGCGAGCCTCATCGCTGCGCGGGAGTGTACCGGCGTGGGGGGCGCTGGCGGTGTCGGAGATCTGGCGTGGGACAAGAGGGGAGTTGCGGACGACCTCGCACGAGGCCCAACTCGAATGCCCCAGCGAGCGACCCCGGCGCGGCGCCCGAGCTTCGGTGCATACAGGCGCCTCGCTCCGTGGCCTTACTTGCGCTCAAAGTCGGTGCTCGGCACGGTCACTCCGGCGAGGCATCGCGCGACCACCTCGTCGGAGTCGACCTGCTGGACCCACAACTCAGGCCGGAGCGAGAGGCGGTGAGCGAGCGCCGGGATGGCGACTGACTTGACGTCATCGGGCACGACGAAGTCGCGGCCGTCGAGGACCGCCTTGACGCGCGCCAGCTTCATCAGCGCGAGCGTCCCGCGAGGGCTGGCGCCGACCTGCACGCTCGGGCTCTCGCGCGTCGCCGTGACGACGTCGACGATGTATCCGGTGACGGCCTCCGAGACGTAGACGTCTTCGATCGCGCGTTGCATCGCGAGGAGCTCCTCACGATCGATCACAGCAGCCAACTCAGCGTCGTCATTGCGGCGATGCAGCCGCTGCTCGACGATCCGACGCTCGCCGGCGGGCGACGGGTAGCCGATGCGCATCCGGACCAGGAAGCGATCCAGTTGGGCCTCGGGCAGGGGGTAGGTTCCCTCGTACTCGATCGGGTTCTGGGTGGCGAGCACCAGGAACGGGCGCTCCAACTGGTGGGTGCCGGCCTCGGTGGTGACCTGCCGCTCCTGCATCGCCTCCAGTAGCGCGGCCTGCGTCTTGGGGGGCGCGCGGTTGATCTCGTCCCCGAGCAGGACGTTGGTGAACACCGGGCCGGGACGAAACTCGAACTGCGTGGTCTGCTGGTTAAAGATGGACGATCCGGTGACGTCGGACGGCATGAGGTCCGGCGTGAACTGGATCCGAGAGAAACGGGCTCCGATCACCGTGGCAAACGACCGGGCCACGAGTGTCTTGGCCAGGCCTGGATAGTCCTCGATGAGCACGTGGCCATCGGCCAGCAACGCGCATAGGGCGAGCTCGAGCGCGGGCCGTTTGTCGACGATCGCCCGTTCCATTTCATCGAGGATGAGCGCGGCGCGCTGGGCGACACGGTCGAAGCCAGGGTGGTCGGCGGTTCCGGTCACGGCCGTCCCTCGACGTCGGCCCACCCTCGAGTGGGGGCGGGGGCGCCGAGCAGGACCCGGCCGTCGATTTGCACGAGACCTCGCAGCCACGCGTCGGCCTCCGGGCCGGGGGGCTCGTGCCGGCATGACCACGCGTATTTGCGGCGGATCTCCGCGACCTCCCAAGCGAGGACCGCGACGCGCCCGTCGGCGACGCGTCGGGCCGTTTGCGCCGACGCGCCCGCCGTGAGCTGCGAGGTGTGATGGACACACAGGCCATGGCTTCTCTCATAGGTGGCTCGCACCGAGGTCAGGCTAAGCGCGGCGTCGAGCAGGTCAAGCTGGCGCTGCTCGGCGGTGTTCCGCGCGCGACACGCCGGACACTGATGCACCGCCGAGACCGTCGTGCGGAGGTGTTCGCTCACCTCACCGTTGGTCTGGCGGCGCCGCCCAGTTGGGTGAGGCGCCTGAGCGAGCCGATCGAGGAGACGCTCCAGCGCTCCCATCGTGACGTCGCGCTTTCGGTCGACCGCGTAACGGGCGCCCGCGGGATCTTGCCAGGCTACGTCGCGCAGATGTGCCGCACACAGCTCGCCAGGGTCGGTGCGGAGTGATGGCTCATCGCGGCGGCTGCATTCCAGGAACCAGTCGAGGTAGCGTCGTTCACCGAGTCCGGCGGCGACGCAGACGGGGCAAGCGGACGCGCCCAGACGCGCGCACAGCTGCTCAACCGTCGAGCTGACGACCAGCGGCTCGCTGAGGCGTCCGCGCCAGCGCGCGCGCCGGGAGACGTCGTCGTCGGCGCCTGCCAGCAGTTCGAGCGCCGTGGGCGTATCCGCGCTGCATAACCCTTCGAGCAATCGTTGGGCGACGAGCTTCGTCGAGGTCGGATTGGCTGCTCCATCAAGTGCGAGGACGTGATCGAGACAGAGCCCAGCGTGCTCGCCGTACCGTCTCGCCTCCGCCTCGTGCTCCAGCGCTCCCAGCACAAGATGGCGGGCATCGTCCAAAGCCCGTGACATCGCGTGACACACCGGGCACGGGCCGATGGGGGTCTGGTCGCGCAGCCGAGAGAGAGCCCCCGCGAGCCCTTCGCGCACCACAGTCGTCATGACCGGGCCGGGTCCGGGGTCCTCCATCAGTCGGCGGGAATGGACCGAGCACATGCCCAGGCTGGCGCGTAGGTCGGCTTGGACGCTCGCGGCGCTGTGGTTCTCGCTCACAAACCAAGAGAAGAAACTGCGCCGCGCCTCGGCGACAAATGAGCATGCGGGACAGGCGTCGGTGCTGAGCAGGCGCTCGAACTCGCTGCGCAGAGGCGGGCTCGCCGAGACGGCGGATGAGTCAGTGTCAGCGTGTCTGGTCCGCGTGCTCCACCGGCCGCCGGTCACGGGGCGGCTCCCGATGCAGTTTCTGCCGCGTCGCTGCGTATGCGCGTATGCCCAGCGGCTGGAAGTCGTGAGAGGCGCGGCGGAGATCTGTGAACCATCGGACCCACCTCCTGACCGGATTCCGGCTCGGCCAACATGCCTGAGTCGTAGAAGCCATCAGCGCCAGGAAGCGCGGTTCACGGCGAGCTTCATCGCCTCCGGGAACAATAGCGCCCGCCTTCCGGTGGACGACACACCCGGGCGGCGCTGCCTGTCGAAGTGGAGCGTTGGCGGTTCATCGGCAACCTGCTGCCGCTCGGCTCTTGCTGGCGCCGGGGTGTGTCCACCGTTGAGTTGTTGGGCTGCGTATTGGCAACTCTCAGATCTGTACGTTGTCGCGGCCGCGATGGTCCCTACCGGTCACACAGCCACCGATCAGACGTGGACAGCAGGGCCACGTCACACGGGCGACCCGGGTCGGCCTCACGGCTGATGGCGTATCATCACAACCAGCGCGATGAGGCTCGCGCCGCCCGCGAACCTGGTTCGCTGATGGCCTCTACGGACGGTGTCACCGAGACTGTGGAGGTGTGTCATGGAGACGCTCAGCGAGCGCGATCAGGTCCCGGAAGGGCTTGCTGTGTTTCTAGGCGGTCTGCGCCGTGGACGGCTACTCACCGCGGGTGAGGAGCGTGCGCTGGCGAGACGTGTCGAGCGCGGTGACCTCCGCGCGAAGGACCGGCTGATCGAGGCCAATCTCCGCCTGGTGGTGGCGATCGCCAAGCGCTACCGGGGGAGAGGCCTTCCGTTCCTCGACCTGATCCAGGAGGGAACGATCGGGTTGATTCGCGCTGCCGAGCTCTACGACTTTCGGCGTGGGATCCGGTTTTCCACCTACGCAAGCTGGTGGATTCGCCAGGCGGTCGTCCGAGCCCTCGCCGATCGCGGGCGCGCGATTCGTCTGCCGGTGCACGTGGTGGCGGCGCTGACGCATATCTCACGAACCGAGGCGTTTCTTGAGAGCGAACTTGGCCGCAAGCCGACAGTCGGTGAGGTGGCGGCTGAGGCGCGTGTCAACGCGCGCGAGGTAGTCAAGCTCCGTGAGATCGTCGCGCAGGAACCTGTGTCGCTTGATGCGCCGGTCACCTCGGATTCGGTCACGACGCTCGGGGAGCTCGTCGCCGATCAACTGGCGGGGGTGCCTGAGGAGCAGGTGAGCGAGGAGTCGGCCGGGGACCTCACGCCTTTGCTCGCTTGCCTGCCCGGCCAGCTGCGAGAGATCGTCGCCCTGCGCTGGGGGATCAACGGGCACCGCCCCCATGCGCGCACCGAGATCGCAGCTGCGACGGGCCTCAGCAGGTATAAGGTGACCCGGCTCGAGCAAGAGGCAACAGCGATGCTGCAGGAGCTCGCGAGCCAGCAGCGACAGGCTGTCGCGTAGCGGTGCACGGTCGGCCCTCGAATCTTTTCGTCGACTGGGGACGGTCTCGGCCGCGGAGTCCGGATCGGCTGGCAGCGATGGTCGGTCCGCCGCCCGAAGGGTGCTCGTAGTTGAGGTCTAGTCCTTGTGCGATGCGGACGTCAGACGGGGATTCGCAACGTTTGCGCTCGCGGCCCCACTGCGTCTGTGCGATAGCATTTGTGGTGAGCGATGAGGCTCGTTCTACGTGCGGTCCCGAGCCGCTGATGGCCTCTACCCGGTGTGTTACACGCGTGGAGGTCGTCATGGCAGTCCCATCGCTCGATTCACCTACTCCCGGAACGAGAAGGCTCAGACGTCTGCAGGCGCTCGCGCCGGTCGCGCTGTTTCTGATCGCGTTCGCAGCTGCTGGCGGGCTCGCGGCCACGATCGGCACAAGGTCGCCACTGCTCATTGCGCTGGCAGCCACGGTGATGGTGTCCAGCTTCGCTGGGTTGGCGGGGTGGGTGGTGATCACCGACCGCCGCCCGACGAGTCCACCTCCGTCGCATGTCCCCTGGTCAGAGGAGGATTGGAGCCGATTCGACCGGTCGCTATCGGCGTACATCAGGCGCCAATCAGATCCCTCAGGACCGCCATGG
>DATAXK010000045.1:0-38258 GCA_036266805.1 Solirubrobacteraceae bacterium
CCCCGTTCTACTCGGGTCCGGCGAGGGAATATTCAACGGCGTCGCCGAGTTCGATTTCGAGCCCGCCGAGGTCCTCCATTCCCCACTGGCGACGCACATCTGCTACCGCCGGGCTGCATGAGATGGGTACACACAACCGTGCAAGCACCTGCGCAGTAGCGGGGCAGGTTATGCGCCTGTGAATCGATACTCGGTCTGCCAGGCGTCCTTCGAGTCGGTGTGGGCGGTCCAGAAAAGCTCCGCGATGTTGTTCGGATCGAAGTCCGTTCCCGGCTTGACGGCACCAGCGATCGTGACGGTCGCGGCATGGATGGCGTCGTCCCGGACGCCAGCGGCAATCAACGTCTGCGCCGAGCGCAGGGCAGCCTTCCCCATCGAGAGGCTCGCCAGTGCCGGCACGGGGATGTCAGCGAAGCCACCGCTGGTGGCCAGCAGGGTGCCGCCGCCGGCCGCCCGCAAGACGGGTCCGTCGAAATACGCGAGCGCCAGATGCAGGTTGAAGGACTTCTCTATCGAGTGATCTACGAGCGGCCAGGAATACCCGTGTTCCCTTTGAACATTGGCGAACCCGAAGGAGGATTCGATCCACGAGTCGACCATAGACTCGTAGAACTCGTCATCATCCCAGGGCAATCCCTCGAACGAGAAGATGTTCTTGTCGCGGTCGATGATGACTCGCTGGCCGACCTTGAACTTGCTGGGCTCATATCGGAGGACGCCAGCCGCCTGCGCCGTGCTCAACTCGATGCGGGCGGACTCAGTCATGGCGACGACAAACCCACGAGTGTGAGCGTCGAACCCTTCCCTGACCACGACGTCCTGTACCCACACGTTGTCGGCGTAGAGCAATGCGGCCTTGATATGGGCAGTCGATGCCTCACCGACCGCACCAGCGTCGGAAACTGTTAGGACACCGAGCGTCATGGCACCTGAACCTTTGCAGCTTCGGCCGTGACCACGCAACCTGGGTGTAGGCGGTCTGCGGGGCAGCGCTGCGGGAGTACCTGCTGATGCCGAGGAATTGGAACGACGGTCAGTCTCACATGGATGAGACGCCTACGGTCTCAGATGGCTGAGACATTCCTGTCTCAGATCGGTGAGACGCCGCAACAGCGGCCTCTCATCGATATGCGACTGGATTCTCATCCGTATGAGACCGTTGTGTCTCACCCATATGCGACTGGTCGGCTGTCGGCATACAAGCCTCCGCGCTACACCGTCGACTGCCGTTCCTTTGTTCAGCTTGCCTTCAGGACGCCTTTGGGAAGCTTGACGCGGCGTGTGAGGATTTCCACGCCGAGGATCAGTGTTCGGATCACGCCGAGTTGGCCGAGCAGCGCGATCGAGTCGGAGTGTCCCCGGTCTTCGACGGTCCTGCCGTCGTTGTCGAGGCGGCTGATCGTGATGCCGCGAAGCTCGACGGTGCGGCCGTGGTAGATGCCGTGGAGGACCCATCGGGAGGCGACGCGGTTTCCCTCGGTGACTTGCTCCTCGACGCCCATGCGGTAGTCCTTGAACAGGGTCGCGTAGAAGGCGAGTGACTCGCGGCCTCCCTCGTAGCCGTGAAAGGTCATGTCGTTGATGTGATCCACGAAGTCGGGGCTGTAGAACTCCTCCATCCGCGAGAGATCGCCCGAGCAGACGATCTCGATTGCTTGTCGAGCTTGCGCTGCGTAGTCGTGCTCAGTTGTAGTCATGAACCCCGAGCATACACGACAGGAATGTAGTAGAGTCGTGGTTATGGTGGGAAGGCCCAAAAGCACGAGCCGTGGATTTGCTCCCCTTGAGTCCGAGGTCATGGACGCGATCTGGAGTGCGGGCCGGCCGGTGTCGGTACGGGAAATCGCCGACACACTCAACGAGCGCCGCCCCGAGCCGTTGGCGTACACGACCGTGATGACCGTGATGAACCGACTCGCCGCGAAGAACGTCCTGACACGCCAGGGTGAACGACGTAGCTATGTGTATGAGGCGACGGCCCCGGACGCCGCCGGGATCGCGGTACGAGACGTGATCCGCACCTACGGCGATGCGGCAGTCGCACATTTCGTGGACGAGGCGCGCACCGATCCCAGTGTTCTGAGCCGTCTGCGTGGTTTGCTCGAGGAGGACGCATGAGGCTCGACAGCGCCAACCGGAGCTTCCTTACCATGATGAGTCTCGCGCTGCTGCTGGGTATGTATGTGCTCTGCGGCGCCTTGGGGAGCGTGCTCGTGCCACTCATCCTGGCGCGGATTTCTCACGACGGGATTGCTGGCCTCTCCGACGGCGGCGGCGCGATGATCCCCGTCCTCCTGTTCATCGTTCTTGTAGTGGTTGGCCTCGCGTTCGGAGCCCGGTCGATTGCCCGGCAGATGGTCGCCTCCTCCAGACTTGCGCGCCGTGTGCGTGGCCTTGCGCTTGAACTCCCCGACGAGCTGGCACCGAGGACATCAGAGGTCGGGTTGGGCGGGCGCGTGGTGCTGCTCGATGCGCCTGAGCGGTTCTCCTTCGCCTACGGCGTCCTGACTCCCCGCGTCGCGGTCAGCCGCGGGCTCGTTAAAGGCGTCTCCGATGATGAGCTGCGGGCGGTACTCGAGCATGAGCGCTACCACGTATGCAACCTCGACCCGTTGAAGGTCGTATTGGTGCAAGCGCTCTCAGCCGCGTTCTTCTTCTTGCCCGCGCTGGACTCTCTACGCGCCCGCTATCTCGCGGGCCGAGAGCTTGCCGCCGACCGCAGGGCGGTCAGAGCATGTGGGCGCCGGCCACTCGTCAGCGCGCTATTGAAGGTCGTCCGTGGCCCCGACTGGAGCGAGCTTGAGGGCGTTGCTGCGATCGGAGGCCCCGAGCTGCTGGATGTCCGTGTCGCGCAACTGGAAAACGGCATCCAACCGAAGCTCTCCACGCTCACTATCACCCGTGCCACGGTGTCGCTCCTCGGCGCAACGCTGTTCGCTGCCACGTTCCTCGCAGCGGTGTTCAGCTTCGGCGGCCCGGCGGCGGTGTATCGGGCGACCGGGACCGGGCTAACAGCTGCCGACTTGCTCAGCGGCCTGACCTGTGCCGCACCCTTCGCGGGCGCTGGGCTGGTGGCGTACTGGCTCATCGCCAGGCGTGCGAGCCGGCCACTCACCATCAAAGGGAGCGCTGGTGTCGGGGCTTGAGATTTTGTTGTGCCCGTTGGGGATGGCGGCGATGGGAGGTATCGCCTGGGTACTGACGAGGCTGCCCGGGAGGCGTACCGAGCGGATCGCGCGGATGGCCCGCCACACGACCTGCCTGCCGGTGGGTGCCCCGCAGCCCCAGCCCCTAGATGACACCGGCGACGCGAAGGGCCCCGTGGATTGATGGCTGAGCACGCCCCTCGTCCTGTATTCGCCCGCATCTATGCGAGGGTCGCGGACATTGGAGAGCGGCGCGGTGCAGCCGAGCACCGCCGGAAGCTGCTCGCTGGCTTGAGTGGTCGGGTGATCGAGCTGGGCGCCGGCAGCGGCGCGAACTTCGCCCACTACCCAACCACAGTCAGCGAAGTGGTTGCCGTCGAGCCCGAGCGGTATCTACGCGAACGCGCGCAGCAAGCAGCCGCAGACGCCCCGATCGCGGTGTCCGTAGTCGATGGCGTCAGCGATCGTCTCCCTGGTGAAGCGGGATCTTTTGATGCTGGGGTCGCCGCGCTCGTACTCTGCACCGTGCCAGACCAGCCCTCGGCGCTCGCGGAGCTCTACCGCGTCATCCGCCCCGGTGGTGAGCTGCGTTTCTACGAGCACGTTGTCGGTCACGGCAAATTTGAGTCGCGCTTTCAGCGGCTCGCCGACGCGACTTTCTGGCCTCACGTCGCCGGCGGCTGTCATATGGCGCGCGATACAACCGCCGGAATCGAGCAAGCCGGCTTTCAGATCGAGACGTGTGAGCGCTTCCCGTTCAGCCCCGCGCTATTCCTCCCACCCGATCCACATATCCTCGGAATAGCCCGGCGCCCGTGAGCTGTTAGTCACGGCGCGTGAGCCGGGCGACGGCGGCCATCATCTCTGTAATGGATGTGCTTGAAGTCATCTGGCATGGCCTTCGGGACTCGTTCCTGATGGCGTGGGAGGTGTGGTGGGCACTCGTGTTCGGCTTCGCGATCTCGGGCGTGGTGCAGGCCTGGGTGCCAAGGGAGCGCATCGAGGGTGCGCTGTCGGGATCGGGGCCGAAGCCCGTCGCGCTGGCAACGGGGCTCGGTGCGGCCTCGAGCTCGTGCTCTTACGCGGCCATCGCGATCGCCAAGAGCCTGTTTCAGAAGGGCGCTTCGGCGAGCACCGCACTGGCTTTCCAGTTCGCCTCCACAAACCTCGTGTGGGAGCTCGGGCTGGTGCTGTGGGTGCTGATCGGCTGGCAGTTCACGCTCGCCGAGTACATCGGAGGGCTCGTGATGATCGCCCTGATGGCGGTGCTGCTGCGAACGTTCGTCTCCCCGCGCTTGGAGGCGCAGGCGCGTGAGCACGCCCAGCAGGCCGACACCGGCCACCAGCATCACATGGCCGGCGAGCAAATGACCTGGCGAGAACGCCTCACCTCTGCGTCGGCGTGGTCGGACGTCGCTCACAACTTCCGCGGGGACTGGCAAATGCTCTACAAGGAGATCACCGTTGGCTTCCTGCTCGCCGGGTTCATCGCACAGCTCGGCAACGACTTCTTCAATGGCTTGTTCCTCAAGGGCTCTCCAGCGCTCGTGCAAGCCGTGTGGGGCGCACTCATCGGGCCAGTAATCGCCGTGCTGAGCTTCGTCTGCTCGGTCGGCAACGTCCCGCTCGCGGCGGTGCTGTGGTCCGGCGGCATCAGTTTCGCCGGAGTGATGGCGTTCATCTTCGCCGACCTGATCGTGCTACCGATCATCGCCATCTACCGCAAGTATTACGGCACGAGTTACACGCTACGGATCGTCGGTCTGATGTTCGTCACGATGGTCGCCGCCTCGCTGATCGTCGATGGATTGTTCAGCGTCGCCGGGCTGATCCCAACCGGCCCGCGGCCATCGCGCGGTGACATCTTCGGCACGATCGCCGTCAACTACAAGCTCCTCCTCAACGTCCTCGGGCTCGTCATCTTCGCTGCGCTGTTCTGGCTGACGGCGCGGCGTGGTGTCACCGATCCGGTATGCGGCATGAAGGTCGATAAGGCCAAGGCCATCCGTAAGGACTTCGGCACCGAGACGTTCTACTTCTGCTCCGAGCACTGTCTGCACGCCTTCGAGCTACGCCCGGCGCAGCAGTTGGAGGGACAATCCGCGTGAGATCCATGATCCACCTGCCCACCGCGTTTCTGCCGAGCCCACCCGTCAACGGGTTTCACATCGGCCCCCTGTTCGTCCACGCCTACGGGCTCTGCTACGTCGTCGCGGTCATCGCGGCAGTGACGATCACCGTGCGCCGCTGGGAGGCCAATGGCGGGCAGCGCGATCTCGTCTACGAGGTCGCGCTGTGGGGATTCCCAGCCGGGGTGATCGGCGGGCGCCTGTACTTCCTGGCAACCAGCTGGAACGAAGTCCCGCCGCACTGGTGGGGACCATTCGCCATCTGGAAGGGCGGCCTGGGAATTTGGGGCGGGATCGCACTCGGCACGCTGGTGGGGATCTGGAGGCTGCGCCGTCATGACGCGAACATCCCCGTCTTCATGGACGCCGCCGCCCCGGCGCTGCTCGTCGCGCAGGCAATTGGGCGGATCGGCAACTACTTCAACCAAGAGCTGTTCGGCGGCCCCACGACGCTGCCGTGGGGTCTTGAAATCAGCCCCGCTCACCGCCCCGTCGGGTATGCACGGTACGCGACCTTCCACCCGACATTCCTCTACGAGCTGATCTGGAACCTGCTGCTCGCAGGAGCGCTCGTGTGGCTCGGGCGCCACCGACGGATTCGTGCACCTGGCCTGTTCGCGCTCTACGTCGCCGGGTACTCCTTCGCGCGGATCGGCGAGGAGCTGCTGCGCGTAGACCCCGCCCACCACATCTTCGGACTGCGCCTGAACTTCTACGTTGCCAGCATCCTGTTCATTTCCGGCATCGCATGGTTCGTGCGTATTCAGCGCGTCCGCCTCGGCCCGAGCGCTGTTCGTCGTGGCGGCGCGCTTTTGGCAGCGGGTGGTCTGCTCGCCCTCGCCGGTTGCGGCCAGGCATCGCACACCAGCAACCCACGGGCAAACTCAAGCTCTCCCTCTGTTTCGCTGGCACTGGCCGCCCAGGCGCGACCACGACTCGTCAACGGGCAGAGCAGTACCTAACAGCAGGTCTCCTCACCACAGTCGGTGTGCAACTCCAAGCCGATCGGTGCGCAGTCGGCGCAGACCTCCCCGGCCCATGCCTTGCGTCCCTCGCGCACAGCAAGACCGGCGATCCCGAGCCCCGTGATCGAGTCCAGCCACCACCAGCCGAGCGCGGCGTTGGCGAGGATGCTCACCAGCACCGCAGCGGCGCTGATCGCGCACAGCCACGACTGAGCGGCGTCGCCCGCTGTCGCGGCCGATCGGAGCTGTGCGGCAACGCGACCCTTCGCTCGAGCGAGCAGTGGCATGAGAATGATCGCCCCGACCAGCACCGCCACACCCGGCCAGCTCGTTTCGGGGTGCGAACCATCCGCAAGCGCGCGGATCGCGTCGAACGCCAGGTAGAGCGCGAGGGCGGCGAAACACACGGCAATGATCTGCTGCGCGCGGCGCTCGGCGGCATCAGAGGCATGTCGGCTGCCCGTGTAGAGCCAGAGGATCGTACTCGCCGAGGCCAACTCGATCAGTGAATCCAACCCGAAGCCGAGCAGCGCGACCGACCCCGCCAGCAGACCGGCGAGGACTGCTACCCCGGCCTCGACTGTCATCCACGCGATGCTCAGCAGGGAGAGCGCCTTGGCGCGACGGATCAAGCGGTAGCGAGTCCCGCTACCGGGCTGGATGGCCGGCAGCGGAGCGGCGTGCGAACTCATGCCTGCACGCTACCGAGCTTCTACAGAGGCTTCTTTGCGCGAACGATCGCCGAGGCTGCCTGCGCGTGAACGCGGTGAGTCTCGCGTATCTCAACGTCGACCAAGCCGGCATCCGCGAGCGCCTGGGTGAACTGCCGTTGCGTGAGCGCCCCGGCGATACAGCCGGTGTATACCTGCATGTCGGCGCGCGTGGCGTCGTCCATGTCCTCGTCGGCGACTACGTCAGACACCGCGAAGCGTCCGCCTGGTCGTAGGACTCGTGCGACCTCGCGCAGCACTTTGGGCTTGTCGCCTGAAAGGTTGATTACGCAGTTTGAGATCACCACGTCAACGCTCGCGTCGGGGAGCGGGATCTCCTCGATGTAGCCCTTGTGAAACTCGACGTTCTCCAAACCGGCCTTGCGTGCGTTCTCGCGGGCGAGGGCAAGCATCTCGTCGGTCATATCGAGACCGTGAGCCTTCCCGGTAGGGCCGACGCGCTTGGCGGAGAGCAGCACGTCGATCCCGCCACCGGAGCCCAGGTCGAGGACCGTCTCGCCCTCGTGCAGTTCGGCGACGGCGGTGGGGTTACCGCAACCGAGAGACGCCAACCTGGCGGTATTGGGCAGTTGCTCGTGGTCGCCGAGCGCATAGAGCGCGGCACCGAAGACCTCGCTGCCTCCGTCGAATGTGTCGCTCGGTGCGCAGCAGCCGGCGCCGGGATCGGTCGTCGTGACCTGGACGGCGGCGGCGGCGTAGCGCTCGCGCACCTGCTCCCGAATGTCGCTGGCCGGCGCCTCGTCAGTTCCGTTGCCCGCAGAGCAGCCGCATCCGTCTCCGTGGCTGGGATCGCAGCACGCGGCCTTGGCGCCCGGCTCACAGCACGTCGCTTGCGCCTCGGGCGCACAACAGGCGTTCGCGGTCGTGGCGTCGTCGGTGGTGGTTAGCTCAGCCATGCGGATAGCTCCTCCAGGGCGTCGGGGATCACGTAGTAGTAGGCCCAAAGGCCCTGGCGCTCGGAGTCCACGATCCCGGCGGCGCGCAGCTTGCCGAGATGGTGGGAGAGCGTGGACTGTGAGATATCGAACAGCGGCACCAGCTCGCAGACGCAGACCTTCCCCGCGTGCTTGCGCAGCACGTCCACGAGCTGCAAGCGGATCGGGTCACCGAGGGCCTTGGCGACCTCAGCCATCCGTAGCGCCTGCTCGCGATCGACGTCGGGGTAGACGACGGGCTCACAGCAGGGAGCACCGTTGGCTCGCTTCTGCTTGGGGGCTAGCTCCAAATCGACGGGCATCAATCTATTTATATCAATAACACTCACGTTTGTCGATGTAATACGATTTCGCGCCATGAACACCAGCGACGAGGGGCAACGAAGCGAGCGGCCGATTCGCTACGTGCTGGTCCTCTGCAACCACAACGCCGGACCCTCGCAGACGGCCCAAGCCTTCTTTGAGCGCCGATCCCGCGACACCTGCGAGCTGATCACAGCACCGGAGGGATCTTGAGCATCGACCTCGACACGGTTGCCGTCATCACCGATATCCACGGCAACCTCCCCGCGCTGCACGCTGCTCTTGCTCGGGTTGAGGATCTCGGCATCGAGAGCGTGTTCTGCGGCGGCGACCTCGTTGGCTACGGCCCACATCCCAACGAGGTGTGCGCGCTGATCGCCGAGCGAGACATTCCCACGATCTACGGCAACTACGACTACGCCATCGCCCGCGACCTCGAGGACTGCGGCTGCGCGTATGTCACCGCGCACGATCGCGAGCTTGGGCAGCGCTCGGTCGACTGGACGCTCGCACACACAAGCCGAGACTCCAAGAACTTCATGCGCAGCCTGCCATTCGACCTGCATTTCTCTCTCGGCAGCGTCGATGTTCACCTTGTCCACGGGTCGCCGCGGAAGGTCAATGAGTATCTGTTCGAGGACAAGCCGGCCAGCCTGTATGAACGTCTCGCGGCGGCCGAGCGCGATCCCGTGCTCGCGTTCGGTCACACACACAAGCCGTGGGTCCGGGAGTACGGCGGGGTGCTGTTCGTCAACTGCGGCTCGGTCGGCAAGCCCAAGGACGGCGACCCACGAGGCGCCTTCGCAGTCCTGACATCGAGCGCGGGCAGCGTGGCCGTGAATATCGAGCGTGTCGAGTACAACGCCGGGGAGGTCGCCGCCGAAGTTCGCGAGGCCGGGCTGCCTGGCGAGTTCGCCGACAAGCTCCTGGTTGGCGCATGACCGATACACCTCCGCTCACTCGCCGTCTGTTCGCAGAGCTGTTGGGCTCGGCGTTCCTCGCCGCTCTCGTGATCGGCTCAGGTATCGCCGCACAGACTCTTTCCCCGAACGACGTTGGCCTATAGCTGTTCGAGAACGCCGCCGCCACCGCTGCAGGGCTGTTCACGATCATCCTCATGTTCGGCCCGGTGTCCGGTGGGCACTTCAACCCGGTCGTCTCGCTCGCCGACGCGACCTTCGGTGGTATCCGCTGGCGCCATGCGATCGCCTACATCCCCGCCCAGGTCGCCGGCTGCATGCTCGGCGCCGTTGTGGCGAATGGCATGTTCTCTCTCGCCGCGATCAGCATCTCTACCCATCACCGCGCCACGCCCGCGCATCTGTTCTCCGAGGTGATCGCGACCGCGGGACTGCTGCTCGTGATCTTCTCCCTCGCCCGCACCAAACGAGCACACATCGCGCCGGCTGCCGTCGGTGCGTATATCGGCGCCGCCTACTTCTTCACCAGTTCAGCCAGCTTCGCCAACCCCGCGATCAGCGTCGGACGCATGTTCTCCAACACGTTCGCCGGCATCGCACCCGCGTCCGTGCCCAGCTACATCGTGGCGCAGCTCGTCGGTTGCGGCTGCGCGATCCTTCTCGTGAGGGTGCTCTACCCCGACCTGACGCCGGACGAGGCAGCCGAGGCCGTCATGCCCTACCACCAAGACCAAGCGGACGGCTCGACCCACCAACCCCTCCGAACCTAGACGCCCAGCCCGAGCATCACGGCGACGACCCAGCCCATTCCCGTCTACTCGATTCGGGTGACCATCAGCGTGTAGCCGTCGGGGTCAGTGACCCTCATCTCTTCAGTTGGGCCTGGGGCGCCGTCCTCGATCTCGCCTGCATCGATCCCATTGGCGTGCAGTTGGGCACGTAGCGCGGCGAGGTCGTGGGAGTAGAGATAGAAGAGGACTCCTTGGCCGGCTGGGTCGATCGAATCGCCGTCGAGGGTGACCATCAGTTCGGCGCCCTCGCTCTGTAGCGCCGCCCACACCGGGCGTCCCCGGTACTCGTAGACGCTCTCCACCGTGAACCCGAGGTGGTGGTAGAAGGCGACCGAGCGCTCCACGTCATCAACGTGAACGAACGGCACCAGGCGGCTGACCCGATGCTCAGGTGGGTCAAGCGCCGCCTCCGGTGGCCGTGGTCCGTCTGTCGCGGGATTTTGGCTCATCGCGTCATTCTCGCTCACCGGCTCTCATACAGCGACAGGCAAACCATGTCGCGTGGGAAACCCTGCGACTGCCAAAACGCCCGCGCGCCCCATCGAAGGCCACTCCCAGCCCGCCGGACGCTCAAGGCCAGAGCAGGACGATCGCGCTGGCACACTCCTGGTGTGCTCACTCTCTTTGGTGCCTGCGCCGTTACGTTCATGGTCCTGATGTACGCGCTCGAACGACGCGGCCGAGACTTCATCCTCGCCTTCGCTTGCGGCTGTGCCCTCTCGAGCGTCTACGGTTTCCTCGCGGGCACCTGGCCCTTCGGAGTAGTCGAGGAGATCTGGGCCGTGATCGCGTTGAAGCGCTACTGATCAAAGCCAACGATGCACATCCACCCCACGGAGAACTGACCGTGCCCTCCCCCACCTATGAACTCGTCAATGGCGACGTGCACCGTCACGGCCCGCTACGCCACGCTCACCCACACACCGGGCCACACGAACACGATCGCCATGAGCACCCGCATCACGATCACGACGAGCACACGCACGGTCATTCACACGGGCTCATAGACGAGAGCATCAAGCGCTCACGCGAGGGTGTCCGCGCCGTCACGCTCGCGCTGGGGATCCTCGCCAGCACCGCCGCGGTGCAAGCGCTCGCGTTCGCTTTCACCGGCAGCCTGGCGCTGCTCGCTGACCTGATCCACAACGGCGGAGACGCACTGACCGCGATCCCCCTCGGCATCGCGTTCGCACTACGCTCCCCCCGCGCCGAGCGCCTAGCCGGCCTCGCCGTGGTGGGCACCATCTTCCTATCCGCGTGCGTGGCCGCGTATGAGTCAATCCTGCGCCTCATCCATCCCTCGACACCGGTCCACCTGTCCGCGCTCGCGCTCGCTGGAGCGATCGGGTTTGCCGGCAACTGGCTGGCCGCGTTGGTACGCACCCGCGCCGGGCAGCGGCTTGACAGCCCTGCGCTGATCGCCGACGGCGCTCACGCCCGCGTCGACGCATACGTCTCGCTCGCCGTCATCGCCAGCGCCGTAGCCATCGCCGCTGGCATCCCGATCCTCGATCCGCTCATCGGCTTGGGTATGACTGTCGTCATCCTGCGGATCACACGCGAGAGCTGGCGCACCGTACGCGGCCACCCCCACCCCTAACTCTCGCAGCGAAGCCCTCGCCAGTCTCACATAGATGAGACGCCGACAGTCTCATTTGAGTGAGATCAAGCTGTCTCACATCGGTGAGACGCCGCACGAGCCGCGTACTCCAGCGAGGTTGAGACGGCTCTTGCTGTCGACCGCGGGCGAGTCGATGGTGATGGCTGGCGCGAAGGAGACCGTTCCGCCGGTTCCGTATGTGGTGTCGGGTTGCCCGGTTGATGTGAGGCGTGTCACGAATGAGCCGGGATCGTAGGGTTCGTTCCGGGAGTCCTGGCCGACCGCGATGTAGAGGTTGCCGCTGCTGTCCGCGGCAATGGTCGTGGCCTGTGAGGTCGCTTCGGCATCCAGGGGCGCGATTGCGCTTACTCCGTTTGTGGCGCGAAGGAGGGGTCAGGGGATCCGTCGGGGAGGAACCCCCATGCGGCTGCCTGCCAGTGTCCGGTGCTGGTCGGCTCATCGCCGGCGAGGACGATGACGCCGTCGGGCTCACGCGCGAGCGCCACACCGCGTTCCCCCTGATACGGCGTCAGCGCGGGCACGTACTGCTTGCCGCCCTGGCCGAAGCTCGGATCCAGCGATCCGCTGGGTGTGACACGCGCAACCCAGTCATACGTTTCTTCTTTGACGCCTTCGCCATAGGTCACGCCGACCCCGGCGATCAGGATGTCGCCGTCTTCGAGTACCAGCATGCTGCGGGCGCTCTCCTGCACCTTGGGGCCGCCGCGGCCGGGCAGTTGCACGAGCCCTTCTTTGCCGAAGCTCAAGTCGGGGGCTCCGTTGGCCTGCAGTCGCTCGAGCGTGGCGTAGCGCGACCCGTTTCCTTCTGTGGGTGTTTCACCGGCCGCCAGCACCTCACCTCCAGATAGAGACGCAAGAGCGAAAGAGTTCAACGGTGAGTTGCCGGCTTCAAAGGAGCCGTCGAAAGCGCCGCCGCTGGTGAACCGTCCCTGCGTCCGCGGACCCACCACCACCAGCGCGCCATCGCCTTCCAAGATCCCGGCCTCGACGCTGTGGTCTGGCAGCAGGCCGGGGCCTTCATCGGAAGGCGGCAGGCCCGTCACGACGCTCCCGCCGGTCCCGAACGAAGGATCCAGCGCTCCGTCTTCCCCGACCCGGGCCGCGAAAGCACGCCATTCACCGCCGTGTGGCGGCGAGGCGGTACCCGCTATCTCGATGCTCCCGGCGACGGTGAACAGGAGCGCGGTCGGCGTGCCGCCCTGCTCTTCGCCCCGCAGACTCAACGGGAACGAGACCTCCCCGCCGCTGCCAAAGCTCGGATCGAGACCCCCAGCAGCCGCGACTGCATTTACCGGAACCGCACACACGACCGTCCCGGCCAGCGTGCCCACAACGATTGCTAGGAGCGCTCTCGCACCCTCCCTTGCGCCCACACGAACCCCCTCGAATTATCGAAACGGCATGGCAAACAGCTACCCCATGAACCCTGCCCCACTCCTCGACGTGCGGCGCTACAAAGTGGTCCCGCCCCATGCCCCTGCGGTGTGGGTGCGGTCGAGAGTAAATGGGTATTTCAGATCACGCATCAAAGCATCCGCTAAGAGGCAGGGATCAGAGAATGATGGACGGTGAGCAGGACCCTGGAGAGAACGGGCCAGGCGCGGACGGGGAGCCCGATACGGACCCCGGCGAGAACACTCCTGGTGCTGATGGAGAGCCGGACACTGACCCTGGAGAGAATGCTCCCGGCTCCGTGGGGGAGCCGGAGACCGATCCGGCCGAGAACGCGGAGTAGAGCATCACGTCCTATAGCCGGGCAGGACGGCCGCCTACAGGCGAGCTCCACGTCCGCGATAGGGGCCTACGAACAGCAGTAGAGCCACCAAAAGTAGTACGAGCACGAAAGGGCTGACGAATGCGCCGCCGGCAATGCTGAGGATGACCAGCGCGAGAATAAGAAGCAACAGTAGGTCCATGACTTCCTCCGTTCGAGTCGACTTTGCTACTTGCCGCACATACCCGGCCACCGACGCCCTCTAAACGGTTTCCTACTGCCCCTAATGGGTAGGTCAATCAGACCCACCCGGATGATCGACAGAGGGAGCCAACGTGAAGGCACTGGCTTGGCATGGCAACCACGACGTTCGTGTCGATACGGTCCCTGACCCCTCGATCCAGCAGCCCACCGACGCGATCATCAAGGTCACCTTGAGCGGGATCTGCGGATCGGACCTGCACCTGTATGAGGTGCTCGGCGCGTTCATCGACCCCGGTGACATTCTTGGCCATGAGCCGATGGGGATCGTGCAGGAGGTCGGCTCGGAGGTCAGGAACATCGCGCCCGGCGACCGGGTGGTGATCCCTTTCAACATCTCCTGTGGACACTGCTACACCTGCGGTAAGGGTCTGCAGTCACAGTGCGAGACGACACAGGTCCACGAGTACGGCACGGGTGCTGCACTGCTCGGGTACACCAAGCTCTACGGGCAGGTCCCTGGTGGGCAGGCGGAGTTCCTGCGCGTTCCCCAAGCCCAGTATGGGCCGATCAAGGTTCCCGAGGGGCCGGCGGACGACCGTTTCGTTTACCTCTCCGACGTGCTGCCGACCGCCTGGCAGGCGGTGGAGTACGCGAGCATCCCCGAGGGGGAGACCGTCGTGGTACTCGGTCTCGGACCGATCGGGGAAATGTCCACCAGGATCGCCCAGCATCGCGGTGCGGGAAACGTGATCGGCGTGGATCTCGTACCTGAGCGCCTGGCGCGTGCGAGCGCCCACGGCGTGATGGCGTTGAACCTCGAGGATCACGATGATCTGCCAGAGGCGGTGCGGGAGTTGACGGATGGGCGCGGTCCGATCGCAGTGATCGACGCGGTCGGGATGGAGGCTCACGGCGCCCCGATTGGGCGCCTTGCACATAAGCTCGCCGGCATGCTGCCCGACGCGGTAGCCCAGCGGGTGATGCAGACCGTCGGAATCGATCGTTTGAGCGCGCTGCACATGGCGATCGAGCTAGTCCAGCGCGGTGGCACGATCTCGCTCTCGGGTGTCTACGGTGGTGCGGCGAGCCCGATGCCCCTCTTGCAAATGTTCGACAAGCAGATCAATCTGCGGATGGGGCAGGCGAACGTCAAGCGCTGGATCGATGACATCCTGCCTCTGCTCAGCGGTGAGGAGGACCCGCTTGGGGTCGACTCGTTCGCCACGCATCATCTGCCGCTCGATGAAGCCCCGCATGCGTATGAGATCTTCCAGAACAAGGAAGAGGGCGCGTTCAAGATCCTGCTGAAGCCCTAGATCATCGCTCTCTGCAGGCGCGGTGCGCGCCGGGTTCCTGCACTCAATAACTGAGGGCATGTACTTGAGCTACTTGCAGTATTGGCTTGATGCGAGAGCTTCCCTGAAATCAGCTGGCTGGCGCATCGGGGTCTTCGCGTCCTGCGAGCTCCAAGGAGCTTGATCGAACGGTGCTGAGATGCTCTTCCTGGATCGGGAGCGCCCAGTCGCAGAGATCGGCGACTGCGCTGTCACCCGCACGCTCGTTGAGCTTCTTCACGATCGCCCAGTGCCCTACCTCGCCCGCCTCGGCCATTATCAGGAACTCAAAACCGTCGAGTGCCTCCTCCTCACCTTCGAGATAGGTCTGCATCATCTCGGTGGCCTCTTGCTTGACCTCGCGCGCTTCCTCGAGGATCGCTGTCTTCTTGCCGTCGAACTGTCCGGCCACCTCGGTGCAGCGCGCCTCCGTCTCGACTGCCTCCTCGTGCATCCGGTCAAGGACGCCCGCGAGATCCTGCTCATCCTCGTCGAGCATCCCCTTGACCTTTTCCGTGGCGCCCTTGGCAGCACCAGCCAGACCAAGTACCTCCGCCAGCTTGCTCTCGAGGTTTGTCAGCTCAGCCATGCTCGCTCCTTTAGATCGTCGGAATGCGGCGCCCTGCCTTTGTTTGCTTTCGCTACAGGCCGCTCGCTCAGCCGTCGATGAAGTACCCCGGCGAGGGCGGGCGCTAACCTCGTCCCGTTCCTCGTGTTCGTGCTCACCAAACGGCTTTGCGAGCAGCTGGGACGGGAGCGCTCGCCCCCTTGCGGGGCTGAAGCGAAATGCTCGTGCAGCGCAACTCCCCGCGGCGGGTTCGACGGCCACACCCGATGCACATCTAGCCAGCATTACGAAGGGAAGCCCGGAGAGCTCAGCGTCTCGCCCCTAGCGCAGGAACGTCTCGTCTAGGTCCTTGCGCAGCTCGGCGACCGACTGGTAGACCATGCTCGCACCGGCGTCCTTGAGCTCTTCCTCTGAGAACCCGCCGGTCATCACCGCAATCGTGCTCACGCCGGCTCGTGCCGCCGCCTCGGCGTCCCACGGCGAATCGCCGACCATCACAGCCTCATCCGCCGCAGCGCCGGCGCGATCCAACGCGACGTGCACAATGTCGGGGGCGGGCTTGGTCGCTTGCACGTAGGCGGAGCTCGTCCACCCATCCACCAGCTCGCGGGCATCGAGCAGCTCGAGATAGTGATCGAGCTCCTGCTCCTTGGCGGAGCTCGCGAGCAGCACCCTGTGCCCGCGCGCGTGAAGATCCTCGATAAGACGCCTGGCGTCCCTCATCGGGCGTACTTCACCGATCAGCTGGCGGTAGTAGCGGCTCTCCGCGTCACGAATGTCATCGCCGCGTTCACGCTCCACCTGTTCACTGGTAAGGGCGGGCACGAGCTGATCGCCACCCATACCGGTGTGGCGGTGAATCCGCCACACCGGCAAGACCATGCCGTGCTCGCAGAACGCGCGATACCAGGCGAGGGTGTGCTGGTAGTTGGTGTCTACCAGCGTCCCGTCGATGTCGAGGATCGCGACGCTCACAGGCTGGAGTGCGCGCTCAGTGGGTGGCGATCTGCCGCTGGCTTGGCGATGTGACCCGGGCGACCCCCCGGCGCTCGGCAGCGAAGCGCAGCTCGCGAATCACCAGTTCGCGTTTGACGCTGGCATCCACGCTCTGCGTGCGAGCGGTCGATACCAGCAGCTGGCGGGTGCGCTCACAGAGCTGCGTGACGCTGGGACCGGCTGTCCTGGCGCTCATGCTCGTGCTCCCTCACCGACGAACACACCCTGCTGTGGCTTGCTGTCGTTAAAGCGGGGCAGAATCTCGTTTGCGTAGAGCTCAAAAAAGGGCTCCTGCTGATCGCCGATCTGCTGAATGTAGAGCTCGTCGAAGCCAGCGTCCGCATACGCCTGGATCGCTTCGAGCTGGCGCTCGGGATCTGGCCCACAGGGCACATCTTCGCTTGCCTGCTCGGCAGAAACCAGCTCAGAGGCTTGTTCGAAATGCGCGGGCGTCGGGAGTACCTGCGCGAGCTCCCCAGGCAACGCCTCATTCGGCCACAGCCGATACACGGTCTCGCGCGCCTCTTCCTCGGTCTTGGCTACGCATGCCTTCATGCCACCCGCGACGAGCTTCCCCCCGCCGGCCTGGCTGCGGAAGGACTCGACTGCTTCAGCGTCGGGCCCGACGGTGCAGTAGCCGTCGCCGATGCGCGCAGCGAGACTCGTGGACTTCGAGCCGAACCCGGAGATCAGGATCGGCGGCAGCTGCTCGGGCAGGTCATAGATACGGGCGTTCTCCACCTGATAGTGGCGTCCGCGATGGCTCTGCATGCCGCCCTGCCATAGGGTGCGGATCACCTCTACCGCCTCCTCGAGCATCTCAAGGCGCGTGTCCACCGCCGGCCAGCGATCACCGAGGATGTGCTCGTTGAGTGCCTCTCCGCTTCCGAGGCCCAAGGCGAAGCGGCCCTCCAGCAACACTGCGGAGGTGGCGGCTGCCTGGGCGATGATCGCGGGATGGATGCGCACGGTCGGACAGGTCACAGCGGTTGTGAGCTTCATCTGTGAGGTGGCTTGGGCGATCGCGCCGATCGTTGACCACACGAAACCGCTGTGGCCCTGCTCGTCGTTCCAAGGATGGAAGTGGTCGGAGATCCACAGTCCATCGAAGCCTGCCTGCTCGGCCATGCGAGCCTGCCTGACGAGCTCGCGGGGACCGAACTCCTCGCTGGACAGAAAGTAGCCGATTCTCACCTTGGAGCGCTCCTTCTAGATAGTGACTTTCGCGGTGTTCATACCCAGCCTGGAGGAGACTCAACCAACGCATGTGTGAAGACCATGCCCAGGCTTCATCGCTAGACGGGAGCGGATGGAAAATCGCGGCAGGAGGGTCCTTCCCGCGGTCCGCGAATACACATGGGATGGCAGGTGTTCCCGAGGGTGTGGTGCTTGAGCGCAGCCGCGATCTGGCTGGCCGTAAGCGTCATCCTTACTACCGAAGGTTTCTGCTTTGCTTGATCGCTGTCCTGCCGATACTGGCGCTGCTGGGAGTATTCGGCCAGAAGCCAAGCACCACGAGAGTGGACGCGCAGGCGGCGAGCCTCAGCGTCACCGCTCCCGCGCGGCTGCGCAGTGGCCTGATCTTCCAGGTACGCATCGAAGTGGCCGCACACCGCAACATCCACGAACTGCAGATCACCTTCGATCGAGGCTGGTGGGAGTCGATGAGCGTCAACTCGATCGTGCCCGAACCCACCAGCGAGGAATCCAAGAACGGCAAGGTGATCCTCTCCTACGGCGCGCTGCCGGCCGGACAGAGCGTGACTGCGTGGATCTATTTCCAGGTAAACCCCACGAACGTAGGAAAGCGCCGCGAGAACGTAGCGATCGCCGATGGTTCCGTGCCCCTGGCTGAACTTCACCGCTCCCTGACGATCTTCCCTTAGCTCATGGACCTCGTAATCCGCGCCACGGTCGTCTTCTTCTTCATCTTCCTGGTGACCCGTGTCGTCGGTCGCCGCCAGCTCTCTGACCTCGAGCCGTTCGACTTCATCCTGCTCGTCGTGCTGGGCGATCTCGTCCAGCAGGGCATCACACAGAGCGACCAGTCGGTGACAGGCACGCTGACCGTGATCTCTACGATCGCGCTGCTCTCGGTAGCGGTCAGCTGGATCTCCTTTCGCTCTCCCCGCGCACGTTTGATCACCGAGGGGGAGCCGATCGTGCTCGTGCAGGACGGCCGACCGATCGAGCGCAACATGCGCCGAGAGCGCATCACGCTCGCAGACATCCAAGAGGAGGCCCGTCAAGCTCAGATCGCGTCGCTCGGCGACATCCAGTGGGCGATCCTCGAGAACGACGGAAAGATCAGTTGCATTCCCCACCGCGAATAACTGAGAGAAAGCGCGAAGATCACGCGATGAGTCCCAGTACCGCCACCGTTGAGCGGCTCGACGTGCAGGCCTACACGATCCCCACCGATGCCCCGGAGGGCGACGGAACGCTCGAGTGGGACTCGACGACGATCGTCGTGGTGCAAGCGCATGCGCAAGGACACGTCGGGCTCGGCTACACCTACGCGGATGTCTCCACCGCGAAGCTGATTCAGAGCAAGCTCGCCGAGGTCGTGAAAGGACAGTCCGCCCGGTCCCCGCGCGCGTCCTGGGCGACGATGGTCAAGAGCACCCGCAACCTTGGCCGGCCGGGGATCACCTCGATGGCGATCGCCGCTGTGGATCTCGCGCTGTGGGACCTGCACGCCCGCCTGGCTGAGACGCCGCTGTGCGTTCTGTTGGGCATGGCACACGATCACGTCCCCGTCTACGGCTCCGGCGGGTTCACCACCTACACAAACGACCGTCTGCAGCAGCAGCTCGCGGATTGGGCCCGGCAGGGCATTCCGCGGGTGAAGATGAAGATCGGTGCGCACCCTGACCAGGACCCTGAGCGGGTGCGAGCCGCGCGTGAGGCAATCGGCTCCGATGTTGAGCTGTTCGTCGACGCCAACGGCGCGTATCGGCGCAAGCAGGCGCTGCAGCTCGCCCACACCTTCCGCGAGGAGTCCTCAGTCAGCTGGTTTGAGGAGCCCGTCAGCTCCGATGACCTACAGGGTCTGCGACTCATACGCGACCGTGCCCCGGCGGGAATCACGATCGCGGCCGGGGAGTACGGCTATGACGCCGTCTACTTCAAGCGAATGCTCGACGCGGGCGCCGTCGACGTGCTCCAGGCGGACGTCACACGCTGCGCCGGGATCACCGAGCTGCTGCGCATCGGCGGCATGTGCCGCGCGTACAACCTGCCTCTCTCCTGCCACTGCGGGCCGGCGATCCACGTCCATCCCGCCTGCGCGATCGAGGAGCTGATCCACCTGGAGTACTTCCACGACCACACCCGCATCGAGGAGATCCTCTTCGACGGGCTCCCCGAGCTACGCAACGGAGCGCTCTGGCCAGACCTCGACCGGTCCGGAAACGGATTGTCGCTACGCCACGCGGACGCCGAGCAGTATTCGGTGTGATCAAGCCGGGCTCGGCCGAAGTGCCGCCGTCGCGATCAGCTCCACGCAGGTATCGAGTGCGATCACGGTTGAGTCGATCACGAGACTGGGTGAGCTGCCGGCGCTGCTTGGACTCGCGTGATGTCCGGGGTGGCGGGGAGCATTGACCGATGCCGTTTGGAGTGTTGGGGTCCGCTGCCCGCGAGGTTCGTGACGTTCTTCGTGCGGCGACTGCCACGCACCGTCGGCTACGAGACCACCTCGTAGCGATCGTCGTGGCGACGATCGGTGTCGATCTGCTCTGCGCGATCGCGGCGTTTCTGCTCGAGCGCCATTCATCGGAAACTGAGATTAAGACGTTCGGTAGCGCCTTCTTCTGGACAACGACTCAACTGCTGACCGTCTCCTCGCAAATCAAGAATCCGATCTCGGTAGGTGGACGAGTCCTCGATGTCTTCATGGAGGTCTGGGCGATCACGGTGATCGCCGTGCTCGCGGGTGCGTTCGGCAGCTTCCTGCAAAAGCGCGGCGAGGAGATCGACAGCAAGCGCTGGCCGGCGGCCCGAGGGTGCTTGACGGTTGGGGTCAGAGGATAGGAGGGCGGGTGTCTGGCGTCAGCTTCTGTGGGAATGGTGGCCGGACTGTTGGCCTGGGCGGCGAGGTTACCCGGAGTGTCGCGTCGTCAACCGCTAGGCGTCTCTGGGTCGGGGGGCTGGCGTGCTGTCGCGGGGACTGTCTCGAATCCGCCCGTGCGGTTGCGGCTGACGACTTGTCCGTCCCATTCTCTGAGCGGGTGCGCCTCCGCGCGCGCGAGATGGATACAGATTCGCCGCGTGAGCACATACGTGAGCATGGGCACCACGAAGAACGCGCCGCGGAAGAACCAGATCGCTCCTTCGTAGGCGAACCCGAACTGGAAGAACAGGCGGTCGGCGGAGCCGGCGGCGAACACGACGAGCACGAGCGAGAGCACGGCGGCGGCGAGCGCGCTGCGTCTGGGATTATCTCGCGGACGCTCGAGCAGATCGTGGCGGCGATAGTCGCGTGAGATGTAGCGCCGGTCGAGCCACGGCAGCGCGTAGAGCAGCATGAAGATGATGCCTGGGAATAGCACGCCGCCGAAGAAGGGGTTCGGCACGAGCGTGTGCCCGAAGGCGTGGATCTCGAGGTTGGGCATGATTCGCAGCGCCCCGATCAGCCAGCCGAGGTACCAGTCGGGCTGCGCGCCGTTGGTGCCGATGTAGGGGTGGTAGGGCCCCCACAGCCAGATCGGGTTGATCTGGATCAGCCCGCCCATCAGCATGAGCACCGCCGCGACGGCCGCGAACAGCCCGAGTGAGCGCAGTGCGTAGCCGGGCCACATCGGGGTGCCGACGACGTTGTCCTCGCGCCGGCCGGGCCCGCGGAATTGGGAGTGGCGCTGGATCATGATGATCGCTAGATGCACGGCGAGCAGGCCGGCGATCAGGGCGGGGATGATGAACACGTGCGCGATGTAGAGTCTTGACTCGAACGTCGCCCCGCCGGGGAAGCGCCCGCCCCAGAGCGCGAACGCGAGCGGGCCGCCGATCAGAGGCAGTGACATCGCGACGCCCCAGGCGATCGCGAGGCCCATCCCGGAGAGCAGGTCGTCGGGCAGTGAGTAGCCGGCGAACCCCTCGAGGATCGCGAGGATCAACAGCGTCAGGCCGATGAAGTAGTTGATGTCCCGGGGCTTGCGAAACGCGCCGGTGAAGATGATCCGCAGCAGGTGCAGCGTGATCGCCGCGACGAATACGAGCGCTGCCCAGTGGTGGGTCTGGCGCATCAAGAGGCCGCCGGAGACGTTGAAGGAGAGGTGCAGCGTCGAGCTGTACGCGGCCGAGAGACTCTGCCCTTGCAGTGCGGCGTAGCTGCCGTGGTAGATGGTCTGGCTGGTGCTGGGATCGAAGAACAGCGCCAGGAACGTGCCGGTGAGGATCAGGATGACGAACGAGTACAGCGCGATCTCGCCGAGCAGGAAGCTCCAGTGGTCGGGGAAGACGTAGTCCATGAGGAACCGCAGGCCGCGTGCGGCGCCGAGGCGCTCATCGATGAAGCTGACCGCATCGACCGCGGCGTCACCGGGACGCGATGAGCGCTTGCTCACTGGCTGTCTCCCCACCAGGACGGGCCGACGGGCCCGGACATCGGGCCGCCTGCGGTGAGCGCCCCGGATGCGTCGATTTGCAGCGGCAGCTGCGGCAGCGCACGGCCGGCGGGACCGAACTCCACAGTGCCGCCGTCGAGCACGTCGAACGTCGAGTAGTGACAGGGGCAGATGAGCGCGGGGCCGCGCGACTGGGTGGTGGGGCTAAGCGGTGAGCGAAACAGCGAGATCGCACACGACGCGTGCGTGCAGATCTTCGAGTAGGCGAGGATGCCCTGCGGCGCCCATGAAGCCCGATTGGCCGGGAGCTTTAGGGTGGCGGGGTCGACGCGAACGACGACGACAGGCGAGCCGAGGTTGTCCTTGTCCGCACCCTGAGGGAAGGCTGTCACGAAGCTCCCTTCGTTGACGTTCGCGGCCATGATCGGGTTGCCTTCGTCGTCGACGAGCGCCCGTCCGGCATGCCAGGGGGTGTCGCTGAGCTGATGTTCGATCCCGGGGCCGAGGGCGACCACGGGTATCACGACCGCGGCGGTCAGCCCGGCGCCCGCGATGCCCGCTGCTCCCCCGATCAGCCTGCGGCGGGTGATCCCGTCCAGGCCCGCGCGGGCCTGCTCGGCTACCTGCTCGACGGCTTCGCGGTCCCCGTACATCGGGCGGTCCTCGACCTTCGTCTCCTGGGGGACGAGGAAGCGTCCGGCGAGGATCAGGGCGCTGGCGAGCAGCGCGAGCCCCACGCCGAGGCACAGCCCGAGCAGCTGCGTGTTTGGGTCAACGATGAACAGGGCGACGAACCCGAGGCCGGTGAGTGCCGTGAGCGCCAGCAGCGCGGGGATGAGGTGCTGCGCCCATTCGGGGGCGCCGGTCTCACGACGCGACGGGTCATCCGCCTCGTCGTGCTCTGGCGGATCTCGGCGGCGGCGTAGCGCTCCGATGCGCCACAGTGTGAGCATCAGGATCGCCTGCCACAGGCGGTGCAGGATGCCTCGCTCGTGTGGATGCTCGCTCATGTTCGGTCTCCTGGTTGGGTGCTGGAGCTGCGCTTGGGCGCGGGCGTGCGCTCACCGATCAGCCTTGCGATGAGCAGCAGCGCGGCGGCTGCGAGTAGCCATGCGACCATGCCCTCGGGTATCGGGCCGATCCGCCCGATACCCCAGCCGCCGCGGTCATCGGGGGACTGGGTGCTGTGCACGTAACGTGCGATCGAGTCGATGTCCGCTTCGGAGAGCTCGCCGGGACCGAAGCGGGGCATCACGTACGGTCCGATACGGATCGCCTCCGCGATCTGCCTCGGCGTCGCGACGTTCAGCGAGGGCACGACCGCGCCGGTCACGATTCCTCCCGATCCCTGGATCGTGTGACAGCCGGCGCAGTCAAGCGCGAACAGGCTCTGCCCCTTCGACAGCGATCCCCGCTGTGGGTGGACGGTGGGGATCGCGGGGCCGCCGAAGGACGCGACGTAGTCGATTAGCGTCTGGATCTTCGCTTGGGAGAACGCCGGGCGCGTGGGCATCGGCTGCGCGCGAGGGGACGGTAGCGGCATCCGCCCCGTCTCCAGATAGAAGTCAGCGGCCAGCGCGCCCACACCGTGCAGGCTCGGCGCCCTGCCGGGGATGCCCTGCGCGTTCATGCCGTGACATGCCGCGCAGGAGGAGAGAAACAGATCATGCCCCTCCGAGACGAGCGACCCGTTTGGCACGGTGGTCGTACCCGCGAGCGTGCTCGCGGCGTGGGTCTGGCCTTCTCCGTGTGCGGCGATGTCGACCAACGCCAGGCCGCCGCAAACGACCGCGGCGAGTGCCAGCAGCCCGCGTCTCATGCGCCCACCGTCTCACCGGCCACGCTTGCGGGCGGGTTGTGTGGCTCCTCGCCGTCCGCGTACAGATACTGGTCCCGGCGCTGCTGGCGTCGCTCTTCGAGGATCATCGATTCCATCGCCACCACGATCGCCAGCGCCGCCATCGCGACTCCTCCCGCGAACAGCATGACCATTCCCGCCGCGTGTTGGTCTGAAAGCGCGGATCTATGGAGCGCCCGGGCGGGAGCGAGATAGAACGGGTAGCGCACGTGTTCGTCGAACATGAACAGCGCGGCCGGGATGAACATCACGCTCATCGCGGCCATCAGCCAGCAGAACTTCGCGATCGCGCTCGGCGGACGGGGAACAGGATCTGCCGCCAGGATCGGCAACAGAAAGATGATGCCCGACCAGAAGTAAGCGGCGTGCTCGAAAGCGTGGACGGTCTGATCGCGCAGTGCCACTTCGTAGAGGCCGCTCAGGTGGGTTCCCAACACCACGATCGTAAACAGCACGAACCCGCAAGCCGGGCGCGTCAAGACTCTCACCCACCGTTGGTGCAGGACCGCACCGACCATGTTCCGTCCCGCAGGGGAACACGCGCTCAGCGCCAGTCGCACAGGCGCCCCCCACAAAAGCAGCGCCGGTGCTGCCAGGATCAGCAAGAGATGCTGAACGACATGCACCGAGAGCAGCTCATCGGAATAGCGATCGATTCCCGACTCGAGCGCCGTCATCAGCACGAGCAGACCAGCTATGAAGGAAACGGTCTGCCATAGCGGCCAGTGCTTGGGAGAGCGGATGACGCCCCATCCGTAGAGCCCCGCCGTGGCGGCGCACACCACGAGCACGGCGGGGTCAAGTTGCCAGCTGCTGAGCATCCGCGCGAGCGTCGGCGTGGCCGTGCTCATCGCGTGCCTCCTCCGCGCAGTGCTCGTGCGCGTGCGCGCTGCTCGCGCACGATGCCTCCGAGCCCGAGCGCGCCGATACCGACGCCAATCAGGATCAGCCACAGCCCGAAGCCCGCGCCTACCAGCGCGAGCGCCACCCCGACCATCAGCGTCACGGTCGCTACGGAGCTGTCAGTGATCAGCCGCGAGCGCTCGTCGGGGTCACGGTTCCTGTCGGCCGCCCACAGCACGAGCCCGGAGGTGATGCACGCCGCCGACGCGACACCAGGGATCACGAACTGAATCACTTTCGGCGCAAACGCGGCCTGCAGCCCGGTCAGCAAGCCGAGCCACGCACCCCACGCGAGCAACCAGATCGCGGCGCGCCTCACCCCAGCACTCCAGCAGCGGTAACGCTCACCTCGGTGGCGCTGTGCCGCTCGGCTGCTTCGCGCAGATCGAGCAGCGGCGCGTAGGAGCGGATCGGCGGCAACGCCACAAAATTGTGTCGCGGCGGCGGGGAGCTCGTCGCCCACTCGAGCGTATGCGCCCCCCACGGGTCGTCCCCTGCGGGGCGGCGGCGGCGCAGGGAAATCACGACGTTCACGGCGAACACGAGCACCGAGAGCGCGATCACGACCGAGCCGACCGTCGAGAGGATGTTCAGTCCCTGCCAGCCGCTGGACGCCGGGTAGCGCGCGACACGGCGGACCATGCCCTCCGCGCCGAGGAAGAACATCGGGAAGAACGTCAGGTTCGCACCAATCACCATCAGCCAGAAGTTCAGCTTGCCGAGGCGCTCGCGCAGCATCACCCCCGTGATCTTCGGAAACCAGTAGTAGATGCCGCCGAACAGACCGAAGGCGCTACCCGCGAAGATCGTGTAATGGAAGTGGGCCACGACGAAGTAGGACATGTTCAGCCCGTAGTCCAAGGGTGGCGAAGCAAGGATGATCCCGGTCAGCCCACCGATCAGGAACTGCACGAGGAACCCGAGCGCGAACAGGAACGCCGTCGTGAAACGCAGACTGCCGCGCCAGATCGTCGCGAGGAAGTCGAAGTACTCGATCCCGGCCGGAACCACTAGTGCCGTTGAGGTGAGCGCGAAATACTTGTTGGAGAGCACCCCGAAGGTGAACATGTGGTGCGCCCACACCGTCATCGACAGGCCCGAGAAGATCAGCAGCGCGACGATGAAAGCGGAGTACCCGAAGAACCGCCGTGCCGAGAACGTCGCGATGATCTCCCCCACCATCCCCACGAACGGGAAAAACATCACGTACACGACGGGGTGCCCGTAGAACCAGAACAGCGCCTGGTAATCCACCGCGCCCGCGCCACCAGTGAGCACACCCCCGAGATGTCGCTGCGCCCACAGCAGACCGAGCGCGAGGATCAAAGCGGGGAACCCGAACACCGTCATCGTGCATGTCGCGACCATCGTCCATGTAAACACGGGCATCCGCATCAGCGTCATCCCCGGTGCGCGGCGGCGCAGCGCGGTCGCGAGGATACACCCGCCCCACAGGATCTGCCCGAGCGTTACGAGCATCACACCGAAGATCCACAGGTCCATGCCGCCACCGGGCGAATGAACCGAGTCCGAGAGCGGATCAAAACCCCACCACGACGCGCTCGCCGCCCCGCCACTCGTCAGAAAACCCGACCACATGCAGACTCCGCCCAGCACATACAGCCAGAATCCCGCCAGTGCGACGCGCGGCCCCGCGATCTCAGCGGCCCCCACTTGCAAAGGGACGAAGTACAGCCCGACGGCGAGCGCGACCGGGACGATCACCAGATAGACCATCGTCGAGCCGTGCATCGTGAAGAGTTCGTTGTAGGCGTTCTGGGAGACCACGCCACCATCGGCGGCGAGCTGGCTGCGCATCAACAGCGCGAGCAGCCCGCCGGCGAGGAAGAACACGAACGCGATCACGCAGGCCGATCCGGCGATCCGCTTGTGATCGGTCGACGCCAGCGTACGCAGCGAACCCGCGCGACTGGGTATCGCGACGGCACTCACGTAGATGGTCCCCTCGCCGTTGCGCCCGCCGTTTGGGCGGATGAGCCTTCACGGATCCGTGTGCCTTCGCGTGCCAACCATTCCTGGAAGGGCGCCGGGCTCACAGCCTCGACGGCGAAGTGCATCTCTGAGTGGTCCTCACCGCACAGGACAGAGCACTCCCCTTGGTAGAGACCGGGTTTTTCGAAGATCAGATCGAAGTGGGTGGTGTAGCCGGGCAGCACCTGGCGCTGATAGTGAAGCTCCGGGAGGAAGAAGCCGTGGATCACATCCTCGGAGGTCCCGCTGAATTCGATCTCGGTACCGGTCGGCACGTACGCCGGCGTGGGGTGCCAGGTGTCGATGTCCGCGACCTGCACACCGTTTGAGTAGATGAAGCGCCAGCTCCACTGTGCGGCGATCACTTTTATGCGCAGTCCCGGCCGGGCGACGAGCCGGTCGATCGGGGTCTCCGCTCGAAATGTCACCCACACCAGAAACGCCGCGACGCACGCCAGCACAAACGCATAGCCGATCTCCAACGGCAGCGCCTTCGAGCGCCGGTCCGGCCGCGAGCGGCGAGCGCCCACCCCGAGCAAAACGACCAGCGTCCCGACGACGATCGCGAACACGACGATCGCGATCGGGAGATAGATCCCCCAGACATGTTCGTAGGCATGTTTGGTGTTCGGCACCTGACCGCTCGCTCCCGTCTAGCCGCCGGCCTCTGCATAGCCCGTGTCGGCCAGTCTTTCTCGTTGGTCGTAGTGAACGCTGCAGGCGGCCAGCAACGTGGCGCCCGCCGCGTTACTCAACGCAAGCTCGCACCGGGCGGGCCGCAGCCACGCCAAGAGAACCATCGTCAGGGCGTGCGTAGCATCGACGGCGGCACTGGCGAGCATCCAGTCATGGGTATGGCGGCGTGCCAAGACGGCCGCCTCGGCGAGATGACGGGCGCCGAGAATCCGCGCGAACACGCGCACGGGCCGGTCGATCCGCTGATGGGGTAGCACGCCCACGACCCTCCCCGGAGCTATAAGCAGCGGGATCCCGAGGCAGACGTGTAGACCGATCAACAAGCGCACCGCCACCGGCGGACTGGTGAAGGCCGCGGGTCGGATCTTCACTCGCTCCCCTGCGGCTCGGTGTGCGAGTGCTGCGCTACTGCGCACTCCAGTAGCAGTGCGTGTACGAAGGCTTGGGGGAGGTTGCCGCGCAGCTGGCGCTGGCGGACGTCGAACTCCTCCGAGCACAGGCCGGACGGCCCGCACGCTGCGCTGTTTCGCTCAAACCACCGCGCGGCAGTGACGTGATCGCCCTGCTGGCTGTACGCGAGGGACATGAAGAAACCGCACAGCAGAAACGCTCCCTCAGCGTCCCCGAGCGGGCGCTCGTCGGGGCGGTAGCGGTAGCAGTAGCCATCCTGCGTTAGCTCCGTCTCGATCGCGCGCAAGGTGGCGATCGAGCGGGGGTCAGAGGCTGGGATCGCGCCGCGGATCGCGGCCAACAGTAGGGCTGCATCCGGCCGCGGGTCGCTCGGTGAGCGCTGCCAGCGCCCGGAATGGTGCAGCGCGTGCTTGGCGGTGTGGGAGACGATCTCATCGGCGAGGGACACCCATTGCGCGGCGTGCTCGCCGGCGGGGCCATGCCCGGCGATCTGGCGCAGCCCGGCGGCGCAGACCAGGCGGCTGTGTGTCCACGCGTCGGGGTCGATCTCCCAGATCCCGGCGTCCGTGTCGCTCTCGCGCCAGCGTTTGCCGATCGCGTCGACCGCGAGCTCCGCGGCCCGCCAGCCGTCCGCGTCGAGATGATCATGTTCCGCGGCTGAGGAGAGGAGCAGCAGCGCCTCCCCGAACGCGTCGAGCTGGAACTGCTTGTTGACCCAGTTACCGATGATGTCGGTGCCGCCCGGGTAGCCAGGCAGATGGAGTTGGTGCTCGTCGGGCACCCTGTCGCCGGTGGTGGTATAGGCCGGCTTGAGCGCGGGGCCGTCCGCCAGCAGGCGTTCTGTGACGAAGCGCACCGCGTCATCCATCAAGGGATAGGGACCGGCCTTCGCGACTGCCTGGCCGGTGTAGCACTGGTCGCGGATCCACACATAGCGGTAGTCGTAGTTGCGGCCCCCGCGGGCGCGCTCGGGCAGCGAGGTGGTCGCCGCGGCGACCATTCCCCCACCCGCGCTCGTGAGCCCTGAGAGCACCGCGTAGGCGTGCCGCGCGTCACGCTGCGCGACTGTGCCCTCCAGCTGCGGCACCCGTTCGCGCCACTCACTCTCCACACCCTGCCACGCCCACTCCGCCTCCGGGGCCTCGACATTGCACTCTCCGTCGGCTAGTACGAGCACGAAATCGTGATGCGCGCCCTCCTTGAGTGTCAGCGCGAGGGTCAGCGCCTTGCCGCCGTGCCCATCGGGCTGGGGGGTTGCGTCCTGGCCCCCGATCCAACAGATTCGCGTGTCAGCGAGCTCGCCCGTCCATACGCCATCGTCGCGCTTTAAGAGCTTGCGGATCGCGTCCTGGCCGAAGTCGCCGCGAGGGTTCAGCACGACGTCGACGTGGGCGGTGCCCTTGCGCGCGATGACACGGCGCAGGATGACCACCCGGCCAGGGTCGCTCGGGAGGGCGAGCGCTTCGCGGCACTCGATCTCAGCGTCGCAGGTGACCCAGCGGCTGCGCCAGATCAGGCTCCCCGGCTCGTAGTAGCCGCCCCACACGCAACGTTCCTTGGGGGTGATCGCATAGCCGCCGGTACCCCCAATGATCGAGGAGAACACTGCGGGAGAGTCCCACCGGGGAAAACACATCCACACGAAATCCCCGCGCGGACCGACGAGCACGCCGCGCTCACCATCGGCGAGCAACGCGTACTCGCGCAGCACATGAGGCCGCTGGATTCCCAGCGTCTCCTCGTCGGCCGCGACGCTCACCGCGCGAGCCCTTTCGCCGCTACCACTGCCGCGGCGGCCGCCCCGGCGAGCCCGGCGGCGAGAGCGCCGCGGTGGGTGGCCGCCCATAGCTGGGGACTGCGGGTTTTGGCCTTCGCGTCGAAGATGCCGTGCGTCGCCGCATCGCCTTCGACCGGCGCAAACAAGTTCCCAACGCGCCCACCGTCGATCGGCATGTTCTTCACCTGCTGGCCGGAGATCCCAGTCTTCGCGAGATACAGGTCGCCGAGGACGCCGGGCGCGAACCGCGAACCGAGGATCGCCTCCACGGCGCTGTAGCCGACCCAAAGCTCACGCCGGCGATGCTGCGCGGCCCAATACACCGCCTCCGCGGGAATCTCCGGCTGATAGATCGGGGGCACCGGCATCGGGTGATCGGGAAGCTTGGAGCGACACCAGCTGAACTGTGTCGTGTTGACCCCGGGCAACTGCACCATCGTGATCTGCACCTTGCTCTTGTCGTGGCGCAGCTCGGTACGAATCGAGTCGGTGAACCCACGGATCCCGAACTTCGCGCCGCAGTACGCGGCCTGCAACGGGATCGCACGGTAGGACAGCGCAGAGCCGACCTGCACGATCTTCCCACGGTCGCGCGCTGTCATCCGCGCCAGCGCGACCATCGTGCCGTACACCGTGCCGAGATAGGTCACTTCGGTCGCGCGCTTGAACTCCTCGGGCTCGGTATCGATGAAGCGCGCGAACACGGTCGCCATCGCATCGTTCACCCACACATCGATCTCCCCGAAACGCCTTTCGACCGCGACCGCGGCCGCCTCGACCTGCGCGTGCTCAGACACGTCCGTGGGGACGGCCAGCGCCCGGCCACCGAAGGACTCGACCTCCCGTGCGGCGCCGTCCAAGCCCTCCCGGCCACGGGCGAGCAGTCCGATGTGTGCGCCGCGCTTGGCGAACGCGTGCGCGATCGCGCGACCAACCCCGCCCGAGGCTCCCGTCACGACCACGACCTGCGGTTTCGCGTTCATCGTGTCCTCCCTAATGTCATCGCGCCACCGCCATGCGGTCCTGCTGGTGAACTTGCTTGCTCGCCAGTCGCTCAGCCAGGCGCGAGGAGAGCGCCATGATCGTCAAGGCTGGGTTCGCACTGCCCTGGGTCGGACAGACGCTGCCGTCGGCGACGAGGAGGTTCTCGACTCCCCAGACACACTGGTCTGAGTCAACGACACTATCCGCTGGGCTGCTGCCCATCCGCGCGCCGCCGATCAGGTGGGCGTAGCGCTGGATCGTGAGGGTGTCCTGCGCCCCCGCCGCCTGCAGGATGCTCTTGAGGATCTTCTTTGAGTACTCCATGTTCGCCTTGTCGTTCTCACACCGCGAATGGGCGAAGTGAGCCACCGGGACGCCGTAGGGATCCTTCTCCTCGGCGAGCGTCACACGGTTCTCCGCCTGGGGCAGCAGCTCGTTCAGGACACCGATCGTGCTCCAGTGGTTGTAGTCGCGCATGTACTCCCGCAGCTCCATGCCGAAGTGCCCCTCCGCGATCACATGCTCAGCCCACCCGATCGGCAACGGAGAGATCGTCTGGATCGAGAACCCCCGAGCAAAGCCGCGATCTTCGTCGGTCTCATAGAACTGCTCGGATGAGACCTCGGGTGGGGGTGCCTTGTACATCCTCTGTTCATCGGGGAACCGTCCCGCGCTCTGGGAGGCGCCTTGCACCATCACGTAACGACCGACCTGATCCTCGTTGTTACCCAGGCCGTTCGGGAACCGCGCCGACGTTGAGTTCAGCAGCAGCCTCGGGGTCTCGATCGAATAGCCACATACCGCGACCGCGGCCGCAGGCTGGAAGCGCTCGAGCGCCTCACCCTCACGGATATAGCTCACCCCGATCGCCTTGGTCCCGTTCTCGTCGAGCTCGACCCGCACAGCCATGCTGTTCGCACGGATCTCAACGCCGTGATCGAGCGCGTCCGGGAGATGCGTGACGTAGGGACTGGCCTTCGCATTGACCTTGCAACCCTGCAGGCAGTAGCCACGGTAGATGCAGTGCGGACGGTTACCGAACGTGCCGTTAACGATCCCGACCGGACCAGCGCGCATCTCGATCCCCAGCTTGCGTGCACCATGCCAGAGGACCTGCGCGGCACCGCTCACCGGATGCGGCGAGAACGGATAGGTATGCGGATCGCCCCACGGCCAGTTCTGCCCCGCGACCGGCAGCTCCCGCTCAAGCTCCTCGTAATGAGGCTTCAGCTCCGGGTAGGAGATCGGCCAATCCGCACCAACCCCGTCGCGGGTGAGCGTCTCGAAGTCCGAGGGGTGAAAGCGCGGGGTGTAGCCGGCGTAGTGCACCATCGATCCGCCGACGCCACGGCCGGAGTTGTTCTTGCCAAGCTTGATCGGGTCCTCCCCGCTGATGATCCGCTTCTGGTTCCAGTACAGCGCGTGCGAGCCAGCCTCATCGGAGACCCAGTCCTCGTCGGGATGCCAGAACGGGCCGGCCTCGAGGATCACGATCCGCCAGCCCTTCCGCGCGAGGCGCTGTGCGAGCACCGACCCGCCCGCGCCCGCACCCACGATCACCAGATCGACCTCCTCGCTCTCGGGGTAGCGGCGCATCGTGTCCTCGCCGGGAAGGTCACGGCGGTGAACATCCAGCAGATAGCGCGAGTCGTTCGCCTTCGGGCCCTTCGAGCCCTTCAGGAGGTTTCTGATCATCCCTGTAGCTCTGGTGCGACACGAACGGGGTCCTCGTCGGTGGCGCCCGGGCGCTCGTGCGGCTCGAGGATGCTCAATGGCCCGAGACGCATATACCCCTGCGGGTAGGCGGGGCCACCGAAACCGATCTCATTCCACGCCCACGGATGGGAGTAGAACGCCTCCAGCACCATCCGCGTGCACACCTCCCAGGCGTGGGAGACATTCAACTCCTGCCATGCCTCCCCGGCGAGAGCACCGGAAGCGAAAGCCTTGACGATCCCCTCCTGATCCTCCAAGGCGCAGTCCGCGAAGGATGCCTTGCCATGCCATCCCTGCGCCGTTGCGTCGAGACCGTCGAGCACCAGCCGCCACGTCTGGCGATCATCGGGCATGTCCGCGTACTCATAGCCATCCAGGCGCCCCTCGGCGAGCTTCTCATCGACCATCTCGATAACGGGTACCCGCGGCTCAGCGTCCTGGGCGAGCAGCACGTCACAAAACGCACGGAGCGTCGGCACCTGCTCCACGGTAAAGAAACTCAGTGTCCGTGGAGGGTCCAGCCGCTCCATCACGACTGCGCGCGTGGCCGAATCCCAGTTCTCCGTGTTCTCGAGCACGTCATAGTCGGGGTAGCGCCCGATCATCTGCGGGCTCGTCCCCCGCCGCTGGCGAGGCAGCCAGTTCGGCTTGCCCGCCTGCCCACCAGGGCGCAGGTTCGGGAGATGGCCGGGATCGCGCATGTCAGGCATCCCTCCTCAATCCTCCCGCCGCAGCAGCGCGGCGAGCACGCCCATCAAGCCGACGATCGACATCAGCCCCGGGGCCATGATCGGCGGGCCCATAGGAATGTTGTAGCTCGCCTGAGCGAAGCCGCCGGGGCGGCGCGCCACCCCCCGCGCGTGGTAGTACTCGCCAATCAATCCATCTGCCGCGTACACCGCGGATGCAATCGGCAGAACGGTCTTAGCCCAACGCTTGCTATAGACACCGGCAATACCCGCGACGACGACCGGCGGGGTGACTACGATCGGGCTCCACATCATCTTGTTGCCGAAGCTCGCACGGTAATGCTCGGCGTAGACCTCCGCTGTCGTGACCAGCGCGGAGAACGCCGTCAGGCCACAGAGCGAACGCTCAAAGCGTCCATGTTCGATGTTTGAGACCCACCGGTCAATGCGATGCTCCGCGCGCCCCACCGAAGCGCCCGTCCGTGCTTTGCGCAGACGCATTTTCAGCGTCCCGGCAGGAACTCGTGGACCTTCTCCCGCACCGACTCCACCGCCCCAGGCAAACCACCCTGCGGATCTGCGAGGATCGACTTCGCGAACTTCTCGGCCTGTTCGAAGGTGATATGCGGCGGCAGCGGCGCCTCGTTGGGATCGGTGAGCGCACTGATGATCACCGGCCGGTCGGCGCTCAGCGCCTCACGCCACGCGCCCTCGATCTCACTTGCCTTACTGATCTTGATGCCGTGCAGCCCAATCAGCTGCGCCCAAGCGGCATAGTCGACATAGGGAATCTCCTGCGAGGCCTTGAACTCAGGGTCCCCCTCCATCACCCGCTGCTCCCACGTCACCTGATTCAGATCCTCGTTGGTCAGCACGAGCACGACCAGCCGCGGATCCGCCCACGTCTTGTAGTACTTCGCCGCGGTCAACATCTCAGCCATCCCACCCATCTGCATCGCACCATCACCGACCATCGCGACCGACACACGCTCGGGATAGGCGAACTTCGCCGCGATCGCATACGGCACCCCCGGCACCATCGTCGCGAGGTTCCCCGACAGCATCGCCTTCATCCCCCGTCGAATCCTGATGTGCCGCGCATACCAGTTCGCGGCCGAGCCGGAGTCACTGGAGAGGATCGCGTTCTCCGGCAACTGCTTGGAGAGCGCGGTGAAGAGGCCCTGCGGGCGCACACGCCCGTCGCGGTCGGCCGGCTCGCCCTGTTCATCCATCAGCCGCCACCAATCAGCGACGTTCTCCTTGATCTCATCCTGCCAAGAGCGGTCCTCCTTTCGCTCGAGCAGCGGCAACAGCTCCGCAAGGCTCTCTTTGCTGTCGCCCTCCAAGGCAAGATCCATTGGGTAGCGGATACTCAGCATGCGCCCCAACAGGTCGATCTGGACCGCTTTGACCTGTCCTTCCTTGGGCAGAAACTCCGAGTAGGGAAAGCTCGAGCCGACCATCAGCAGCGTGTCGGCGCCCTGCATCATGTCCCAGCTCGGCTTCGTGCCCAACAGGCCGATGCTGCCGGTGCAGAACGGAACGTCATCCGGGACGGCCGCCTTGCCGAGCAGTGCCTTCGCGACCCCGGCCCCCAGCGCGTCCGCGACGGCAATCACCTCATCGGTGGCATCCAGAGCACCCTGGCCGACGAGCATCGCGACCCTCTCCCCCTCGTTCAGAATGTCCGCTGCCTGCTTGAGCTGCTCTTTGGCGGGGGTCCGCCGGCCCGGCCAGTACCCGACCCCGGAGTGAACCGTGTGCGTCTTGTGCGGCTGGGCCTCCACGGCTTCCATATCCTGCACATCAGCGGGGACGATCACACAGGTGACGGTCCGCTCGGTCTGCGCGATCCGCATCGCCCGGTCGATCAAATGACGGACACTCGAGGGCTCGTTCACCTGCTCACAAAACGCGGAGGCCAGATCGCTGTAGAGCTGCAGCAGCTTGACCTCCTGCTGGAAGTCGCCGCCGATCGCGCGCACGAATGTCTGCCCGACGATCGCGACCACTGGCCGGTGGTCGAGCTTCGCGTCATACAGCCCGTTGAGCAGATGGATCGCGCCCGGACCAGACGTAGCCATGCAGACCCCGACCTCGCCCGTGAACTTCGCATGCCCGCATGCCATGAATGCCGCCATCTCCTCGTGGCGAGTCTGCACGAACCGCAGCTCGTCCTGATGACGACGCAGTGCGCCGAGCAGCCCGTTGATGCCATCCCCAGGGAAGCCATAGATCGTCTTTACGTTCCACGCGATCAGCCGCTCACACAAATTGTCTGCCGCAGTCAAACCCATCGTGCCTGCCTTTCTGAATGAGTCGCCACCTATGGTCAGAGCCCGCCGAAAAGCAAGCCTCAAAAGCCTTGCCCAGACATACCCCGTCGCCCTCCCCCCCAACCACCACGATGTCCGATCTCGGTCTATCCTGTTTGCTCAGGGGACGCAACCGCCCGCAATAGGTGGTAGCTCGCGGCTGTGGGCGCCGCCTCGATCGCACTTCGGGTCGAGGAACGCTGTTTGACGCCGCGACCCTTCGTGACTTCCTCCCCGCTGGGCTTCGGCACGCCGCCGTGAGCGATGCGGTCGTTCAGCTTGGGTTCGAAAGCGTAGTCGCGGGTCGACGACAGCGTCCAATCTCAGGGCGAAGCTGCGCCCGCTGCTCGAGGAGGCGCTGGCCACGGCGACCGACGGCGACTTCTTGATGATCGCCCATGACGTGATCGCCGACGCCACCGACGCCCTTGGAGTCAGCGCTCCGACCGAAGCCTCCGAGAACGGAGCCGAGGCGCTCGCGGGCGCCGCCGCGCAACATGCGAGAGCGGAATGACACGCGCAACGGCCGTGGAAGAAGCGCGTGAAGCGGTTCCACAAACAGCGGCCACGAGCGCGAGCCACGACGCTGCCCGAGGACTGAGCGATGAGCAAAAGCCCGCCGCGATGCTCTCGCCACAGCTAGCCGTACCTATGCTGTCGCGCGGACTCTACACCGAGATACAGCGGGCATTGAGGATGCGCCAGCGATCTGCGCCCGGCTATATCGCGGCACAATTCGTCGTGGCGCCTGCGAGCGAGTACGCGAAGTCGATGTAACAGAGCGCCCCTCCGCGCTGAAGTCGAGGGAATCGTCGTCCATCCGCCAGCCGGAGGCGATGGCGCCACCGCCACGGCCACCACCGCATCGCTGAGCTGCTCTAGCGAACAGCCGCTCTCGGAAACCTGGGAGTCACCTTCGCTTTGGTTTCCTCGGGCCGTAGTTGATCGTATCGGTTTCGAGCGATATGGTCGATAACCTTTCGTGCCGTGAACGAGGGAACCGGATGGCTGATCTAGAGACGATCCAGTGCGAGCATGCTGTGCTCTTCTACGAGAGCGACGCCGAGCTGACCGATGCAGTTGTGCCGTACCTGGACGCGGGCGCACGAGCGAATGAAGCGTTGGTCGTGATCGCCGACCACTCTCACCGCCGCGCCTTCGAGGCCCGATTGGAGCTCCCGTACAAGGAGAGGACACGGTCGCAGTGGTATACGACGCCACGATAAACGTCGGGCAAGACTCTAGACCCGCGCGCGGCGGCAAGTTTAACTGGGCGAATTGCAGGGATTTTTCTTGGCACTCTCCGTTTTAGAGTGCCAACCTGGGTGCGGAACTACTCGACCAAAAGAGGCAGTAGCCGCGCGGACCTCATTGCAGCGCGCAGACACCCTCGGCGGTCTTGGCACTCTCACACATCTCGGGTCATGCCTACGCGCTGAGCGCAGCGTAGCCCCAAACTGACCCACTACCCGTTAGATGGTGGTGCATCAGTTTGAAGCGATGGACTTCCCGAATCTGAGACGGCTTATCTCAGTCATATGAGACTGGCGCGGCGAGATCTCAGCTCTGCATCAGCTGAGTGCGGTGGCGGCGATGAAGCAGGCGAGTCCGAAGCCACAGCCAATGGCTGGCACCCAGAACCAGAACCGGACGGCGAGGAGAAAGTAGACCGCGGAGACCGCGATGGTGAGCGGCTCGATGGCGCTGATCTGCTGCACGAGGCCGTAGTCGTGGAGCGACAGGATTAGCATCGTGAAACCGAAAGTGGCGGCTCCCAGGCCGTGGCTGATGTTGAAGCCAAGCCACCCCCTCCACATCGAGAAACGAGCCACAGAAGCACCGGGGAACATCTCTCGCAACCGGATCCCGGCAACTTCCATCTCGGAGCGCAGGCCCGGCTTCGTCGGGGCGAAGAAGGTCAGCCGGAGGGTATCGATGAGCGAGGCAAGCGCGTGGAGGCCGCCCATAAGGATAAAGGGCGCGGTCGCGAGCTCGAATAGGATCCGTGCGGTTTCGTGCTGGTTCATGGCTCTCGGTCGGACTTGGCTGCGCCGGTCAGCGTGAGGTCGATGATTGCGTCGATGAAGCGCTCGTCGAGTGGATGGTCCAACAGCAGCGCACGCCCGAGCACGGCGCCGATGAGCGTGTCCAGGACCAGGTCGAGGTCGACCTCGGCACGCAGCTCACCGCGCACGACGGCGCGCTCGAGAACCGTGCGGATACGCGCGTGCTCCCGCTCGATCGGGCCTGCCCGCAGGAGCCGCTCGAGCTCAGGGTCGGCGCGCAGTTCCATCAGCATCCCGGGCAGCGCCGCGTGGGCCTCCGGCGCTGTTGTCTGCTCGACTCCCCAGCGCAGAATCGTGCACAGGTCGTCTCGCACGTTGCCCGAGTCGGGCAGAGACCGCACCACGCTCTTTCCGAGCACCGCCTCCCACACGAGCGCGCCCTTGCTCGGCCAGCGCCGATAGATCGTGGGCCTGCCGACCCCCGCGCGCTCCGCGATCCGCTCGATCGACAACTCGACGTAGCCGACCTCAACCAAGAGCCTCCTCGTCGCGCGCAGGATCGAGTCGCGCACGCGCGGATCGCGCGGGCGGCCCGGCCCTCTACTCCTGGTTATGTCCGGTGCGGTCGCGGCAGTCATTTCTCGAAGATTATATTACTATACGTAACGTAATAAATGAGTTTTCGATGATGTCGGGCCTCACGCTAGGAGAGCTCGCGTAAGGCGGACGCCGCTGAACGGGAGCGCAACGGGCGCCCACCCTCAGCCGAGCGCTCGCGGACTGCACCGTTGAGTCGTCGCGTCGGTCTCACATGGATGAGACGGCCTCGGGCTCAGATCGATGAGACACGGTTGTGTGTACCCATCTCATGCAGCCCGGCGGTAGCAGATGTGCGTCGCCAGTGGGGAATGGAGGACCTCGGCGGGCTCGAAATCGAACTCGGCGACGCCGTTGAATATTCCCTCGCCGGACCCGAGTAGAACGGGG
>DATAXK010000035.1:0-54971 GCA_036266805.1 Solirubrobacteraceae bacterium
CGAAGACCGTGCTGCTGCTACAGCCGCTATTCAAGTGCTGGACCGGCCGCTGCCAAACATGCCAACAACCCGTCAACCTCGACAACCTCCCACACCACCCACCACGACACAACGAATGACACCTAACAAAGCACTACTAAGAGGTCTTTCGAAATGAGCTGTGCGTCTGGGGCGGTGAGGGACCAAGCTGGGCGTCTCGCGGCGTCGCAGCTCGTACTAGGTCAGGCGCCCGGTCCGCGTGGCACGCTCACGCCGGCCGGCACCTGAATCGACAACGGGGTGCGGCCATAACCGCTGTCGGGCAGCGCCGCCGGCAGCGCCGCAAGCGGCAGTCCGGTTGTGTTCAGTGGCGCCATCGTCTCAGCCGCTTCCCTGGCAAGCGTTGGCTGCTTGCCAAATACGCTCACGACCACCTTCCCGGTGGCGATCGCAAGCGTCGAGCCTGCTTGCGCGGAGTTTGCGCTCACTCCCCGCAACGGAATTGTTTGCCTGACGCCACTACCGCCGGGGACGAAGCTGTTGTCCGGCGAGGTCACGATCGACACGGGCGTCACGCACGTGTACTGGCCGCCCAACACACAGTCGCCGTAGCGGATCGTCACCGCTTCGCTGGGATCGATCGCGACGCTCGTGATCTGCATGCCGTGGAAGCTGAGGCCGAGCCAGTAGACGGGGAAGCGACTCTTGACGAGCACCGACTCCAGCGGCTGCGGGCCGATTGGCTGGTCCTGCAGCGTGTTGGCGCAGGAGGCGAGCGCCAGTGCGCATGCCGCCAGCGCGCCGCAGAGCAGCGCGCGGTGCAAGCGCGGGCGCCAGACCGGCAAGCCGGAGCCGCTGCGGCCAAGGTCAGACAGCTGGGGGCGGCCGACCGCTGTAAGCGGGGTGGCGCGGCGACGGGTGACCGCCGCAAGCGGGGTAGTGGTGCGGCGACGGGCGATCACTGCAAGCAGGGTAATGGTGCGGCAGCCGTTCAGCCGCGGTAGGCATTGGTGATCGGCATGCGCCGGTCGCGCCCGAAAGCGCGCTCGGTGATCTTGATGCCCGGGGGTGCTTGGCGACGCTTGTACTCGGCGAGGTCGACCAGTCTCGCCACTCGCTCCACGTCCGCGCGTGGCAAGCCTTCGGAGATCAGCCGCTCGCGGCCGCAATCGAGCTCGACGTAGCCGTGCAGTATCCGATCGAGTAGCTCATAGGGCGGCAACGAGTCTTGGTCGGTCTGGTTCTCGCGCAGCTCTGCCGAGGGCGCACGCTCGATGACCGAGGTGGGTATCGGCGCGGAGGCGGGTGCGCCGCCGGTTTCCCCGAGCGCCTGTGCGGCGGGGGGATCGTTGCGCCAGCGCGCGAGCCGGTATACCAGCGTCTTGGGAGCGTCCTTGATGACCGCAAAGCCGCCGGCGAGGTCGCCGTACAGCGTCGTGTAGCCGACGGACATCTCCGACTTGTTGCCGGTCGTCAGCACGAGCCAGCCGAACTTGTTGGAGAGCGCCATCAGCAGGTTGCCGCGGATGCGCGCCTGCAGGTTCTCCTCGGTCAGGTCCGCTGAGGAGCGGGCGAAGTCGGCGCGCAGCGTCTGCGTGTAGGCCTCCATCACCGGCTCGATCGTGAGCTCGTGTGTGCGCAGCCCGAGCGCCCGGGCGAGCATCCGCGCGTCTTCCTGGGTAGCCGCCGAGGAGTAGGGGGAAGGCATGATCGCCACGTTCACGCGCTCGGCGCCAAGCGCGTCGGCCGCCATGCAGGCAACCAACGCCGAGTCGATCCCACCCGAGAGCCCGAGCACCACCGAGCCGAAGCCGTTCTTCTCGACGTAGTCGTGCAAGCCGAGTAGCAGCGCCTCGTAGACCTCCTGCTCGCGCGAGGCGATCGGTGCGCGCAACGGACGGCTTGGCTGCTCGTCCTCGCCCGCGAACAGGTCGCAAACAAGCAGATCCTCCGTGAACTGTGAGGCTCGGGCGAGCGTCTCACCTTCCTGGTCGAGCACGAACGATTGGCCGTCGAAGACGAGCTCGTCTTGGCCGCCGACCATGGCACAGAAGGCGATGTGGGCACCCGTTTCTTGAGCCCGCTGAGCGAATAGCCGCTCGCGCTCGAGTCCCTTGCCGGCGTGATAGGGGGACGCCGATATGTTCACGATCAGGCTTGCGCCGGCAATGGCCTCCGACGTCGCCGGCGCTCCGGCGACCCATAGGTCCTCACAGACGGTTATGCCGACCTGGTGCATTCCGCCGATCTCGCGCACACCAACATCGATTACGGCGCCGCTGGTCTCGCCGGCCTTGAAGTAGCGCTGCTCGTCGAACACGCCGTAGTTGGGCAGGTGCACCTTGCGATAGATCGCCTGTACCGTGCCGCCGGCAAGCACCGCCGCCGAGTTGTACACGCTGCCGTCGCTGTGCTCGGGAAAGCCGACGATCGCCACGATCCCGTCGCTTGCGCCGGCAAGCTCGCGCAACTTCGCTTCGGTGTCTTCGAGGAAGTGCGCGCGCAACAACAGGTCCTCTGGCGGATAGCCGCTGAGCGCGAGCTCCGGGAACAAGACCACCTGCGCACCGGCCGCACGCCCTGCCTCGATGCCGGCGCGGATACGCTCGGCGTTGCCGGCCAAGTCACCGACCGTCGCGTTCATTTGGCACAGGGCCAGTCGCAGCCTGCTCATGGTCGCGGAGCGTGCGCCACTAGCGGGCTGCCGCCGCGCCGGGGCGCTTGGTGGCGCGCTTCGTGCGCGCACCGGTGGCCTTCGCCTTGGCGCTGGGGCCCTTTGCGTTGGCGCTGACGGCCTTCGCCTTGGCGCTCGGGCCCTTTGGGTTGGCGCTGACGGGCTTCGCCTTGCCGCTGGGGCCCTCCGCGTTCGCGCCGCCGGCCGTAGCCTTTGCGCTTTGGCTCCTCGCATTCGCGGCGGCCTTCGCCAGCGCCGCGATCGCCCGCTCGAGCTCGCGTGCGATCGTCTCGAGCTCGGGCAGCGCGTCGTAGTCGGCGAGCAGGCCGAAGCCGAGATGTCCGTCATAGCTCATCACGGCAATGCCAAGCGCCTGGCGGTTGGCGAGCGGCACGACGGGATACAGCGCCTTCAGGCGCCGGCCAAGCAGGTAAAGCGGAAACTGCGGTCCGGGGACGTTGGTCACGACCAGGTTGAAGAAGCGCTGACGTGCCTGCAGACGCGCCGCCTGGCTCAAGATCGTGGGCGGAGCGAAGCCGGCGAGGTTGGTCAGCACCTCCGCGCCGACCGCCTGGCCGGAGTTCTTGAGGTCGTCCATCTCCAGACGCACTTGCGCAAGGCATTCAACCGGGTCCACGATGCCGACGGGCAGCGGTGCCCACATCGCCGCGACCTTGTTGCCAAGCGCGCCGCGCTCGATGTCGGCGCGCACCGAGACCGGCACCATCGCCTTGAGCACCAAGCCCTCGGTGTCATAGCCCTGTGCGCGCATGTGCCGCCCCAGCGCGAGGCTCACAGAGGTCAGCACAACGTCGTTGAGCGTGCCCCCGAGCGAGTTCTTGATCGCCTTGAACTGATCCAGATCGGCGTCGATCCAGGTGTAGCGCCGGTGCGAGGTGATGTCCACGTTCAGCGGGCTCGGCGGCGCGGGAGCGTTGATGCCGGCTAGCGTGGTGGCGCCAACACCGAGGACGGCATCCTTCAGGTGTCCGAATGCCCTGCGCGGAGTGCGCACCACGGCGCGTGCGCCACGCACCATCTCCGCCGGCACGGTCGAGCGCTCGACGAGCGCGTCCGCCAACAGCTTCGCCGGGCCTGGCAACGGTCGAGCGATCCACGGCACCGGCGGGCGGGCGGGGCCGGTCGGCTCTGGCGAGACGTCGAACAGCACGGTCGTGATGTCAACGCCGGAGATTCCATCCACGAGTGCGTGGTGGGTCTTGGCGATCACGGCGAAGCGTTCGTTTGCCATATGAGCAACCAGCCACAGCTCCCACAGTGGCTTGGAGCGATCCAGGCGCTGCGAGAAGATGCGCCCGCCCAGCTGCTTGAGCTCTGTCTCGTCCTCTGGGCTCGGGAGCCCGGTATGGCGAATGTGGTAGCGAGGGTTGAAGTGCGGATCGTCGGCCCACACGGGCCGACCTTGACCGAGCGGCACGAACGCCAGTCGCTGGCGGTAGCGCGGCACCAGGTGCAGCCGCGAGAGGATGTGATCCACGAACTCCTCATATGTGGGGGCCTGGCCCTCGAAGACCATCACCGAGGCAACGTGCATGTGCGCCGAGCCGCCGTCCTCTAGGTGCAGGAAGGCCGAGTCCAGGCCGGTCAGGCGGTCAGGGTTTGTCATCGAGCACGATTGTCGCGGGTCTGTGTCGTGGCGTCAACGGTATTGCTCCGATCGTTCTCGGCGACGGGCCGACCGCTGTCACCTGCCAGGCCGACCGATGACACCGCCGCACTGGCGCTCCTCGATATCTCATGGCTTTCGCGATGATGGCGGTCGCGACTAGCGGGAGCCGGCGGCTGGATGGGCCACGAGCGAGTGCATGCCCAGCTCGTCCACGCTTGCGTGGCCCGACAGCGCCATGTTGAGATCGAGCTCGGCCAGGAACGCGCGCAGCACATCGATCACGCCCTGTTCGCCGCCCAGCGCCAGGCCCCACGTGTAGGGCCGGCCCAGGCACACGGCGCGCGCGCCGAGCGCGAGCGCCTTCAGCGCGTCTGCCCCTGAGCGGATGCCGCTGTCGAACAGGATCTCGCAGCGCTCGCCGACGGCCGCGACCACGCCTGGCAGTGCCTGCAACGAGCCGATCGCGCCATCCACCTGGCGCCCGCCGTGGTTGGAGACGATGATCCCCTCGATCCCGTGCTCGACCGCGAGCTGGGCGTCCGCGGCGCTCTGGATGCCCTTGAGCACGATCGGCAGTTTCGTGCACTCGCGCAGGAACTCCAGATCCGCCCAGGTGACCGCCGGGTTCGAGAACTGCCACGCCCAGTAGGCGACGGCGCTTGGCAGGTCCTCCTCGGGCGGCTTGGGCAGTGCCGCTCGGAACACTGGATCTTGCAGGTAGTTGACGTTGCCCTCGCCGCGTAGGAACGGCAGGAAGCCGTCGGTCAGGTCGGCCGGACGCCAGCCCAACAGCCACGTATCGAGCGTCACCACGATTGCCTCATAGCCTGAGCTCTCGGCGCGGGAGATGAAGCTGCGCGCCAGCTCACGGTCGCGCGGCCAGTAGAGCTGGTACCAGAAGCCATGCTCGGCTGCCGCGTCGTGTTTGCCCTCGGCGCGCGCTTGGGGCTGGCCCGCCACAGTGCTCGCGGCCTGTGCGATCTGCTCGATCGTGTGCGAAGCCGCGGTGCTTGCGATCAGCGGCAGGCCGACGTGCGCGGCGGCGCGTGCAGAGGCCAGCTCGCCGTCGGGATGGGCCACCGTCTGCACGCCGATTGGAGCGAGCAGCACCGGGGCCGGCAGCTTGGCCCCGAGTACCGTCCGCTCCAAAGAGCGCTCCGAGACGTCGCGCAGCATCCTCGGCACGATGCGCCACTCGTCAAAGGCCTCGCGGTTGGCCCGGATCGTGTGTCCACGCCCCGCGCCGCCCTGGATGTAGCCGCGCGGCTCGCGCGAGAGCATCGCATAGGCGTCGCGCTCCAATTCGCGCCAGTCCAGCGGCCGGGCGGGCTTGCGCCCACCGAGCATCCCTGCCACGTAGATCTCGTGCTCGTAGTTGGAGTAAGGGGGTTGTAGGGCCATGCGCGGTCGTGGATCCTATTGGGAGCCGATTCTCGCCGCGCTCGCGATTGCTGTACTGGTTGTTCTCAGGTCGGTGACCAGAGCGCCGGCCGGACGGCTCAAACCATCCCTCAGGAGGACTCACGCATGACATTCGACCAATCGAAGATCGGGCAGGTGGTAGCGGCGCAAATGGAGGCGCTGGAAGGACGCTATGGCGAGGAGTGCGAGATCGGCAACGTGTGCACGATCGTCGAGGTGCTGGGGCCGCACGGCTCCGACGTCTCGGTGCGCTCCAACGAAGCGCGTCCGCACACGACCATCGGGCTGCTGCGGATGGCCGAGGCAATGCTGCTCAACAGGATGGGCGCTAGTCCTCGTGGCGACGAGGACTGAGGTTGTAGAGGCCACCACTTCACAAGAACATGTAAGGCCCCTTCACTGTAAGCCCCCCCTTTCACGACAACGAGAAGTGTTCGCGAGGTGCCTAGCCGAGAGCATCTTGTTGTTGCTGATTCGTGCCGTCTAGTAGTACTGACAGCACAGAACAGTGGGGTTTTACGACGTTTATCCATTTTGGACAAGTGTGCGCTTTCTCACACTTTGCGCCCGCGAGGGTCCTCTAGCGTGCCCCAGATTGCCTAACCCTGCCGAGTTGTCTCCGTGGATGGAGACGAGCGGGGGACCCACTGCCGGGCCTGACGTAGGGGCCCGGATGGGGCGAATCGGCCGTTGATACGGCCGTAACGTCCGGCCGGTGCATGTTTGGACGACATGTGCTCGGCCGCCGTGAGCCCGACAGCTAACCCCGTAGGCGGATACCCAAGGAGACCTCTTGTCGAGGCCATACATAGTCGGGCGCGTTCGTCGCGCCCAACCGGTGCTGCTGGGCGCGAGTCTTACCTGTGCGGCGGCATTGACTGTCGTACCCGCCGCCGGCGCCGAAGGCGCAAGCGCGGTACCGCTACCGGGAGCTCCCGCAAATTCCGCCGGAGCTTCGGTCCCGCCACTGTTCGGACCAGTCGTGCTCCCAACGGAGCCTGTGCGCGTGAAGCTGCGCATACGCAGAGCACAGTTGAATGTGCTCGACGGCAGTGCGGCAAGCGTCACGGGCGGCTTGCGTCCTCGATTGGCACGGCAGGCCGTCGAGCTGCAACGGCTCGGGCGCCACGGCTGGGAGACGATCTCGCGCACGCTCACCCGGCGTGGCGGGCACTTCGTGTTGCGCTACGTCCCGCGTCGCCTCTTGAGCGAGCCGGTGCGGGTGCGCTTCGCGGGCGGCGTCGACGATTTCAGCGCGGATCACGGCGTTGGGCGCCTGACCTCCTACCGGCTGGCCGACGCCTCCTGGTACGGCGGCGGAGGCAGCCTTGCCTGCGGCGGTGAGCTGACCAGCTCGACGCTGGGCGTCGCGAACAAGACGTTGCCTTGCGGCACGCTCGTGACGCTTCGCTACGGCGGGCACACCGTGCGCGTGCCGGTGGTCGATCGCGGGCCCTATGTCGAAGGTCGCGAATTTGACCTCACCGAAGCGACCAAGCGTGAGCTTGGCTTCGAAGGGGTCGGCGAGGTGTGGAGCAATCGCTAGAGCCCGTGGGCCTTTAGGGCGAAAACCGGCGATGCCCCCCGCGCGCGCGGGGGGCATCGCCCATTTCGTAGACATCCCCGCTCAGCTGATTCCTTGCTTGCCTGAGGGCCATCCGCTTCATGGTCGCCTCCGTCGCCCTGGACGGCGTCGCCGTTTACCATCGCTGTTCGGCGGGCACAAAACGCAAGGACCGCTACCGTCTAAGGACACATGAGTAAGCCCGCAAGACAACGGAGCCACAAACGCGGCCGTCCAAGCAAGGGCGCGCGCCGCAAAGCAGTCGCGGCGGGAGTGGTCGCGTTGCGCTTCGTGCGCATGGCGCGCAAGGTCAAACACGCCAGGCGCAGAAGCCGCAAGGTGCGCCGCCGTGCAGCACTGGCCTCCGGCGCTGTCTCGCTCGGCTCGCTGGCGATCGGGGCGCTGGCGCTTGGTGCGGTGGCGATCGGCGTGCTTGCGATCCGCCGCCTCGCGATCAAGCGCGCCGCCATTGGTCGGCTCGACGTGGGCGAGTTGAAAGTCGGTCGGCTCGAGGTGGACGAGCTGGTTGTGCGGACTCGTAGTTGAATATGCGCTTGTGAGCGATCTGCGACCTAGCGTCCGAGGTCAGTCGTGGACCTGACCTTCAGCGAGCGCGAGCTGGCGTTTCGTGACGATCTGCGCGCCTGGCTTGCTGAGAATCCACCTGCTCCGGAGCCGAGCGAGGGTGGCGAAGACGCCCATTACGCCTGGCGGCGCGACTGGCAGCGGCGCCTGTACGACGCCGGCTGGGCCGCGCCCGCTTGGCCGGCCGAGTATGGCGGTCGTGGCGCTTCGCTGACCGAGTCGGCGATCTACTTCGAGGAGCTCGGGCTTGCTCGCGTGCCCTTGCCGGCCAACGTGCTCGGCCTGTTGCTTGGCGGTCCGACGCTGATGGTGTGGGGCACCGACGAGCAGAAGGAGCGCTATCTCGCGCCGATCCTCTCGGCCGAGGAGATCTGGTGCCAGGGTTTCTCCGAGCCCGAGGCCGGCTCGGATCTGGCGGCCCTGAAGACCCGTGCGGTCAAGGACGGCGAGGAATGGGTGGTCACCGGGCAGAAGGTCTGGACCAGCGCCGCCCAGTACTCCAAGTGGTGCATGCTCGTCGCTCGTACCGATCCAGACTCGCCCAAGCACAAGGGGCTGACCTACTTCTTGATGGACATGGAGCAGGACGCGGTGCAGATTCGGCCCCTGCGCCAGATCACCGGCGAGGCGGAGTTCAACGAGCTGTTCATCGAAGAGGCGCGTATTCCCGATGCCAACGTCGTCGGCGGTGTGGGCAACGGCTGGAAGGTCGCGTTGACGACGCTGATGAACGAGCGCGCCGGGCTTGGCTTTCTCCTGCAGGTGCGTTTGCGCCAGCTGCTCGACGACACGCGGGCACTCGCGCGTGAGCGCGGCCTGCTCGAGGATCCGCTCTATGCCGACGCGCTGGCCGAGATGCACATTCGCTGCGAGTCGATCCGACTGCTCGCCTGGAAGGGGTTGACCGACATCGAGCGCTACGGCCAGCCCGGTCCGGAGGGGTCGCTTGTCAAGTGGCTGTGGTCGGACACCAACCAGCGCCTCACCTCGCTTGCCGCCGAGATCGCCGGTCCTCGGGCGCTCACCAACGGCACGAGCTGGAGCTATGAGCTGTTGCGCGCCCGTGGCAACACGATCGAGGGCGGCACGACCGAGGTGCTGAAGAACATCGTGGCCGAGCGCGTGCTCGGGCTGCCACGCCTGAAGGCGGTCATCTAGGTGGTCGTGATGGGGATGGGCTCCGCCCCTGGCGGGGCTCCGCCGTGTGGCGTGCCCGGAGTCTCAGATGGCCTGACCACATTCGCGACGGCGAGGAGGCGCGGCTGATGGACTTCGGCCTGAGCGCGGACCAACGCGAGATCCAGCGCACGGCCCGCGAGTTGCTGGCCGAGCGAGCTCGCCCGGAGCGCGTGCGCGAGCACGCCGAGGCCGGCCGTCTCGATCAGGCACTTTGGCGCGAGCTGTGCGAGCTTGGTTGGCCAGGGATCGCGATCGCCGAGGAGCACGGCGGGCAGGGGCTCGGGCTTGTCGAGCTGTCGATCCTGTGCGAGGAGCTGGGGCGCACACTTGCGCCGGTGCCTCTGTTGCCATGTGTGCTGGCCGGCATCCTGATCGAGCAGGCCGGCTCGCCCGAGCAGCGCGAGCGCTGGCTTCCGGGGCTCGCCGGCGGCGAGACGATCGGCGCGCTCGGGACGGCCCGCGACGGCGTTGCCGAACTGGTCGTGGGGGCTCCAGATGCGCAGGTCTTGGTGCTGCTCGAATCAGCCGGTTGCGGCGTGCGTGTTTATTCGCGCGAGGAGGTCGAGGTCGAGCCGAGCGATTCGATCGATCCCACGCGTCCCGCGGCGCTTGTACGCGCCGGTGCGCAGGCGGGGGAGCCGTTCGACGGCGACGTGGCCGGCGGCATCGACCGCGCGCTCGTGGCGATCGCCTCCGAGCTTGTCGGGGTCAGCGCGCGTGCGCTCGAGATGACTGTCGCCTACGTCAAGGAGCGCAAGCAGTTCGGGGTGCCAGTCGGCGCATACCAGGCCGTGTCGCACCGCTGCGCGCAGATGCTGCTCGACACCGAGAAGGCGCGCGCCACGACCGCGTTCGCCGCTTGGGCGGCCGACGCCGATCCCGGGCGGCTCGGAGAGGCCGCTGCGATGGCCAAGGCCGCCGCCTCGGAGGCAGGCATCGAAGTGACCGCCTCGGCGATCCAGGCCCACGGCGGAATCGGCTTCACCTGGGAGGCCGACGTGCACTGGCTCTACAAGCGTGCGCTGGTGGACGCGGCATTGTTGGGTGGGGCCAAGCAGCAGCGGGCGCGCCTGGCGGAAATCCTCGCTAACGCCTGATCGGGACGGCTCGCGCCGGGCACAGTGGTCGGGACCGCTCACGCCGAACGCACAGGTTGGGACGGCTCGCACTGCACAAACACTGGTCGGACATTCGCGAGTCAACAATCGCCCGCATCGCGCCCGGCAAAGGCGCTCTGCGCATACGTGATAACGTACACACGTATGCCGAATGTACGCGAGTGGGACGGTGCTAGCTACGACCGCATCTCTGGCACGATGGAGGCGCTTGGGCTCGAAGTGCTGTCTCGCTTGGAGCTGGAGGGCGACGAGGCCGTGCTCGACGCCGGCTGCGGCTCTGGGCGTATCACTCAGGCGCTGATCGAGCGGCTGCCGCGTGGTCGCGTGATCGCGATCGACCAGTCTCCCTCGATGGTCGAGGCCGCCAGACAGCGGCTCGGCGAGACAGCGGACATCCGCGTCGTCGATCTGCTCGAGCTGGAACTGGATGAGCCCGTTGACGCGATCATCTCTACCGCCACCTTTCACTGGATCGCCGACCACGATCTCCTCTTCCGTCGTTTGCACGCCGCGCTGCGCCCCGGTGGTCGCTTGGTGGCTCAGTGCGGGGGAGAGGGCAACATCACGATTCTGCGCGGCAAGGTAGCTCCGTTGCTCGACCACGAGCCGTATGCCGAGTACTTCCGCGACTGGCGGGCGCCCTGGAACTACGCGGGAGCGGAGCAAACCCATGGGCGACTGCTGTCTGCCGGCTTCGCCTCAGCCGAGTGCTGGCTGCAGCCGGCGCCGCGCGAACCGGATCATCCACGCGAGTTCCTCTCCACGATCGTGCTGGGCCCGCACGTGCAGCGTTTGCCAGAGCAGCTGCGCGAACAATTCATGGACGACGCCCTGCAGGCGATCGGGGAGCCCGTCGTCGTGGACTACGTGCGTCTGAACATCGACACGCTGGCATAGCGAGCCGCCTTGACGAGCCGGATTGACCGGCTGATGTCTCCTGATGAGTTGGTGGCCCTTGATGAGCCGGTGATACGCGTGACGGGCAAAGAACGGGATCGGTATGCGCTTTACACGTAGCGCCCTGGCTCAGGCTGGCGGCAGTACGCCGGCGAGGTACCGAGCGAGCTCGTCGATCGCGGCGGGCTGTAGCGGGCCCTTGGCATTGAGCCGCCGTGCAAGCGCTTTGCAATGGACCAGTAGATGCTTGTGCATGCTCAACGTGCCGAACATAGGCAGCTCGGCGGTCGTGAAGCACAAGGCTCCTCGTATCGGCACCTCATGTCCGCGGGCCGCCAGCGCTTTGCCCACGACCGATACCTGGCGGTCCAGACCGTCGATCAGCTTGGTGCGATTGCGCCCGGAGATCATCAGCCTGGCCGGCCCGAACAGGGGGTTGACGACACGTACCCTGCCTTTGACGTTCTTGGCGTCGATTACGAACACACCCGTCGGTGCGATCGCAAGATGGTCGATGTTGCCGTATCCGCCCGGCATCCGCCGGTCGTGCAAGATGACCGTGGGACCGTCGGCGGTGCGGCGCTCGAGTGTCGCGGCGACCTCGCGCTCGCCGATCTCCCCAATGTGGAACGCCTGCTCGTGTTGTGGCGAGCCGCCCAACAGGAGCAGCAGACCACCGATGCGGGGGTGGTTCTCGCGTACACGCGCTTCGCGGTTGTGCTTGCGCCGCCGATGCTCTCGCGCGACGCTTGCGCCCGGCCTGCCACGGTCGAGTGGCGGGGCGAGATGTGCAGTCGCCCTGGTTGGAAAGCTGCCTTCAACGCCCAGCTCGCGACAGCTTGGGCAGGTGACCGTGCGTGTAGGTGCGTCCCACCAACCCAACGCGCCCGCCGGCAGCGCCGCGCCGCACTCAGCGCACTCATCAGGCCGACGAAGTTTGAGCATCCGGGACGCCATACGCTGAAGTTCGACATCTCGGCTTTCGGACTTGAGCAGCAATCCCACATGTCGGACAAGCAGCTGGGTCGTTCCAATCCAAGGCATTGCACATACGCTTGCTGAACGACTGCGGGTTGCGCGTTCTGCTCGCCGCGAGGGACGCTAAATTCGCCTGAGTGTTCCAGCCGTCCCAGGTGAATATCGCGCATGTCGATTGCGACGCGTTCTACGTTTCGGTCGAGCTGAACCGCCGGCCGGAGCTGCGTGGGCTCCCGGTTGTCGTGTCGGGAACGGGGCCGCGGGCGGTGGTGACGACCGCCAGCTATGAGGCGCGTCGCTTTGGCGTGGGCTCGGCGATGCCCGCCGCTCGTGCCCGGCGACTCTGCCCGCAGGCGGTGTTCATACCGCCCGACGGGGCGCACTACCGTGAAGTGTCCAAACGCATGATGGACGTTGTGCGCTCGCATGTGGAGCGCGTAGAGGTCGTGGGACTCGACGAGGCCTATCTCGACCTGAGCGGCCTGTACTCGCCGCGTGCCGCCATGCGCCGCGTGCTGGCCGAGATCAAGGCCGCCACGCAGCTTGTTTGCTCGGTGGGAATTGGTCCGAACAAGCTGGTCGCGAAGGTCGCCTCCGACGTGGAGAAGCCGGCCGGATTCGTCGTGCTGACACGCGAGCAGGCGTGCGAGCGCTTCGCCGGCGAGCCGCCCGGGCTGATTCCCGGTATCGGCCCGAAGACCGCGGCGCGGCTCGAGGCGATGGGCTTGCGCACCCTGGGCGAGCTCGCTCGTGCGCCCGAGCAGCTGCTGGTGGAGCGCTTCGGACCCAATCACGGGCGAGAACTGCGCCGACGCGCCCACTTCGAACACGACGGGCAGGTGAGCGAGGAGCGCAAGGTCGTCTCCGAGTCGCGCGAGCGCACATTCGACAGCGACATTCGCGATCCCGAGCTGCTGCGAGAGGCGCTCGCGCGCATGGCAGGCGAACTGTGCGCGAGTCTCTCCGCCCACGAAAATCACGGACGCACGATCGGGATCAAGGTACGCCTCGACGACTTCTCCACGGTCACGCGCGCCCGCACGCTGCCTGAGCCGACCTGCGACGCCGAGCGGGTCACGCGTGTTGCGCTCGCCTTGTTGGAGGAGTATGGGCCGTCGCGTCCCGTGCGCCTGCTGGGCGTTCGCGTCGCCGGCTTGGCGCAGCGGGGGGCGGCGCGGCGCGCACCCGCAGAGGGGGCCACGGTCGGTCAGCTGGAGCTGCCAGTGTAGGCTTCATCGCACGATGGCACTTGCCAGGGCGGGGGAGATCGAGCTAAGTTACGACCGCGCCGGCGACGGCCCGCCGTTGTTGTTGATCATGGGGATGAGCGGCACCAAGCACCACTGGGGCGAGTCGCTGCTCCAGGCGCTGCGAGGAGATTTCGAAACGATCGTCTACGACCACCGCGACGCGGGCGACTCGACGCGCACCGGGCAGCCGTTCACGATCGCGGATCTCGCCGAGGATGCCGCTGGACTGCTTACGGCGCTCGACCTCGACTCAGTCCACGTCATGGGCATCTCGATGGGCGGCATGATCGCCCAGGAGCTCGTGCTCGCGCACGCCGATCGCCTGCGCTCGCTGACGCTCGGCTGCACCTACTGCGGCGGCGAGGGCAGCATGCTCGCAAGCGAAGGCGTCATGCGCAAGCTTGCCGAAGCGATGAGCTCGGGCGACCGCGAGCGCGCGATCCGCGCTTCCTGGGAGGTGAACGTATCGCCAACCTTCGCCGCCGAGGAGGCCGCATGGGCGAGATTCCGGGCCACAGGCATGCGCTACGGGCTGCCGGTGGAGGTGATCATGCGCCAGATGCAAGCGATCGCCGGGCACGACACGAGCGCGCGGCTGCCACAGATCAACGCCCCGACGCAGGTGGTGCACGGAACGCTCGATCAGCTGCTCCCGGTCCAGAACGGACACATGGTCGCTGGGCTGATCCCCAACTCGCAGCTCGAGATCTTCGAGGGCGTCGGTCACATGTTCTTCCTGGAGGAGCCCGAGCGTACGGCGCGGCTCGTGCGCGAGCACGCTTCCGTCAACGCCTGAGAGGTTGCTCCGACGGTGAGCTTCGAGCCCGAGGGCGCCCTGTCGATCGACACGCCGGACGGTGTGCGGCTCTCCGGGGAGCAGGCGGCCGCGGGGCCGCCGATCGTGCTGCTGCACGGTCTCACCGCGACACGCCGCTACCTCCTGATGGGCTCCAGGGCGCTCGAGCGCTCCGGTCATCGTGTGATCGCCTATGACGCGCGCGGGCACGGCCACTCCAGTCCGGCACGGGCTCCCGAGGCGTATACGTATGCGCTGCTGGCCGAGGACCTACAGGCCGTGCTCGACCACCTGGAGATCGAGCGAGCGGTGCTTGCCGGCGCCTCGATGGGCGCCCATACGGCGCTTCGCTTCGCACTCGAGCGCCCCGACCGGGTGCTCGCCCTCGGGCTGATAACGCCGGCGTTCGATCCTGACACGCATGGCGAGGACTCCTATGCGTCGTGGGACAGGCTTGCGCGGGGACTCAGGGCGGAAGGAGTCGAGGGTTTCGTCGACGCCTACGATCTCGACGCCGTACCCGAGCGCTTCAGGGAGACAGTCGCGAAGGTGTTGCGCCAGCGGCTCGCCGCGCACGACCATCCGCTCGCGGTGGCGGATGCCCTGCAAGCGATCCCGCGCTCGCGACCGTTCGAGCGCTGGGATGAGCTGCAGTCCGTCGAAGTCCCCACGGTCGTGATCGCCAGTCGCGACGAGGCCGACCCGACCCATCCACTGGCTGTCGGCGAACGCTACGCCGCCGCGATATCGGGTGCCAAGCTCGCGGTCGAGGAGCCCGGCAGCTCGCCGATCGCCTGGCAGGGAGGTCAGCTCTCCAAGGTACTGGCCGAGTTGAGCGAGTCCGTCCGACCGTAGCCGAGAGCGTAGAACTTCTGCTCAAAAGGTCTTCAAATGACCTGCACATATCTATACCCCTTGGTGTGGAGCTGAAAAGATGTTCTTAGGCGAGCGCCGCGGAGGGGTCCTGGCCGGGCTCGTCCACGACCGCCCCGCGCAACAGCGCCACATAGCGTCCACCCAGCTCGACCAGTTCCTCGTGGCTGCCGCGCTCGACGATCTGGCCATTGTCGAGCACAAGAATCTGATCGGAGTTGCGGATTGTCGAGAGGCGGTGGGCGATCGCGATCGTGGTGCGTCCGCGTGAGAGATCGTCGAGCGCTATCTGCACCGCCCGCTCGGTCTCGGTGTCAAGCGCCGAGGTCGCCTCGTCGAGGATCAGCACCGGCGGATTGCGAAGGACCGTGCGCGCGATCGCGATGCGTTGCTTCTCCCCGCCTGAGAAGCGATAGCCGCGCTCCCCGACAGGGGTGTCATAGCCCTCGGGCAGCGAGGAGATCAGCTCGTGGATCTGCGCCGCCCTGGCTGCATCTTCGATCTGCTCGTCGCTTGCCTCAGGGCAGGCGAAGCGCAGGTTCTCACGGATCGATGAATGAAACAGGTAGGTCTCCTGAGAGACGAGCCCGACCGTCGCGGCAAGCGACTGCAGCGTGACGTCGCGGATGTTGTGCCCGTCGATGCACACCTGGCCTTGCTGGGGCTCGTACAGGCGCGCGACGAGATAGGCGAGCGTTGTCTTGCCTGAGCCGGTCTCGCCGACCAGCGCCGTGCGCGTGCCCGCGGGAATCTCCGCGGAGATGTCCTGCAGGGTCCAGGGCGCCTCGGGCGAATAGCGGAAGCACACGTTCTCCAGGGTCACGTCACCGCGCACGCCTTCGAGCGCCTGTGCCGTGGGACGCTCCTCGATGTCGACGGGCAGGTCGAGATACTCGAAGATGCGCCCAAACAGGGCGAGTGAGGTCTGCACTTCCAGCCCCACCGACAGGAGTTGCTGCATCGGGAACAGCAGGCGAGTCTGCAGCGTGGTGAACGCCACCACCGTTCCGATCGAGATGACTTCGCTGCCGTGCACGCTGCTGTAGCCGGCAAACCAGTAGACGGCAGCCGGCATGATCGCGAAGCTCATCTGCACCGAGGCCATGCGCCAGCGCCCCGCCATGCGTGCGCGCACCTCCAGGTCGGCCAGCTCGCTGGACTCGCCGGTGAAGCGGCTGGTGAGCTCGCCCGAGCGCCCCATCGTCTTGCCGAGCAGGATGCCCGACACCGACAGCGACTCCTCGACGAGCGTCGACATGTCGGCCAGACGACCCTGGCGCACCGACTGGATGCGCCTGCGCTCGTTGCCGACACGGCGGGTGAGCCACACGAAGAACGGCAAGAGGACCAGTGAGAACAACGTGAGCTGCCAGCTGAGCGCGAACATCGCGGTGACCGTCGCGGTGACGGTGGCGACGGTGGAGACGGTCGAAGTGGCGGTGCTCGTCACCACGTCGTCGATCCCGCCGATGTCATAGGCGATGCGCGCCTGCACCTCGCCTGAGCGCGTGCGCGTGAAGAAGGCAAGCGACATGCGTTGCAGGTGCGCGTAGACAGCGGCGCGCAGGTCGTGCATCACGCGCTGGCCTACCTGGTTTGAGATCCATGTCTGCGCGACGCTGATCACGCCGTTGATGATCGCCAGCGCGATCATCCCGGCAACCAGCCAGCTCAGCAGTTCCAGGTCGTGTCCGATGATGCCCTTGTCGACCGCTTCGCGCAGCAGAAACGGGGAGGCGACGCTGAGGATCGAGCCGACCACGATCAAGCTCAACAGCGCGCTCAGGCGCAGGCGGTAGGGGATGAACAGCCGTCCAATCCGTCTCAGCGAGACCGGCCGGTCAGGAACGTCCTCGGGACGTGGCTTGGAGCCAGAGTCGCGTCGGCCTTCGCCCGCGTGCCCGGACGCGAACGGCTGGTGACTCACTGCAGGCGTGTCGCTGGAAAGCTCAAGGTCCCGATTCTAGTGTCGACAACCTCCATTTCGGTGTGGCATCCGATGTCTATGGCTCGTAGGATGGGAGTCGATGGACCTGTCCGCCGCCGAGATTCGCGTGCTTGGTTGCCTGCTCGAGAAGCAGCGGACTACGCCCGATCACTACCCCCTTTCGCTGAACTCGCTGCGTTTGGCATGCAATCAGGCGACCAACCGCGAGCCGGTGGTCGACTACGACGATGCGATCCTGCGCGATGCGTTGCACCGCCTCGAGCGCCGCGGCTACGTGCGCCTGGCAGGAGCGAGCCGGGCGGCCAAGTACCGTCACCTGCTCTCTGAGGCGCTGCCAATGTCAAGCGCTGAGCAGGCCGTCATGTGTGTGCTGATGTTGCGCGGCCCGCAAACTCCAGGCGAGCTCAAGCAGCGTGGCGAGCGCATTCACGCCTTTGCGGGACTGGATGAGGTGCACGAGACGCTGGCCGCGCTGATCGGGCGCGATCTCGTCGCACAGCTGGGGCGTCGCCCAGGCCAGAAGGAGGATCGCTACACACAGTTGCTGGGCGACAGCGGCAGCCCCAACGGGTCTGCGGTCGCCATGGTAACTCCGGCGACACCGGCCGTCGAGCCGACCGCCACGCACGAGCCAGACAATCTGGGCGATCGGGTGGCGCGCCTGGAGCGGGAAGTGGCTGAGTTGCGCGCGGCGCTCGGGCAGGTCGAGGACGAACAGGGAGAGCGAGTGGCAACAGGTGAAGGAGCAGAGGAGGGGGTAGAAGGGCGAGCGGGAGAGGGAGAGCCAGAGGGGGTAGCAGAGAGCGGAGGGGGGGAAAGGCCCGTCGGCACCAGCCCGCAACAAGAGCCCTCCGGGGATGTCCATCGGACCGAGGACGCCCAAAGCACCGGGCCCGCCGAGGATCGCGCCGATGCCCAGCATGCTTGGCACGAGACCGCACCATCGACCCCATGATCGCCGCACACTTGATTCTTGCCTCCTCGGCGTCGGACACCGCTAGCGGTGTCGGCATTCCCGTGGCGATCGCGGCTGGGTTGGTGTCGTTCCTCTCGCCGTGCGTGCTGCCGCTGGTGCCCGGCTACCTCTCGACGGTGATCGGGGTGGCGCCAGCCGACATCCAGCACGCCGGCGCCAGGCGTGTGCTCGTGCCGAGCCTGCTGTTCATCGCCAGTTTCTCGCTGATCTTCATCCTGCTCGGGCTGACGGCTACGCAGGTCGGCTCGTTGCTCAGCACCCACATCGAAACGTTGCGGACCGCCGGCGGAGTCCTGATCATCCTGATGGGCATCGCCTTCCTGGCGACACCGTTCGTGGACGCGCTCAACTTCCAGTGGCACTCCGAGTCGCTGATGCGCCTGGCGGGCCGCGGTGGCCCGCTGATCGCCGGAGCCGCCTTTGCGATCGCATGGACCCCGTGCACGAGCATCACGCTTGCCGCAATTCTCACGCAGGCGGCGGTATCCGAATCGGCCGCGCACGGGGCGCTGCTGCTTGCTTTCTACTCCATCGGGCTTGCGATCCCATTCCTTTTGATCGCACTGGCGTTCGAGCGCATGAGCGGGGCGCTCGAGATCGTCAAACGCCACTTCCCGGTGATCGTCGGCATCGGCGGGGCGGTCATGATCGTGCTGGGCCTGCTGATCGTCACCGGGGAGTTCACGATTCTCAATTCCCAAGCCAACAGTTGGCTGCACGACACCGGCCTCAACGTCTCGAACGTCTGAGCACCTGCCCCGGGTGCGCCGGCGACTACCTTCGCCTGACGATGACCAAAGCCCATACGCCATCCCCACAGCGCACAGCGTTGGTCTCGGTCATTGCGGCCGCCACGCTGGTCGTCATCAAGCTCGTCGTCGGGCTGCTCTCACACAGCCTCGGCGTGCTCGCCGAGGCGATCCATTCCGCCACGGACCTTGCCGCGGCAGTGCTCACGCTGTTCGCCGTCAGGGTGGCCCGGCGCCCCGCGGACCGCGATCACCCCTACGGCCACGGCAAGGCCGAACACCTCTCGGCGCTGGCCGAGGGCGCCATCTTGATCGGTGCATCGATCGCGATCGCGATCGAGTCGGTCTACCGGCTCACAGGCCACGGCCCGCGTGTGGAAACGCAGTGGTACACGTTTGCGGTGCTGCTAGTTGTGATCGCGATCGACGCAACGCGCTCATACGCCTCCCATCAGGGCGCTCACCGCCACGCAAGCGCAGCCCTGAGTGCCAACGCACTGCACTTCACGCTCGACCTGGTCGGCTCGGTGGCCGTGCTGGTCGGCCTGCTGCTCGTTCGAGCCGGCTACCCAAACGCGGACTCGATCGCGGCCCTGTTCGTTGCGGGCCTGGCCCTGTTCTCGGCTGTCCGGCTGATGCGCCGCAGCGTCTACGTGCTGATGGACACCGCCTCCGACGACGTGGCCGAGCGCAAGGTGCGTGGTGCGATCGAAGCGATCCCCGACATCGTCAGCCTCAGGCGACTACGCATGCGCGAGGTCGCCGGCCGGCACTTCGCCGACATCGTCGTCGGCGTGCCAAGCGACGCCGATCTCAGCTATGCCCACGCCGTTGCCAGCGCCATCGAGCTGGCGATCGAGCGTGAGCTGCCAGGCAGCGACGTGGTCGTGCACATCGAGCCCGACGGCTCAGGCCGTGCGTCCTCCGCGCAGGCATCGCACTCGACCGGCACGCAACTGCTGATCCGTCTAGGACCGGCCGCTACACGCGCTGAGGCCGAGGCGCTGGCGCAACACCTGCGCGCGGAGCATTCCGAGGTGCTCGACGTGGCGATTCGCGCCCCGAGCGACGCGATCGGCGAAAGTTCGGGCGTCGGTTGATCGTTGCCGGCCTCCGATTAGGATCAGCCGAGCCCTGGTCCCCGGTCAGGACCAGGCCCCCGGTCAAGATCAGTCAAGCCTAGCCCCAGAGCAGGATCAGCCGAGCTTCGAGACGTATCCCGCGCAAGAACAGTGACGCTGGCGCTCAGCGCTCGGCTGGGAGCGGCGGCTCAGCCGAGATGGCGTCGAGCGGCCGCGGGCTCGCCCCCCTCCTCTCCAGAAAACGTCTTTCCCAGGCCTGCTGGTTGCGCTTGGCGTCGAGCACGAAGGGGGAGTAGCCAATTGCCTTGACGATCAAGCGGTTGATCTGATTCCAAGGAGAGGGGAGAGGGCGCAAAACGTCCACGAACAGCACCACGCGTGTCTCCTCGGTGTCGTTCCAGACCTCGTGGTTGAAGGTGTCGTCGAAGATCAGGCTCCTGCCCGCTTCCCAGTGGCGGATGTCATCGCCGACTCTGATCCTGCACTGCTCGGCTTGCGCGGGCACGATCAGTCCGAGGTGGTAGCGCAACACCCCCTTGTAGGGCCCGCGGTGGTCGAGGATGTGCTTGTGCGGCGAGAGGATCGAGAACATCGCGGTCGTCATCCCGGGAATCTGGCGCATCAGCGCGGCCGTCTTGGGGCAGGTGCGCACGCCGAGCTCCGCTTTGAAGCCATAGCCATAGAGGAAGTAGGTCTTCCAGTCGTCATCGTCGGTGATCTCGATCTGATCCTTGGATATGTCCTGGAAGTTGGGCAGCGCCTCACGGTCGGCCAGCACACCTTCGAGCTCCTCGCGGATCGTCTCCCAGTTTGCCTCGACATGTCCGATCCAGGGAAAGCGCTCCTGCGCAAAGAAGGTCGCGTCACCCACCAGCGAGCGCTTGCCAATGAACCGCTCCACCGGAGCCAATATCCGTTCGCCAACGGCGATCGTAAGCTCGACGGTTCGCTCCCACATAGACTGTTTCATCTGTGTCTCCTCGCTTCGGCTTCTTCTCGGGAGATGTTGGCACACGCTTGAGAAGGATTCGGACCGGGGAGTGTCATAGGGTGAAGCGATCCCAACCGACGGAGGAACAGGCAGTGAGACTCTCCACAGCAAGACCAGCATCAGCCCAGCGTTTCCTGGTGTTCTCGTTGCTTGCGCTCGCGGCCGCGGTGGTGGCGCTGGCGGGCTGCGGAGGTTCCGAAGGAACGAGCTCCTCCACCTCTGCCGCGACCTCCACCCCCACCGTCTCCACAGCGGCCACGACGACGAGTGGGACAACCTCGACCAGCTCGACCGCTACAGCAAAGAGGAGCGCGACGGCCCCCACCAGCTCGACGACCACGACGAGCCCGGGCGCCCCAGCCGGCTCGAGAACGATCAAGGCTAACCCGACGGTTGAGCCGGGGGCGATCCCCCTCTCCGCAAACCCCGAAGGCAAGCTGCAATACAGCACCGACAAACTGACGGCCAAGGCGGGCAGCGTCGCGATTGATTTCACGAACATGTCGCCGCTCGAACACAACGTGACGCTCGAATCCTCATCGCACGCGGTGGTTGGTGCCACGCCGACTTTCAAGGGCGAAAGCAGAACGCTCACCGTGACGCTGAAGCCAGGCACCTACAAGTTCTTCTGCTCGGTCCCCGGTCACCGCATGGCGGGTATGGAAGGCACGCTGGTTGTGAAGTGATCGAGGAGCGGACGCCGCTCGCGCACGCGCGGGACTCCGGTCGGGCGGGTCCCGACTCTTCAGATGGAGCGATGCCTTCCGTGCGCGCAGGCAGGCTCCGGTTGGGCGGTCCCGCTCTACAAAAGTGAAGCGATGCCCCCCGCGCGCGCGGGGGGCATGCCTCAATCTATGTTCAGGCGGCCTCGCGCAGCGCCGCCAGCTCCGGCGACTCGGCCAACTTCTTCAGCGCGCGCTGCTCGAGCTGGGAGGCTCGCTCCGCGGAGAAGCCAAGACGCTTGCCGATCGCGGTCAGCGTCTGCGGCTCCTCGCGGCCCGTCCCGAAGCGAAGCGTGAGCACGGTCCGCTCGGTGTCGGGCAGCTTGGCGATCGCGTTGTGCACGATCCGCTCGCGCTCGTTGTCCCAGGCGCTGTCCTCCGGTGCCTCGGCGTCGGAAGGCAGCAGATCGCCCAGGGCGGTGTCGCCGTCGTCGCCGACCTGCTGGTCGAGCGAGACGAGCGCGGCGCGCTGGTGGCGCACCTCCTCGACCTGCTCGATCTCGAGGCCGGTCTCCTCGGCCAGCTCCTCGAGCGTCGGCTCGCGGCCGAGCCTTACCGACAGCTCGCGCTCGACGCGTCCAACCTTGCGCGAGCGCTGGGCTACATGCACGGGCAGGCGGATGGTGCGTCCCGAGTTCTCGAGGCCTCGTTGGATGGCTTGTCTGATCCACAGGGTGGCGTAGGTTGAGAACCTGAACCCCTTGCGCCAGTCGAACTTCTCCGAGGCCCTGATCAGGCCGAGCATGCCCTCCTGGACGAGGTCGGCAAGCGGCAGGCCCTGGTTCTGGTAGCGCCGGGCGTTGGAGGCAACGAGCCTCAGGTTCGAGTTGATCATCGTTTCCTTGGCGCGCAGATCGCCACGCTCGATCTTCTGGGCGAGCTCTATCTCCTGTTCTGGTGTGAGCAGGGGATAGCGGCGCGAATGCGCTAGCAACTGGTCGACAGACTCCGGGATGAACACCTCGGGGGTCAGATCGATGGTGGGGGTGGGCTTTGTGATGGGGTCTGGCATGAGCGTCTCTCTATTCAAATGTCGAGGGCCCGGCGCGTCCCTCGGGACCGCGCCGCCTCGTAATCCGATGCTTGGAGTCGGAATTATACGCCGCGATAGTTGCGTTGTCAATCATTCTTAGTGGATTGGTCCTGATCTGGTTCGACACCTCCAGCGCCACAACCTTCCCACGCAGGAGATAACCCGCGAAGGCGGCAAAAGCTCCGCAATTTGGGCGATCGGCGCGAAATGGCCGCACTGAAAGCTCTACCCGCTTGCGCCCGGCGCATATCAAGCATCGGTCGATTTGCCGGCTTTGATTAGGGATTTGAGGGTCGTACCTGGACGCCGAACACTCCTCTGCGGACGTCCGGTCGTAAGCTCCCTCGCCGTGAGCGACGATCGGCGAGACGTTACGGATGCCGCGGGCGAACCCGAGCGCCAACAGTCCCGGGAGGCTGATGGGCCCGCAGAGGAGCGCTCGCGTCTGTTCTCACCCACGCTGCTGCAGGGCCGGATCGCAATCGTCAGCGGCGGTGGCAGCGGCCTTGGACGGGAGATGGCGTTGGAGCTGGCTCGCTGCGGTGCCCGGGTAGTCGTGTGTGGTCGTCGCGAGGAGCCACTGCTCGAAACGGCGGCCCTTTGCCCGCACGGCCTGATCGAAGCACGTGCGTGCGACATTCGCGAGGAGCGCCAGGTCGACACGCTGGTCGATCGGACGCTCGAGCGCCACGGCCAGATCGACCTGCTCGTCAACAACGCCGGCGGCCAGTTCTTGGCGCCCGCGGAGTCGATCACGCCAAAGGGCTTCAGAACGGTCATCCGGCTCAACGTGGAGGGCACCTGGCTGATGACCCATGCGGTGGCAACCAAGGCGATGATTCCCTCTGGGCGGGGCGGCAAGGTCTTCAGCGTGACGCTCTCCCCGCACAACGGCATGCCGGGCATGGCCCATTCGGGTGCCGCGCGCGCGGCGGTGGAGAACCTGATGCGCACGCTCTCGGTCGAGTGGGCGCGTTTCGACATACGCCTGCTCGCGCTGGCGGCCGGCCAATTCGAAACGCAGACGCTGCTGACCAAGTACCCATCGGCGATCGTCGATCGCATCGCGCACACGATCCCGCTGGGACGAATGGGCAGTGAGCGAGAGTTCGCCTGGCTCATCGCCTACCTGGCCTCGCCAGCCGGCGATTTCTTCTCGGGGGCTGTGATCACGATGGATGGCGCCCGCGACGACTGGCTTGGCCCGTGGCCGCCCGCGCAGGCGGCCGACGAGCAGGGCACGCCGCTCAGCGAGGAGCGTCGCGAGTGAAGCTTGCGGGTGTTCGTAGGCGGACAAAAGTTGGGGTGCGGCGATGGCCGGCCGGAGGAAGCCGTGCGCCTCGTCGTGCGGTCCCAGCTGGCGAGGAAGAGCTTTGCCATCCGATCGAGAGCCTATGTTCGCGAGCACAGCACGAGCGCGTTGCTAAATGCGGCCCAACAAAGGCTCATCCCCGCTCAACACGTGGGTGAGTAATTTGTAGGCGTACTCGTCTACAGGCGAGTAGTGCCAGTGCTACACAGACACCGATGTCAGAGCAAGACCGAAAAGAGCCAGAGCCGGCGCTCGATCCTGAGCGGCCCCATGGGCTCGATCCCAAACGGCTAGTCGACCGGCGTACGCTGCTCAAGAGCGGGCTGCTGGCCGGTGGCGCGCTCGCGGGCGGCGGTGTGGCGCTTGCCGACTTCATCGCAAAGCAGGAAGTCAGCACGGGTGCTTCGCACGCAAGCGCCCACGCCGCGAGGGCGCACCGTGGCGGCACGGAAGCTCAGGGGCAGCAGCAGAGCGCGGTAAAGCAACGGCAGCCGGGCTCCGGTGAGCGCTTTCGCCAGCCCAACATCCTCGTGATCATGGTCGACCAGCTGCGCACCCCCCAGTGGTTCTCCGCGGCTGACAGCGCCACTGCGCTGATGCCCAATCTCGCGCGATTGCGCAACGGGGGCGTGTCCTTTGCCAGCCACTACACGGCTTCCAACGACTGCACGCCCGCGCGTGCGGCGCTGGTAACGGGACTCCACACCCACCAAACGGGTTGCATGATCACCGGTGGCAGCACGCTGGATCCCGGCTTTCCAACGTGGGGCACGATGCTGCGCGAGCAGGGCTATCGCACGTACTGGTATGGCAAGTGGCATCTCACGCATGGCGACAACCTGTGGGACTCCTCCGAAGACTCCGGAGCGCTCGAGCCCTACGGCTTCACCGGCGGCACCTATCCATCGCCCGACGGCGCGCCCGGGCAGGGCTGGCGGATCGATCCACACATCGTCACGCAGTTTGAAAAATGGCTCCCAGATGCGCCCAAGCACGAGCCTTGGTGTACGACTGTGTCCTTCGTCAACCCCCACGACATCGCCTGGTGGTACCGCTGGAGCCAGCGCTTCGCCTCCGAGGCCGAACCGCCAAGCGTCGTGGACGAACTGCCGCCGAACTTCGAGACGCCCGAAGAAATGGCCGCCAAGCACAAGCCGCTCTTGCAACGCTCGCTGCAAGACACCGCTCAGATCTCCTTTGGCACGGTGCCCTACAGCGGCCCCGAACTCGAACAGACATGGCTGCCGTTCCTGGACCTGTACATGCAGCTGCTCGGCGAGGTAGACGGGCACATAGGCGCCGTGCTCAACACGCTCACGAGTCGCCCGGAGGTGGCGGCCAACACGGTCATCGTGTTCACCTCCGATCACGGTGAGTACGGGGCCTCGCACGGCATGCGCGGCAAGGGCGCAAGCGCATATGAGGAGGCGATCCGCGTGCCACTGGTCGTCAGGGACCTACGTGACAAGTCAATCACAAAGGCCCCGGCGCAAACACGTACCGGGCTGACCTCGAGCGTCGACGTGGCGCCCCTGCTGCTCGACGTCGGGACAGGCTTCTCCGCTTGGCGCAAGGACAGCAATTATTCGCAGATCGCCTCCCGCCACGAAGTCGGCGCGATGCTGAGCGATCCTTCGGCCCCTGGACGCGACTACGTGCTGCACGCCACCGACGAGACCGTGACCGAGTTTGCCATCGAACCGTATGCGGCCGAAGCGCCGTTGCACGTCGTGGCGCTGCGCACGCCCCAGGCCAAGTACGCGACCTACTCGAACTTCGCCCCAGAAAGCATCAAGCTGCTCGACGTTGGTCGCGAAACCGAGCTGTACGACTACAGCACACCACAGGGACGCATGGAGCTGGACAACCTTGCCGGCAACAGTGCCCTGGAGCCCAAGCTGAACGCGCAGCTGCAGCGAGCGATTCGCGACGAGTTGCGCGAGCCGCTGCCCACTCGTCTGTACAGCGCACACAAGCGCGGTCTGCTCGACTACTTCAACACGGCGGGCAAGGCCGCACTCAAGGCAACCGAACGTCGCCGTGAACGCGCGGAACGGGAAACCGAAGAAGAAGCGCCCTTCGGCGAAGAACCAGGTCTGACGACCGGCGCGAGACCAAACGGGCGCCATCGCCTGCACCCGGGTCGGCGGCAGTCCAGGCGCCGAGGTGCTGGACGGCTAAGTTGAGCGTTCGGCCGCGCGCAGCCCGGAGAGAGTCCAGATGGCAAAGAGCACGACCAGGCCCAGCGCGCAAGCGAACGCCAGCGCCGTGTGTTCGTGCACGCCGGAGATCAGTCCACGGCCTGCTCCGAGGAATGCAGTCGCCGGGTTGACGCTAGCCACCGCGTGAATCCAGCCTTTGAGCAGTGACAGCGGTACGTAGACCGGCGCCAGGAACAGAATCAAGAAGACCGGCGTCTGCATCAGCGGCCCGGCTTGGATCGAGCGGAAGCGAAAAGCGACCCCGGCGGCCCAGCCATAGCCCACTATCACGAGCAATAGCGCAAGGCCGTAGAGGCCGAATATGTCAACGCCATCTCCAGTGATGCGCATCCCGGCAAGCAGAGCGACGGAGGTCACGACGGTGAGCGTGATCGCCGCGCGACTGAGCGCCACCAGCGCATAGCCCAAGACGATCCCACGGCGGTTGCCCGCTGCAAGCATCAAGCGCCGTGCGAATCCGCTTTCGAAGTCGACCGCCACCGTGAAGCCGGTGAACAGCCCACTGAACAGCGCCGACTGGGTCAGCACGAAGACGAACTGGAAGGCCGTGTAGCCGGCGGGAAAGTCGAATCCCGGCACCGAGCCGAGTGCGGAGAGCCCACCGGCAAAGCTCGCCAGGAAGACGAGCGGGAAGACCAGCGAAGGCACGATCAGGTCGGGGCGGCGCAGGTAGGTGTGCATGCTGCGCCAGGCGACCGCGCCGGCAACGCCCCAGGTACCGGCTCCGACGGGGTGGTTGATGTTCGCGCCCGCTCCTGATGCTTTCGGTGTCGAGGCCATGGTGGAACCTGCCTCGCCGCCTGCTGGCTCTGTCGGTCTCGCGCCGGGCGTCATGTCCTTTGCAGCCTTCCGCGCAGCGTCAGCACCACAAGTCCCAGGCCGACCGCCAGAAGACCGATGGCGACGGCAAAGCCGCGCTCCAGTGCGGCCGCGTCCCAGCCGAAGATGAACAGGCTGCGAAACGCCTCGATCAAGTAGGAAATCGGGTTCCAGGTCGCGATCGTGTGAAACCAGCCGGTCTTCAGTAGGTTGCGCGGCAGGTTGCTGGAGGAGAGGAAGATGAACACGAAGAACAGCGGGAACATCCCCTGCACGGCCTCGCCGGAGCCGGTCTTCAGCGCGGCCGCGCAGCCGATGGCCCCGAACGCGGTCGCCGCGAGCGAGCCGAGCGCGATCACCACGAGCGCGCCCGCCACGCCCGCGTCGAGGTGCGCTCCGAAGATCAGGCCGATAAAGATGTAGATACCCGACTGAAGTGCGCCGAGCGCGGCGACGCCGACGAGCAGCCCGACGATCAGCGCGAGCCGGCGCATGGGCGTGAGCGCGAGTCGGTTGAAGAAGCCGCTCTCGATGTCCTCGGCGAGGTTGGTACCGGTGTTGATCAACGAAAACATGGCACCTTGGATGAAGGCCACGGCGATCGCGAAGGAGATATAGGAGTGCGTGGGAAAGCCGGGCAACCGCGTGGCCGATTGCAATCCGCTCGCGTTGACGGCCAACAGCATCGCGGGGAAGAACACGATCGGGAACATCTGGAAGGGCTGGCGCAGCGTCTTGAGCGTCGAGCGCTTGGCCAGCGCCCCGATCTGCATCGTCAGTGACGTGCTCACTACGGCCTCACGCTACGTTTTGTCAAGAACGCGCCCACCGCTGGCTCACGCTACGGCGGGTTCGGTGGTCTTCTTGTCCTCGTTCTCGCCGTCTTTCTGCTCGGCTGCTCCCTCAAGCGAGCGCCCCGTCTTGGCGAGGAACACGTCATCGAGCGTGGGGGAGTGCAGACGCAGGTCCGCAACCTTCAGCCCCTCGGCGTCGAGCACACGTACGATCTCGGCCAGGTCGCCGGCCCCTTCGGGGAGTTGGGCCGCCACGCCGCCGGCGGAGGCGGCGGTCTCGGGCCCGAAACGGTGCAGGACGCTCGCCAGGCGCTCACGATCGCCGGGATCCTGAGGGACCGCCTCGACCGTCTGGCTTGCGATCTGGGCCTTCAGTTCGGTCGGCGTTCCCTCGGCGACGATCTTGCCGTGGTCGATGATGCCGACCCGGTCGGCCAGCACGTCCGCCTCCTCCAGGTATTGCGTGGTCAAAAAGACGGTGACGCCCTCCTGCGCAAGTCGCCGCACCTCGTCCCACAGCGCGGCACGGCTCTGCGGGTCGAGCCCGGTTGTGGGCTCGTCGAGGAACAGCAGTCGCGGGCGGTGAAGCAAAGCGAGCGCCAAGTCCAGGCGACGCTTCATGCCACCCGAGTAGGTGCCGATCTTGCGCTCGGCCGCTTCGCTCAAGCCGACACGCGCGAGCAGTTCCTTGCCACGCGCCTCACGCTCGCCCTTGGGCAGCCCATGGAGAGCGCTCTGCAGACGCATGTGCTCGCTGCCGGTGAGGAATGGGTCGAGCGCCGACTCCTGCAGTGAGACGCCGATCGCGCGCCTGACCCGCGAGCCTTGGTGGACGACGTCGAGGCCCGCCACGCGAGCGCTGCCCGAGGTTGGCGGCAGGAGCGTGGTCAGTACCAGCACGGTCGTCGACTTGCCTGCTCCGTTGGGCCCCAAGAAGCCGTATATCTCGCCCGGGGCAACACGCAGGTCGATGCCGTCGACGGCACGCACGCCGCCCTTGAAGACGCGTACCAGTCCCTCTACTTCGATTCCGTTGTCGAGATCGCCCATCGACTGGACGTTATATCCAGTCTCCGACGGATATCGGGTGGGCTAAACGAAAAGTTCGTCGGGCGAGCCGATGATGCGCAGGTGGTCGTTGACGCCCGCGATCGTGAACAGGCGCTGAACCTGCTCGGTGCCGGGCGTCAGGGCCAGCTCTTGGCCGTTCTCACGTGAGCGCTCGTGCGCGGCGAGGATCACACGCAAGCCGGCCGAGTCCACGAACTGGAGGTCTTGCAGGTCGAGCACCATGATCGCGCTGGCCTCGCCGTTGGCGCGATCGATCGCCTCTTGCAAAAGTGGCGCGCCGAGCAGGTCCAATTCGCCGTGAAGTCCGAGCACGACCCTGTCTGACCCGCTGCGAACGTCGATGCGCAGATGCTCCCCTGGAGATGCCACGGAGAAAATTTTAGCGCTGCGAGCGCGCTGGGTGCGATGCGCGCAGGGCCAGCAGCGCGAGATCGTCGCGGAGCCCAAGTTTGGCGTGCCCCAGGGCTACGTCCTCGACGTACTCCAACAGGCTGTCGAGGTCCAGCAGGGGCGCCTGGCGGCACAGTTCGATCAGGCCCGTCTCGCCGAGCTCTACGTTGGGGCGGCCCGCGTCGGTGACGCCGTCGGTGTAGAGCAGCAGTGTCTCGCCATCGGCCAGTTGGACCTCTGTCTCGCAGATCTCGATTGGGTCCAGCACGCCCAACAACGTTCCCGGTCGGCCGATCAGGCGTGCTTGTCCGTCGCGGTCGATCAGCAGGGGCGGGGGATGGCCGGCCAATGCGAGCGTCAGGTGTGTCGCAGAGCCGGCGTGTTGAACCGCGACCAGGCAGACGGTGCAAAGGTCGGTCCCAGGCGGCTGGCGACGTAGGGCGCGGTGAAGCGTCTCGAGCATTTCAGGCGGCGATTGACCGCTCATTGCCGCGGCGCGCAAAGTGTGGCGTGCCAGCGCCGTCACGCCGGCGGCGCGCGGACCCTTGCCGCAAACATCGCCGATCACGAGCATCCAACGATCCGACCCATAGTCGAAGACATCGTAGAAGTCGCCGCCGACTTCGTTGAGCTCGCCGGCGGCGCAGTAGCGCGCGAGGACCTCGAGGTCCGGGATCTCAGGCAGCGACTCTGGCAGCAGCGCCTGCTGGAGAGTCTGTGCGATACGTGAGCGCTCGGTGTACAGACGAGCGTTTTCCACCGCGGTGCCGGCCCGGCGGCCGAGACGCTCGGCAAGCGCGAGATCGCCTGGCGAGAGGCGGCGCATCGACTCGGCTGAGACGAGCGTGATCGCCCCGATCGGGCCGGCCGCGCCGATCATCGGCACGATAATCACCGCGGTGGCTCCGATCGCGCTGAGCAGTTCGAGGTGCTGGTTATCGCGCGCGTATTGCGCAAGCGCATCGGCCGGAATATCGGTGTAGATGCGTGCTTCGCCCGTGCGGATCACCTCCGGCACACCCGCCGACTCATCAAGGGAGGGCCGGTAGTCGCGGTTGAGCCGCTCCGCCAACTCGAGCTTGGCTGGATCTGGATGGTGGACCGCGACGCGTTCGATCTCGTCTTTTTCGTTGACGAGTTCCACCGCGCACCAGTCTGCGATCTGGGGCACGGCCAAGCGCGCAATACGCTGCAACGTCTCGGCGTAGTCAAGCGAGGAAGCCAAAACCCTGCTTGCCTGGGCCATGAAGCTTTCGGCCAGCTGCACGCGCTTGACCTCGGTGATGTTCTCGAACACGTTCACCGCGTAGACGACGCGTCCGCTCTCGGGATCCGCGATCGGCGACGACCGGACGATCAGCCAGCGCTCCTCGCCGGTGGCACGCACAAAGTTGCGGACCAACAGCGGCCCCGGTGTCTCACCCGCGAACAGCTGTCTACCCGGCATGTGCTCGAGATCGAGCTGGCGGCCCTGCTCGTCGAGTACCAGGAAACGCGGCATGATCGACCCGGGTGGCGAGCTCGTCAGCTCCTCGGGGTCTGCGACGCACAGCAGGTCGGCGGCGGCCTGGTTTGCAAAGACTGTCTGCCCGTGCTCGTCGACTACGGTGATCGCCTCGGCCAGGTTCACGAGGATCGCCTCCAGGCGCTGCTCGACGCGGCGCACCTCCGAGTACAGACGCGCATTGTCGATCGCCAGCGCCGCACGCCGCGCGAGCTCGCAGACGAGCCGTAGATCCTCTTGGCCATAGGGTGTGCCACCGCCCAAGCGCAAGACCGAAAGCGCACCGAGTGTGCGCTCGCGCGCGAGCAGTGGCGCGACCACCGCCGAGCGGTAGCCGTGGTCGATCATGAACGCGGCGTGCTTTGATCCCTGCGCGAAGGAGCTCAGCAGCGCGCTTGTCATCTCCGGCAGCAGCACCGGCTGTCCGCTGCGCAGGACCTGGGCTACGGGATGTCCGCCGTCTGGGTCGAGCGGGTGCTCGACGCGCAGCTCTTCGAGCTCCTGGGCAAGCTCCGGACGCACACATGCGACGGCTACCTCTCTGATCGAGCCGTCCTCGTCGCGCAGGTCGATCACGCATAGATCGGCCAGTCGCGGCAACGTCAAGCTCGCGACCTGACCCATCGTGGTGCTGGGGTCGAGCGAGCTGGCTAGCACAGCTCCGGCGTCGATGAGCACGCTCGCGGCAACATCCCCCACCGAATGGGCATCAACGTTGGTCTGCTCCCCCTCGGGCGGCTGCGACATCGGTTGTAGCCCTTGCATCTTTGAGATTTGCCTGTGGCGCTTGGCCCAGATGTCAGGCATGGGCCAGTATCGCAGCCCTCACGAGCGCCGGCAACCGCTTGCACGATCTACTCAGTGGATTGGACGACCGCAGCGTATTGGACGATCGCAGCGTATTGGACGAGCGCCTACATCCGCATGATTGCCCACACAGCTGGCGCCGCGCCTGCGGTGTGCGCCGGGCCGCGCACACCGCAGGCGATCTGCATGGGACGGACGGATCCTCTACTAGCGTCCGTACCAGCGACGTCCTCCTCCACCCACGGGCGCGCCGCCGATGAAGAAGCCGATCAGCCACAGCAGGAGCGCGACGATCAGCACATACCAGAGAACGTGCACGGCAAAGCCCAACCCGCCCAACAAAGCCAAGATGAGCACCAACGCCACTAGAGCAACCATGTCATCCTCCATTTGTGAAAACCAACGCATTGTGCGTCTGTGGTTGTTCACTACCCCAGTGGTGTCGCTCTAACCCGATCGGCTCCTCAATGAACGTGTGATTCCGCCTTTCGGCTAGGAGGATCGCTGCTGAGCCAGAGTGTCAGCGTCTCGTGAGTGCCGGTGCTCACCACTTGGTGGCGATCGGTCAGCTGCTCGATCACCCCACCCAGCTCGCCGAGCTCGGACTGCTCGATCAGCTCTCGAGCGCGACCGACGTTCAGGGGAGATATGTGCAACTCCAGGTCGCGCGGCTCGACGGCCACGTCAATGCTCAGCTTGTCCCCGCTGATGGCGGTTTGGGCATGCGCGACAAGCGCGTCGGCCAGCAGTTGGGCGTCGGATATGCGATCGGTGGAGAAGTGAGCATGTGCCGCAAGCGTGATCATCAGGCGCGGCAGGATCGTGCGGGCGAGGCTGATCGGCGCTATGCAGATCGTCGTCGTGGGCACTCCGGGAAGCGCGAGCATGGGGGCTTGATCGCCGTCGGGATGTAGCGGCGCAAGTGAGGCGGCTTGCGGGGCCTCGAACCACATCCAGACATCGGTCCCGCGTCCATCCCCATCCGCGAACTCGACTGTTTGCGTGAGCGTTTGGATTACGTGCAGCCCGATCCCACTGATGTCCTTTTCAAGTGAGATCGACTCTGCCGGGAGCCCAATTCCCCGATCGCGGACAAGCACGCCAAGCGAGTGGCCGGCAAGGTAGAGCTCGATCTCCAGCGGTCCCGGACCGCCTTGGTAGGCGTGTAGGACGACGTTGTTGCACGCCTCGGTAACGGCCGTGCGCACATCGTTCAGATTGCTGGGGTCCAACTCGATGGCTTCGCCGACCCCCAAGAGCATCTCTCTGACCAGCACCACGTTCTCGGGGGTGTTGGCTAGCCTGAGACGAACATTTGGGGATGAGTCGGCCATCGGAATAGGGCAATTCGCCGCGGCGAACCACCGAGTGCTGTGCTCGCCTCTCGACGATTTGTAGGAAGATACAGCGCCGCCGACGGGCCCTCATACCTCGCTTGCGTCGCGCGTGAGTGCTCGCAGCTGGTCGAGTGAGCGGCGCAACAGGCGCGAGACCTGCATTTGCGAGATTTTCAGGCGAGCGGCGATCTCCGTTTGGGTGAGATCCTCGACGAAGCGCATATGCAGCATCGCTCGCTCCCGTGCCGGGATATGCCGGATCGCCGCCACGATCGTGAGGTCGAGCTCCACCAGCTCGTAGCGCTCGTCCTCGCTACCCATGCCGTCGCCGAAGCTGATCGTGTCATCCTCGCCCCCGGGACGAGGGGCGTCCAGAGAGAGCGATTCGTATGCCTGGGTTGCCTGCAGCGCATCGATCACCTGCTCGGTTTCCAGTTCGAGGTACTGCGAGAGTTGGCTGACGGTTGGGGCATGGCCGTGTTCGCTCGAGAGCGTCTCTTGCGCGTCGCGCACCTTCAGCGCTCGCTCTTGATCGCCGCGTGGCACGTGCACCGACCAACCGCAGTCGCGGAAGTAGCGGCGCATCTCGCCGAGGATCGTGGGCACGGCAAATGAGGGGAAGGAGTGCCCGCGTTGGGGGTCGAAGCGGTCGAGCGCCTTGAGCAGGCCGACAGAGGCGACCTGCAGGAGGTCGTCGAAGGGCTCGGAAGAGCGGTCATAGCGACGTGCCAGGCTGCGCGTCAGCGGCATGAAGCGCTTGACCAGGGCCTCACGCGCGGCGGTGTCGCCCTCGTTCTGCCACCGGGCGAATAGACGGTCCAAGTCCTCGGCGGTACCACGGTCGATGTGCAGAGTGTGCGTAGCTGTCGCGACCGACACGATCTCAACCTCCTCCTCTGGGTCGTTGGACATTGGCTGATGGGCGCGCCTCCCTAAACTCGCCCGAACCTGCTCCCGTGAAGTGCCTACCCCCATATGCGGGGATCCATGCATCCAATTTGGACGCTATGCGTCCGGTCGGCTTCGATGTCAAAGACGGCCCATTCGAGCCGTCCTGCAATGCCGTGCACAGGTCGGCAACGTCCGATTGCATCGGTCGGCAAGTTCGATTGCGTTTCCCACCACGGGCCAGTGGAGGCGTATCCTGCGGACGTATGTGTTGTCGATCATGGGTCGCGCCCTAGCCATGCCTCGCTCGCTGTGGAATGGCACCATCGCCTTCGGCCTGGTGCGCGTGCCTGTCAAGTTGCATACGGCTACCGAGTCCAAGAGCATCTCCTTTCGCGAGCGCCATGTCAGCGATGGCGCGGCGATCGAGCATCGACGTGTGTGCGTCGCGGAGGACCGCGAGGTGCCATACGGCGAGATCGTCAAGGGCTTTGAAGTCAGCTCGGGCTCCTATGTGGTGCTCTCCAAGGAGGAGATCGCCGCTAGCGAGGGACCGGAGGCGCACACGATCGACGTTGAGCATTTCGTCGCCGGCGAGGAGATCGACCCTGCTTACTACGAGCGTTCCTACTACCTGAGCCCCGGGCAGCTGGGCGACGAGGCCTATCGCACCCTGCACAGCGCGCTGAAGACGTCCGGAAGGGTTGGCATCGGGCGCTTCGTCTTTCATGGCAAGGCCCATCTCGCCGCGGTTCGGGCGCGCGAGGACGTGATCGTCCTGCACACGATGCGCTTTACCGACGAATTTGCGGAGTCACGCGAGCTGGAGATCGCAAAGGCCGACAGGCGCCCAAGCAAGCTGGAGATCGATACCGCCCGCCTGCTCGTCGACCAGCTCGTCTCCAGCTTCGAACCGGATGCCTATGAGAACACCTACCGCGCGGCTGTACTCGGCGTGATCGAGCAGAAGGCGCGTGGCGAGAAGGTCGAGGCACCACAGAGTCAGGAGCAGACCGGGGAGGGGGAGCTGCTGGGTGCCTTGCGGGCGAGCCTGGAGGAAGGGCACGCGCGCAAGCGTCGGCGTCCGGCGAGCGGCGAGCCACGGTCGGCCGGCCCGGTCCCGCCTTCGTCCGGTGGTGGCTCTGGTTCATCGGGCAGGGCTTCGCGCTCCTCCGGTGGCACCTCTCGTTCACCGGAAGAGGCCCCGCGCTCCTCGGGGGGTACGCCACCGAGATCGTCCAAGAGCGCGGCTCGCGGACGCGGCCGGAGGCGAGGAGAAGGCTGATGGCGCGCCCACTGTGGTCAGGCTCCCTCAGCTTCGGCTTGGTGAACGTGCCGGTGGTGCTCTATAGCGCCATTCGCGATCGCGGCGTGCACTTCAGTCAGCTGCACGAGCCTGACGGTTCGCCGATCCAGACGCGGCGCGTCTGCTCACTCGAGGACCGCGAGGTTCCCTACAGCGAGATCGCCAAGGGCTATGAGATGGAGGACGGCAGTTGGGTGCTGCTCAGCGACGAGGACCTGGCGGCCGCCGCGCCTCGCAAGAGCCACACGATCGACATCGAGGCCTTTATCGAGGAGCGCGAGATCGACCCGATCTACCTCGATCGTCCCTATTTGCTGGTCCCCGAGAACGAGAGCGCGGCACGGGCCTATGCGCTGCTTGGCGAGGCGATGGGCGATTCCGGCAAGGTGGCGCTCGGACGCTTTGTGATGCGCGCCAAGGAGCATCTGGTGAGCATTCGTCCACGTGGCGAGAAGCTGACGCTGACGACGATGCGCTTTCACGACGAAGTTCGCTCCAGCGCCGACATCGCCGCGGAGATCGACGCCGAGGCCGTGCCCGGCAGCGAGCAGGTAGAGAACGCGATCGCGATCATCGCGGAGCTGGAGGTGCCGTTCGAGCCGGCCGGCTATCGCGACGAGCACCGCGCGCACCTGCAGCGCTTGATCAAGCGCAAGCAAAAGGGTCAGAAGATCTCGGTGGCCCCCGCCAAGCCCAAGCCGAAGCCGAAGGTGACTCCGACTGCTCCGGACCTGATGGGCGCGCTCGAGCAGAGCCTTGCGCGCATACGGGGGGAGAGTCCAGGCGCGAGCAAGAAGAAGGCAAGCGCAGGCAGGAAGAAGGCAAAGAAGACGCCGGCGAATTCGTCGGCTTCGAGCCCCAGTGGATCGGGCACCAGGCGCTCCAGCTGAGACGCCCGGCCTGAGAGCAGCCATAGCGTCATGTCGTCTGACTGGATTGTTCGGCGGTTGGCCGCACTCCGGGCCTCCGCGCTCGCGGCACACCCGAGTTCGCAGTACACCCCCGCAGCGTTCGTCTAGGACCGCTTCGGCAGTACGCCTTCGTAGATCTGCTTCTGCGAGGCACCGGGACCAGGCCTGACGTTCAGCTCGCCACTCGCGATGACCTCGCCGCAGTGGCTGCAGTGCATTTGGGGATGGGCGTCGTGGCCGCAGACGGTGTGGACGGGAATCCGTGGCGGGCCGGCCTGCGGTGCGCTGTACTGATCGCCCCACTGCATCAAGGCGATGATCACGGGGTTGAGATCCAGCCCCTTGCGCGTGGCGACGTATTCGTAGGACTCGGGATGTTCGCTGTAGAGCCTGCGTTGCAGCAGCCCATGCTCGACAAGCATCTCCAGGCGGTCAGCGAGGATGTTCGAGGCGACGCCTGTGCTGCGCTTGATGTCGGCAAAGCGCCGGCGACCGAGTAGCACGTCGCGCATGATCAAAAGCGTCCAACGCTCGCCGACGAGCGAGAGCGCCGCGGCAATCGAGCAGTTCTGATCGATGAAGGGACGGTAGGGCATACGCCGATCGTAGCGTAGCTGGTTGCATTTTGAAAGTTGAGTGTGCTAGCGTGACGCCACTTACTTGCAAAATGCAACCACATATGGAGGTGTCACGTGCCACGGCAATGGAAGGTGTTGACGTTGGTCTCTGTGGGAGTGTTCATGGTCAGCTTGGACCTGTTCATCGTGAACGTCGCGTTTCCGAAGATCGAGGCCAACTTCCAGGGATCGAGCATCGCCTCGGTGTCGTGGGTGCTCAACGCCTACGCGATTGTGCTCGCCGCCCTGATGGTGTCAGCCGGGCGTCTTGCCGACCGTCACGGGCGACGGCGCGCGTTTCTATGGGGCCTTGCGATATTCGTCTTGGGCTCGGCGCTGTGCGGCGCGGCTCCATCGGTTGGCGCACTGGTGGCGGCGCGTGTGCTGCAGGCAGGCGGCGCGGCGCTTTTGCTGCCAACGTCGCTGGCGTTGCTGCTGCCCGAGTTCGAGCCGGCCAAGCGTCCTGCCGCCATCGGCGTGTGGGCCGCGATCGGCGGGCTAGCGGCCGCGGCCGGACCGCCGATCGGCGGCGTGCTCGTCCAGGCAAGTTGGCGGCTCGTGTTCCTCGTCAACGTCCCGGTGGGCCTGATCGCGCTCGCCTATGGCTTGCGCGTATTGCGCGAGAGTCGTGACGAGCGCCAGGAGCGTCCCGACATGCTCGGCTCGGCGCTGATTGTTCTCGGGATCGGCGTGCTTGCTTTGGGCCTGGTCGAGGCGCCCACCTGGGGCTGGGGCAGCGCGCGCACGATCGTCGCGTTCGTCGTCGCGCTTTTGGGCCTGTCGGCCTTTTGGAGGCGCTGCTTGACGCATCGCTCGCCCGTCATCGACCCAGCCATGTTGCGGGTGCGCTCGTTTGCGATGGCCAACCTCGCCTCGGTGCTGTTCTCGGCCGGCTTTGCCGCCTTCCTGCTCGCTGACGTGCTGTTCATGACCGAGGTCTGGCACCGCTCTGTGCTGGTTGCGGGTCTGTGCCTTGCCCCGGGACCGGCGACGGCGGCGATCTTCGCCGCAAGCTCCGGGCGCTACATCAACCGTTTCGGTCAGCGTGTCCTGAGCGCCGCGGGAATCGCGATATTCGGTTTGGGTTGCTTGTGGTGGCGCTTGCGCGTCGGGGCGACGCCCGCCTACGCGGGCGAGATGTTGCCGGGCCTGTTGATCACCGGCGTTGGCGTCGGTCTGGTCTTGCCGAGCCTGGCGAGCGCCGCCTCCTCCTCGTTGCCGCCGGCTCGCTTTGCCACCGGTTCGGCTGTCTTCACGATGACGCGCCAGGTGGGATTCGTGCTTGGCGTGTCGATCCTCGTCGCGGTGCTCGGCACACCAAGCGCGGCGGATGCGCTCGGCGCGTTTGAGCACGGCTGGGTGTTCATGGTCATCACAAGCGCACTCGGGGTACTTGCGGCGTCTTCGATTGGGTCGACTCGTGCTTTGCCGGCCTCAGATGTACCGAGGAAAAGCCCGGTTGGGCAATCACACGGCAACCGGCAGAAGGTGGCTCCAGTTGGGTCGGCCCAGCAGCCGGCGTTCTCGCGAGCTAATCATCGGAGCGCATAGCGTTTGAGGCTGCGCGCACGGGAAACCTCATTGGCCGCATAGAGCAGACTCCACGACAACGGTATTGGTTGTCGTCTTGTCGAACTTATCGGCACTCATGCCATACGATGATTTGCCTATGCGTCGATTGTGGTCGCTCATCCTCGCCTGTGTGCTTTGTCTGTTCGTGCCATCCCTTGCCTCGGCGTCGGATGCGCAACTTTGGACGGCGCTGGGTGGGAACGTCACTTGCGGCATCGCGATCCACCCGCTCAACACGCCGCCGATGCAGTTGCTCTGCAGTGCCAGGTCTGTGCCGGCACCGAAGGCCAAAGGCGTGGGCGATCCAGGTTTCGTGTTTCTTGGGTCGACTGGGCATCCGTCGCTCGCTCGGCTCAGCCAGGACTCCTTCGTCGGTGCACATCCGGTGGCGCTCAAAAACGGGAGCAGCTGGGGCTCTATCGGCCCGATCAGCGTGAAGTGCACGATCGGTGCGAGGGCGATTCGCTGCGTGAACCGCTCTCATCACGGCTTCACGATCACAAAGAGCTCTTACCACTCCTTCTGAGGGTCCTGGTGCTGCCCACGACGCGCTATGCGCGCAGCGGCGATACGACTATCGCCTATCAGGTTGCTGGCGAGGGGACGCTTGATTTGCTGTTTCTGCCTGGGTGGATCTCCCAGATCGAGCAGCTGTGGGAGGCATCGGCCGTACGTCGCTTTCTGGAGCGCCTGGCTGTCTTCAATCGCCTAATTCTGTTCGATCGACGTGGAAGCGGGCTTTCAGACAGCGCGGGAGAGTCCTACTCGCTAGAGCAGGAGATGCACGATGCGCTCGCGGTGCTCGACGCGGTCGGCAGCGAACGTGCCGCGCTTCTCACTTACGGTTTGGGTGGGCCCGTCGGTACCCTGCTGGCCGCCAACCATCCCGAGCGAATCGGCGCCTTGATCATGTACGCCTCGATCGCTCGTACCACTTGGGCACCCGACTACGACTGGGCGATGCCGATCGAGGATCGCGCTGAGTGGACCGAGCAGACGCTCGAATCCTGGGGTGAGCCTGGCGGTCCAGTGCTCTCTGTGATGGCACCTTCGATGGCCGAGGACATCACGCTGGCGACATGGTTTGCGCGTTTGCAGCGTTTGGCAGCGAGCCCAAGTCAGGCTCGTATCCTGTTGAATGCCTCGGCTGAGCTCGACGTGCGCGACGTGCTGCCTCGTGTGCGCGTGCCGACGCTTGTCATGCATAGATCAGGCGATGCGGCTTGGGATCCGCGTCACTCGCGCTATCTGGCCGAGCACATCGCCGATGCTCGGCATGTCGAGCTGGAAGGAGTGGACTCGCTGCCTTTCGTCGGCGACAGCGACGCGATCATCGAGGAGATCGAGGAATTTCTGACGGGCACCCGCAGCAGTGGGGAGCTCGCACGACGCTTGCTGACGGTGATGTTCACCGACATCGTCGACGCGACGGCGCGGGCGGCCAAGTTGGGCGATGGTCGTTGGCGCGACCTACTTGCGGAGCATGACACGTTGGTGCGAGAGCAGCTTGTCCGTTTCGGCGGTCGCGAGGTCAAGACGGTGGGGGACGGCTTTCTCGTGACGTTCGACGGACCGCCGACACAGGCTCTGCGCTGCGCCCTGGCGATAGTCTCGGCTATACAAGAGCTGGGACTCGAGATCCGTATCGGCGTTCACACCGGTGAGTGCGAGCTGATCGGCGACGACGTTGGCGGCATGGCGGTTCACATCGCCTCGCGCGTGGGTGCGCTTGCTGGGCCTGACGAGGTGCTCGTGTCGGGCACCGTGTTCGGGACGGTGGTCGGTGGACCGTTTGCATTCGAGGACCGCGGCTTTCACGAGCTGAAGGGCGTACCCGGTCGCTGGCCGTTGTTCGCGCTGGGTGCTTGAGGCAGCGAGCCAGCGCTGGGGCGGCTGGCTGGTGCGTCGTAGTTTAGGCTCGCGAGCATGAGTATCTATCTGTGCGTCCTGCTCTGGTCCAAGCCGGGCACAGAGGAGGCGCTCCGTGCCTATGAGGACAGTGTTCTGGGGATGATGAGCGACCACGGAGCACGGGTGCTACAGCGGCTGCGCAGCGACGGCGCCGACGGGGCGCCGCTCGAGATCCAAACCCTGGAGTTCCCCTCACAGGAGGCGCTGGACGGCTACATGCAAGATGAGCGCCGCACAGCGCTCGCGGGTGAGCGGGAGGCAGCCATAGCGCGGACGGATGTGTTGCCGGTCGAGCTCGTTTAGCTATTGGCGCGTCGCAGGGTGCAGCTGGCTTCTGTGCAGCCACGCTCGAGCTGGCCGGCAGACATCGTCTGAACCAAGCCGACAATCCAGCAAGTCGGGCAGCCGCGGAGCGCGAGCAAGCCAAATGGTGCCAGCAGGAGGGCGACGGGGCCAACGCTTGCAGTCAGGGCGATAGCCATGCCGATCAGGCCAAAGCCGAGCGCTCCGCGCGCGAGATGGCGGGCGACAGACTTACTGGCAAGAATGCTTTGTGTGGGCTCAGTCATTATCTGTATTCGCAGAGACGACTGGATCGGATGACATTTTGAGCTGCGCGCGCAGCGCTTCGCGGCCGCGATGCAGACGTGACTTCATCGCGGCACGGCTGAGGCCAAGGGTCTGAGCCGTGGCCTTGCCAGACAGGCCCTGGATATCGCGCAGGACGAGAACGGCACGCTGGTCGGCCGGTAGCGCCGCGATCGAATCGACGATTCGCTCGACTTCCAGCCGGGCCAAGGCGACATCCTCGACAGAGTGCTCGCCAGTCGAGGTGGAAATCGGTCCGCGCAGCGCCAGTCGTGATCTACGGATGCACTCGTGGCGCACGATCTGAAACATCCACGAAGCCAGCGCCGCGGCGACACGCAGTGTGCCGACCTTCTGGTAGAGCACGATCAGCGCCTCCTGGGTTGCTTCCTCTGCATCCTCGGGCGTCGAGCAAAGCGTGCGCGCGAAGCGATGCACATGGGCGTGCGAGCCGTCCAGCAGTATCGCGATCGCGCGCGGGTCACCTTGTTGGGCGGCGTTGATTACCTGTTCGGTGGGCCAGGCCCAGCGTGTGTCAGTCACGGGAACGAACCTTCTTCATAAAAAAGATGAGGCAGCCGCAGAGCACGACGACGGCTGCGATGAGGTAGACGGCGGTCATGAGGTTATTTCCTCGGGCACGGCATCACGGCATCGATGGTGACCGGTTCGCCCAAGAGGAACTTCACTTCGAGGCGGACCGGGAAGCCGCCTCTGGGGCACTTCTTGGGCAGGGTGATGTAGGAGATCAGTTTGCCGCCTTGCATGAAGGCTGCTCCGGCCTTGAGTTTGACGGCTTCCACCACCCCGTAGGGCGCGCCGGGAACGGTTTCCACCAGTGGCACGCTTGCGTTGTACACCGGGCCGAACTCGCTCCCCCCAGAGGTGACGCCGACTTTGGCCATAACTTCGATCACTGCCGGCGACCTGCCTTCGGCGAAGAACGCGAGTTCTCCGCCTGGCGCAAAGAAGCCCTGCAGGCTCAGCGACTCGTGAACACGCGTCGCGCCAAAGCTGACGACGCCGGAGACCGAGCCGATCGAGCTCGCAAAAGACTTCTTCGGGCAATGTGTGACTTCGTGGCTTTCGAGGATGGCGTCTGGGCACGTGGTGAATCCCTGGGTATGCAGTTTCACGCCCGCGGGCGCAAAGAAGGCACCGCCGGTGATCGGTGGTGGGAAACCGCCGTATTCGGTGCCGCTGATCTTAACTTCGCCTTCGATGGCGGTGCCTGCGCCGAGAATGTCTCCCGTACCGGGATATGTCGGACCGTTCACCGCCTCGGGGTTGATCGGGATCGGCACACCTCGGAGCTTGAGCGTTACCGCTGTAGGCGTGGCTCCCGCGGCGACGGGCAGGCCGAGGGCGACCAAGCCAAGGAGGGCCAGGCTCGTGAATATTCGGTTGGTCAGAGCCCCTACTCGTAAAGCTGGGTCGGCGTGGGACAGACGGCGAATGATCACTGCGGCCTCCCGTTCTTGTAGATCGGATCTCGCACGGGGATGAGAGGTCCGATCTCTCGAAAAGGATTCGGCTAGCTCAATGCGATGAGCTCGCAGGCCAAACCAGCACGGGACCACACACCTCGAGCTTTACCGCCAAACCGGGGGATAGCCCTATGTCTCCGAGTGTCCGCACGAGCAAGTGCTCAGCGGTCTCCTGCTGGTCCAGCCGCACATGCAGGACAGCGTCGTGTCCGTGATATCCGGTTCGCACGATCCTCCCTGGGAAGCCGGTCTCGCTGTCGGCGAGAAGCAAGTCGATCTGCTCGGGGCGGATCAACACGCTCACCGCGCAGGACGAAGGCAGCGGCTCGCCGTGCCACAGCGCCGGAAGCTTTCCGAGTGGTGTGTCGACGAACGCGCCATCGAGCACGCCCGCGATCAGGTTGGCCTCGCCGATGAAACGCGCAAGCCGATCGTCGAGCGGGCGGGCGTAGAGCTCTTGTGGCGTGGCGTATTGGGCGATTTGGCCGTCGCGTAGAACGGCCACGCGATCCGCGAGCGAAAGCGCCTCGTCCTGGTCGTGTGTCACGAGCAGCGTGGTTGTCGCCGATGTTTGCAGGATCCGCTGTACCTCCTCACGCACACTGGCCCGCATGTGAGCATCGAGCGAGGCAAACGGCTCGTCCAGGAGCACGACCTCGGGTTCGATTGCCAGCGCTCGCGCCAATGCCACGCGCTGCTGCTGGCCGCCAGAGAGCTGGTGGGGATAGCGCCGTCTCAGGTCGGCCAGGCCCACGAGCTCGAGCAACTCGCTCACTCGGCTTCGACGGGCGGCCCTGGAGAGTCCGAACCCGACATTCGCCGCGACCGTGAGATGGGGAAAGAGCCCTCCCTCCTGGGGTACATATCCGATCCGACGCCGCTCGGGTTGGACGTGAATGGCGGCTCCGTCCACGATGCGTTCGGCGATCTTCACGACCCCGCGATCGGGTCGGTCAAAACCAGCGAGCAACCGCAGGAGCGTCGTCTTGCCGCTGCCAGAGGAACCAAGAATGGCCGTGAACGATCCCGCGGGGACGCTGAGATCCAGGCCAGTCAGCACCGGGTGGTCTCCGAAGCCCTTATGCAAGTCCACGATGTCGAGGCCGCTGGGACGCTCGGCGTCTGTCGTGAGCTTGCGGTGGCGGCTCTCGTCGCCGTTCGGCCCGCTCAGCGTCTCGTCGGGGCTGGGAACGTTGCTCACCTTGCCGGTCTCCCACGCGAGGGAAGGCGATCGAAGAAGCGGCCGAGCACGACACTCGGCAACGCCGCGATGGCGATGATCGCAAGCGCAAATGGCGCAGCCTGAGAGTAGGAGAGGTTCTGCTGGTAGGCCCAGAACTGGGTGGAGAGCGTCTGTACGCCTGTGGGGATCAGGATCAACGTGGCGGTCAACTCGGTCACCGCGGAGAGGAATACCAAGCAGAAGGCCGCGGCCAGTCCGGGGGAGACCAGCGGGAGCGTGACTCGCATCAGCACCGAGACGCGGCCTCGGCCGAGCGAGCGTCCGACCTCCTCGAGGCCGACGGGGGCCTGGACGATCGAAGCTCGCACACCGACGAGCGCCAGCGGGAAGAACAGGATGGCGTAGGCGATCACGAGCAACGGGGCACTTTGATAGAGAAAGCCGTTGGCATAGCGCTCGGTGAAGTATGAGAGCGCCAGTGCGATCACCAAGCCGGGCATCGCCAGCACAAGGTAGGTGCTGCGCTCGAGCAAGAGGTATCCCCGCCCGCTGTAGCGAATTGCAAGCAGCGCGACGGGGAGTGCCATCGCCGTCGATAGGGCCGCTGCGATCGCGCTATAGAGGGCCGTGTGCCATGTGGCGTCGAGCAGGGACACCCCGGTGAGAAAGGCCTGGCCGCCTCTGAGAATCCAGTAGACGCTGGAGCCGATCGGTACGCCCAACGCCAAGCCGACGAGGACGGCGAAGCCGACGAGGGCAGGCAGTCGGGCGCGTCCAAGTCGGTGAGGTCGAGCGGCTCGCTGGGCGAGGGGCCCCGAGCGGCTGAGCCTGCCTCGACCGCGCGCCAAGCCCTCGCCCGAGAGAACCACGAGGCTCAGGAGCACCAGCACCAGCGATAGCGCCGATGCCGTCGGTACGTTGAAAGACACGTTGAACTCGGTGAATATCTCGGTGGTGAAAGTCTGGTAGCCGAGGATCTCAAAGGCGCCGTACTCGGCCAGCAACACGAGCGCCACCAGCAGGCAGCCGCCGAGGATCGCCACCCGGGCCTGCCCGAGCGTTACCCGCCAGAAGGTTTGCAGTCGTCCTGCCCCAAGGCTGCGCGCCAACTCCTCCTGGCCAGGATCAGAGTTGCGAAAGCTTGCGGCAACCGGCAGGTAGACGAGTGGGTATACCGCCAACGTCATCACCAGCACCGCTCCTTGAAAGCCGGCGACGCGGGTGCTGAGCGAGGCCCATCCAAAGCTCACCACGAAGTCGGGGATGGCCAGCGGCACGACCACCAACACCGCCCATATGCGACGGCCGGGGAGGTCTGTGCGCTCGACGAACCAGGCGGTCGTCGTGCCGATCACGGCACACAGCGCCGTCACCACGACGGTGAGCCTGACCGTGTTCCACAGCAGGCTGGCCGTGAGCCCTCGGAAGATTAGGTGCAGGATCGTCGAGGTCCCGGCGCCGTGCGCCTCGAATAGCAGGAATGCCAGGGGCGCCACCAGCACAAGCGCCACTGACGTGCTCAGCCCAAGTAGCAGCCAAGGTCGTGGGGCACGCCGGGGGGACACTGACACTGGCCTGGACGGCGAGACGGGTCCGAGGGCGGTGGGCGCCGTCGTCCCCATCTCAACGATTCGATCGAGCGCGGTGTCTCACAACAACCCCGCTTCGCGAAGCAGCCCGATCGCCGTCGACCCGTCGCCAAGCTGCGGAATCGTGATCGAGTTCGGCTGCAACTCGTCGAAGGGCGTCTCCGGCGCGGCTGTGGTGATGCCGGGCACGATCGGGTACTCGAAGCTGAGCGAGTGGGCGATTATCTCCTGGCCTTCTCGGCTAACAAGGAATGCGAGGAACTTCTGGGAGGCCTCCTGGTTCTTGGATGACTTGAGGATCGCCGCTCCGGAGACGTCGATCACATAACCCGGATCGTGTGGCGCGAAATAGGAGATCTTCGAGTGGATGCTCCCCGCGCCGAGCTCGGCGCGCAGGCGGTACCAGTAGTACTGATTGATCACACCGAAGGCGACGGCCCCTCGGTTGACCTCGCTGGAGATCGTCTCGTTGTCGGGGTAGATGTGACTGGTGGCGTTGGCCTTGATCCCTTCAAGCCACTTCTGCGTGGCGGCGCGGCCATTCGTGCGGGCCACAGATGTGACGATCGGTTGGAAGTCCGTCTCTCCCGCGGCAATCGCCAGCTTGCCGTGGTACTTGGGGTCGGCCATCTGGAGGACCGAAGTCGGAAGTTCGCTTGCTTTGATGAGGCTTGGGTTGTAAATGAGCACGCTGACCCGTGCGGAGACCCCCAGCCAGTCCCCCTGTGGCGAGTTGAACTTGCTTGGTGTTCTGGCGAGCGTCGTTGAATCGACCGGAGCAAGCAGGCTCTTAGCTTGGAGGTACTCGAGTGCCGGCGAGTTCTCTGTGTAGATCACGTCGGCCGGCGAATTGGATCCCTCGGTGACGATCTCATCGGCAAAGGTGTCCTCGTCGTCGCTGCGCACATTCACCTTGATGCCGCTCTCTCGTTCGAAGGCGGCGACAAGCGTGTCTGTCGTCTGCACATGCTGGCCGTTGTAGAGCGTGATCGACTTGTTCGGCGCCGAGGATGTCCCGCAGCCGGCGAGCAGACCCCCCACTAGGACGAGCATGGTGAGAAGGAGCGGACGGCGCAAATTCCGACTTGGTGGCTCGGGTATCATGGGCTGGCACCCTACCACAAGATTAGGGTGCCCTAACTAGGTCGACGCGCTTCGCTCCGTGGCGAACATCGCCAGGGCATGCCTGCCAGCCGAGTGTGCACGCAATTCGCGTACGACCTCAGCCGTGTATGGCGGCAACTCATCCGGCTGTGGTAGCTGCACCCCATAGCCCGTAGGCATGAGCATGGGAGCCGCGAGTGCGGAGAAAGTCAAGTCGGCGGCCGTGAACTGGTCGCCACAGAGATAGCGCCGACCGTCGCTCAAGTACTCACCGACGACATCGAACACGGCTCGCGCTTCGTGCTCGGATCGGAGTCCTGTCACGGGCGTAACGTCGAGGACGTGCGCCACGAGCGTAATCAGAACTGGGTAGCTGAATCGCAAAGTCATGTGCTCCCAGACCGGGACCCCGGTGCAGCCATAATTGAGCGCAAGGTCGCGACGTGCGCGCAACTGCTGATACAGCCAGCATCGCGACTGCGGTCCCAGGCAAGTGTCGAAGTAGTCCTCGAGTCGCCTTACCACGGCCGCTCGATCTGGGTTCTCCGGGTACAGCGCTTGAATCGACCGGGGCTGCGCATCCACCCAGGCAAGGATGTCCGTCGAATCGGTGAGCGTGCCGCCAGCACATAGGAGCACGGGCACCGTGAGGCCTCCTCCGGCTCGTCGTGTGGCGAGACGATGGATTGCCTGCACATGAGGTTGCTCCACAAACGCGATACCAGCACGGTCAAGTGCCCATCGTGCCTTCTCGCAATAGTGACTGATAGGGATCGTCAGGAGGACGTTGTTTGTGACGGTCTCAGGCATGTCTGTAATCCCAAGCCTATCTTTGTCGTGCGCCGGTAGCAAAGCCGGATCTCGCGAAAGCGCATCGAAGTTGCCGTGAGCCGCACGTTCAGGTACATGAGTTTGGCCGTCCCACCACCAGTCTGCGAAAGATCTATGCACGATGATGGTCGGGCGTGGCTCTAAGGATCAGCGCGCTTTTGGGCGTCCTTCCGCGCTTCGTACAGATGGTAGGGCTGCACTATCTCCGACGTGTTGGCGTGGGCCCTCTCGGCAGCACTTTGGGCGAGGGCGAGCACCCTGCGAAGGCTGCGTTTCGCTGCGAGGTAGGTGCTCTGCGGTTGGTGTATGACCGTGGGATGGAATACATCTGCCCAGGCACCCTCGATTCCCTGTGCTCGCAAGTGCTTGTCGACGATCTCTGCTACCGGCGGATGGCTCTCCTGCTTCATCGCGAGTGTTGGTATCTCACTTTGCTTCAGCCACTTTCCTCGAGTGAGCTGCATCGCCTTTGAGTTTGCAAAAGCCGGGTGGGTAGCGACAAGCAGGTCAATGTCCAGAGCGCCAAGCAACGGGATCGCGTGTTTCGCGAGGCCGGTCAGCGCTTGAGTTCGAGCGCCTGTTCGGCGACGCTTGCCGCAGCAGGCGTGAGTGTCGTCAGTCGATCTCGCCAAGGGGCCTCCACCGTGGCATTTGCGGGCGAGTTGAGATAACGACCAGCGGCTCTGAGCGACGGTGGCCGAAGGCCGACCAGGCGCTCGCGATAGCCGATCGCCGCGACCGCCGACACGAGCGCCTCGCGATCAGCGTAATGCCGGTAAGGGCGGCGGCTGGCAGGAAGACCGTGAGGCCACCGAGCGGCTTGCGCCCGTCACCTGGTCTGACAAGACGCTCGCCTCTGCCGCCGGCATGGCGCTCGCCCGCCACCAGATGCGCCGCATCACAGGCGGTCGGTGCCCGACGGGCAAACCGCATCCGCTCCACGCGCTCATATGTGACCAGCGTGCGGGGGCGGCGTGCGCTGCGCCGCTACCGTGCGTGGCTGGAGACCCGAGCATGAGGTCGGGCGACGCAATGTCGAAAGCGGAGGGATGGCGCAAATGAAGGCAGCGGTTATCTATGAGAACGGTGCTCCGGAGGTGCTTCGCTACGAAGATGTGGCCGACCCGCAATGTCCCGACGGCTGCGTGGTCGTTGACGCCGAGGCGATCAGCATCGAGGGGGGCGATCTGCTAGCCCGCGCGGCGGGGGATCTGCCCGCGACCCCACATATCGTCGGCTATCTGAGCGCCGGCACCATCAGCGAGGTCGCCGCGGACGTGCAGGGACGCGCGATCGGCGATCGGGTGGTCGCCTTGAACGCGGCAGGGTCGCACGCCGCCAGGCGAGCGGTCCCCGCGGCGATGACTTGGCCGATCCCAGACGGGCTGGACGCGGATCGCGCGGCGTGCGTGCCGGTTGCGTTCGGGACTGCGTACGAGTGCCTGTTCACCGCCGGCAAACTCGCCCAGGACCAGACCGTTCTGATTCACGCCGGAGCCGGCGGCGTCGGCATGGCGGCGATCCAGTTGGCCAAACGCGCGGGCGCGACCGTGATCACGACGGCTTCGAGCGACGAGAAGTTGAAGCGGCTGAAGGCGCTCGGACTCGACCACGGGATCAACTACGCAACCGAGAGCTTCGTCGAGCGCACCAACCAGCTGACCGACTCACGCGGGGTGGAGGTCGTCCTCGACTCGATCGGAGGTCAAAACCTCATCGACGGCATCGGCGTGCTCGCGTATCGGGGGCGGCTCGTCAGCGTCGGGGTGGCCGCCCGTGCAGGATCCGCGGTCGAGGCGCGGTCGCTGTGGACGCGCAACAACTCGCTGCACGGTGTGTTCCTCGGCGGCGCGATCCTGTCGGAGTACGCTCGCGTCCATCCCATGATCGGCGACATGCTGGAGCAAGTCGCAAACGGCGAGCTACAAGTAGAGATCGATCGCTCGTTCCCGCTTGCGGATGCGGCCGCGGCACATGAATACGCTGAGAGTCGCAAGGCGTTCGGCCGGATCATTCTCACGCCCTAGCGATTGGACCGCGCCGAACATATGTCGGACGACGCCGATGAGAACGCCTGTGGCGTCCGGTTGAGACCGTAGGCATGGACAGCAGTGCCAGATCGGGACATACGCATACCGCGAAGCGTTGCTGGCAGTCTGGGGTAGCCTTGCCTGTGTGGAGACAGAGAACTCAGCTGGTGCTCACTTCGCGCGCAAGCGTCCTGGCTGGTTCACCAGTCGCGTATTCAACCCCGCCGTGGCGGGCCTGACCCGCCTCGGGATCAGCCTGTTCGGCTCGCGCGTTTTGGAGGTGACAGGACGGACCTCCGGTGAGCCCCGTCGCACTCCGGTGAACCTGCTCACGTTCGAAGGTGAGCGCTACCTCGTCGCGCCGCGCGGGAACACTCAGTGGGCGCGTAATCTGCGAGTCAGTGGGGAGGGCCGGCTACTGGTGGGATCGCGCAGCGAGCATTTCGCCGCTGTCGAGCTTGCGGATGACGAGAAGCCGCCCGTCCTGCGCGCATACCTGAGGCGTTGGAAGTTTGAGGTTGGCGTGTTCTTTGACGGCGTTGGGCCAGATTCCTCGGCCGAGGAGTTGCGCGTAGCCGCGCCCAAGCATCCGGTATTCCGGTTGCGCTAGGCATGATGAATGGGGTGGAGGCCGTTGCGCAAATGGGTTCTGTCGACCTCGCGGCCGAGCCGCGTCTCTGATTGCGGTCCTCTGCTTCTCGCGCGGAGGAGGAGCGGGGAAGTGCCCTCAGGTTTGTAAATCAGTGTCGAGCGGCGCGCCGCCGAAGGCCAGCTCGTTGCCGTCGGAGTCGCGGTAGATCGCCTTACGCACGCCGTTGGAGAGGGTCTCGCGCTCGTCGGGCTCGAGCCCACGGGCAGCGATCGCGGCCACCTGGCCGTCGAGATCATCGAGGAAGATCGTCGCCACCGACTTGCCGGCGCCGTCGGCGTGCTCCACGACGTAGACCGACCGGTCCTCTGCAAGCGTCCAGACCGCCTCGGTGGCGTGGGGGAAGAACGACGGCTCGCCAAGCAACTGCTCGTACCACGGTCGCGCCGCTTGGAAATCCCGTACGCGCACACCCGCGAACAGATGCAATGACATCGCTGCGAGTTTATGTCCCCGTCATGGTCTTTTGCGACACTCCGAGAGAACTCGCCAGCCAAGGGTCCGTGGCGACGTGAGCAGGAGACTTGTTGGACAGCGCCGTGACTGCCGCTCACACTGGCAATGCGAGCGTCTCGCGCGGTCGGGCGCGACTACAACACCGGAGCGGCCTGACGCCCCACGCGCAGAGGAGTTCGCTGCCGTGTCAGTCGACGCTCAGCTGGTCACGGTCACGCTCGCGTGATAGGGGTGCAAGCCGCGACGTCGTACCGGCTTGACGTGCTTCCAGGTTTGCGCGATGGGAGCTGTGAGCGTGGTCGTGCCCGGGGTCAGCGCGCGGAAGGCGTACACCATGGGGCGATCGAGCTCGATGACCCGCCGAATCACGCGCGCCGCGCGCGACTGCTCGCGCTTAAGGCGCTGGAACTCACGTGGGACCCGGACTTTGACATGCGTCGCGCGCTCGTCGAGGAGGCGATCTCGCTGGCTCGTGCGACCGACGACAGGAGGACGCTCGCCGAAGTCCTCGCCAACATGGTCGAAACGATTCGAGTACCGGAGACGCTCGCGTGGCGAAGCGTTCTTGTCGAGGAGCTCGTTGGCTGCGCCGCCGAGGTGGGTGATCCTGCACTCCAATTCTCGGCGCACAGCTTCGAGATTCACACCTCCGTAGAGCGGGGGGACCTCGAGCGCGCAAGGCTCGCGCTAGAGCAACACGAGCTGATCGCGCACGAGCTCGATCAGCCCACAATCAACTGGTTTGCCACTTTCATCAAGGCCGGTTGGAAGCTTATGCACGGCGATCTGGTCGTCGGCGAGCGGCTGTTCGAGAGCGCGTTCCAGATCGGGCAGGAGGCGGGAGAGCCCGATGCCGTCTTCACCTACGCCGCCGCGCTGCAACAAGCGCGTATCTACCAAGGCCGCAGTGGCGAGATCATCGAGATGATGGAGCAGAGCGTGAGCGCCTATCCCGCGATCGCGGCATGGCGGGCCGGACTGGCAGTGACCCTGGTCTATCTCGATCGAGGAGCCGAGGCCGCGAAGATCCTCGAGCAGGCCGCCAGTGACCGCTTCGAGCACATCGCGCCGGACCCGGCCACGTTGACCGCGCTGGCGCTGTATGCCGACGCGGCCGTGCAGACCGACAGCTCAGGACCCGCCTCGATCCTCTACGAGCTCATCGAGCCGTGGGCTGACCAGATCGTCTGGAACGGCACCATCGGCTACGGACACGCCCGCATGTGGCTGGGCCTGCTCGCCGCCTGCATGGGAAAGCACGAGCAGGCCGATCAGCACTTGGCGTTCGCGTGCGATTTTCAGGAGGCCCACGGCCTGCTTCTGTGGGCAGCCCGCGCCCATTTGGGTTGGGCGCAGGCGCTCGCCGGGCGAGGCGATGCCGCTGGAGCACGCGAACATGCCGCCCGTGCGCTTGAGCTCTCGCGCGAGCACGGCTACGGGGCCTTCGAGGGGCTAGCAGCGACTCTAGTCGAGGCGCAGTCGGCGGCGGAGACTAACCGGCGATGAGAAGCGTCGCCGACTCTGCTGCCCTGCAGGCTTAGCGAGCGTCATGGAGCGCGCCGACGGCGTGCCTGGTTTGGACGAGAAGCAGCAGACTGAGTCGACGCCGACTTACAATCGTTCCGTACACCAAGCAACAGCCTGTCGGCGGACTCCTCTCAAACCCCGATGTCTGAGGTTCTTACTGCACGGCGTTGTGTACCTGGAGGCGCTCCAGCTCGTTGGCGATGACGGTCGCACCGTCGCTGCGGGCGAGGGCACCTGCCATCGCGTGTGCACCCTGTTTGATCGAGGGGTCCTCGAGGGCTTGGGAGATCACGCGGCGCAGCTTCTCGGGGGAGCTCTTCTTGCTGACCCTCACGCCGGCGTGCGCGACGACCACGCGGGCGGCGTTATCCGGCTGGTCGCGACCATCGGGAATGCACACGAGCGGAACGCCATCGGCGAGGGCGGCGTTGACGGTTTGCCAGCCCGCGTGGGTGATGACGAGCGCGGCGTGTGGGAGAACGGTTCGATGTGAGACGAAAGCCACGCTGCGCGCGTTGTCGGGAATGCGGAGCTGACTCGGGTCGAGCGCGGGGCCGGCCGTGAGCAGCGCTCGGACGCGCAGGCCGGCCACGGCGTCGAGGACACGCTGGGCGAGCGCCCGCTGGTTCATGTAGCTCGTGCTGAAGCTGATCAGCACCAGCGGATCGGCGTTCTCGGAAGGCCAGAGTGACTCCCATTCCTTCTCGAATGGCTCGAACGCGGGTCCTACGTAGTGGACATTCGGCGGGAGCTGGGCTTTGCTCGAGAAGTCGAGCTCGGGAGCAGTCATCACGTAGATCGCTCGCACACTGCGGATCTGGTCGTTCCAGTCCTTCAGCAGCGTGAGCCCATGTTCGGCACGGACATCGTTGAGCATCGGCAGCCCGGTTGCCGTGAAGCGGCTGGTCATGGCATTGAGCAGGCGGTCACGCGCAGCACCCAACGGGCCCGCCATCGGCTTCAGGCCGCTGAACAGCGGCGGCGCGCCACGAACCGGGAGGGGATACGGGCAGTGAACGAGCGCGACCGCGGGTATGCCTGCGTGCTCGGCAGCGACTGGCGCGGCGATGAAAAGCCAATCGAACACGACGACGTCGGCTCCCCAGTCGCCGAGCAGCTCGACATTCTCCCGTACCGCATCTCGCAGCGGTGCGATCGGAGCATCGCGCATCCGTTTCGCGGCGCCAAGCGGCGTGCGCGCCTCCCAGTCGCGTATCGGGTCCGTCTCCGGACGGGTGATGTCGAGGGCGGGGAGCCACTTGCGGATCGCGACGAACTCAGCCCCAGTCTGCTCGATCCGTGCCCGCGCGGCGCTGTGGGCCACGACGCGCACCTCGTGACCCCGCTCGACGAGCTCCCGTGTGAGCGCTAGCTGTGGTGGAGCATTCCCGCTGAACGCCAGGAGAGTCTGGAATACACGCATATACTTCATCTTAGCCCTACAAAGATGAAAACGTCAAGCGCCTCCACCACAACACGCCAATATCGGATGTCCGCGCGAGCCGATGCCGCCGCCGAGACCGGCGAACGCCTGCTCGTCGCGGCCTGGAAGCACTTCGGCACGCGACCCTACGAGGACGTCCGCCTGCGCGAGATCGCCGCCGACGCGGGCGTCACCGAACAGACGCTTTTCGCCCGGTTTCACTCCAAAGACGAGCTACTCACCGCCGCATACAAGTGGTGGGGTATGCGCGAGATGGAGCGCCGCGACGCCGCTCCAGTCGATCACTTGCCCGACGCGGTCGCCAACGTGTTCGACCACTACGAGGCGCACGGAACGGCGATCCTACGCATGCTCTCCCAAGAGGACCGCATCCCCGCCATCCGCAACCTGACGGACAAGGGGAGGGCCTACCACCGCGATTGGGCAAACAGAGTCTTCCAGCAACTCCTCGCCGGCCTACCGCGCGCGTCCAGAGAGCGCCGGCTCACGGCCCTCGTGATCGCGACCGACGTGCTGGTGTGGAAGCAACTGCGACTCGACATGCAGCTCAGCCGTCCCCAAGCCGAAAAGATCGTCCTGGAAATGATCGAGGCCTACTCGCGGCGATCGAATTGAGAGATCGGCCGTCACTGACGCTGCGTGAGTGCGCCGGCGATTGATCTCGTTAGCGCCGCAATGCGGACGATCACGACGGTTATGGCAAGACCGATGAGAGGATCGAGGATTGGCATGCCAGCGGCTCTCGGAGGCGGTAGCGATGGTGGCGAGTTAGATGTATGCATGCGCCAGATGCTGGCTGGTCGATATGGGACGCTACAGGTGTGGGGATCTGCCGCGCGGTGCTTTTCGATGTCGATGGAACCCTGCTCGACGTGCTCCCTAACCTGCGTCGAGTGTGGGCCGAGTGGGCACTGCGACATGACCTGGACCCGGAGCTTGTCTGGCGAACTGCGCTCGTCACTCGTCCGTCAGAGACGTTCGCCGTGGTCGCACCATCGCTAGATCCAGACTCGTGCCTGGCGGTTCTTCACGAGCTCGAGGATGAGGACGCGCGCAGCGGTAGCTATGTGGCGTTCGAGGGAGCCAGCGAGCTCTTGGCCACGTTGGAGCCGACGGACTGGGCGATCGTGACTGGCAATTACGCCCATCGTGTGCGCATCCGGTTCGAACGGCTGGGTCTCCAGCTGCCGCGAGTCGTCGTGGACGCCGAGTCTGTGACACGAGGCAAGCCACACCCCGAAGGCTACTTGAAGGCAGCGAAGGCGCTGGGGCGTAGCCCCGATGAATGCCTATCGCTAGAGGACGGAGAGTCCGGCATAACCGCTGCACGTCGCGCCGGCACTACGGTTTGGGCTGTTAACGTCAAGCCGGATCAGGCCGGCATCGAGCTTGCGCACCGCGCCTATCCAAGTCTGAGCCTGGCCGCGAACGACGTTATCGAATGGCTCGATATTGGCTCGAGCTGAGCACAGCCGGGGGTGTGCCAGCGCGATCGTCCTGCTCTGACCTTGAGTGCCCGGTGGGCTGGGAGTAGCCTCGAGGTGTGCCAGGTTGACGTTGACCACTCCCGTATGCGGCTTACCCTCGTCCGCCTCCCTTGCGGTGCATTAACGCTTTGCCTCTAATGCACCAAGACCACAGAGAGGATTTGACGAACATGGCCGCGAGCAGACTGATTGCCGATGGCGAGGGCGAGACGGTCGCTGCTCTGTGGGACGAGCGGAACCGGCATGGGACCTTGCCCGGGGCTCGCGGGCGAGGTCGACGCGCTGTACGTGACGCCGCAGGCGCGGAGCGGGGGGACAAGTTCGGCGCTGCCCAGGCGGCCATCGCGGAGCTACGGGCGCGCGGCGCTGACGTGATCCACAACCTCGTGTGCATCGAGGATGATGAGTGCAGGCGTTTTGGCGGGCGCAGGGTTTCGAGCGCGACATGATTCAGTGACGGCAAGATCATCGAGTTGAAGAGGTGCTCAGACCGCGCCACAGCCCACGCATACCTCGCGAGCAGGGAGCCCCTGTGGCGCCGGTGCTACCGCCGCCGCTTGCAAATCACAATCACTTTGGAGGAGAGTAATGGCCGACACCACCTGCCACATGTCGATCTCCCTCGACGGCTTCGTCGCCGGGCCGGATCAAAGCAGCGAAGACCCGCTCGGCAAGCGGGGCCGCGAGCT
>DATAXK010000044.1:0-4071 GCA_036266805.1 Solirubrobacteraceae bacterium
AAACTGACCCACTACCCACTCCAGGGGACGACTCTCGGGATCTGGCCCGGCCGCGCTACGCCTGCGCGGTACGTCGCTCAGCGAGTCGCGCGTTCAACTGATCGACCAAGGGCGGCGCGCCGCGGCCGCTAATTGCGAGGATCGGCACCGGTAGGTGCTCGCCACTGCGTACGACAAACGCCACGTCGAAGTTCCCTTGGCGCCGCATCTCGAAGCGCTCGACCTCGGACCAGGGAACCCGCCAGCTTCTTATGAAGCCCACCACCCTCACGTCGGAAACATCCAGGTAGACGCCGGACGAAAACTCGCGCCAGGCGGCGACTAGCAACAAGACCGCTAGCAACGCTCCGCCAGCGTGAGCACCGGGGGCGCGGTCGAGGACTGCGAAGAGCACGAGCCCGACCGCAGCAGCAACCACGACCCAGGCAACCGGGAGTTGACTCCGATTCCGATAGACGCGCCGCGTCGGTCCTATCAATTCGTGCTCCGCCCAAGCCTCAAACGAGTCGCGGACCACACTCTAGGAGCGGCATCGGCGCGGGCGTGATTGCGGGAGTGTGCTCGCTGCGCTGCGCCGGTCCCGGGAAGGTAGATACCCAGACCGCTCGCTGCGTTCGCTCCCCCCGCGCTGCGCGCGGGTAGGAAGCCCCAGCCTCCCCCGAGAGTCAGCGGGTCCAGGCGGACGAGCGGGGCGGCCGCGTCGGCGGGCAGGCGGTTGATGCGCGCGGGCCGGGCCGGGGCGGCGGCACGGCCGGCGGCGCTGCCGCGCTCGCCGGACGCTGCCCCTCGCCCCGATCCCGAGCCTCCCCTCCCGACTGGCCGGCCTTAAGGGCGACCAATACCGACACCTTTGCGCCGCGTCGGCGCGTCAGGGTTACGGTCCCGCGACCGGCAGGAACGCAGCCCCCGGCGTCCCGCAGCGGGGACAGTGCGTTTCGCCAGCCTGCCACTGCCCCTGCCGCCCGGCAGCACGATCTCGGAGCTCGTGAACTGGGTACGCCTCAAGCTCGCAGCTCGGATTCAGGCAGCGATATAGAACCGCTCGAGAGTCCTGGGTCACCGGATTAGTGTCCTAAGGTGCTTGCCCCGACGTGCTGCCGCGCGCGGTGGGCACCCCCGAGGCCCACCGCTGTAGCGTCGACGCTACGAGCCACAGATCGCGACTGCGAACAGGATCGGCGTCTGCACGGTCGAGTTGTTGATTGCGGTCACCGTCCATGACGTTCCCCCAATCGGCTGGCTCTGCACGATGGACGTGTCGCTTGGCTGCGTGCCGGCCCACGACCAGCCTCCGCCGAGCACCACATCACCGGCGGGGCACTGCGCGGACGAGCCATTCGTGTCGCCGGCGTTCGGGGAAGTAGTCAGCTGGATCTGCAGTCCGTCGACCACGGTCACGTCCGACGTTGTGAAGCTCGCTCCGGCAGCACCTGCCGCGCCGGCGGCCCCTGCGGGTCCGGCGGCTCCAGCGACACCTTGCAGACCGCGCGGGCCCTGTTTGCCCTTGAGCGAGCTGAGCACGCGCGGCTTGATCTGCTTGGTCGACGTGATGAGGTACTTGTCGGCTGCCAGTCCTGTGCCGGCGAGGCTGAAGAACAGGGCTACGGACGCGATTGTCGTCGCTGCCGATGGTCTGCGCATTTACAAAGTCCTCCTTGACGCTGTTTGCGAGGCGCGGCCTCCTGTTTGCCCCCGGCCTACTGGGGTTACCCGTTACCCGACGGTCGTCCCCATACCGGCCGAATGCACGAGCTGGCGGGCGAGTACGCGCGCGTTGCGCTCGTGCCACCCGGGTCCTCAACCCCGCTCATCCCTGCTCGACCATATCTGAATCTACGCAAATTGCACCGAAACGCGGCGCACGACAGCTCGACGCAGGAGCCGCAGAGCACACGAACGCCATCGCAGCCAACATCGCGTCTCCCAGCGCAGCCAACATCGCGTCTCCCAGGCCACTCCGGTAGCGACGACCAGGCTGCAGAGCCAAGTCGCCACACACTCTCCCTCCCTCCACCCCTCGCTAACAGCGCCCGGAGCTCGTCCCCTTTGAAGTACGCTCAAGCGCGTGAGCGAGGAGCTTTCAGACCCTCGTGAAGACCCCGGGTCGCAGCTGGACCTCGCGGCGTCCGAGCTCCGCGCTGACCAAAGCGACACTCACGCGATGATCGAGGCGCTTGCCGTGCGTCTTGAGGAGGCTCTCCCCCGTCTCGCGACGGTCAAGCGCCATCGCATCGGCGGCTTCCGCTCGAAGCAGACAGAGGTCCAGCGCATCGACATCTCACTCGATGAGCAGCGCTTCGAGCTCGAGCAGACCGGCGGCGGCTTCAGGTGCACGGTGCACACCGTCGTCCGCGGCATCACGCTCAAGCGCGAAGAGCTGCCGCTCACCGACTGGGTCCGCGCGCTCGTCGGCGGCGTCACGCACGCGGCATCGATCGGCGAGAAGGCGCGGCAGGTTCTCGAGGGGCTCGTGCGTTGAGCCCGCTGTTTCGCCGCGGACCGCGCATCGATCCGGCCGAGATCCAGGAACAGGCGCGCCGCGACGAGGAGTCGCTCGAGCGGCTGAGGCAGGGCCACATCCCGCTCGCCGCGGCCGAGCGACTAGCCACGCTCGCCGCCCCTGATCCCAATGCGCAGACGGTGTTCGCAAGCGACCTCTCCGTCCATGAGTTCTCGCTGCTTCACCGCCTCGGCATCGTCCCGATCACCCTCGTAATGGGCTCCTCGATCTACCAGACCGGCTGGCAGATGACGTACTTCAACTACCCGACCGAGATCGACACGCTCTCGCGCGCGTACAACGAGTCGCGCCGGCTGGCCCTCGCGCGCCTCCTCGAGGAGACCGAACTGGCCGGAGCGGACGCCGTCGTCGGCGTACGCATCGAGCAGGGCGCGCACGACTGGTCGCAGGGCTCCGTCGAGTTCATCGCCGTCGGCACAGCGGTACGCCTCCCCGAGGCGCTCAAGAGCCCGGATGGCCCCGTTCTCACTGACCTGAGCGGCCAGGAGTTCTGGCGCCTGTGCGCATCGGGCATGCGCCCCGTCGGCATCGCCGCGCACACCAGCGTGCACTACGTCCCCGCAACGTGGCAGACAGCCCAGGCGATGCGCGGCGGGCTCTTCACCGGCGCAACGTCCTATTACAACCAGGAGCTCAGCGACTTCACCCAGGGTGTCTACGACGCGCGCGAGAAGGCGATGGCCTACGTCACCGACCAGGCCCGCTCCCTCGGCGCCGACGGGATCGTCGGCGTGCGGATCGGCGAGCACTCCTCGACGCGCCGCATCAACCGCGGCGGGATGGAGTGCGAAGACCTGATCGTCACCTTCCACGTGATCGGCACGGCGATCCGCGAGGACGCAAACCTCGCCGCGGTCCTCGAGAACCAAGAGCAGCGCCCCAGCCTGACAATCTCACTCGCTCGAAAGGAGCCCGTCAATGGCCTATGACCCGACCAGCACCGAGGGGGTGCCGGAGGCAGGCCGCCAGCGCTTGCAGCAGAACCGCTCGGGCCTCTTCACAAGCGACCTCTCAGTCAACGAGTTCCTGCTGATCAAGCAGGCTGGCTTCCGCCCGGTCGGCCTCGTGATCGGTTCGAGCATCTACCACATCGGCTACCAGATGGCGGCCTACCGCCAGAACCAGGAGCTGACGGTGCTCTCGGAGGCGATGTACCACGCGCGCGAGCTCGCGATGACACGCATGGAAGAGGAGGCCGACCAGCTCGGCGCCGACGGAGTCGTCGGCGTGCGACTCGACATCGGCCGCTACGAGTGGGGTGAAAACCTCGCCGAGTTCATCGCCGTCGGCACGGCCGTGCGCCACGAGCAGGGCGAGCTCCACCGCGCGCCCTCGGGACGCCCGTTCACCTCGGACCTCTCGGGCCAGGAGTTCTGGACCCTCCATCAGACCGGCCACCGGCCGGTCGGGATGGTGATGGGCTCCTGCGTCTACCACGTCGCCCACCAGAGCCTGCGCCAGAGCATGCGCAACGCCGGCCAGAACGTCGAGCTTGAGAACTACACGCAGGCGCTCTATGACGCGCGCGAGCTGGCGATGGAGCGGATGCA